>JBGSHJ010000038.1:0-1537 GCA_041752315.1 Pseudomonadales bacterium
TTGCCGGGTCGAGCAGGAACAGCGCCAGCTTCGAATTGACCGGATCGGTGCGGTCGCTGGCGATCACGACGATGCCCTGCACGCCGGATGCCAGTGCGACGTTGTTGTAGCGTCCGGTGAGCGATGAGCCACGCACCTTGCCATCCATGCCGTAGACATAGAGGCCCGCCTTCTTGTCCGTCCCGATGATCAGGCTGGCGGCCGGATTGGCGGCATTGTGCCAGATCGCGGGATCGTCGGCGGCATCGGCATTGGCGGTGCCCACCGGCACGGTTTCGACCGTCGCCGCGACATCGACTGCGGGCAGGGCATTGGCAATCCGCGTTGCCAGCGGCACCTCCTTGGGCGCGCATCCTGCCAGCATCAGGGCGAGCAGGCTGCAGCTCAGAAGGGTGGTCGGACGGGGTGCGATCATGGTGGACGTTTCCTTGTGGCGATCGGAGAAACCAATTGTGCGCCGCTGCCACGTTGATGTGGCGCATTCATGACAGCTTCGCGCTCAAACTGACGCAAAACCGCAATCATTAGGTCAAGCTGTTGCCGTCAGCGTCTTTCAAATACGACATCACCGATCGTGACCGGATCATCGGATCGGTTGCGCGTACCAACCGCCGGCCAGAGTTCAACTTCATTTCGCCGACGTTGCTGGAGGCAGAACTTGGCGACAATGATCTGCTGGGCAATCCGGGGCTCGACCCCGAAACCGCCTGGGGTTTCGACCTAGGTTATGAGCGGCGCATCGGAAGTGGCGGGATCGTTGGCATCAACTTCTTCTACCGTGATGTGCAGAACCTGATCGAACTGACCAACACTGGTGTCGTCGGCTCCGAAGGTGCGGGTACCTTTGTTTTCCAGCCGCAGAACATCGGTGACGGAAAGGTCTACGGGGTCGAGTTCGATCTCTCGAGCGATCTGGGCTTTATCGGTCTGCCCGATACCGGCATTTTCGGTAACGTGTCGTACCTCGACAGCGAGATCACCGATATCTTCGGCAACCGGCGGTTCAATGACCAGTCGAAATACGTCTACAACTTCGGCGCAATCCAGGACATCAAGTCTGTCGGAATGGTGTTTGGCGCGACCTATCGCAAGCAGGGTACGGCCTTTGGCCGGGTCATCGGGGAAGAGGTCACCACGAGTTACGGAGCCGACCTCGAGATTTTCATCGAAAAGCGGTTCGGCAACAACCTGACGATCCGCGCCGTCGGCTCCAATCTGCTCAACGGCAAAAAGCGTGAAGTGTTCAACAAGTTCACGACTGTCGATGATCAGGTGGATCGTAGCTTCGATGAGTACGAACTGGAGGCCGAAGAAGCCGGCCCGGTGTTCCAGGTGATCGCGCGTTACGCATTCCGATAGCATATTCCGGATTGCACAACGAAATGCCGCGAGCCTGCAAGGGTTTGCGGCATTTCCGCTTCCGTAAACTGCTGACACCCACTATATCGGAGATGATGACCAACCCCACCGCTATCAGCCACGACCATCCGATTTCGGTGGACCCCTCAGAGATTGATTTCATGGGGCACGTAAACAA
>JBGSHJ010000039.1:0-38950 GCA_041752315.1 Pseudomonadales bacterium
GTTTCCGCTCCAACTTCGTTGAGCGGAAACGGCAGCGCTTCGAAGCGTAAAAGAGTTCTGAATTCGGCACCACCCCGATTAGGCAATTTCGTACGCCAATTACAGTGATCTTCCTGTCTCGTGCTCCTGCCATCTCGAGCAAAGTCCGTTTAACTACAAATCGCCGGCGAATCGCCTTCCAGCACGCACCTTCGCATCGCCACTCGCTCAACATTCGGAATATTCATCAAAAGGTTACCACTCCACGCCGGTAGTTCCATGTTGTAACAAGGCGATCTCCCGTAGAGTTGCAGAGAAGTGGCTGAGTTCCATCCTGCGCCTCCATGTGTCTTGTATCGAAACGGGTCCAACCTCTTTCTCCTACATCCACAACTACTTCTATCGCCAACTGATGATGCTGTCGTGAGTCTTGTTCGGATATGTCAGGGAACCGACTTACTTCTCACCAACTGGTAAACCTCGCGAAAAATCACTACCTCCGCTTTGTATCAGTAGCCAGATCAGCACCCCCTCGTTCCGCAAGACGCGAAGCAGACAACCCACCCCACGCAAAACTTCATTTCTCCCGCAGCCCCGCCTCAATCAGCCGCGGCTTGATCACCTTGTCAAAATGCTCAATCCCCGCCCCATAGTCCACCCAGCTCAACGTCGTGCCATCCAGACCTGCATCGGCAAGTTCGAGGAGACCCTCGACGATCATGTCCGGTGTGCCCACCAGCGGCAGCGCCCCATATCCGGCGATCATGTTGGCGGCCATGGCTTCCCACTGCGAACCAAGCGCACTCTGTGAGTTGGGAATGAGCACATCCAGCAGGTTGCGGACACCGGCCCAGTCGCCCAGTTCGTTGACGTAGCGATCACGGAAAGCCCTGGCTTCGGCTGCTGTCTCTCGACAGACGATGTAACACTGGCCAAACACCTGCAGGCTCCTGCCCTGCTCACGAGCCAGCGCACGGACGTCACTGGCAGCCTTGCCAGCCGCGACCAGATCCGGGGCGACAACAAAGTTGAGATCGGCATGTTTCGCCGCAAACGCCTGCCCGCGGGGGCTGTTCCCGGCACTCATGATGACGGGCATCGACTGCACAGGCTTTGGTTCCGAGTAGGCACCTGGTACCTTGAAATGGACGCCGTGGTAATCGAACTCTCCGTTCTGGGTCCACAGCGCCTTGATCAGGGTGATCCAGTCTTCGGCGATGTCGTACCGGGTATCGTGTGGCGCCTGAGCGGCACCAAACAGCGCGATTTCCTTTTCGTTCCAGCCGGCGACGATGTTGAGACAGAAGCGTCCACCGGAGATGTGGTCAACAGTCGCAAATTCCTTGGCGATGCGCACCGGGTGAACGGTGGGTACGTGGCATGTGGCAAAGATGGCAATGCGTTCGGTGACGGCTGCGAGGCCTGCTGCCCAGGTGAACGGTTCGAAGCTGCGATGATTGAAGTTGGTGTCGCCACCCATGCCCTTCCAGCGCGCTACCGGAACAATGGCATCAAAACCGGCGCGATCAGCCTGCCGGGCGATGCGCTTTGATTCTTCCCAGGTGATGTCGAGCGTGCCGGGCATGCGTGTCATCGAACAGCCGCCACTGACGTTGACACCAAACACCGCGAGTTTCAGGCGATGGGGATTGTTCCGCAGCGGATTGGTGTCGTTCACCACTGAGCACCCGTGTTGGCACGCAGAAAGTACGCGACCCAGCGATGGTAGTTCTGGATGGCCGGTTCGTTGCGGCCGATCAGGAAGTGGTCGTTGGCACCAGCGAGAATGCCACGCTGTATGCCGAAGCCGATCCGGTAGTCTTCATCGGCGACGGCCTGGAGTGTCATGGCGCTGAATGCCTGGGTTGCGGCCAACTCAGTGTCGGTCACGGGCTGTTTGGCAACCAGCACACTCTGGCGTGTGATTGTGGTCTCCGGGGTCTTGCCGGGGAAGATCTGGCTGACCAGACAGTGATCACCGAGGATGCCGGATACCGACAGGTTCGGAAAACACGAGTGGATCAGACGGATATGGGTCTGCGGTTGCCAGGCAGACTCCGGAGTACTGGCCAGTTCCGGCAGTGACTTGCGGCCAAAGGTCAGGCGTTGATGTGGGCCCCACGTGTCGAGCACCAGCAGGTTGCCCACGGTGTACTGGCCTACAGTCTTTGCGTGGACCAGATTGTGATGGTAAGCCTCGAGATAGCCGTCCATCGTCACCTTCCAGCCCGGACCAGGCAGGTCCCGCTGCTCGAAAAGATGCCAGTGGCCCAGATCGAGACTGGCAAGCTCCGGTGCGAAGTCGCCAAGCCACTCGGTGATATCAAACTGTCGGCGCGGAGTGAGCATCGCATAGACCACACCGTGTGCTTCTGCACAGGGCAGCGCGACGAGGCCATAACGATCCACATCGATTTCACCAAAGGTGTCGGCACCATAACGCCCGGTGAGCGCGCCTTGCTGGTCATACACCCAGGCATGGTAGGGGCACGCAAACACACGGGCCTTGCCTGCGCCTTCCGCACACACCTGCGCACCGCGATGACGACAGATATTGAGAAAGGCACGAACCATACCGTCTTCAGCACGTACCAGAAGGAGTGGCACATCCATCAGGGTCATGGCCCGATAGGTGCCCGGTGCTGGCAGCTCGATCGACAGGCAGACCGCGATCGGCAGCTCCCGGAACACGCGCTGGATCTCACGCTCATAACGTGCCGGATCGGTATACATCGACACCGGCAGTTGCAGGATGTCGTCGGCCTGGTCCGTGGTCCCCGCCTGCTGGTGTTGCAGCGCACGTTTGGCCAGCAGGTGCATGGTATCGGTCATTTCCGGTACAGCCGTTCGTACTCCTGCCACGCCGGCAGTTTCTCGGGATAATCAGCCGGCATCAGTTCACCGCCCATCAGCACACGACGCTCCTGATTCAGCGCATTGCCGTACTCGGCAAAGGGCACGTAGTACAGGAAGGTGATCTCGCGTACGGCAATTCGCCACACGCCGGCTTCGCGGCGGTACTGATCGTGATACTTCATCGCCGCAATGGAGACGACGCCATTGGGCGTGGTTTCCGCGTGACTGTGGACCAGGCCGGTCGCCAGATCCGGATTGTTGGGGTCGATCGTCACCTGGACATCGTGGGTCCAGTGATAGGCGGGGCCACGGATCTGGAAGGTATTGATGAACATCTCGCGAATGGCGGCACGGCCGTTGGACACCATCTTGCCGTTGGGTGAACCAAATCGCGCGTCCTCGGTGAACAGGTCAACCAGCCGTGGCATGTCATGCACGTCGCAGGCGACGGCATAGTCCGTGCAGAGCGACCGGATGGCCTCCTTGGATTCCAGTCGATCGAGCCTCGCCAGAATGTCTTTCAGTTCGCTCATGACGTCAGTCTCTCCGCACGCAGCAGTCTGCGTGCATTGCCGGTGTAGGCCTTGGCTTCCTCGCGCACATTACCCGGCTGTTGATCCCAGCCCGCAAAGTTAGTGCCAAACACCAGATGATCGTTGTTCACGTGTGACTTCAGCAACTGGAGTGAATCGTCAGCGTGAACGTGAATGTCGAACCACAGTCGGTTGAGCAAGGTTTCGAAGGCGCCATCGGCGCGCATTTCTGCGCTTGCCCACGGGCGCTTTTTGGCAGCCTTGGCCATGCGGCCAAAAACGTAGCCCGTCGCGCCGCCGCCGTGGCTGATGCAGATGTCGAGCTTCGGGTGCCGATCCAGCACACCTCCGAATATCAGGCGCGCCACGGCAATGGTCTCCTGCGCTGTGAAACCGATGATGATGTCGAGATCGAACTTCTTCAGATTGGCGTCGCCTGGTGGCCCATCGATACCTGCCGGTGCCGGATGGATGAAAAGCGGCACATCCATGGCCACCAGGGCTGCATAAAACGCATCGAGAGAAGGATCATCCAGCGGTCGACCAAAATCCGTCCCGATGTACGGGCCGAGCATGCCCAGTTCCTGTACTGCACGCTGTGTCTCTTCGATGGCAAAGGCGACGTCCTGCATGGGTACCGAAGCAAAGGCTGCAAAGCGGTCACGATGTGGCTTGATGAGTGCCGCCAGCGCATCGTTGTGCGTGCGGCAGTAGGTGCGTCCCGCATCGGGTTCGATGAAATGAAAATAGGTCAGCGGGTTTGGCGACAGCACCTGGAAATCGAGCCCTGCGGCTTCCATCGCTTTCAGTCGCAGGTAGATCTCCATGAACGGGCTGCCACGATACTTCACCCCATGCAGTTCGTAGTTGCCCACACGAAACCGGGGCGCGGCTTCCCGACCGAGTTCCGGCCCGTACTTGCCGGCCGCACCCATGGTCGCTTCCAGCACCGCATGGGCGTGGACGTCGATCGTCTGGGCCTGATGAATGTTCATATTGTCCTCTGCCAATTGTTTTACGTGGGCCTAACCTCGGGTGATGCCGAGCGCCAGCCCGCCATCCACTTCGAGCACGGTTCCAGTTGTCCATGGTGCCAGCAGAAAGTAGGCGATGGCCTGGGCCACTTCCTCCACCTTGCCAATCCGGCCCAGCGCGTGCAGGCCACTCATGCCTTCGAGTCTGGCGAGTGCCTGCGCATCGGTAAAGAGGCCGGCACGCTGATTGATCTCGGTAAACACGGCCCCCGGGGCCACGCAGTTGACGCGGATGCCACGTGGTCCGAGTTCTGCCGCCAGTGATTTGGTCAAGGCTTCAATGGCACCCTTGGTTGCCGCATAGGGCGAAACCCCGGGAAACGCCCGCCGGTTGTGGATGGAACCGAGGAACACGATGGCACCCTGACGCGGTTCAAGATGGGTCACACACAACGCAGAGAGCATCATGCCGGCAATCACGTTGCTGTGAAAAATCTCGAGCAGCGCCTGTTCATCGAGGGTTTCCAGCGCGCCGCGATACATGTTGCCGGCATTGTTGACCAGGTGGTCGAGACCGCCGCCATGCAACACGGCCTGGTCGACCATCTGCTGGCGATCCACGGCCTTGGTGATGTCGCCTGCCACGGCATGGCAGGAAGGCCCGATGCTGAGGGCGATGTCCGCGACCTTGTCAGCACGTCGACCGGTAATGGTGACCCGGGCACCACGCGCGGCCAGATACCTTGCAGTACCAGCGCCGATACCCGAACCACCACCGGTGATGAGCACGGATTTGCCAGCAAAGTCGTCCATCACTCTCTCGGCAACTGCAGCAGCACACTGTTGATGACACCGCCGTCCACCGTCAGCGTATGACCACTGATGTACGCAGCCTCGTCGGAGGCCAGGAAGATTGCGGCATGCGCCACGTCTTCCACTGTCCCGAGTCGACCCAGTGGCACTGCGCCGGCGCGGCGCGACCGCACCTTGGCATTGGCGTAAAACGGTGCGGACATGCCACCGTCGACAAACCCCGGCGCGATGGCGTTCACCCGAATGCCCAAGGCACCCCACTCGATGCTCATCTGCTGGGTCAGGCCGATCAACCCGGATTTGGCGGCGACGTAGGCACCACAGTTCGGGCTTGGATGAATGCCGTTGATGGACGTGATGTTGATGATCACCCCGCCGCCCATCTCGCGCATCCGCCGAGCCGCTGCCTGCGAGGCAATGAAGGCGCCATTGAGATTCACGTCCATGACCAGGCGGAAATCATCGGGGCTGTGATCGATGAGCGGGCCGGTACGGAGGATGCCCGCGTTGTTCACCAGCACGTGCACGTCACCCAGACGGCGAACGGCGGCGGCCATGTCCGCACCATCACGCACATCACCCGTCAAGGGCACCGCATGATCGATCATGTCGGACACTTCGCGTGCCCGCTTTTCGTCGGCGTCCATCACCCCCACCCGGTAGCCTGCTGCGCTGGCGGCACGGGCAATGGCTGCGCCAATTCCGGCACCAGCACCGGTAATCAGCATCGATCGTCTGGTCATGTGCGATTCCTTGTGAACTCAATCGGGTAGCGCCCCCAGTTGTTGCGCAGTGTCGTGTTGTCGGCCACCGGTGGGTCATCCGCGCACCACCATGCGCCCGCTTCGAGCAGGGTGTGCACCAGTGTCGGAACGATTCCGAGCTGTGGATCGTCGGGTGTTGTCGAACGGTTGGCTATAACCCCACCATCAAGGTCACGTCCCAGACAGGCGTGCATGCCATACCCGAAGGTCAGGCCCCAGGGCCAGACGCCGTTGGGTAGCTCACGATCCGGATTGAACTGATGGGCATCCTGGCCAAACACGGTCGGATCTCGGTTGGCCTGGGCCAGGTTGATCTCGACCAGATCGTCTGAGGCCAGCGTCTGGTCACCCAGACGGGTTGGCTCGACGGCCCGTCGCCACGCCACCGGGCTCGCCGGATGCAGCCGCAGACTCTCGTGCACACACCGCTGCACAAAGTCGCCGTCCGCAAGCCGCACGTATCGATCCTCGTCATCGCCGGCCCAGATCAGGATCTCATGCAGTGCGTGCGCCGTGCTGTTGGTGGTGCTGTGGGCACCGGCCTGCAGGAAAAACGACATCTCGCGACGCAGGACATCCACCGACAGATCGATGCGATCACGCGCCGTGAGCAATGTCGTGAGGACATCTCGCGGCAGTATTTGTGTGCGTGCCGTATCTGATGCCGACGCCGTGGTCTGTTCGATCAGCCGCCGGCGCCGTGTGATCGATGGCATGAAAAACCGCTGATCAAAGATCGACATCGCGGTTTCGACTTCACGATTCACTTCAGCAGGGTCGCGGGTACTGTGTACGAGCGTGGCGCCTTCACTGAATTTTCGAACCAGCGCCAGCAGACTTTCCGTTTCTTCGACATCATTGGCGGGCCGGTCGATGCCTGCAAAGTCAGCCGTCAGGTTCATGCTGAGTCGATAACCGAGTTCGATCACATCGGCGCGCCCGGCCGCAAGGTACGGTGCCAGCACCTGTTGCAGGTTGGGGGTAAAAACTTCCTGTGCATAGGTACGAAAGAATCCACGTCCAAAAACACCCATCTCGACAATGCGACGTTGCCGATGGGCATCTCCATGCAGCGTGATGAGTGCGTCCTTCATGACGGCAGCACCTGCATCATAAAGTGCCTGGCGGAGAGCCGGTGCCTTCAGGGCATCCATCGCCCCAAGGTAGCTCGTGACCACGTGCGTCATCTTGTGAAGCGCACGGGATAAACCGCCCAGGTTTCGCGTGCAATGGCCTTGTCGAGACGCGCTTCCCGATCCGGGTCACGCTCGACACCGCGGGTCAGCAATCGGTGACCGATGTAGGTCACCATCCCCAACTGCGTGGTGAGGGGTGGCTGTTCCGCGTCACCACCGGTCTCGGTGCTGGTCAACATGCCCGCCGCCAGTGCCTTGCCCAGACAGGCATGCATGCCCGAACCAAAGGTGAGGCCGGTTTCACCAACCCCACGTGGCAATTGGCGAAACGGATTGAACTGCGCGGCATCGCTGCCAAACCGTTCGACGCTGCGATTGGCGGCACGCAGGCTGATGACCACACGATCGCCCTGGTCGGCGTGTTGCCCATCCAGGAAATCCGTGGGCGCAAGCGCAATGCGGGCGGCGATCGGGCTGGCCGGATTGAGTCGAAAGCTCTCGTGCACAAAGCGCTGCACCAGTGCCGGGCTCGCTTCGAGCCGGGCTCGGGCCTCTGGGTGGTCGCTGCTCCAGGTAAGCAGGTGATGCACCACATGCCCGAGGGAGTGCACCGAGGTATGTGCACCGGCCAGAAAATAGAATGCGGTTTCGCGCAGCAGTAGGTCTCGATCAAGTTGCAGCCCTTCGTCATCCCGCAGCAGTACGGTCAGCACATCCATCGGCAGTTCGTCTTCCGCGATGTCGCCTGACCTGAACCGGTTGATGAGTTGTCGGCGGCGTTCGACGGAAGGCGTGAAAAAACGCTGGTCAAACTGGGCAACCGCTGCCCGGACTTCCAGACGTGCAGCGGCCTTGTCCCGCTCGACCGCCTGCCCCAGTGTCGCCGACACACCAAACAGCCTCAGCATCCGCACCAGCGTATCGAGTTCTTCGCGTGAACCGTCCTGGCGGTCTATGCCGGCAAACGTGATGGCGAGGTACACCATGCATCGATAACCGATCTCGACGATGTCGGCCGCCGCACCAGCGGGATAATCAGCCAGCACCCGATCGACGATGCCAGGGATGACGCTCTGTTCGTATTGACGGAAAAAGTCGCGTCGAAAGACACGCATCTCCGCGAGCCGCCGACGTCGATGGTCTTCGCCATGCAGGGTCACCAGGACCCGGTCCATGACAATCTCGGCTTCGTCATACAGCGCCTGGCGCAATGTGCTGTTGCGCAGCGCGTGTTCGCAGGCCTGGTAGTCGGTGAGTTCGATCGTGCGCATGGCAGGTCAGCCCTTGGCACGCCGATCAGGTAGATCCTGCTTGCGCAGAATGCGGCTGCCATAGGTTGAGCCACGCCAGCCGGGTGGATCCCGACGTGGCCGCGGGGCCGGCACATGAACTTCCTCGCCACCCAGAAAAACATGGTGGATTCGCTCCGACTCTCCGAGCACGGTCACATCCTTGTCAGGCTCGCCATCAACCACGATCAGGTCAGCCAGCCGACCGGGTTCCACGGCGCCGGTCTTGCCTGCCAGACCAATGGCGACAGCATTTTCACTGGTGGCCGCGCGAATGGCCTGCAGCGGTGTAAAACCGAGGTCACGGACAAACACCTCCAACTCGCGATAGTGCCAGTCGCCGTAAGGCGTCAGGGAAAACCCGCTCTCCGTGCCACAGAGCATGGGTACACCAGCGTCGTACGCACGCCGCAACATCACCGCGCTGTCGGCAATCTCGCGACGAAACAGTTCGCGCAGTTCAAGCGAAGCACCGATCTCGTCACCATAGTCGAGCAGGTTGGCCTGGAACGTAAACGTCGGAACGAGTGGAACCCTGGCCTTGACAACCGCTTCCAGCGCTTCGTCATTCATCCAGGTGGCGTGCAGGATCATGTCAAAACCGGCGATGGCCGCGTCACGTGTACTGCCCGCACCGCGGCAGTGGCCAACCACGGGTATGCCGAGATCGTGGGCGGTCTTGACCACCAGTTGCAGTTCTTCGAGATTCCAGGCCTGCACTTCGCCACGCACTTTCTGGCGCGGTGTGAGGCCGGTGACGTGTACCTTGATCCAGTCCACACCGATCTTGATCTGGCGCCGCACTTCGCGAACGATCTCGTCCTTCGAGCCGACCACACGACCATAACCCACACGCCCGGAATCCGGGATCAACCGGCCCGCGGTACCCCCCGCAGCCGTCAGCAGTGCGTTGCCACCTGTGGACATGCGTGGGCCCTGAACGATACCGGCCTCGATGGCATCACGCAGGTCGACACCGATGTCGTAGAGGCTGTCGGCATCGAGAAAGCCGGTCACTCCTGCGCGCAGCAGTTTGCCAACGTGGGCGGCCGCAATGATGGCAGCCAGCCCTTCGCGCCGATGGAAAAACAGTTCATCGTTTGAATTGGGTTCATCAAAACTGATGTGGCAGTGGGCATCGATGAGGCCGGGCATCACGGTTTTGCCCTGGACATCCAGCACACGTGTACCCGCCGGCACATTGATGCCAGCACCAACCGCCTGAATGCGATCGCCCTGCACCAGTACATCGGCAGGTACAGCGGCGTGGCCCAGACCATCTACGACCCTGCCACCACGCAGCACGATACCTGGTGCCGGATTCATGCTTCCCCTTACCGTGTAGGCGCTGATACAGACAACTGGCAATATAGGCACCCATCAGGAACAAGACAATCCAACCGAAGCGCTCCTCGCTTCATTTCCACGGACCAGTCCTTATGTCAGCACCTCCGAAGTCCTTCGGCCAATCCGTTCGCCGCAAGGAAGATGGCCGGTTCATCACCGGACATGGCCGTTATACCGACGATCTTGTGCTGGATCGCCAGGCGTATGCCGCATTTGTACGTTCACCTTATCCACACGCGCGGATCCTCGGTTTCGACACCACCGAAGCACGCGAGGCAGAAGGGGTCATCGCCGTACTGACCGGCGAGGAATTTGCCAGCAGTGGACTCGGCACGCTGCAGTGCGGCTGGATGATCCACTCACGCGACGGCTCGCCCATGAAAGTGGGTACGCACCCCGCCCTCGCCCACCACACCGTGCGTTATGTGGGCGACGCAGTGGCCATCGTCATCGGTGAATCCCGTTCCGCTGCACGACAAGGCGCTGAACTGGTGGAAGTGGAGTACGAGGAGTTGCCGGCAGTGACCCAGGTGGAAGCGGCCGGTCATCCGGACGCCCCACAACTGCATGAAGGCATTGTCGGCAACGAGTGTTTCGACTGGGAACTGGGCGACTCCCGCGCCGTTGAGGCAGCGTTTGCCCGCGCAGCCCACATCACAACACTTGATCTCATCAACAATCGCCTCGCGCCAAACGCCATGGAAACCCGTGCCGTCAACGCCATTCATGACGCCACACGCGACCACTACACCCTGTATGTGGCAAGCCAGAATCCACACGGTCTGCGCATGACCCTCGCCGCGGTGATCGGCTTTGCGCCGGAACACCGGCTGCGTGTCATTTCCGAGGATGTTGGTGGCGGCTTCGGTTCCAAGGCCTTCAACTATGCCGAAGAAGTGGCCTGCCTGTGGGCTGCCAAAAAGGTCGGGCGCCCGGTGAAGTGGGCGGCGGATCGTTCCGAAGCGCTGCAGACCGATGCCCATGGTCGGGATCATGTGACACAGGCGTCGCTGGCACTGGATGCCAACCATCACATCATCGGCATGCGCGTGTTTACTCAGGCCAATCTCGGCGCCTATCTGTCCACGTTTGGCACGCTGATTCCTACCTATGTGTACGCACCTTTGTTATCCGGCCAGTACAACATCCCGGCGATCCACGCGCATGTGATCGCTCGTTATACCAATACCACGCCGGTGGATGCCTATCGGGGGGCCGGCCGACCAGAAGCAGGTTATGTCATCGAACGACTGGTGGACGCCGCCGCCCGGGAAATCGGCATGGATCCGGCGGACTTTCGTCGCCACAACTTCATTCGTCGTTTTCCACATGACACCCCCGTTGGCATGACCTACGACATCGGCGACTTCCAGGCACATCTCGACAAGGCGCTCGAACTGGCGGATGCGAAGGGGTTTGCAGCCCGGCGCGAACAGGCCCGCCAACACGGCAGGTTCCGCGGGCTTGGCATCGGCTGTTACATCGAAGCAGCCGGTATCGGACCCTCGGCAAAACTCGCGCAGCTCGGTGCCGGTGCCGGCCTGTGGGAATCGGCGGAAGTGCGGGTCAATCCAACCGGCAGCGTTGAAGTGATGACCGGCTGCCACAGTCATGGGCAGAGCCATGAAACAACCTATGCACAACTGGTTGCCGATCGATTTGGCATCCCCATGGATGACGTGCAGATCGTCCATGGGGACACCGACAAGGTGCAGTTTGGTGTGGGCACGTTTGGCTCCCGTTCCGGCCCCGTTGGCTTGTCAGCGATCGCGTTGTCGTGTGACAAGATCATCGTCAAGGCCAAAAAGATTGCGGCGCACCTGCTGAAGGTGCCTGCTGACACCATTGCTTTCGACGACGGTGAGTTCCTGAGCCCGGGCACCAATGAACGGCTCGGTTTTGGCCAGGTGGCGTTTGCGGCCTACGCGGCCCATCACTTTCCGACCAGCGAAATCGAACCCGGCTTGAAAGAAGGCACGTTTTTCGACCCACCGGATTTCAACTTTCCGGCTGGTACACACGTGTGCGAAGTCGAGATCGACGGGGATACCGGCAAGGTCGAAATCGTCCGATTCACCGCCGTGGATGACTTTGGTGTGATCGGCAACCCGATGGTGGTGGAAGGCCAGGTGCATGGCGGCATTGTCCAGGGCATCGGGCAGGCCCTGCTGGAAAACGTTGTTTTTGACGATCATGGCCAACCCCTCACCGGATCGTACATGGATTACTGCATGCCACGCGCCGATGATGCGCCGGACTTCGATGTGGCCTTCACCGTCACCCCCTCAACCACCAACCCGCTGGGGATGAAAGGTTGTGGTGAGGCGGGTGCCATCGGCGCACCACCTGCAGTCATCAACGCCATCATCGATGCGCTGGGTATCCGCAACCTCCAGATGCCTGCCACCTCCGAGAAGATCTGGCGCATACTGGCCGGACTCGAATCCAGATAACGAAGGGCCCTTCAATGTCAGTTCATCGTCTTGTCATGACCGCTGCACTCATCCTTGCCTGTGCAGCGCCTGTGCGTGCGGCGGAAGCGCCCGCCGCGACCGTCAATGATCTGGGCTGGATGACCGGTTACTGGTCCGGTCCGCTGGGCGAACTGGTCATGGAAGAAAACTGGAACCGGCCCATGGGTGGAACCATCTCTGCCCTGGTCCGCATGGCGGGGCCCAAGGGTACCCAGATGATCGAACTGGTCATCATTCGTGAGCATGACGGTTCGCTGCTGCTCACGCTGCAGCAGTTCAACCCGGATTTCACGCCGCGCACGCCTGCCCCGCAATTGATGCGCCTGGCCAGCCGTGGCGACAAGACAGTGACCTTTGTCGATGCACAAAACACTGCCGGGCTGAAAAAGCTCACGTATTCACGCACCACCGACGATCACTACCTGATCGAAGCGGAACTGCCGTCCGGGGAAATGTTCAAAGCCAGTCTCGCGCAAACCCGATAACTGGGGCATCTGCAGGATTCCAGCCTGACTTCCTGTCCTGTCGGGCTGTGGAGCAGGCACCTGATTCGAGTTGAATCAGCTCAGTAGCGATCGGGCAGGTCTACCAGCACAAAGTTGTCCTCCGGGTTGGCGTCCACGTACTCTTTCAGGTAGGTGAAGCCGGGATTGTCGGACGGATACTCAGCGGACGGCCACGTGAGACGGTACCCACTGCCTTCCGGGCGATAGAGCGGGTTGATGCCGGAGCCAATGTGCGGCCATCGATCAAACCTGCCATGTGATTCTGCGTCGTCCGTAACAATCAGCGTCACCAGCGGCTCGGTTTCCAATGCATCACCGTCCCTCGTGAGGTCCGGGCCGAGTCGCTGCAGGTACCGATCGACGATGGCCTGGTCGCCCGTGATACAGCAACTGGAACGGCTTCCCGCAGCCAGCGCGCGGTAACCATCGATCGTCAGCGCCTGGTTATCCACGTTGTTTTGGATGCCCTGATGACGAAGACTGACCAGCGCAACGGGTCCCGAGCAGACTCGAAGGATCTCATTCCACGCACTTTGCTGATCGTGCAGAAAATGAAAGGCGTTGTTCGACATTGCCGAACCAAACGACGCTGAAGCAAATGGCAATGGTTTGTCTGCATCGCAGCATACAAAGGAAGCTGTGGGTGCCACGAAGGTTTTTGCGAGATAGAGCAGCCAGAATATGGAATCAAGCCCAACAGCGGGATTACGTGTCGCAAGGTATCGAGTGATGTGCCCAGCGCCACAACCCAGGTCGAGCACCGGGCCGTCGGGAAACGTCGATGCAATGGACAGCGCCGCAAGGTGTTTGGGTGTCGTGAACTTGAAATACGAATAGTCCCGGACCCACGTCCTGGAGCGATCGAAGTAGAGACCAAGCACGTCGGAATATCGAGGTGAGGCATCGAGCACTCGCGCCGCCCTTTTTTCCCAAAGACTTTTTCTGAAGGCAATGACAAGCCTCGACAGACGGTACGAACGGATTTCTGAAACGATGGACGGCCTGATCGCCATCAACAATGCCTGTCGATGCCGACCCGCGCTGATCAGATCGACCAGTCGAGGATCGCCGTTGAACACGGGAATCCCGGCAACCACCGGCCACGCTCTGCAGCACTGCAGAACCGTGAAGTCCGGAAAAGGCTGTTCCCGGAGGGATTGGTCAGCGCACAGGGCTTTGCCACAATCCGGGCAGAGCAGTGCACTGAGCGGGTTCAGTCCGACCGCGGGTGCCTCAGGGATACCGTCCAACCGGAAGATCGGATCAACGCCTGAACGGCTACGCAAGCGGGAACCTGGAACCGCCTTGGCCGGTACGATCACAGGAAAGCTCCTTCCAACATCTTGCACGTCCTATGTTTGCTCTTGGAAAGCCAGTACTTCGACATGAGGTCACTTCAACGCTTGTGCTGCTTTGCACGTTTTCACGAAGCGACTGGGATCATATTAGGCTATTTAGGCAACCAATATGTCATATATCGGCTTGATTGTGTCCACATATGTCAGTTTTTTTGCATTGTCGGAGTGAGAGTTCCCCATCATATCAATTGGTCTCTCATCAAGCGGGGCAAGGCACGTTTTTCAGCCCAGTCCGGACACATCGGAGCATGACCAATCCACATCGCTGGAATCGTACGCGAAAACCCACCATCGGCCTACAGATTGAACCGATGTTCGCCGGTTGAGCCTGGGCAGCCCGTCGATAGGCTGTGCAGGCTCTATCGGGACGGAGATGAGCGTGTCGCTCTTTCGCGAACAGGCAGTATTCGCAGCATCGCGCCAGACACCTTATTCCGGTGTGCTTTCGAGGCCGCCGGGGTGGCCGCTCTACCTGTCCATGACCGTAGTGTCTGTCCTTCTCTCATGCCTCCTGCTTGCGACCATGGAACTGCCCCGCATCGCGGTTGCGACCGGCTGGCTGACACCTCGCCACGGTCTGGTGCAACTGCGGGCCAGCGCACCCGGTTTTGTTACCGATGTTCATGTCGAGCAGGGTGATATCGTCGAGCGTGGTCAGCCACTGCTGCGGATCTCCGCAGATATCGACAAGGGCCAGGGTTCGATGGGCGTGTTGCTTCACCAGTACTCACTGGAAGCGGAAACGCTGCATCAACGGCTTCGTTCGGCGGGCGAACTGGTTGCACTGCGACACGCGGTTCATCTGAAGCGGATCGGTGAAGCGCAGAGTGATCTTGCTTCCACGAAACGTTCCCGAAACCTGCAGGAACATCGAACGTCCCTGGCCAGGTCTGCCCATCTGGCACGGGTCGCTTCCTTCAAAGCTGGCGCCATCTCCAGGCACGAACTGGATCAGGCCAGCGCTGAACTGTTGAACCAGCAACAGGCGCTGGAGTCCATCCAGGCCCAGGTCGCAAGTCAGGACGCGCTGCTGGATCGCCTGCCAAACGAAAACGCCCGCGAGATCGCCGAACTGCAGGCTGCGCGATCGGTCCTCGACCAGCAGGTTCTCGAACTTGCACAGCGCCGCACACAACTCGATCTCAACCGAACCCAGGTGCTGACGGCCCCGATCAGCGGCCGGCTGGTCGCCCTCGACGTCCACGTCGGTGAGCAGGTCACGACCCGCAGCCGCCAGGCTGCGATCCTGCCTCTGGACAGTCCGCTCGAAGCGCAGTTGCACGTGCCTTCGTTTGCGCTGGGGTACGTGGCAGCGGGTGACGTCGTCCGACTTCGTTTCGAGCCGTTTCCGCACCAGAAATTCGGCAGCTGGCCCGCCACCATCAGGCTGGTCTCGGATGTGCTGCAGTTCAGTTCCAGCGATCCTGACGCCCCAGGCGGTTCACTCCCCACGTTCAAGGTGACGGCGCGGCTGAAGTCCCAGGCGGTTCAGCTGCACGCCAGATCCTGGCCACTGCAACCGGACATGCGCCTGTCTGCACAGATCGTTCTGGAACGCCGCAAGGCGTGGGAATGGTTGTTTGAACCCGCGCTGGATGTCCTTCGCCGATGAATCTTCTGCAACCGGGAATTCCGGTCATTCTGCAGTCCGAACGGGCAGAGTGTGCGATCGCATGTTTTTGCATGATCGCCGGCAGTCACGGTTACGAACTGGACCTGATCTCGGCAAGGCAGCGATTCAGTGCATCGCTGAAAGGCGCAACGGTCGCCGACATCGTCGGCATGGCGTACGCCTGCGGCATGCAGGCCCGTGCGCTGCAACTGGAAGTGAAGGAGTTGCCGCACCTGAAGTTGCCGGCCATCCTGCACTGGGGCATGAACCACTTCGTGGTTCTGGCGAACATCACCCGACGCGGTTATGTCCTGCACGACCCGGCGGTTGGCAGGCGACTGGTGCCACTGCGGGAACTGAATGACGGTTTCACGGGCATCGCCGTGGAATGCAGCGTTGGCCCGGCATTCAGGCCGCAGCAACCGTCACCTGGACTTTCACTGCGCGACCTGTTTGCGTCGACCCGAGGTTTACCCCGCCTGATCGCAGAAATATTCGGGCTCTCCATCCTGCTGCAATTGCTCGCCCTGTTGCTCCCATACGTATTCCAGCTGGTGGTGGATGATGTGCTGGTCAGCCATGACCAGTCGTTGCTGCTCGCAGTGTGTGCGGGACTGGCTTTCCTTGGTCTTTTTGAAACCGCTGTCACTGCGCTGCGGCAGTGGGGCATCGACGTGGCCGGGGCACACCTGTCACGCCACCTCTCGACGGGGCTGATGCAACACCTGCTGCGGCTGCCGCTGGGATTCTTCGAAAGGCGGAACGTAGGCGATATCCTTGTCCGCCTAACGTCCATGCAGGCGCTGCAGACTGCGATGACCACCACCCTCGCAGGGCTGCTGGTTGATGGTGTGGTAGTCCTCTGCACGGCCACCGTGATGTTTTTCTACTCAACCACTCTCGGTTGGCTGGTCACCGGTTCGCTGGTGTTGTTGCTGGGTGTTCGTCTGGCCCTGTATCCCATGCAGCGAAGACTGCAGGATTCCCTGCTGCACCAGCAGGCACGCGAACAGACACACAGCATCGAGACCCTGCGCGCCATGCACAGCATCCGGTCTGCCAATGGTGAAGGCCAGCGATTGGCCAGCTGGTCGGTCCGGTTCACCGGCATGTTACGCGCAGGGCTCGGGCTTGCCCGCTTCAATCTGCAGACCGGAATGCTTGAATCCACGGTGCAGGCTCTCCTCCATGTTGCCGTGATCTACGTGGCGGCCACTGCAGTCCTCGACAATCCACAACTGTTTACCGTCGGCATGCTGTTCGCCTTCCTGGCTTACAAGAACCAGTTCACCGAACGCGCGGATTCTCTGGTTGGGCACGTTCTGTCCTGTCGATTGCTTGATCTGCACCTGCAGCGTGTTGGGGACATCCTCCTGGCGGAACCGGATCTTCCGTCCATGCCTCCTCAATCCCTGCCAGCGACAACCACCGACATTACCGTCAACGGTCTCGGGTTTCGTTATGGCGCGCAGGATCCCTGGGTATTCCGCAACGTGTCCTGCACATTTCCCACCGGGCGCCTTGTCGCAATCGTCGGCGCTTCAGGCAGCGGCAAGACCACCTTGATGAAGTTACTGCTCGGTTTGTACAGCCCCGTCGAGGGAGAAATCCGGATCGGTGGCCACCTGCTTGATCGTGCCAGTGCCCCGCCATGGCGCAATCGTCTCGGAGTTGTGCTGCAGGAGGACCAGTTGATCAGTGGCACCATCGCCGACAATATTGCGCTGCTCACCGGTGACCTGGATCTGGAGCGGGTCCAGAACGCTGCCTTGCTGGCCGGCATCCATGAAGAAATCTGCCTGATGCCCATGGGTTATCTGAGTCTGGTCGGTGATCTGGGCAGCAGCCTGTCAAGCGGACAGCGGCAGCGTCTGCTGATTGCCAGGGCACTGTATCGGCAACCTGAGGTGCTCTTCCTTGATGAAGGCACTGCGCATCTGGATCCAGCACGCGAAGCGGATTTGTGTGACGTACTGGCCGGGCTGCCGATCACACGAATCGTGGTGGCGCACCGTCCTGCGCTGATCTGCAAAGCGGATCTGATCCTGTCACTGTCCTCATCCGGTCTCACCGATATCACCCACGAATGGCACAGCTCACTGCCGCGCTTCGAGCGTCTCGACGCCGCTTAACAGCGCGGTCAGTTGTTCCTGCAACTCGGGATAATCAACGGCCCAACCCAGTGCTTTTTCGAGATAGACGCGAGCCCGGACCAGGTCGCCTCTGGCCAGGTAGGCCAGACCCAGAGATTGCACGATCTCGAAGGACCAGGGTGCTGCAACGCGGGCTTCCAGCAACAGGGGCAATGCCTGCATCCGATCGGA
Source organism: Pseudomonadales bacterium (assembly GCA_041752315.1). Lineage (GTDB taxonomy): Bacteria > Pseudomonadota > Gammaproteobacteria > Pseudomonadales > Azotimanducaceae > SYFY01. The sequence goes on from JBGSHJ010000039.1 coordinate 17,966, forward strand.
TGTGAACAGCAGATACTGGGCGTGCCTCGTTTTTGCTTCGACATCATCCGGTCGCAACCGATAGGCCGCAGTAAATTCCGCGGCGACGGCCTGACGACCCTCTGCTGTCCGACAGACATCCGGTAGTGACCGACACTGCATGAGACGCAGGCGACCTGCCTCGATACTGACGTCAAAATCATCAGGTGCCAGCGCCTGTGCCGTCTGCATCGTGGTGAAGGCAGCAGGATAATCCCCGGTTTTCCCAAGGGCCACGGCCAGCCCTGCCAGCACCCGGGGATCGTCCTTTGACTGCTTGCGTGCCTGACGATACAGGCGAAGTGCCTCGACGGGATTGAATTCCCGACTGTATCGGGCAAGTTTCAGTGTGCGCTCGAGCGCGGTGAGCGATCGTGTTTCATAGGTCGTGTCAAAACTGAAGCTGCTGAGCGGATACTCGACCATTCCTGCCCTGGTGACGTGGACATCGAGCAGTTCGTCGAGTTGCGGGAAGCTGTCTGCAAACGACGCAACAAACGAGTCGACGGAATCCTGCCCGGCGTCATACTTCTGCAGATACAGCGCAAGCCTCGGCGGATATCGCCGGTCAAACCGATCGGGTGCCAGCAGGAGATGGTGAACCAGCAACCAGGAGCGCGCATAAAACCGGCTCCGATCCCGCTCCGACAGGCTGAAGGCGGAGCCCACCCGCAAGACGTCCGCAATCTTCATCGGTGTCTCGCTGCGCAGGCTCCACACCCGGCCTGCAGGCTTGGCACCAAGACGGACCGAATCTCCTTCGACACTCAGGGTCGACAGGAAATCGGCGATGCCTTCCGAGTACCAGGTGGGCTGACGGGAGCCACTGCGCATCTGCAGGAGCTGGTGCACGTACTCGTGAAAGACCACCTGATTGCCACTGTTGAACGTGCTCGCATGCTGCGGACGCACAACCACCATGAAGTCGCCTGCGAGGTCCGAACGCGCCAGGCCATTGATGCCATCCGGCGTCTGGAACAGATGCTGTACATCGTTCCCATTGTCGAGCACCAGGAAGGTGACGCGTCTCGATGGGGTGGGCAACTCGGGAATATCGGCAAGCCAGGACACCACGGCCCTGAACAAGGCGATGTCCCGCATCAACGTGGCTGCACGTTGTTTGCTCCCGGTTGCGAGCACATCCACCTGCGGGGTGCGATAGAGCGTCCAGTTCCGGTCCTCTATCCCCGCCTGAACGTCGAGGACGAGCAGAAAACACAACGGCAAGGTCCACAGCTGATGAAATAAACTGGATCGCCCTCGCCGGGAGCATCCCTCGGCCTGGAACAGGAACCGGGGTCTGATTGAACCAACCGTTGCAACCATGAACTGGCGATTGCCAACCCCTGCGTTTCTGGTGGCACTGGCGACAGCATTTTCACTGCTGGGCGACCAGGCGCTGTATGCCGTGCTGCCGGTGATCCACACCGATCTGGGGTTGTCTGCACTGCAGGTGGGTCTGCTGCTCTCGGTCAATCGGTGGATCAGGCTTCTCACCAATGAATTTGCGCATCGCCTGGCCGCGAGGCATGCACATGCGTACCTGCTGCCTGGCGCATTGCTGCTCGGCGCGGTCACTACCGGACTCTATGCGATGAGCTCTGCATTCACCGTGCTCCTGCTCGCGCGCATGTTGTGGGGGCTCGCCTGGTCTTTCATCCGACACGTGGGCGTGGGTGCGGTGATGCACAGCGTACCGGTTCATGAAGCAGGTCGTGCAATGGGATTCTACAACGGCGTCTCCCGCGGCGGGTCCGTTGCCGGATTGCTGGGTGGCGCACTGATCGTCGACGGGGTGGGTTACCACGCGGCCATGCTGATCCTCGCGGGGATCAGCCTGCTTGGCGTTCCCCTGGCGTTCAAGGCCTTTGCAGGGTCATCGTCTCCGGCCATGGCCGCGCATCCGGTGGGAGTCGCCCGATGGCCCCTGCTGCTGCTGGGTTGTTCAATGGGCGCGGTGGGTCCCGGCTTTGTGATGAGTACGCTGGGGGCAAGCATCGCAACCTATCTGGACGCAGGTCCGGAAGCAGACAGCTGGATACCCGCCGCCAGCCTGACCGGTGCGGTGCTGGCAACCCGCTATCTTCTCGACAGTGTTGCCGCGTCCTGGTTGGGCGGTTTGTTCGACCGGCTCGGCTTTGGTCGCGCAACGACGATATTTCTCGGCCTGGGGGTCGTGGTGCTCGGGGTCGCCGCCCTGCAGCCCGCGCTGTCGATTTTCATCGCTTCGATCGTGCTGTTTTTTGTGACAACCACGGCGTTGCACGCGGGGGTTGCGGGTTCGGCCAGCAAGCTTGGCTCCGGTGCATTTGCCCGATACGCAACCGCCAATGACCTCGGTGCTGCCCTGGGTCCGCTGCTGGCCTGGATCATGATCGAACAGATTGCGGACCCCTTCGCCGCATTGACCGTCGGCGCAGCGGTCTCACTGGCAACGATCGTGGCCGTCGTTGCCGATCGGATGCGGGTCTGAGGCATTCACACAAGACACTTCACGCGATCGGCGAGTTGAACCGCCCGAGTGCACATCCGACCGCAAAAATAGGGAGTTCGGCCGTATAAAACTGCAGTTCTCCTGGTGATTGCGCGACCGCCGCGGCGGCGATCAGGGTCCGGATCTCGAAGCCTCCCTGACCCGCATCCCGGTAAGTCTGTGCATCGGTGTACAGGAGCAATGCCGCCTTGTCCGCACCAAACAGCCGGTGCAGAAACTCCCGGTCCCACGCTTCATTGATCTTTCCCGAATCGGGAGTTGCCGGCCAGTGACTGATACCTCCAGTGCCCAGCACGGCAACCCGTTCATCCACGGCGTCGATGGCTCGCCGCAAGGCTTCGCCGAGGGCCCACACCCGCTGCAGTGGCGCGAGAGGTGGACCCTGGCAGTTGATGTTCACCGGAATCAGCGGGTAACGATTGTCAGGATCCAGGAAGTGCAGCGGTACCATCAGGCCGTGGTCGCAGCGCCACTCCTGCGCATAGGCCACATCCACCGTGCGCATGATGTCCTGCGTCAGACGCCATGCCAGATCGGGAGCACCCGCAATTCGCCGCACCGGAATCTTCAGCCACTCCGGGTCTTCGATCGGCCCCGTGTGATGATCACCCGTACCGATGCAGAAGGCGGGCATGTTGTTCATGAAGAAGTTGGCAAAGTGCTCGGCGCCGATCAACAGCAGCACATCGGGTCGGGCGGCGGCGATCTCATCCCGCTGCCTTGCAAGGGCGGCATGCAGCGCATCGCGTTGGGCGGTGTTCTCGACCAGATGTGCACGCCCGGTGATGCCAGGGGCATGGGTGACGATGCCGGTATAAACCAGCGTCATTGCTGCTGGTCCTCGGCAGCATACCGTTCACCGCCACCGGTCATCGCATACACGCCGGCGCGTACCGGACCGTGTTGCCTGACGCCCTGTCGCATCCGTTCGAGATAGTCAAACCAGGCGATGCCAAGCAGAGCGGCAAAGTGCATGAGTATCTGACCGTTGACGCCCAACACATACAGCAGGCCGATATCACCTTCCAGGAACGCAGTGCGTTCCTGCTCCGTCAGTTCGTATCGATCCGCCAGTTCCGCAGGCTCCTGACGGAATTGCCGCTTGGTGTCGTCATCCCGATTGAGCTGGTAGAGCAGCTTCTGCAACTGGTAGAGACTCATGACTTGCCCAGTGTCGGGACGGCGTGGGTATCCATCGCCACACACACGTTCTTGGTTTCCATGTAGAAGTCGAAGCTGTAGTCGCCACCATCACGGCCGATGCCACTGGACTTCATGCCACCAAACGGCGATGGCAGATGCCGGTTGTTCTCCGAATTGACCCAGACCATACCGGCGTCAAGATCACGCGCCAGTCGCATGGCCCGTCCAACGTGGCTGGTCCAGAGATACGCCGCCAGGCCAAAGGCAACACCGTTTGCCTTGGCCAGCGCATCGGCTTCATCGGTGAACGTAAGGGTAGTGAGCACTGGCCCGAAAATTTCTTCCTGGGCAATCGCCATGTCCGCCCTGGCATGGGTAAACAACGTTGGCATGACAAAGTTCCCGCCGGTCAGTCGTGAATGGCGGGTACCACCCGCGGCAATGGTGGCGCCACCGTTGACCGCCTTGTCAAAATAGCTGCAGACCTTGTCCAGGTGCCGGGGGTGGATGAGCGGTCCCACTTCCGTGGCCGGATCAAGAGGATGACCCACCTTGAGCCGGGCGATCCGGAGCCTGAGCTTCTCGACAAACTGGTCATGGATCGATTCCTGTACCAGCAGCCGGCTCGAGGAAGTACACCGTTCGCCATTCAGGCTGTAGATCATGAAGATCACCGCCTCCAGGGCGCGATCCAGATCAGCATCGTCAAAGACAATCACGGGATTTTTGCCACCCAGTTCAAAGTGGACCCGTTTGAGCGTTGACGCACCTTGCGCCATGATGGCGCGACCCGTGGCGGTGTCACCCACAAATGCAATCGCCTTGATCAGCGGGTGCCGGGTCAACGCCTGTCCCGCCACTTCGCCCATGCCGTGCACGGTATTCAGTACACCCGCCGGCAGACCTGCTTCGTGCAGGATCTCCACCAGCAACTGCGCCGACATCGGCGACCACTCGGCCGGTTTGTGGACCACCGTGCAACCGGCGGCCAGAGCCGGTGCAATCTTCCAGGTCGACAGCATGAAGGGTGTATTCCAGGGGGTGATCACGCCTACCGGACCAATCGGCTGACGCAGGGTGTAGTTCAGGTGATCGGCTGCAGGCAACGACAGTCCGTCTCGGGAGGCCGGGGCGCGATCTGCAAAAAACCGGAAATTTTCCGCTCCCCGCAGCGCCGCCTTGCTCATGAAACGCAGCGCCTGACCGGTGTCATGGCTTTCCACCAGTGCAATGTCGGCAGCTCGTTCCTCAATGGCATCCGCCAGCTTGTGCAGGAGCGCCTGGCGTTTTTCTCCTGGCATGTTGCGCCAGGCTGGAAACGCGCGGGATGCCGCCGCACAGGCCAGATCAACATCGGCGTCCGTACCGGCGGCAACCGTGCAGATTTCCACGTTATCAACGGGACATGTGTTGCTGAAAACCGGGCCTGCACCCGGATGCGGCCGGCCATCGATGAAATGAGGGACTGGTGAGCGGCGAAAGCGCTCGATCAGAGGTGTCAGCGCACGCTGGTTCTCGAGCAGCGCCGTTGTCGCCCCTGCACTGGAATCGGGATTGGCCACGGGCGGTTCTCGTTTGTGTTCATGACACCTGTTAAATACACTCCGGTCCGCATCAGGGTCAAGCTGGGACTGTCGGACCGGGATAACCAATGTCAGCGACCACACCGCGTTACCACGAAGTCGCCAGACTCCTGCATTGGCTGATCGCCGGACTGATCGTGCTGCAGTATGTTCTGGCCGAGATGGCAGAAGAGGCCACGTCGGACCTGCAGGAACTGGCCCTCATGGCCAATCACAAATCGGTCGGCATGACGGTACTCATGCTGGCCATTGTCCGTGTCATCTGGCGTTTCACACACACCGTGCCGCCGCTGCCTGCGACGATGCCACGCTGGCAGGTTCGCGCCTCCAGCCTGAGCCATGCCCTTCTCTATGGCCTGATCTTTGCGCTGCCGATCACCGGTTGGCTGTTTTCTTCGGCAACCGCCTACTCGGTGAGCTGGTTCAATGTCTTTGCCTTTCCGGATCTGATCGGCGGGAGCGAGAGCCGCGCCGACGTGCTCGAAGAGGTGCATGAAATACTCGCCAACGTGCTCTTCTTTGTCGCGCTGATCCATATCCTCGCCGCGCTCAAACACGGGCTGTTTGATCGTGACGGTGTGCTCAGCCGGATGTCGTCGTGGTTGTCCATCGGATTGTTTCTGGTTGCGATCGCCGTTGGCATCTTGCTGCTCGCCGTGCCTGCACCTTCGACCGTCCCATCCGCTTCCGGTGTCTCCGTCGAGCCGGCAACCCGCAGCCCGGACCAGGTCGCGCCTGCGGCACCGGAGATGATCGACACCACGCTGCCACTCTGGAACATCGACACCAGCATGAGTTACATCCGGTTCACTGCGAACCAGGCAGGCGCACACTTCACGGGAACCTGGCCGCAGTGGAGTGCAGACATTCGTTTTGACCCGGACAATCTCGCCGCCAGCAGTGCCCGGGTACGGGTGGACACCACTTCACCCGCCACCGGTGACAGCGAGCGTGATGCCACGCTTGTCAAACCGGAGTGGTTCGACAGCAGCCTTCATCCGGAGGTGATCTTCCGCAGCATCGCCATCTTTGCGGATGAGACCGGTGGCTACGTGGCAACCGGTACATTGCGAATCCGCAACAGCGAACATCCTGTTCGACTGACATTCACGCACAAACGACAGGATGGGAAGGACACCATTGCCGGCGTGGTCAACCTCGACCGGATCGAACTGGGTGTGGGTACCGGCGAGTGGACCGACACCTCCTGGGTGGGCCAGGACGTCAAGGTCGAATTCCAGGTCGCGGGGAAACAGTGAGCCAGAACGCCTTGCTGACCCTCACCGTTCACTGGTTTCTGGCCGCCGTGTTCGTGCAGGCGCTGGATCACAAGATCACTGCCTTCGCCCGCTTTGCGGCTGTTTTCGAGGCCTGGAAAGTGGTTCCACAACCAGCCACACGCAGTGTCGCCGTCGGGATCACGGTCGCCGAGTTCATCACGGTGATCACCAATCTTTTTGCAGTTCGCGCCGGGCTACTGCTCGCGGCACTTATGTTGCTGGCCTACCTCATCGGCATGCAGATCAACCGGTACAGGGGTCGATCGTTCATTGATTGCGGTTGTGGGGATGAACCCGTACCGCTCACTGCCGGACTACTGGTGCGCAATGCAGTGCTTGTGCTGCTGGCTGGCATGACCCTGCAACTCGGCACACCGGCACACGATATTGCGCTGCTGTCGTGGACGCAGGTGCTGCAGTGTCTGGCTGCAGCCGTGGGTGCTTTTGGAATCTACCGATGTGTCGAACTGCTGCTGGCCAATGCGGCCCGGTTCCGCCAGTCGGGCTACAGCGCTGCTTGAAATGGAGTCCCTGATGTTGATTTCGCAGGTTCTGGTGTGGGTTGTGCTGCTCGGCCTCATCGCCGTGGTCTTTGCCCTTGCCCGCCAGATTGGCATCTTGCACGAGCGCATCGCGCCTGCCGGCGCGCTGATGGTGAATCAGCGCCTGAAGGCTGGTGATGCTGCACCACCAGTGGCTGTCACCACCCTTGCGGGCGAGAGTCTGATGGTCGGCGGATCCGGACGACGGCAGTTGCTGTTCTACCTGGCACCGGACTGTCCAATCTGCAAGAGCCTGCTGCCGATACTCCGGTCGCTGGCAGCGTCCGCCAGGGACACGGCCATTGTCCTCCTGAGTGATGGCGATTCGATCAAGCCACATCAGGACTACGTAGCCGCCAACAAGCTCGCTCAGTTCCCTTACGCCCTGTCGGAAATTGCCGGTCGAACCTATGGTGTTGGCAAACTGCCCTACGCGGTGCTGATCGATGCCAACGGTCGCATCGCTTCCCTGGGCATCGTCAATTCGCGCGAGCATCTGGAAAGCCTGTTTGAGTCCGAGCGTCTGGGTGTGGCATCGATCCAGGACTATCTGGCAGCGCGTCAGGGTAGTCCGGTCAAGGAATTCACGCCGGACAAACCGGAATAGCCCCTTGCGCAGTACTCTGCGCATCCCGTCCTTGAGCCGTACCCTGCTCAATTCCGGAATGAATTTTTTGCATGCCAGCACAGCGGGCCACCCCTATACTGCCCACCGTGGCGCAAAAGGGCGTCACAAGTGCCCAGTGTTCGGGAATCCGGTTTGAGTCCGGAACTGTCCTCGCAACGGTAAATGAGTGATCGATACCCCGACTGCCAATCAGGCTCACGTCGGATACCCGTGAAGTCCGTCAACCAGCGACTTCCAGGTACGGCCACTGTCCCGGTGTGGATTGTCCGCAGACAATCCGGATCCAGGACGGGAAGGCGGTAAAGATCCGGGAATACGCTCCCGCCTCATGAGTCCGGAGACCGGCTCGGCATTGCCAGGAACTCCCGTCCGAGGCAGGCGGATCACCGGAAAAAACATCATGATCAAGATTACCCGCTTGGCCACCTGGCCGTTGGCTGGCTTGTTGCTGGCCGTTTTCCCCCTCCATGCCGAAGAGCCCGGCACTGACTCGCGCCTCGACCGGACACTTCGTGAAGAACTGGTCGTGACAGCCAGTCGGGAACCACGCGCTGCGCGTGAGGTTGGCAGCACCCTGTCATGGCTGGATGCCCAGACAATCGCCGCCCGCGAAACTCCGTTTGCTCCTGAACTGCTTCGGGAAATCCCGGGAGTGTCCGTCAATAGAGGTGGCCCGGTGGGTGGGCTCACGCAGGTCCGCATGCGTGGCAGTGAAGGCAATCACACCCTGGTCCTCATCGACGGCATAGAAGCCAACGATCCGGCCTTCAGTTCCGAATTCAACTTTGCCTCGCTGCAGACCCTGGGGTTGGATCACATCGAAGTGCTGCGCGGGCCACAGAGTGCGCTGTACGGCAGCGACGCCGTTGGTGGCGTGATCAGCCTTCGCAGCGCCCTGCCCGATGCCGGTGAGCGAAGGTTCCGCGCCGATATCAGCGGTGGTTCACATGCAACCGCACGCACCGGAGTCAGCGGAGCCATTGGTGGAGAAGTGGTGAGTGCCTCACTCAGTGCTTCCCAGTACGAATCCGCCGGCATCAATGCGTCACAATCCGGCAATGAAAAGGATGGCTTTCGAACACGCACCCTGAACGGGCTCCTGCAGGCGGCACTGCAAGACAATCTGACGACCAGGCTGGTGCTGCGGCAAACCGACAGTGAAGTGGAAGAAGACACGCAGGACTTCAACTTTCCATACACTGAAACCCAGGGTCTGTTGATCGACAGCGCCAACGAAACCGACTTTCACCAGCGTTATGGGCTGGCCGAAGTCACCCACGGCGCAGCCGGCGATCCGTTTGTCCAGCGACTGGCGATTTCCTATGCGGGTACCAACAACCACTTCCGGGACCGGGGGCAAACCACCGCAGCTTCACGAGGTACCCGTCGCAAGGCTGAATACGACGCCTCCCTGCACTTCGGCACTGACAGGCTGACACACACCGTCACCGCAGGGTTGCAACACGAAGAACTGCTGTTCCGGTATCGCGCTGCCGACTTTGCGGCCGCCAACCAGAACCGGACCGACGATCAGACCAGTGGTGTCCTCGAATATGCGCTTGGTTTTGATGACCGGTTCTGGCTGTCGCTCTCGGGGCGCCACGATCGCAACGATCGGTTCGAAGATGCAACTACCTGGCGCGGCACGGCTTCCTGGTTGCTGCCCACTGCCGGCACCCGGTTGCATGCCAGCATCGGTGAAGGCATCGCCAACCCCGGATTCTTCGAGTTGTTCGGCTTCATTCCTTCGAGTTTTGTCGGCAACAACCGGTTGCAGCCGGAAACCTCCCAGGGGTTCGACATCGGCATCGAGCAGTCCTTGTTCGATGGTGCGGTATTGATCGATCTGACCGCATTCTCGGCAGACCTGAGGGACGAAATCACGACGGAGTTTGATCCCAACTTCAATTCCACACCGGTAAACCTGGCTGGCAAGAGTGAGCGCCAGGGTGTCGAGGTGTTGTTACAGGCAGAACTGAACGACACCTGGTCGATATTCAGCGGGTATACCTTTGTCGATGCCGAAGACCGTGATGGTCTTGAGGAAGTACGCAGGCCTCGCCACAGTGGCAACCTGAACGTCAACTACCGGTTTGGTGAAGGTCGAGGCAACGTCAACCTGGGCACCATCGTCAATGGACGCCAGCTTGACAACGAGTTCGTCTTTTCGACGCAGGCCGACCGGGTCACGCTGGACGGTTTTGTGCTGGTCAACCTGGCCGCTTCGTGGGCCGCTTCCGAGCACCTGACCGTGTATGCCCGGATCGACAATCTGCTCGATGAACAGTACGAAGAACTGTTCAGCTTCCGCTCACCCGGTCGAACCGGTTATCTCGGCGTTCGCCTGAACCTGGACTGATCCTCGACCCGCAGAGCGGACTCACAGAACGCGCCTGCAACCATGTTCCATGGTAGGTTTATCCAATCGGGCGCGATCGAGACAAATCTGCCATGGCCATCGTTGTTGAACCCTCCAACCGACCCTGTGGTGCAATCGTCAGGGGAGTGGACCTGCGCTCGATCACTGCGGATCTGGCGCAGGAACTGCGAGAGATCTGGCTGAAGCACCGGGTCATCGCGTTCCCGGGGCAGCAGCTTGATCTGGAGGCGTTCGAGCGGGTCGCCGAACACTTCGGACCGTTTGGCGTGGACCCCTACTTCAAATCCCTTGCAGGACACCCGCACATCGCAGAAATCAAACGTGAAGCGGATGAAAAGACACCGCTGTTTGCCGAAGGCTGGCATTCGGACTGGAGTTTTCTGGCATCCCCGCCTGCGCTGACCATGCTTTACGGTCGCGAGATTCCACCGATCGGTGGCGATACCCTGTATGCCGACCAGCACGCCGCCTATGACGCGCTGAGTGAAACGATGAAGACGCGCCTGGAAGGGTTGATGGGTATTCATTCTGCGCGACGTGCCTATTCACGGGCAGGCCAATATGGAGATCGTGATGTCGGGCGATCGATGGCCATCGTTGCTGACGACAGTGCCATGGCGACCCAGCTGCATCCTCTAGTGCGTACGCACTCCGAAACCGGTCTGAAGGGGCTGTTCCTGAGTCCCGGCTACACCATTGGCATAAACGGTCTGCCGGACGATGAGGCTCAGGCATTGCTGATGGAACTTTATGCCCATCAGATCGCCGAGCCGTTCATCTACCGGCACAAATGGTCCACCGGCATGGTCACGTTCTGGGACAACCGCGCCGTGAATCATGCGGCCACCGGCGGTTATGAAGGACACCGCCGGCTCCTGCTGCGCATCACCATTGCCGAACGTCACTGACTGGCCGCCGTGACCGGCGGCCGTTGATCAGATGAGCGCTTCGGTAAACCTGGCTTCCATCCGCAGATAACTTTTCAGTCCGCCGGGAACATCCTTGAAGATGTCTGCCCACGCTTCCCCGCCAAACACGCGGGCAAACGTCGCATCACGTGTTGCCATGTCCGGCCAGCGAATGATCCACGTGATGTTGGCCGGCCCGAGATTGTCCATCGGTACACCCGTAACTTGCGGGGGTTCCGGCAGAGTGGTCCAGAAGCCAACCAGATCAAGCTCCTGCTCGAGAAACGGCAGCGCCTTGTTTTTTGCCCACACCTTGTAGTCTTCGAACAGGGTCGGCTCAAAGTAGTAGTTGCGAATCTCGAACATCGTTTTCTCCTGACTGCAGGTTGTTCAGAGGCCATCGTTCATGCGATGTGCGCCTGGCATCGTCCATTACCAACGGCGCAGCTCTGATGCGGCACCGGTACTGCCCTTGGTTATGCCGCTGACCCGTGAATTGCGCGCCGATGTCTTCGGAAAGCGTTTCGAAAGTTCGGGGCCTGCTGCAGTGAGTCCACCATCGACAACGATGTGTTCACCTGTGATAAACACCGAATCATCACAAGCCAGGAACAACGCGGCTCCGGCGATGTACTCGCCACGACCATAGTCGGGCCACGGCTGGGCATTCATGAAACGTTCCCGTGCCTGCTCCGGACGTCCGCCGTCGGCCAGCGGAGTGGCGATGAATCCAGGACAGATGGCATTGACACGAATGCGATCGCCCGCGAGTTCGACTGCCGCAGACTGGGTCAGGCTGATGACAGCCGCCTTGGCCGCGGAGTAGATCATCGGGCCGGCATCTCCGGACAACCCGGCTATGGACGCAGTATTGATGATGGCACCCCCCGTGCCCTGGGTCCGCATCCGTCTGGCGGCATGTTTTATGCCCAGGAAAACGCCCTTGGCGAGCACATCCATCGTGTAGTCCCAGGACTCGACCGAGGTCTCCGTAACAGGGCCGATGGCGCCACCCACACCTGCATTGTTGAAGACGATATCGAGTTGACCGAAGGTGGAAATCGCCGCGTCCAGCATGGCTTCAACATCGCTCTCTTGCGCAACATCAACACGAACAAAGCGTACACGATCCGCAAATCCCGCCGCGGAGGCTTCCAGAGTGGTTGCCGCACCGGTTTGTGCATTGAAGTCGGCCACGACAACGCTCGCCCCTTCCTCAAGAAATCGCATGACGGTCGCCTTGCCCATGCCGCTGGCGCCGCCGGTAATCACGGCCACTTTTCCCTCCAGTCTCGAGGATTTCATTCCACTGTATCTCCCGCTTTTCGCAAAGTATTTTTTGTTCCGTTGCCCACGCCTGCCTGTGTCGGCTGAACAACGGTTGTCGGACCGTCACACGGGTATCGGCTGCGCAGGTTGGCCAGCATGCGTCCGACCGTGGTCGCCGCCCGCCGATTGACCAGGAGCGCCGGGCCACTGCCCGGGTCTACCCACATCCGCAGGCTCACAGTGAGTGTCTCGCCCGTTTCGACAAACTTCCACACACCGTCCGCAGCGCGCATCCGGACCATGTCTTCCAATGGGGGAATGTGGTTGGGCAATCCACTCATCTGCACAGCGGCCTGGTTGCCGCTCAGGATCACATCGAGGACATAGACCATGTCCCTCGGTTTGTACGGCCACGGCGCCCGGGTGACCACGTGGTACACCACATCGCCATCTTTTTCCGGCAGGCGTTCAGCCGCAGCCGTATAAGGCACCCAGTTGACCAACTCCGCAGGTTCGCTGACAAACTCGAGAACTGTCTGCAGATCCCCACACAAATCAACGGCGCCACGATGCTCCAGATACCTGGAATCACGTTTCAGTGATTCCAGCGTTATTCCGTCGACAATACGGGCTGGCTGCCACTGCGATGAATGAACGAGCGGCGCGAACGACAGCAGCATGCATAGGAGGTACAGGCCACTAGTCGAGTGCTTCAATCTCTTCCTTGTATTCCAGATACAACGCGTAGTTATGGCTGACAGCGTCGTTGATGTCCTGCTGGACCCTGGCCGTCTCGATCGCATCCTTGATCCACAGATGCTCCTTCCAGTTCCCGCCAGCGGTTTTCACCACTTCAATTTCGGCAGAGGTAGCCCTGGTCATGTCACCGATGCCACCAAAGATATCGGTCAGTGAAGGCTCTTCGCCGCTTTTCTCATCAAACTTCTCGTACTTGCTCGCCAGACGCTCTCGCAGGCCTTCCGTTTTTTGCATCGTGCGGATGTAGTTCTCGACCTGGGCTTCCGTCAACTCTCCGTCTGCCGGGGGTTCATAAACGTCCTGCTCGGCTTCTGCGACCAGTTGGCCGCTGCGTTCCAGCCCGCCAAGCATCCCGGTGTTCTTGCCGTCTTCGAAGATTCTCTCGACTGCTTCCGCCGAGTCTTCGGCGTTGTCACTGGTAAGCACCGACGAGGTGACCGCCGCCGCCGTAAACAGGGTTCCCCAGATGATCGAGACCACGAGACCCGTGACCAGCAGGGTGACAACCGAAGCCACATAGTGTTTGACACGACTGTCTTCCGGGACAGCCAGAAACACGGGAATGAAACGCCAGGCAAGAACGAGGCTGTAAATCGCGGCAACCAGACTGAGCAACCAGCCAATCCAGGGCAGCGCCCCAAGAATCGTTCCCACGCAAGCGGGTACAATCGCAAGCCCGACGGTTGCATACGCCTGGTCATAATTTTTGACCCCGCCAAACGTGCCGGCAAAAAAGTCGAACACAAAGGCGACCACAAAGGTCCAGCCAAGACCAAACAGCAGGCCCAGGACCAGGGCCATGAAACTGAGTCCACCGAGGCCCGCACTACCGCCAAGCAACCAGCCAAGGATCCCGCCGATCAGATAACTGCCGGCGAAGGCAGGCAGGACGATCTGCAGAAAGGTCTGCAGGAAAGGGGCCGATATTGCCTTGTACTGTGGAGCCACTTCATCAGGTGTCTTGAGTACTGCCGAGATCCACTTGATCGTAGCGTCGATGTCGAACATGGGTACACCTCCTTGATCACGACGGTTCCGGGATGAGGTCCTGACCGCGCAGGCTCCTCACAACAATAACGACTTTCAATCCAGTGGGCGAGGAGTCTGCTCGGCAGAACGTCGACGCCAGGATGATCAGCTGCCCAGCCGATAGCGGATTTTCAGGACCAGCACATTGGCCAGCGGCGCATCCCAGGCATCCTGAAGGATGTCGGCAAATCCCTCGTCCGCCAGTAACGCACCCCGATCGGCCAGACGTGTGTAAACAAGGAACAGGTCAGACAGCGGTGCAAGTTCCCAACGATACCGCATCTGGAAACTGTACTGGGCCTTCGAAAAGTCGTAGCTCGGACGAAATCCGGCGCCGGTCGGCTTGTCAACGGGATCAAGATCGCCAGGACGGTCCGGGATCTGGAAAAAGTTCTGCTCCCTCGCCTTGATGCCGACAAACTGCATCGACAGCCGCAGTTGCTGGCGTGCGCTGATGAAGTAGTCAACGGAAAGGTTGGGTGTCCACTGTTCCGCCGCGAACGTCGTCATCAGCCGACCCTGTTGATGCAGCAGCCAGCCATCACGGTTTTCATAGTGAACCGCAAGGCTCACCCCGAATCGATCGCTTGGCCTCCAGCCAATGGAGGCATCCATGGTCCACGAGTCGCCCCCCAGGTTTTCGCCCTTGTAACCAGCGCCCAGGGTATGGAACCAGCGACGGGTCGTATCGGACTCCCACAACAGCGATGCTTCCGCTCGTTCATCGATACGGAACGTTCCATTGCCAAAGCTGTTGAGGTCATCGTACAGACCAGGCAACTGGCTCAGGCGCAGGGTCACTGCTGACAAGTCGTTCAACGCCAGACGATCAGACAGGAAAATGCCGCCCCCAGTGAGCAGCGATTCGGAAATGTTGTTCTGCAAAAAACCACGCACGTCGAACTGATTCTCCCTGGCAAAACCGAGGTTGGCCGTGGTCCAGGTGAAGGAACTGCGCGCACGGTACATGTCGACCCGTTGCAGAAAGCCCAGATCATTCACGTCCAGATGTTTGTTGAACGCCTCCAGCCCGAATCGGAAAAACTTGCCTTGCCTGAGTTGAATTTCGGTATCGACAAAACCACCGTGACCAGGCTGCAGCCCTTCGACGTCGGACCCCATGTACTGCGCATCGACCTTGAACTTGCCGCTGGGAGCCAGGTAATGCCCATCCACCCCGTAGGTCTTCGCATCCCGCACATCGTTCAGGACCGCAGTCGACATGACCCCGAGTGCACGATAGGCACCACTTTCGCCGTCTTCGTAGAGGACACGGGCCACTCCATAATCGTTGCCCTCACGATTGATGTTGCGCGGGCTCCCGTTGTCCATCAGGTGCAACTTCGTGTCGTCTTCGAAGGCCGCAAGAACACCGTACCGCAACCGTCCGATCTGACCCGTGGTGTTCACGGCGCCAAGCAGATCCGTTGGCTCTGCCAGTTCACGCTGCGGTATGGTGACCCCTCGACCGAGTACGGTCCGACGTGGACTACCGCCGATTCGGCGTGTGTTGAGCAGGGTATAAGGAACACCTTGATTGCCTACCCCACGGCCACGGGTGTCGCCACGCGGCGAGGTGACATAAACCTCCTGCCCTTCCAGGAAAAACAGGCGCTTTTCTGGGAAAAACACTTCCAGGGCCGTCAGGTTGATGACCACTTCGTCCGACTCGACGTTGCCGAAGTCGGGATTTACGGTGGCGTTCATCTGGAAATTGGTCGATGGTCGCCAGAACATGTCGATGCCCGCCCGGTATCGTTCTTCCTTCTCGACCCGATCACTGGTTGCTGCAACAAACGGGTATACGTTGTACTGCTGCTTTGGCGCAACGCTGCGCATTTCGATGGCCTGCAGGGACGACATGAATTTCTGCGTCGTCGGCGGCAGACTCGGCCAGCCCCAGCGCTCATCCAGATAAGCCACCTTGCGTGACACGTAAACACCCATCCTGCGCAAATCTGCGGAGTGCGGCATCGAGACCACGCTCCAGGGAATGAACAACTCGGCCGACCACCCGTAGTCGGTGACCTGGCTGCGGCCTCGCCATGGACCATCCCAGTCATTGGAGTACTTGCGCTCTGGCAGCACGGTGCCATCCATCAACGAATCACCAAGGCTGACACCAAACCAGTAGCCATATCGACCCTCGCCGGAGGTGTCCACAGTGATGCTCAGGTGATCACGATTGACCGTAACCCCATCGCGACCAGTCAGCCGCCCCACCAGGGTATCTTTCGGCTGTTCCATTTCGGCGCCGAAATAGATGCCGCCGTCGTCGTAGGCAATGAATACCCGGGTCGGGTGTTTGCCGGGTTCGAGAGTGTCCGGTTCAAGAACCTGGAAGTTTTCCACCGGCGTCACGTCACGCCAGAACGGCTCACTCAGATGCCCATCAACAACCATCGGTGTCACTCGGGTGTCGATGCGTTCGAGCGGCAATGCAGGGGCATCACTGGCAGCCCACGTCGTGGACAACCAGGTCAGCATGCCGATGATTAACAGGATGACGGGTGGTGACACTGTGCGCGTGCTCAAAGATGAATCATGCTAACACAGCAGTTTTGCTCCGCTTTCCAATATGTCGCCCGTACGGCTCTCGACCCGGTCGTGCGTGCTGGATGATCCGTGAGACTGGCGTATGATCGACAGCTGGATCAGGAGGAGATCAACCGTGCCCAAAACCGTCGCCAATACCGTCGACTGGTACTATCACCGCAATGGCTGAACCGGCTGTGGCAGGTCTGCAAGCTTTCTGGACCGCCACCAACTCACCGTGCGTGAAACCGTTTCCGCCAGCAAAAAACTCAATCAGGCAGACGCTCGCAAACTGCTCGCAAACGTTACCCGACTGGTGGTCGCCAAGGGTAAAAAGACGGAAGAGTTCGATCTCCGTGGCGGGGTCACCGATGCAGCCGTTGCGGCCATGCTCGGCCCTACCGGAAATCTGCGCGCACCGACGCTGCGGGCCGGCGAGACCCTGCTGGTGGGATTCAGCGACGAGGTCTACACCCGTCTGCTGGTGTGACAGGCCGGTCAAACACCGGACACCGGGTTTCCGCGAATGACGACACCCGAGTGTTCGAGCGGGCTGCGATGGAACAGGCGCACCACCGCGATCATCGCCAGCCCTGATACCGGACACCAGTAGAAAAAGGCGACACCGGCGCTGGAAAGCCACATCGTCACTGCACACGAGACCAGAAATCCAGCCAGAAAGGCGGGAAAACGTCCGATTCCGTACCTGGCCAGCACCGCCGTGGCGAAGATCGGACCGTAAACATAATTGGGCAGCATGAAGGTCAGGTCCAGCAGTCCCTCTGCGGTGAATCGGCTGAAATAGATGGCCATCAGCAGGAACACCCCGCTCCACACAATCAGTGACAGGCGAGCCACCAGCAGGTAGTGGGCTTCCGGTGCACCCTTGCGGACATAACGCTCGTACACATGATGCACGGTGACATCGGACGCTTCCGCAAGCGCCGAATCCTGTGTGGAGACTGCCGCAGCAAAGATCGACGCAATCAACAGGCCGGACAGACCCACCGGCATTTCTGTCACGATGAAATGCGGGAAGATCCGGTCCGGTTCAGTTGCCAGTTGGGCAAGGACATCTGTCGACAGTGGATGTTGCGAATAAAACACGGCCAGTCCCAGACCGGTCGCAAGGATCAGCAGATGCATGACGTAGAAGAGCGCTGAGAAGTTGTACGCCTTGCGCGCGTCACCCACACTCCGACAAGCGCGTACACGCTGCCACGTCCCCTGCGTTGCACCCAGTGCTATGGACAGCCCGATCGAGCCGACGATTCCTGCCCAGATCGTGTAGCGCTTGCCCGGATCTGTGGAAAAATCGAACAGGACCAGCTTGCCTTGTCCATCGAGCCAGACAAATGCTTCCGCCATGGACATGTCCAGCCGCAGGGTAATGAAAACCAGGGCAAACAAGGCGCCAAGAGCAAAAATCACGAAGAGGATGAAGTCCGTCCAGATCACCGTCTTGATTCCGGAGAGAATGCTCCAGAGCAGGCTGAAAAGGATGATGACGAGACCACAGGCAGGAATCCCCCAGCCGGTGATCACGTCCAGTACCAACGCTGCCGTGAGCAGCTTGATGCCGGAGTTGATCACGTTGAGTATCAACCCGAGGACCATCGAAAATTCACCGGTCGCCGTATCCATGCGTGCACCGATGTATTCGTAGACCGTGCGTGGTCCACGACTTTCATAAAATGGCCTGGCCATCAGCCAGGCGATGAAAAGCTTGCCCAGAGCGAGTCCGAGAATCACCTGGAAGTAGGTCAGATTGCCATTTTCGCGAAACACTGCGGCCGGGACTGACACAAAGGTCACCGAGCTCACCAGCGTCGCGATGATGCTCGCCGACACGGCCCACCATGGGAGCGTACCGCTGGCTTCAAAAAAACCACGCCGGTCCTGGATCGCGCCACCAAGCCGATGACCGGCCCATGTGGTACCAATCATCATCGTGGCAATGATCAGCAGATCGAGGAAGCTGTTCAATTACGCATGACCAGAACCAGACAGCTCAACGCGCAGGTTCACACCGGCGCCGTGCCTGATCGAAGGACGCGCTTGAAGTCACGGGTCATCCCGCCGAGACCGCCTGACCGCGTATGGTCGCTCCGGCTGCCGCTTTTTTCACGACCGCCGGTCGCCCGAAGACCAGTACACCATCCTCGAGGGGTGCATGGCGCACCATCTTCTTGTCAAGCAGAAAGTCCTGGGTATTGCGCCACGGATCGGTGGCGAGCTGCTTCGGGAACAGATGCATGAGTCGTTGCATGTAACCGGCGGAAAAGTTCTCGATCCATGGACGACGGGGTGCGTTGACTTCGTTGGGACGAAGTCGCGGTGTGCACTGGGCCACACCCAGCCGATCCATGTGATTGAGAACACGGCAGACATATTCGGAAGTCAGGTCCGCCCGCAGGGTCCACGAGGCATTGATATACCCGAAGGTCTGCACCATGTTCGGGATATTCGAGTACATCATCCCCTTGTAGGAGACGGTGTTGGGGAAGTCGACTGGCTCGCCATCAACACTGAACCTGGCACCACCGAGCAGCAGCAGGTTCAGGCCGGTCGCCATGACCAGAATGTCAGCTTCGATCTGCGTTCCATCCTGCATCTTCAGCCCGTTCGCCGTGATCTTCTCGATATGTCCGGTCACCATCTCGGTCTTGCCGGTCTTGATCGATGCAAAGAGGTCAGCATTCGGAATGAGGCACAGGCGCTGATCCCACGGGTTATAGGTGGGGGTGAAATGTCTGTCGACGTCATAGTCCGGACCCAGATGGCGACGAACCTCGTTCAGCAGAAGCGACTTCACCCGTTCGGGCGCCGTACGTGTCTTGTCATACACGTACTTCTGCAGCCGGGTGTTCTTGAAACGGGTCAGCCGGTAGGCCAGCATCTCGGGCAGCAGCCGGCGCAGAAAGTTGGCAATCCTGTCCTGATCCGGGCGCGAGGCCACGTAGGTCGGGGATCTCTGAACCAGCGTTACTTTCGCAGCCTTGTCGGCCATGGAAGGCACCACGGTCATGGCCGTCGCACCGCTGCCAATGACAACGACCCGCTTGCCTGAATAGTCCAGATCCTCGGGCCAGAATTGTGGTTTGACGAGTTGACCCTTGAAGTCGGAAGTGCCGGGTATCCGGGGATCAAACGCCTCGTCGTAGTTGTAGTACCCACTGCACATCTGCAGGAAATTGCAGCTGATTTCTTCGTGCTTGCCGGAGTCGAGTCGTTCGACCTGCAAGGTCCAGCGCGAGTGTTCCGTCAACCACTCTGCGGCAATCAGCTTGCGGCCAAAGCGGATGTGCCTGTCGATACCGTACTCGCTGGCTGTTTCACGAACGTAGTGCCGAATCGATGGACCATCGGCAATCGACTTGGCTTCACGCCACGGCTTGAAGTCATAACCGAGCGTGTGCATGTCGCTGTCGGATCGGATCCCCGGATAGCGAAACAGGTCCCAGGTACCGCCGATGCTCTTGCGTGATTCCAGAATGGTATAGGTCTTGCCTGGGCACGATCGCTGCAGGTGGACCGCCATCCCGATGCCGGAGAGACCGGCGCCGACAATGACCACGTCAAAACTGTTCTGGCTGCTGTTGCTCACGCGCTGTTTCCTCACTGCGGACTGAACGGACGGATGGCGTGTCTGGTTCCCACGCCCTGCCTGGCTGCTGACTACTGCCGATCGACCACCCTCATGAAGTCGATGCTGCGTGTTTCTCCTGCCGGTACCGGGACCTCGACGAGACGTTCCGGGACATCATCAAATTCGAGTCGCAACGCACGAGTCATGGTGGCATGCATTTCATAGGTACAGGTGATGTACGTGAACTCGATGATCTCTTCGTCCGACAGGTGCGATTTGAGCGCAGCAAACGTGCCATCCGCAACACGACCCCCGCTCAGTACCAGATCGTCGGTATAGGCCAGTACGGCGCGCTCGACGTCGCTGAACAGGCCCGTTGCAGACCAGTGTGGAATCGCCGCAATCTGGTCTTCGCTGAAACCCGCTGCACGCAGCGCCTTGCAATGCTGGGAAAACACAAACTGGCTACCGCGTGCAAATCCGGCTCGCGCCTGACCCAGTTCCCGCAGTCGGGGATTCAGCTTGCGTTTTTTCGATCGATAGAACTGAAAACCCTGCACCATGTGGTGCAGCGCATCAGGCACCAATGCAAACACGGTCCACCAGTTGCCCGGCGTTCCGGTTGCAGTTCCTGGTTCCTGTACCGGATCGCGGTCGGCACCAAAAACGGCATCGTAGAGGGGCAGTACGGTTGGATCAACCTCACCACGACCAAGTTGCCGAAGTCTGGGCATGACGTTTCATCTGTAGTGGGAAAGTTGACCAGTATCCCGGAAAATCAGGGGACTGGCCACGGGGCGGTTGTGCGGGTCAGACCAGAGCCCGTAC
>JBGSHJ010000040.1:0-11314 GCA_041752315.1 Pseudomonadales bacterium
CCGAGGTGGTTCATCTGATGTCGCTCAAACTCCGTCTAACAGGGCGATGATGCTGACCTCGCGGCAAACAGGTCATGCCGATTGCTTGCGCAATCGTCACGCCCAGTTCGCTGCAGCGGCAGCATATCCGCCTAGTTGGGCGTAAGGGAATATGAGTCAGCTCACGATCATTGTTATCGCTTCCTGGCTTGCGGGTCTCGCAGCCTTCGGTGGCGGCGTGATTGCTTGGGCCACAGACGGTGCAAACACAGATGAAAAGCGTGAGGTAACTCACGGTGTCATCGCCTTCGGCGGCGGAATCCTCGTTGCCGCGGTGGCTTTTGCGCTGCTTCCTAAGGCAATGGTCGCGCTTAGCCCAGTGGGTCTTGGTGCCACGTTCTGCGCCGGCGGGCTATTGTTCTGCGTTTTGGATGCACAGCTGAGCAGAAGTGGCGATACGAAGGCTCAGTTCTTGGCCATGCTAATGGACTTCCTGCCTGAAGCGCTCGCCCTTGGTGCGGTTTTTGGCCAGGACCATCGACTGGGCGTATTGCTAGCCGCCTTTATTGGTGCCCAGAACCTGCCTGAGGGTTTCAACGCTTTCCGCGAGATGACGACCGTCGGCATCAGATCTCGTGTGGCACTCATGACCCTGCTGGCAGTCAGCCTGCTCGGCCCGGTTGCCGCATGCACTGGATACTTCTTTCTTCAGGATCACGCAAAGGTGACTGCGAGCATCATGACTTTCGCCGGAGGCGGCATTATGTATCTGATTTTTCAAGACATAGCTCCGCAATCCAAGATCAGAAAACACTGGATACCAGCGCTCGGCGCAGTTCTGGGTTTCGCGGTTGGAATGATCGGAAAACAGTTGGTCGACTGAAACAACACGGACGCCCAACAAGGCGGTGCACCGGACGCCTTCGGCGCCGGTGACCTTTGGCGTTAGACGTCATCGGAAGGATTTTTTCATGCTTCATCCTAGTCAGTTCGAGATAAATGAAGCCTGGATAGTATTCCGTCTCAATGACGCGCCCATACAGGTTGAGGAAGATGGAGAGTTCAACTGTATCGCGCTGATGGATGCAGCTAGTTGCTTCATATTTGGTACTGATCTCTTTCCTGTAGCAGCATCGGAACCGACTCAAATGCAGCTGCGGCGTTTGCTGAAGGATGCGCATCAGAAAAAAATTCAATGGCCGAAGACGATCCTTATCTCGCGCGATGAAGTTTCAGATCTGCTGAGTCGCGAGGCAAAAAAGTACGGAATCGATGTAGTATCAGTTGCGGGTGGTGATCTTCATGTATTCACCGATGAGGCACGCGATGGATTTGCAGAGTGGGCCGAGAAATAACGAAGTGACGTCTAACAAGGAGCTGAATCGAACGCTTGACTGCAGCCTCCTTTCGCTGCCGCTCCAGTCGGCTGCCGTCAAGCGTCGCTTAGCTCGGTGTTAGACGGCACGACCGTTGTCTGGTGCCCACGGCGATCGTGTGAGAATGAAGGCCGTTGGTCTGATCGTGATGGACCCGGAAGGCGAAGTGACCTGAAATTAGACGGAAGAAGCAATGAACAACACGAGCAAGCTGCGAGTTGATATCCCGGGAGGGACGCTCGAGGTAGAGGGTAGTGAAGAATTCGTAAAGCAGATCTACGAGGATTTCAAAGAGCGCTTGGGGACGTTGCGCCCGAAAGGACAAGAACCAAGGAAGCCGGCGGCGGCCAGGACACCCAGGAAACAGAATTCTTCTCCGAGCGGCACCAAGCCCAAACCGAAAAGTCCTCCTGCATTGCTAAAGCACCTGGATCTATCCGGCGGTGGCAGCTTGGATAGTCTGAAAGACTTTTTTTCCCGCTACGAACACAAGACGAACTATGAGCGCAATCTCATTTTTGTCTATTACCTCAAACAGACCTTAGGACTGGAGAATCTGGGGCTGGATCATGTTTTCACATGCTACCGCCATACTGGTCTGAAGGTCCCAAAAGCGCTTGAACAAAGCCTACGGGACACGGCAAAAGACAAGGGCTGGGTCGACGTGGACGACATGGACAACATCGGTTTGCCGATTGCCGGCATCAATCATTTGGAACACGAACTCTTGAAGAAGGCAGCCTAATGCGTACTCGCCTTGATGGTGCTCCGGCCCTGTGAAGGTCGAACAGTTTTCGAAGCGCGCCAATCTGGCGGACAGGACAGAGTTGGAGAAGGTTGAACTCCTGGCCTTCTACTTCTCGGAAAACAAGGACCAACCTGAGTTTTCTGTCGCCGACATGATTCCGATCCTCGTCGGCCTTGGTTTCGCGAGGCCCAACGTATCCCGTCTTGAGAAGAACATCAAAAGATCGCGATCATTCATTAACGGATCGAAGAAGGGTCTCTTCAGGCTTTCCGCAACAAATGCAAAGAGCCTGAGAGACACATATCCCGATCTATCAGAGAGCGAGGAGGTGATGTCCGATGACTCACTACTACCGGAAGTCCTCCTTCATGAGGCCAATCGCGCCTATCTAGTGAAGTTGGCCAAACAGATCAACGCGTCGTATGAAAACAATCTATTCGATGCATGCGCATTGATGATGCGCCGGTTGCTTGAGGTCTTGCTCATTCACTGCTTTGAAGCCGCCGGCATCGAAGGCCAAATTAAGGGTGCCGACGGCAATTACCAGAGCCTGAAAGCGCTCATCACGAAGGCGACGAACGCAAAGGAAATATCGTTGTCTAGTTCGGCGAAGAAGGACATTGATACGTTCAGGGAACTTGGCAATCTCTCCGCTCATCGTGTCAAGTACAACTGCCGCCGAGACGACATACGAAAGTCCCGACTCGAGTATCGAGCCGTGGTTGAGGAGTTGCTCTATGCCGCCGGTCTGGTGGGTGCATCGAGATCGTGAGTGCCGTCTAACCATTCGTTGGAGTGGACCCCGAAAGTCGGCACGGCTCTTGCTTACGCAACAGCCGCGCCGGCTCTCGGGGCCGCTCAACTCAGTTGTTGGGCAACACGTTTCGTATAGGAGGACAAGTGGGAAAGACTACCGAAGTTGATGCACTGAAAGCTGTCGACGACGCGCTTTCCGGGCTGGACGATCCGCCCGCTCGCGAAAGAGTGTTGTCGTGGGCGTGGAAGAAATATGTGTCCACGCGTACTCCCGCTGTCGAGGATGAAACAGCTGACGGTACGCGCACACTAAAGAGAACCAAGAAAAAGGCGGCCGGCTCTGGTAAGGCTAAAGGAAAGGCGAAGAGAACAGTTAAGGCGCCGTTGTCGATGGTGAAGGAGTTGAATCTAAAGCCGAAAGGAAAGACATCTCTCGATGATTTCGTGGAAGCGAAGAAGCCCAACTCGATTTACGAGAAATGCACGGTAGCGGCCTATTACCTGAAGAACGAATTAAGCCTTGCAGCTGCTTCCGCCAACCATGTTTTTACGTGTTTCAAACATATGAAGTGGCGCGTGCCGGCGGACCTTCTCAATAGTCTCGCTTACACAGCAAGTCGATTTGGCTGGCTTGACACGAGCGATCGGGACAATATTGGGGTGACCACAATGGGAGAAAACCTTATCGAACACGATCTTCCGAGGTCCAAGACGCCCAAGAAGAAGAAATGACCTCCGGACTCATCGTAGATCCCACTCTCCTCCATGCGATCCCACAGGGACTGCGAGAAGAACTTCTTTCTGCTTACGGTTCTATTCTCAAGAACTACAGAGAGCGACGCTGGGAGCCGGCGGAGCTGAACGGTGGAAAGCTATGCGAGGTGGCCTACACAATTTTGCAAGGCTTCGTGGACGGCACCTTTCCAAAGAAATCGATCAAGCCCAGAAACATGGTCGACGCCTGTCGTGATCTGGAAAAAGCATCATCAACCACGTTTTCGCGTTCTGTAAGAATCCAGATTCCACGAATGCTTGTGTCGTTATATGAGATACGCAATAACAGAGGTGTTGGGCATGTTGGTGGTGACGTCGACCCAAACCATATGGATGCCGAATGCGTACTACAAATGTCAAAATGGATTCTTGGCGAGCTAGTGCGCATCTTTCATGGCGTTTCGACGGACATCGCGGCAGCGGCGGTTGATGCAATTGTTGAGAGGACAGTCCCACTCGTTTGGGAGGTTGGCGGCAATCTCAGAGTACTCCAGCCAGAAATGACCATGAAAGATCGAGCCTTAGTGCTGCTCTATCACTGTGCGGGACCCGTAGCGGAAGGTGATTTGGTCGGTTGGATAGAGCATTCGAATGCCTCGGTGTTTCGTCGAGATGTGCTCAGGCCGGCGCACAAGAAGAAGCTTCTTGAGTACGACGCTCGTTCAGGCAACGTCCATATTTCGCCGCTTGGTATCGATTACGTTGAGTCTATGATTTTGAGATAGCTTGATGTTGTTGCCCAACAAGCCATTCGAGCCGGACCTTCGCAAGCGGGCTTCGCCCGCCCGCTCGGCCGCTCAATGGCGGTGTTGGGCAGACAGGTTCGGGTGATTTCGGATTCATCTATGTCACCTCACATGTCTAAGAAACAGAGGCTGTAAAACGGATGAACTTGATGCTACGGTAACTGGTGGCTGATGGTCAGGGAGGGATCAATGAGATACGCGGCTACAATCTACGTTCTCCTGCTTTCATTCGGCTGCACCTCCGTGAAGGTAACGCCGATTTCCAGCGAACACTCACCTGATCGGATCTGCCTGATTAATAACTCTGCTGTAATTGTCGCTGGCTTCGAAGAGGCTGTGCGAGGTCGCATTGAGTATCACGGAATCAAAACCGAACTGGTAGAGGCCGGTCGAGTACCGTCGGACTGCCTCTACACCATGAAGTATACGGCACTGAAGAACTGGGATATTGGTCTCTACCTCCATCACGCTGAATTGTACCTTCTGTACGATGGCCGCGAGATTGCTCGCGCTGTATACCGATTGAGAAACAAAGGCGGATTGGCGCTAAACAAGTGGGCAAGCGTCGAGTCGAAAATGAACCCTGTCGTAGATCAATTACTAGGAAGAATGGGCGAGCCGAACTCTACCCCCAACTCAAACACTTAGTGGGATGTGATGCATGGTGTTCTGCCCAACAATGTGTTCCAGCGGACCGCTTCACTCGTTAAGCCTTTTGCTGGCGCAAAAACCGCGCCGAGATTCAGCGTCCGCTGAACACCAACGTTAGGCCTCGTGGGCGGGAGGGAGTCGGTATGCACATGCTGGAAGATCAGGTCGTCCCAATCTCACCGGAGCGCGAGAAGTTCTTCGGCTGCTCGGGAAAAATGCTGCTGCCGTGCCCAACCACGGTAGCAGCACTTATTGAGGAAGTCCCAAGCGGAAGAGTTGCGACAATGGAGCTACTTCGCCGCGAATTGGCGCGGAGAAATGGCGTAGAGGCAGTTTGCCCCTTCCAAACCAAGCAAGCTATTCGCGCAATCGCAAGCGAGTCAGGTACTGTGCCATTCTGGCGCCTCGTCAAGAAGAACGGCGAGTTGCTGCCATACCTGCCTGGCGGCGTCGTGAACCACGCAAGGCTGCTGAAGAAGGAGCAGGTACAAACCGAGCCGGTCACGAATGGTCAAAGAGTCAAGGGCCTGAAGGAGTACCTCATGCGCTTCGAACCCGATGAAGGCTAGGTCCTTCAATCCGCCTTCGGGCGCACCGCAAAAGCTCCGAGGCCTAACCATTCGGTCAAGCGGACGCCTGACGGCGCCGCTTTCGTCAAACGTTAGAAGGCGAAGAAACGTCCTCTCATCCTTGTCGTTATTTCATACTTTCTTGTCGGATGGTCTCTAAGCCAGGTGGCAGGCGGATCACCCGGGAAATCCAGGATCGACTGACCGACACCTGCAAGTTGCTGGAAGATCTGGGCCACCATTGTGAGACGGTCCGGCTCAACTATGACGGCGCGGCATTCAATGAATCCACTGTCCGGTTATGGGCGTCCACCCTGGGAAGCGCCATGGAAGCCTTCGCGAGGATGACGGGACAGCAGATCAGCAAGGCCAATACCGAGGCAGTGACACTGGCCACTTATCGACGTGCCCAGTCCCTTACCGGCATGCAGATGCAGGAGGCCATGGGTGCGCAGAATTCCGTATCGCGTCTGGTCGGCGGGGTCATGCGCAAGTATGACGTACTCCTGACACCAGGCCTGTGTCGGGAAGTCTCCAGACTGGGAGAGCTGGACCAGAACGATCCGTCCCTCGACCTGCTCGGCTGGTGGGATCAGATGGTCACCCGCTATTCAACGTTCACCGCCTTGTTCAATACCACCGGTCAGCCAGCGATCATGCTGCCATTGTGGCAATCGAATGCGGGGTTGCCGCTGGCGATGCAGTTTGCCGGGCGGGCGGGAGACGAAGAGACACTCTACAGTCTATCTGCACAACTCGAAGAGGCGTTGCCCTGGTTGAATCGCAAACCCCCGCTGTATGCCTGAGTTGCGGGACACACAGGGCGTCGCCGTGATCAACGCGCGAGAGCGCATTGCGCGCCACCATCTTGCCGATTGGTTCGAGCTTGACGAATTTACTCGCGCAATGGTCCACTGCTGCCGTCGGACACGCCGCTCGTCACCTGGAGTACTTCACAGCCCGGTCAGTGTTCAGTCCTCTTTCGGATTGTCGCCGCCATCCCAGGCGAGGAAGAGCCAGCGACCATTCTCCTTGATGAGCACGTCCGTGTAATGGCCTGTCACCGTCTCACGATCCTTCTTGAAGTTCTCGTTCGCCATCATGTAGTGGTACTGCACTACGGCGACGTTCCCGGTAATGGTGATCGAAATCGGAAACAGCTCCTGCTCCAGCACGGTGCTGTTCTCTGAATCGTAGCGGCTCCAGTGCTTGAGCGATGCCAGGTCGCGCGGCATCGGATTACCCCGACTCCAATAGCGCAGGTTCGGATGCACCAGGGTGTCCATCCAGCTCATGTCCTTGGCTGCACTCAACGTCCATTGCTGCTGTTCGACTTTCCAGATCTCCTGCTGCTCGGCGCTCCAGCCCTCGGCCGATGCCGTGCCGGAAAGTGTGGCCAGCAGAAGCAGCACTCCCGCAAACGACGCAGATCGAATGATCATGTTCAGTCCCTCCTCGGGCGCATTGATTGTTGGACCCCATGCGATTTCCGCCGGGTCGTGTCCGGCAATGTACTCCCGCGCCCCGAATTACGCTCGTACACCGGAACAGGGCGCGATCAGCTTCTGCATGAAGTAACGGGGAAACATCGGGGCTGGCCCGTCGATTTGACCAAACACACTGAAGCCCAATCGTTCATAGAACGGCCGAGCCTGAAACGCATAGGTGTCCAGCCACATCTGATGGCAGTTGCGACTGCGAGCTTCCAACTCGGCGCGCCGCATCAGTTCTGTTCCCAACCCCATTCCACGGGATTCTTCCGGTGTGACGATCAGTGCAATGTAAAACGAACCCCACAGGGAAAACGCCCAGAGTCCGCCCTTGATCGGCGAGGTTTCATCCGATCTGACTTCAAGCGCATAAGGAACCCCCTCTGCATTGCCCGCGGTTGCCTGGTTGAAGGCAAGGAGCTGCATCCAGATTGGCGTATAGGCATCGTCAGGCATTGATGACTCGACAATGGAGTAGCTCGTCATCTACCCGACCTCTTTTTTTGATCGCTGGTTGTCCTGGGCTCGATACACAACGATCCGTTTGATCAGGTCCAGCGGCAGCGCTCTGTCGACAGGAAACTGCACCGCACCTTTGGACGTTTTGTAGATCTTCAACTCTTCCTTGAACGCAGTAATCCCACTTGGACCAGGATAGAAGCCGATGTGGTTTTTGTAGGCGGCAAAGTGCACGAGGTTGCCGTTCAGATGAAAGGTAGGCATCTGGTAGCTGATCTTTTCGACGGCATCGGGGGCTGCGAGTCTGATTGCACTTCGCAGTGACGTGAGCAGGTCCTGCACTTCTGCGGGAAACCCCCGGATGTACTCGTCAATACTGCCTGGCTTGCTGTTGGAATCATGCTGCACCGTCCTGCCCCCATCGCGATATTGATGCCGCTGAATATACCCAAGGATTCTCCGCAAATGACAACCCCTGAGAATTGTTCGAGCAGGAACGTGAAACACTTCTGCTGGAAGGAGTAGCCGTGCAACCGGGCGACATCGCATACTGCCATGCCCACACGTGGTCACCACTAGCTGCCCGATGGACCCGCAACACTTCGATGGTTTTCGTATCCTGGCGCTTGGTGCCATCTTCCTGATGGTTGTCATGGTTGAGTGGGTACGTCCGCACACAGTGATGCAACGACCGTGGCAGACCAACCTGGGTCTCTGGCTGGTCGATACCACGCTGACACGGGTTGTTTGTGGCGCCTGTGGTCTGGTGGTTGCCGCGTGGGCAGTTGGCGCGGGATTTGGCTTGCTGCAGATCTTCGAAGCGCCGTTGTGGTTTGCTTTGCCGATCAGTGTCGTCGCCCTGGATCTTGTCGCCTTTCTGTGGCATCGGGCCAATCATCACTTTCCGTGGTTATGGCGATTCCATCGGGTACATCACGCAGACCGTGCCTTTCAGGTGACTACGGCACTGCGCTTTCATCCGGGCGAATTGCTGCTCTCCCTGCCAGTACGTCTGGTGGCCATCGCCCTGATCGGTATCCCCGTGGAAGGTGTTCTGCTCTTCGAGATCGTGTTCGGTGTCATGAATCTGTTTGTGCATGCAAACTTCAGTTTGCCGGAAAGGCTTGATCGAACCGCGGGCCGTATGCTGGTCACCCCTTCAATGCATCGTCTGCATCATGCGCAGTCCAGCACGCTTCCGAACCGGAACTTCGGCACCATCTTCTCGGTATTTGATCGTGGCCTGGGCACCATGACCCGTTTCCCTGCAGCGGCCAGATTCGGAACCGGCATTGTTGATGCCGACGGCGATCAGCAGATGTCCTTGTTCGTGGCGCTGAAATCACCGTTCCTGCCACCTGCGGTTTAAGGGTCGGCGCGCAACATCCTCGATTCAAACCAGATCAGTCTGTCCGGTTGTCGGATCACCCCGGATCGGCGAATCGGTGTACTGCCGCTATCCCAGACGTCGGTGTTGTGTTCCATCTGTCCTTCGATGTTCGCGGTGTAGTCGAGAATCATCGTGTATTCCGACAGGTAGATCATGCCATCCCCACCATCGCCGGTGAGTGGAGCGCATCCTATGGAGCCCAGCAGCAGATCAGACTGGTGCATACGCCCGTCGCCATAACGAATGAGGATGCCGTTGGGCAGTTCTTCAATGTGAACTTCGCCTTCAAGCACACCTTTCCGGCCATCGGCAAGAAACCACAGGCCAAGTTCGTGGTAGGTTCCCGCCAGTGATTTCATGTCAACTTCCTCGTTGACGTGAATCCAGCATTCCGACCTGTCCATGTGAATGTCATGAACCCCAGCCCGCCAGACCGCTCGTGGACAACGCTTCGAGGTCATGGGAAACCACCACGGTGATGTCGTCCTGCGCATCGAGCATGGCAAGCCACTCGCGCAATTCGGTGGTGCGGGTGGTGTCCTCGGGAACCAGCAGCGTGCTGTAGATGAATCCCTTGTCCTGGTTTTCGAGCAGTGCTTCGCGGGTGTTCGTGATATCACCCGACAGCAGCCACAGATGGCCATTGACCGCAAATACAAACATGGTTGAGCAGGCGGTATGCCCACCGAGCGGTATCAGGGCCATGCCGGGAAAGGGTGCGGGTGTCAACAACCCTTCGCTGCCAAGGTTGATGCGCTCGAAACATGCATCGTTGACGAGTGCTGCGCCTTCGAGCGTGTTTGGATCGGTCAATGTGGCTTGTGCGTCGCCCTGAAACAGTTGTGCACCATCCGCCGGGCCTGCCGTACAGACCGCCTGGATGCCCTGGGTGTGGTCAATGTGCAGGTGGGTAAAACCGAGCCCACGAACCTGGGCCATCGAGGCACCGATCTGGTCTGGAACGGTGCCGTAGGTGGCGACCTCGCCACCACCGGACGCGATCTTGAGCAGTTCGCCAAACTCGATCGCCTCAATCTTGTCCATGCCGGCATCCACTTCAAACAGGCGACCGTCCGACCAGCGTGCGAGGAACACGCTGTGCGCAATCGTGCCACGATCGAGCGGTTGTGCGGACGTGGTGAGCCACTGCAAAGCCACCGGGCCATACGTTGATTGCAAAAGGCCCCGCAATTCATCGGCCCCCGGCAGGCGTGGGTGAACCGTACGGATCTGCAGGTGGGCAGGCACGAGTCGCACCGCCAGTGCGGTTGCAGCAAGCGCCAGGAAGATTGCGAGAACCAGCAGCGTGGTACGCACCAATTTGGGATGCTCCATCCGGACCGGGAAAGCCGGGTTGGCCGGAGCGTACAACGCAAAACGTATGGCTGCACCTGCTCATGATGGCTGGGGAACCGGCGTGGATACCCACTTGTCCGCCACGATGTGAACTTCCCGGCTGAATCGAACCGTCATACCGGGTAAAGTGCGAGGTTGATCGGCCATTCGCAATCAGCGGATTGTGCGCGCCAACCCTCTTTTCGGAAGTTTTCAACATGCAGCTACTGGACCAGTCCCGGGTGGGACCGGAAGAAATCGATTCGCTCGGACATCTGAATGTCCGGTTTTATCTGGCACGGGTGGATCGTGCGAACCGTGTCCTTCTGGACGCA
Source organism: Pseudomonadales bacterium (assembly GCA_041752315.1). GTDB lineage: Bacteria > Pseudomonadota > Gammaproteobacteria > Pseudomonadales > Azotimanducaceae > SYFY01. The sequence goes on from JBGSHJ010000040.1 coordinate 10,609, forward strand.
TTGGGTCTGGGTGCTGCGGTCCTCGACGAGCATGCTGCCACGCTGCGTCGGGTCGACACCTACTGCCGGTTTCGACGGGAACAATTTGAAGGTGCTGACCTGGCTGTCCATGGCGGCGTACTGGAAGCGACGGGATCACAGGTTCGTTGTTACTTCGAGATCCGTAATCCGGCGCGTGACGAGATTGCAGCGACGTTTGTCACCGGTACCATCATGGCCGATCGGACTGACCGAAGGTCGCTTGAACTGCCGATGTCGACACAACAGGTCAACGAACAGTACGGCGTACAACTGCCGGCTTACGCTCGACCTCGTTCGTTGTCCCTCGATCCACCGCGCATCGACCTGCCTTTTGCAACGTTGATGGAACGCATTGGCGAATCTGTGGAGTTTGGCATGACCGGGCGTCGTGAAGGCATGATCGATGCCGCCGATTGTGGCCCGGACGGTGTGCTGCGTGACGATGTGGAACTCATGTTTGTCATGTTTCGCAAGCAGATCGAACTTGGCGATGCAAAAGCGTTTGGACCACCGGTCATGCACACCGATGAAGGACACCGCTTCGCCTGGGCGATGCTGGAAACACGCAATATCGAACTGGCCCGTCCGCGGGCCGGTGATGCCGTGGTCTGGATCGGCGCCGATGTCGCCATCGCTGAAAAGTCGCGGCAATCCCGCCGCTGGGCATTTGTGAAGAGCTCAGGTC
>JBGSHJ010000041.1:0-27962 GCA_041752315.1 Pseudomonadales bacterium
GACTCGACATCGTGGACTGGATCGAGGGATTCTACAATCGTCAGCGATTGCACTCGTCGATCGGATATCAAACGCCGGTCGGTGCAGAAACCAGCCTTGTGGCTGCGTAGTGTGGTGTACGTGGAATCGAGGCAGGGTCAGTGCTGTTACGCGGGGATCTTGGAAGGCATGACGGGAACTCGCCCTGTCGAGATTGCAGTAGTCTTGGGGGATGAGCGCGTCGCGTCATTCCGCGCGAACGTGTATTTCTACTATTACCAACGGCTAAAAAATCGATTTCTTGAATTGATGTCGCGGTATCCGGAAGGTGGTGTCCCCATTCCTGAACCTAGTGGCGAACACGGACGATGGTCCAGCCATGCGATAGTTCTGCTTGAAGCGTGTGACCATCTGTCGCGAGTCGCGAGAATTTCCCGCAGTCAGATTGCCCGCCTTGAAGCAGCTGGAATTCACACGATGACTGCGCTGGCTGGCGTTCATCGAGCCTCCGTGCCGAGTGTTGCGCCGAAAGTCTATGCGCGCATCAAGGAACAGGCCGAACTGCAGGTGGCGTCGATCGGTGAAGCAATACCTCGGTATCGCCTGTTGCAGCCACCCGAAGATAACCCTCAACTCGGGCTCGCCGCGCTGCCTCCGACGTCGCCGATGGATGTGTTCTTCGATATGGAAGGTTATCCAGGTGTCGAGGGTTATCTTGAATATCTGTTTGGTGCGGTAACCGTGGTAGACGATGGTACTGCCCGATTTCACGACTGGTGGGCGCACGATTCGGTAAGCGAGAAGACGGTTTTCGAAGCCTTTATGGATTGGGTCTACGCTCGCTGGAAGCAGGACCCGACGATGCATATCTATCACTACGCGGCCTATGAACCGGCGGCGATGAAACGGCTGATGGGGCAATACGGCACGCGGGAGCATCATGTCGATACCTTCTTGCGTAATGGCGTGTTCGTTGATCTGTACGACATCGTTCGTCACGGCATTCGCGTTGGCGAGCCCAGCTATTCACTCAAGAACATCGAGCATCTCTACATGCAGCGGTCCGGGGAGGTCACGGACGCAGGAGCGTCGATTGCTTTCTATGATCAGTGGATTGAATCCGGACAATCGACTGAATGGCATGAGTCGCCGTTGCTCAAGGCAATCCGCGATTACAACGAGGCGGACTGTGTTTCGACATGGAAGCTTGCCGATTGGTTGCGGGATCGGCAGTTCGAAGCCGGAATCGCGTATCAAGGTATGCGCATAGAGGATGGGCCAGAGGAAGAGCCGCCTCTGAACGAAAGAAACCGCGTAAGACGGGAACTTGTGGATAGCCTTCTGGGTGAGATCCCTCTTGAAAGTTCAATGGATTCAAGCAACGCAGAAATCTGGCGTGTTCAGGCCTTGCTGGCCTGGTTGGTCGATTTCCATCGTCGTGACGAAAAGCCGGGTTGGTGGCGGCATTTCGATCGTCAGGACCAGACCGCCGAAGAACTGGTCGAGGATCTAGACTGTCTCGGTGAACTTGAACTCACAGGCCCACCCAAACCAGTCAAGTCGTCCCAAGCCTTTACCTATCGGTTCAATGCGGACCAGGAGACCAAGCTATCGATCGGCTCCAGAGTCGGGTTCGTTCCCGATATTGGTGTCACTGCAAGCATCGAAGCCCTCGATCCGGCTGGCGCCGTGGTGTTGAAAGTCAGCAATAAGCGCCTCGCCGACGCAGAGAATGGAACTTTGCCTTCGCACACTTCGCTGATTCCGATCGATTCCATAAAGACCTCCGTCATTCAGGACGCCATCTTCGAGATTGTAGGCAAGTGGCGAGAGACTCGAACGACGGCACCCGCATTGATGGACTTCCTGTTGCGTTCGAGACCCCGATTCGTTGAGGCCCCGGATCATGGTCCGCTTGTAGTAGATGGGGAGCCTATCTCAGATGCGGCAATACGGCTGGTTCGCGATCTCGACAGTTCATGTCTGTGTATGCAGGGCCCACCAGGTACCGGCAAGACTTACACGGCGTCGAAGGTTGTTGTTGAGTTGCTGAGATCAGGCAAGCGAGTGGGTGTGACTTCGAACAGTCACAAGGCAATCAACAACCTGATCAAAACTGTGTGCGAGATGACAAAAGAAACGTTACCCGTGCTCAAGGTCGGCGGTGATCCTGAAGATGAATTGCTCAACAAGTTCTCGCACATAGAATACATCGAGTCGAATTCGGATGGGGCTGCTGCGTACAGTTCTGGACTGGTGGGAGGAACTGCATGGCTATTCACTCAGCCTGGTTTCGAAGATCGACTGGATTACCTGTTTGTCGATGAAGCGGGCCAAGTGAGTCTCGCCAACCTTGTCGGCGTCAGTCGCGCGGCCGCTAACCTGGTGCTCATCGGTGACCAGATGCAATTGGGGCAACCGATTCAAGGCAGCCATCCTGGCGAGAGTGGCCAGTCAGCCCTCGAGTACTACCTACAGGAACATGCGACGATTCCCGCTGATCGTGGCCTCTTTCTTGCCGAAACGCATCGGTTGCATCCAAGGATCTGCGATTTCATCTCGGACGTGATCTATGAAGGCAGGCTTCAATCAGCGCCTCTCACAATGGAGAGGCTGATCGCGGTTCCGAAGGGCGCAAAGCTGGTGCAGCAGGACGCAGGCATTCTGTTCATACCCGTTGAGCACGAGGGTAATTCGCAGGCAAGCATCGAGGAAATTGACGCCATCTGCTGCCTCACCAAAGAACTGCTTGGTCGACAGATTTCTGGAGTCGGTAATAAAGTTCGTAAAGTGACCATTCAGGACATCCTCTATGTCGCTCCCTACAACCTGCAGGTACGGAGACTGTCCGAACGACTACCGAAAGGAGCTCGTGTTGGAAGCGTTGACAAATTCCAGGGCCAGGAAGCCCCCATCGTGATTGTTTCACTGTGTGCAAGTCCTGGAGAGTTCGGCCCTCGCGGCATGGAGTTTGTGCTGGATCGCAATCGGCTGAATGTCGCCATTTCGCGAGCACAATCGCTGGCGATCGTGGTAGGTGATCCAAGATTGGCTGATTCGATCGCGTCCAGCCCCGCTAACATGGCACGGCTGAACCTGATGGCGCGTCTAGCCACTTATGCAGGGTAGTGGAAGTGGGCAGCAGACGGGGTGCGGCGAGCACTGGACTTGCCCCGTTCCGCCGTCCAGTGATTAATAAAACGCCCCCTGATCTCGTTTAGAGCATGCTGCTCCTCTCCCACGGCAGGTCCGGATCCGGAAAATGTCCCCACCGCGCCACTTCGACAAGATTGTCGACGGGGAAGCAGGTTCCGCTTTTCAGCAGACTGAGATCGCAATGCGCGGCGAGCCTGCCAACCGACAGTGCAGCCCCATCCGCTCCGCTGATGCGTAGCACGCGAGCGCTGCGATCGCCGGGAAACCAGCCAAGCACCACCTGGGCTTCCTCGGCGAACCCGAGTCGCACGATCATCTTCGCCAGTCGCCGCGCATGCAGGCCGCCGGCCCGGTCGGCCTTGAAGAAGTCCTTGCCGGACCAGGCGCCCCCACCAATCGGTACACGAGGTCCGTAGGCGTCGGTCACCAGTTTTTTTCCGGACAGCCCGTTGTCTCCCTCAGGTCCGCCGACTTCGAACGCGCCAGCGCCGTTGACTGTCAGGTGATCGGGAACCGCAGGTGACAGGCCAGGCAGGATTCCGGCAGCAGTTTCCAGTTCCTCGGCGAGCACTACGCGCACGGCGCGATGCAGCGCGATGTCATCCGCAGTGGCCCTCTGCTGCAGTGAGCAGTTGAAGTGGGTGACCACCCATTGTTGCTGGGCAACGGTTCGTGTTTCGCTCACACCGATGAGCACTTTGCCGTCTGGCCCGAGGCCAAGGTCCCTGTACTCGAACCGCAATCCGTACAGCCGCCGTGCGAGACGGTTCACCAGCCAGTGTTCGACTGGCAGGTGATTGGTTTCGACCAGATGGTTGGAATAGCCGATGCAGATGGCCTGGTCGTCGGCCAGTTCGCGAAAGTCGGCTTCACCGTCCTCCAACAAACCGACGCACAGGTTGGAAACAACTGCCAGCTGGTCCGGCGCGGGGTACCAGCCATGGCCATAGCCGGCACTTCGATAGACATCTTTCACGAAGGCTTCGACATCGATGTCCTGCGCTCCCAGGCAGCCGATGCGGCCGGTGACATAGACGTGGTCCCGGTGGACGGCAACCTCGACGCCGGTCAGCGCGCGCGACTCCCGTCGCGCGGCCTCGAGCACGAGAGCATCGGCGATGGCGTCGGCGAGCTTGTCAGGGTGACCTGGGAAGACAAATTCCGCGGCATGGATCTGGTTCGACATGATCAGGCTCCGGTAGTCAGGGTGGCGGTATGGTTGGCAACCAATTGCAAGTCGGTCTGGTTCAGGTTCTTGCCGAGGTAGGCCACGGCAAGGCGTGCCCGCGTCAGGATGTCCAGATGCTGGCCGCGCGGCTTGCCGGTCCAGCCATCGGTGATGAGCAGTGCACGGCTGACCCTGTGCGTAGCCATGTGTTCTGCCACGCACCCGATATCGGTGCCGCCCGTACTTTCGCATCTGCCGGACCGCAGTTCGGCCAGCGAGATGTTGGCGATGCGGGTGGAGAACAGGTGAATGGTTGGAAAGACCAGCGCCTGGCAGTCAACCACTGCGCCATAAAGCGTCTGGAGTAGCGCCGTCATGCTGCCTGATACGTCGATGTAGATGTGGACCTGCGTGCCGCTCGGAACCCGCCGCTTCAGGGTGACCTGGGCCGGGTACAGCATCGTCGCCGTGCCCAGCGCGTGCAGCACGACGGATCGGCGCGACAGCGCCGGTATCGGCGACATCGCCTCGGCTTGATCCTCGCCCAGTCTGCGGATTCTACCCGCGCCACCGCACCCCGCTACCTTGCAGATCAGTCGCCTGAGAATTGCCCGGTTGGAAGGTGTTCGCTGCGGCTTGAGGGTGGTGGTGGACAGCACATCGGCCAGCGAACGGCCCCGGATGGGATCCGGTGGTTGTGGCCAGTCTTCAACAAGCTCCCGAACGATGTCGAACAGCAGTGGCGAGTGCCGTTCCAGCTGGCCATCGGCGATAGTCTCGTCACCGTGCCCGCCCAACAGGGGAACACCGGTGATGTAGCCGCCAGCTGGATCGCCATCGCCTCCTTCCAGTGCCTTGGGCAACAGTTCGTAGACCTCCTGATAGCTGGCACCGGCTTCGGAGTAGAGTGCTGCGTGCACTTCACGAATCCTTGCGGCTTGTGTTTCGGGCAGCGCCAGTAGTGCCGGTGTCGGCAGCCGGGTCTTGCCGGGCCAGCCCGGCGGGGGCCGCAGCAGACGTTCGGGGAAGCGCTCGTCGCTGTAGAAATCAGTGAAGAACGCGGTGTACTCGGGATGAGGGAACATCCTGCAGACAATGCCGTTGATCACGGCATCGAAAACAAAGTTCTGCACGGGCGTGGTGCGCGGGAACAGCGTCGTGTGTCCGAGCAGGACATGGTGCAGCTCGTGCATCACCAGCATTACCAGCTTTTCCGGGGTGGCGGCATGGATTCGCACAAACCCGGGGTTGATGAGCATTCGTGGCTGGGCCAGGCACTCCACGGCGGCGGTCGGCACGCGATTGGTTGCGACGATGTCCAGCAGGCGCAGCAAACCGGCAAGTGCGTAAGAGCCGCTGGGGAAGGCGTCGAGGATCTGTTCGGCGAGCGTGTCCGATTGGTCCTGTGGAAGATTCACGAAGAGGTCTCCTTGAGTTTTGCTGCAAATCCGGGTGGTACGAGAAGCGATACGGACTCACGCTGGACAGCGGCAATCAGGGACGGCGTCTTGCTGCGCAACCAGATCGTCTCGGTGCACTTGCTGGTGATGGCGAGCACGGTCAGCACGTCGTCCCAGAGTGCCTGATGGGCAGCCTGAGCCGGGATCACGGCGCAACCGTCAGGGAGTGGCAGTGCGCTGGCCCGTCGATTGAGCAATGTAGTCAGACGCCGGACGGGGTCAGCACCGGATCGCTCGCCACCGAGCCGCCCATCAGCTTCCATCTGCAACCGCGCGAGCAGGTTCAGGGGTTTGAGCCCGATCCAGTCAGGCGGCAGATCGAAGCGGATAACTGTGCCGAACAGGCTTTTCCCGCGGAAGGAGACCGAGGTCAGACCGCTGCCACCGGGTGATCCTTGTTTCGCCATGCCTGAAAGCCCTTCATATCTGACCACGCTCTTGGGCGGTGCGCTCATGTTATGCAGCAGGTTCGTCTGGGTGTTCATGCAGCCCTCATCTGCTGGTCGGCGCTGGCGAATGTCATGAAAGCCCGGTCGGCATCCTGTGGGGTTTGCAGGTGTTTCCTGGCAAACAACGAAGCCACCGCATTGGCCTGCAGGTGTGCGCGTGGATCCTTCGGGTCGAGTTTTGAAAGCAGGTCCTTGATGTGGCCCCAGGTGGTGTAACGGGAACTCGATGCGTGCAGCGTCTCAGTAAAGACCAGTGGGTTTGCGAGTTCGCGATAGGATTCGCCGGCCTGTGCAGCAATCGCGGCATTCAAGCGTCCCACCGCACCGGTTTCGAACAGATGCACGATGGCTGCCTCGCGCGCACCATGGGGCAGTTGCGCCAGGACATCGGCGACCACTCTGGAAAATTCCGACTTCGAAAGCTTTGTTGCACTGACAGCGAGTTGAAGCCGCTTGAGCGGATTCGCTGCGCAAAGGATCGCGTGCAGGGGGTCGGCGGAAGAGAGATGCGCAGTGCGCAGCGCCTCCCGATGTGCCGCCAGCAGTTTCACTTCCGGTATGATGATGCCCTGGGCCCGTTGCGGGAGGCAGCTGTGCAGCGCCAGCAGGGTTGCGTCGGATGCGTCGACATTCGGGTCGATGGCAAGCGCAGCCGCGTTCACGGCAAGCACACCGCGAAAGAGCAGGTTGGCGCGGCGCGGGCTGAGCACAAGACCGGCCTGTGCCAGCAGGGCAACAAGCGTCTGCACGTATTGTGCGATACCGCTCGAGAATGTCCCGGTCAATGTGGGGAGAATCAGCGCGGCTCGCGCCATCAGGTCCCTGAGGAAGGCGGCGTCCTGCGGTTGGACGAGCGATTCTTCAGCCTGGATGATGGCCAGTTGCTGGGCGGGTGTGAATTGTGCCCAGGAGGGCATCTCCACGACAAAAACGAAGCGGTCCGCCAGGGCTGCGTCCAGTGGTTCGGAACCGACATAGCCGTTCTCTTCATCGTCGTCTACCAAGGGCGGGTTCATCGCCGCCCACCGGTAACGAAGATCGCTCAGCAGGATGCCCTGCACCCGTCGTTCATGGATGATCGGAAAGAGCTTGTTCTGGATATCCGGGCGACAGCGACTCACCTCGTCGAAGATGACTGCCGAAGCGCCCCAGATGGACGATGGTGTGTGGACGTACTGAAGCGTGCCGTCCTTGCCCGGCAAGGGAAAGCCGACCAGATCGTCGAAGTTCAAAAGGCTTGCGTTGTAGTGCCGGAACTCGAGGTCAAGGGCGGCAGCGATCCGCGTCAGCAACAGGCTCTTGGCCGTGCCATGCGCGCCAATCAACAGGAGAGGGCTACCGGTAACCAGCGCCGCCAGTAGCGGCGGCTCGATCGATGACAGCCCGATGAGCCCGAGTCGTTCAAGCCAGCCACGAGCCGGATCGAGCGTTGGCTCGGTTGTTGTGCCGGATTCCGGAATTATCATGTCGCACTCCTCTTGCGTCCGATTTGCCGCGAGCGCGGCGAAGCCCGGACGAACAGGCGACACCGACGCTTTAGCAGTACTTTTGAGTCGCCCCGCAAGTTGTCACTTAAATCGGCGACGCCTGTTGTGCGGGGCAGGCTCCCTCAGCGAACTTCAGATCAGCGCAGCAGCTCCAGTTGCGGAACCGCATCAAGGCCGGCCCAGACGATTGCATCCTGGTCAAAGTGCATGCCAATGGCCCTGGCTGCATCGAGCGGCAGTCCCAGCGCAAACCAGCTGCTTTCTGCTGGCCAGTCCGAGCTGTCTGCGGTGCCGGTGCCTTCGATGATTTCGACGTCGTGGGCCGCGAGCGCGGCGGCTAACCGGGCATGGGCGAGGTTGTTGGCGGCATCGGCTTGCTGCGTTCCACGGGGATTGAAGGCAGTAATGAAAGCGCCACACGCAACGCGCCGAACTGCGAACAAGGCGGCCAACGAATCGGAGCGGGTACCCGCGGTCAACTCGATTGGCGAGTCTTCGCAACCAACGCGGTAGTGCGTCGCCAGGTACGCCCTGATCTTGTCGGGGGCAATTTGTGTTTCGCCCATAAAAAAACCCTCCTGTTGGAGGGTCGACGCTTCCCGTTTGCTTGCTCCCTAAGGGAGCCACATCCGCTTTCGCGATCCACCTTGCCCGGGAGGCAGGTTGGCATGGGCGTCGACCCATTTCTGAATGCATGTCTACTGTAGCACGGTCCCCTGAATAAAGAAGCCTGACCTGCAATTTTCATACGTTGGTAACCTAGGCATGGAACCCGGTCGCAGACACAGCGTTGTTCGAGTGGTATCGCTGATGCTTACATTGAGTGGCCTGCAGGGTTCACACGAATTCCCTGTTAGCAGCTGTACGGAAGTTTGGCCTAATTGATTGAACTGACTAAACAAATTGCTCTTGGGCTAGAGAAATTCGAGGTCAATTCCTGGAGATTCCTTGATCAACAGTGAAAGATGACGAACAAATGTCCGAAGTTCGAATTTCTATCACTCTTCACGATGTTCTCCTCGCTGTTCGCGAAACTATTCTGGCAATTTTCGAGTGCGTCCCGAAAGCCGGGCCGTCGACACGTGCGGAGGATCGTTGCGGGGAGGTAACATGACCGGACTGAGCGATAAGCGCAAAACCATGCAGCATGTTCTGTTGCCCTATGACCGTCGCGGCCTGATCGCGGAAATTCGTCAGAATTTCCAGCTTGATTGGGCCGGTCATCACGGCGCAAACCATTGGGGTCGTGTCCGGCACCATGCGGTCACTATCGCGAAGACTCGCGGCGCGGACCTCCTGGTGGTCGAACTGTTCGCCTTTCTTCACGACAGTCAGCGCCAGGACGAATGGAGCGATCCTCGCCATGGGAGCCGAGGTGCCGATTATGCGCGCTCCCTGCAAGGGCGAATCTTCGATCTCAAGCCCGCCCAACTTGATCAGCTCACACACGCGATCCGGCACCACAGCGGCGGGGAAGTCAGCACCGACGTCACGATACAGAGCTGTTGGGATGCAGACCGGCTGGACCTTGGGCGCGTTGGTATCAAGCCCGACGCACGTTTTTTGTCCAGCGACGGGGTGCGTCACATCAGGTCCGCATACACCTGGAGCGTCGGAAACACCCCAAGACGCAGCCGCCGTCGGAACAGGGCAGGGAGTTGACATGCTCCCGATGCCGACGTTGCGGTGCAGGTCCGGCTAACCCTCATTCCGTCTGTGGATTTCAGGGTACTGACAAGTTAACGCTTTCATCTCATGAAAAGTGGGTTTATGGAGTTAATCAACCCTGACAAATTCTTCATAGGGAGTATCGGTTCATGGAGAGCGTAAATCGAACGTTTTGTGTAACGCTGACCCATGAAAAAAGTTAACTTGTCAGTACCCTTCCCCGCGAAGCGCTATCGTCGTCGGTGAGAAAGCTACCCGAGGAAGAGATTGCGAGCACAGGTACACCGGATGCAAAGTGAGAGTAAGCGTAGAGGGTGAGCGTGCTCTTCCGTCGATGCGCAATCCCAAAATTCCTGCAAGCCAGGCAGCGGTCGGCCGGAGTATCCAAACAACAATTGGGCTGGAGCAAGTGAGTGAGTAAATTCAAGCTGGTGGTCAACGCGCAGGAGCATGTGGTGGATGTCAATCCCGATATGCCACTGCTCTGGGTTCTGCGAGACAAGCTGAAGTTGACGGGTACCAAATTCGGTTGTGGGATCGCTCAGTGCGGGGCTTGTACCGTGCATGTGAATGGCGCCGCCATACGTTCTTGTGTACTGCCGATTTCCGCAGTGTCTGGAGCCGTGACCACCATTGAAGGATTGTCCAAGGGCGGGGAGCTGCATCCACTTCAGGCCGCCTGGATCGACCACGATGTGCCCCAGTGTGGTTACTGCCAAGCAGGACAGATCATGAGCGCAGCCTCGCTCCTTGCTGATAACAGTCAACCCACCGATGCGGACATCGATACCGCGCTCGCCGGCAATTATTGCCGCTGCGGAACCTACCTGCGCATCCGCAAAGCCGTTCATTCGGCAGCATCGTTCTACAACGTTGGCGCAAATGCAGGGGAGACCAAACAATGACTGCCAAGCGTTTGAACAGAAGAACTTTCCTGAAGGTCTCCACGCTGATTGGCGGCGGTTTGATGCTGGAGCTGTCCATACCCGCAACGGCGAACGCGGAAGAAGGCGCAACGCTGGTTCGCTCAAAAGAGTTAAACGCGTACGTACAGATCGATCCTGATGGCCAAATCACCATCTATTCAGCAACACCAGAGATGGGCCAAGGCATCAAAACCACACTGCCCATGATCATTGCAGAAGAAATGGGCGCACGCTGGGAAGACGTTCGGGTACTCGATGCGCCGCTGGACAGCGCCAAATTTGGCATGCAGGGCGCAGGCGGCTCGACCTCCGTAGCCAGGAACATTGATTCCATGCGCCGCATGGGCGCATCCGCGCGCGAAATGCTGATCGGTGCAGCCGCTCTGCTGATGGAAGTGGATCGCGAAGAGTTGAACGCGCGGGACAGTCAAGTGATTCACAGCTCGGGCGAGATTCGAACCTTCGGTGAGCTTGCTCGTCTGGCCGCTGAACAGCCCCTTCCTGATCCAGAATTCCTGTCGTTCAAAGATCCCAAGGCCTATACGATCATCGGAACTTCAGTGGGTGGCATCGACAATTTGGTGATCGCCACAGGCAAGTCTCACTTCGGCATCGACGTCGATGTGCCCGGCATGAAGTACGCAAGCTACACGCGTTGCCCCAAAGTGGGCGGTAGCGCGATCAGCTTCAACAAGAACGAGATCCTGAGTCTGTCTGGCATCACGAATGCCTTTATCCTTGCGCCTGACGCCCGATCGGGTGATGCGTCCATGGCGTTTTTGCAGGGGCTGGCCGTTCTCCGCGGCGGTGTCGCCATCATTGGTGACGACACCTGGTCGGTGTTCAATGCCAAGTCCAAGCTCAAGGTCGAGTGGGATGAGACCTCTGCTTCGGACGATGACTGGTCACAGATGATCGAGAGCGCCAAACAGATCGCCGTGAAGGGTGGCGGTGAGGTGCGCCTGGACAATGCGGATGTAGATAAGGCGCTTGCGGACAAGGGCAACCGAGTACTGGAGTCATTCTATGAGTTCCCGTTTGTTGCCCACGTATGCATGGAGCCGATGAACTGCACCGCCGATTTTCGCAAAGGCTCTGGCACGCAACCGGACTCCTTGGAGATCTGGATCGGCAGTCAGTTTCCTGGTCAGGTCAAAGAAATCGCAAAGAATATGCTCGGCGTAGAGCCGGACAACGTCACCGTTAATCCATTGCGCATGGGTGGCGGTTTCGGACGGCGCGCGGTTCATGATTTTGCTGCGGAAGCCATGGCGATCTCCCATCGTGCCGGTGTACCGGTGAAGCTCACCTGGACCCGCACCGACGACATTCACAACGACTTCTTCCGTGCTGGCGGCTTCGAAAACATGAAGGCTGCCATCGACACCAGCGGCAAACTCGCGGCGTGGGATCAGCACTACATTGGCTTTAAGCACAACAATAAGCCGGTGATCGGCTCGGGTTTTGCCGGTAACGAGTTTTCTTTGACCGCATTGCCCAAGGCGCGGGTCAGCCAAAGCATGATGGAAATCACGACACCCTGTGGCGCCTGGCGGGCGCCGGGTTCGAATACCAACGCCTTTGTCGAGCAGTGTTTTATTGCCGAACTCGCACAACTTGCTGGTCGTGATCATCTGGAGTTCCTGCTGGAACTGATGGGCTCACGACGATGGATCAAAGAAGGCAACGTCAATGTGCTGAATACCGGACGGGCGATAGACGTCATCAAACTGGCGGCACAAAAGGCGCAATGGGGCAAAAAGATGAAGCCTGGCTCTGCCCAAGGTCTGGCTTTCTATTTCTGCCACGCTGCGCACGTTGCGGAGATCGCGGAAGTCTCCGTCGATGCTGATCGTAATTTTCGTGTGAACAAAGTTACAGTAGCCGTTGACGTTGGCCCAATCATCAACATGAGCGGTGCGCTGAATCAGGTTGAGGGGTCCGTCATCGATGGCCTCAGCACCATGGCACTGCAGCAAATCACGATGAAGAACGGCGTCATACAACAGGACAACTTTCACCAGTACCAGGTCATGCGGATGGCCGCTACACCGATGGTGGATGTGCACTTCATTCAGAGCGACAACCCACCCACGGGATTGGGTGAGCCGGCACTGCCACCACTCGCGCCGGCGGTGGCGAATGCGATTTTTGCGGCATCAGGCGTTCGCATCCGCTCCATGCCGCTGAGCGAAGCAGGATTCAAGCTGGTGTGAGCCAGGCTTTGCCGTCTCCTCTCCTAACCTCTTCTTTCGGCGAATGGTGTCAGGCTTCTGCCTGACGTCGCTGCGCCAACGATTGCAGAATCTCTCCGTGTTTCTCCCGCGCGAGGCCATATCGCGAGAATCCGAACGCCGACAGCAGACCGAGCAAGCAAACACACACGGCAAGTGATGTCGCGAGGCGTCGCACGCTCTCCGGGTCCACGGCTCCGCTCCCGGTGTTTTCTGGAAACTGTGCGAACAGCAGCAGGTTTGAAAACACCTGCAAGATTCTCGACCACGTCAACAGCCGCGCGCCCCCGCGCCTGCCGCCACAGCGCGCCGAACCCCACCATAAACTTCCCGATCGCTTCGCCGAACGCTGACAAGCTCGCTAACACCTCGCGAAAAGCTCGCGGCAACAGACCCGCCTGTGCAGACCATTCCCCGACTTGATCCTGCCTCGATTCCACGTACACCCGATTACGCAGCCGCGGGCTGAATTCTGCATTGTGGGATTTCAAGTACTCGTCGCTCAATCGCTTGTGACGCACCGCCTCCACCTTGAATTACTATTGAAGACTGATGATCGGGAGCTACTTCCCTATAGCTTTTGCGATCCTCCGCTCACCAAACTCCTACCGATTTCTTGTGTGCGTTAAACCAAGACAGGGTCACATCGGGAACCTTCTGACAGACGAGAAGAGGGGGAACGGTCCAGGTTTAACATCGGTGCTTGAGCGCGAACTCGGCGATACATGTTCCCTGCTGACAAGATCCGATTCCCTGATGTAATGGCTAGGGAATATCGATGCAACTCGTTGGTACCGTGGGTAAAAAACGACAGCGATTGCGCCGAACTCGGGAAAAGCACGGAATTTCCCTGTAGATTCCCATTGAAGCAGGGAAATCCAAAGAGCGAAGTTCGCTAGTGACTGCAACCACCATGCAATACAACTTCTACGCCCCGTCCACCTTGGAAAATCCCCGCACGTAGATCGATCAGGTCCTATGTTTTTCTCAAGTTCCTGAACGTCTGCGCTAACTTCTCAAGTCTGGCGCCGATCATCCGTTTTCCGTCTTCCCAGTCCATCCGCACTTTTATCCGCCCCGTGTGCGAGATCTCTGTCGTCCGGACTTCTCGAAGAAAGACTACTTGCCGGTTACGAGTATCGTCTGGCTTACGCAGGCACTGTGGACTCAAGGCACATCCGACGCATTCCCGGATCGCGGCCATGAACTTCAGCTCCTGCCGTCCTCGGACCATACATTTGTTCCCGTTCTGGTAAACCGACTGCCTGCAGGACAGATCGTGTGGGAGTGTTCATCAGCCAGCACGAAGTCCGCCTGGGTGGACTGCCGAATCTTCTTTGGGGATGTCTTGTGACCCTTGTCCCAGAGCGGGTCCGACTTGGTCCGGTGATGTGCCTGGTCGGCAAAACACAGATCCCGCTGACTGGACGGATTCGTCGATTTGGGGCCGGGTTTCGGAGTTTTCACATTCGTGACTGATTAGGTCAGGGTGTCCACTCAACCTGAGGAAGTCCCCTGTCTGCTTTGGGAAACTGATAGAAAATTGCTGAAGGGATCGCTTCTAAGTTTCGGCCCGGCAAACGTCGCGCAAATTTTGCGGCACTCCTACGATCTGGTTCTGGACTATCTCAACTGCATCCAATCCACCGCATCGAGCGCATAGGGCGCAAACAGGAAATCGCGGATCGCCGAGATCTGGTCATTGCGCCAATCGACCAGCACGAAGTGCGCGGGCCTTTCCATCGCGCCGCTTTCGAAGACAAGCATGGCCGGGCGGCCCTCGACCGCACCGAAGGAGAACCGCCATTTCGTCTCTTGGGCATAGCGCGTGAAATATGGGACGATCTTGTCGCGGCCTTCCCATTGGAGCCGGTTTACCAGTTCAAGCTTCACGTCTTCGGCGAGCATGGCCCGGATCGCGTTGAAGTCGCCCATGCGAAACATAACTACGAATTCGGCCATCTTCTGCCGGGCCGCATCGGGCATTAAGGGCAGCCGGGTGTCGGTGGGCATTTGCGCAAGTTGCCGTAGCGCCGTGCGACCGCGTTGTAGCGCTGACTTGACGGCTGCGGGCGTGCAGTCGGTGATGCTCGCGATCTCCTCGATCGAATGGCCGAGCACGTCCTTGAGGATCACCGCGCAACGCTGAAGCTCGGGCAGCCGCAGGAACGTCTGAAAGCTGACCGCGACTATGTCCGCTTCGGGCATCGGCGTCGCCTCGAAGTTTTCGGAGAGCGGAATGACCGTGTTCCGGGACCGGCGGCGAAGCAGGTCCAGGCTCGTATTGTGGGCAATGCGAAACAGCCAGCCCTCGACGTTCTCCACTGTGGCGTCCTCGGCTCGTGCGTTCAGGGCTTTGACGAGGGTATCCTGCACCACGTCCTCACCATCGACCGTCGAGCCGGTCATGCGCGCGCAGTAACGATGAAGGCGCGGCCTGAGCGTGATCAACAAATCCTCGAATTCGTCGGCGCTCATATGTCGAGACCTGTTCCGCGCCCGGGCTGTTCCGCCAAAGGCTCGACGGATATGTCCAGAAGGATCTTCGACAGGGCGGTAGGCTGCGACAGGAAGGGCGAATGGCTGCTTTCCATGGTGTGCGTGATCGTCGTGCCGCCGATCGTGTCGTCGATCGCCGCGATCATGTGGTCCTGACCGGTCAGCGGAACCGCACGATCCTGCGTGGTGCGGATATAGTGGCGCTGCACCGAACCGAATCTACCGGGTGTGATTTCGGATAGGGCTAGAGCGCCGCCGTTCGGTTCGTCGCAGTGCAATCGCGAGGCCGCCCGGGCGAAGTCAGCTTCGGTTACGTCCGCATAGAAGGACGCCTTCAGCAGTGACCTGTAAGCCTCGTCGGCGGGCCCGGGGTTGATCCTCGTCGCGCCGATCGCGGCGGGGTCCCCGACGAACAGTCCAGGCGACAGAGCCGAGGACATGGTCTCGTGCGGAAGCATCGCGAGTAGCGACAGCCCATTCGGCACCATGAACCCGGCGACGTATACAATTGCGCAAAGCAGTTCGGGAACTTGCTCGGCGACCGCAGAGATTGTCATCCCGCCGGCCGAGTGCCCGACCAAGATGACCTTGCCGTCGCTGTGCGACGCAGCTTTGTTCACCAACGCGATAACAGCTCGCGTCCGCTCTTCCTGCGTGACGCCTGCCACGGGCGAGGACTCGGCGGCGAACGCAGCGAGGTCGAACGGACGCACCCCGAGCGACCTCGGCGCTATTGTATTGGCCCCCGCGCCGGGGAGGTCGAGCGTCAGCGCGGCGTGGCCCTGGGCTTCTAGTACTGGAGTAACCTTGTCCCAAACCGATCGGTCGTGCCAACCGCCGTGGACGAGGACATAAGCTGCTTTGCGTTTTGACATCATCTATCCTTTTCTTTCAATTTTCGTTATTTCAAGTCATCGTAGACGCCGACTTGGATCGCCTCAGACTTCCCGGGTGTCGAATACAAAAATCTGGACGCCCGTATCATCGGGTGCATAGAGTTGGCGGTCCGCCGCGGTCGCGCGACCCTCAGGGCTGGCGAACGCCTTGTTCATTGCCTCGATATCATCGAAGTACACGGTCCCAATCAGGTATACATCGGTTGGCCCGGCCAACACCGAAACGGGTCCGGTGCTGACCTCGTATTTCCTTACACCCGGCATCGTTTTGGCGAGCGGAATGTGCGTCCCGAAATAATGCTTTTCGAACGCGTCAACGTCAGCAGGCTTTTTGTAGATGGCGACTAGTCCAGCCATTGCGGCTCTCCGTATGCTAGGGACGCACCAAAGACGAAACGGCAGCAAGAAACGGATCGCGGTTTCACAAATTTTTCTCACGAACCGCTTATCGCTTTTGGGAGAGGAAAGTTGGCTCACTAACAACCGAGTATGGGTCGTACGCTGCCGTTGGCGGCGGCGCATGGCAAACATACCCTTCCCCGCCTCTCACGATCGAAAGCCACCGATCCGCTCACGGCTCACCTCTCGCCGTAAGCAGTAGCGCCCGTGGGCTGACAACTGCTCGCGCATGGCCTCTCTGAGGACCATCCGATTCTTCTGCGCGACGGTTAGAGCCAATGGGCCTCCGTTGTTTGGAGTTCGCTCTGGCGCAGTTCTATTCCAGAGACAGTCTAACAACTCCACTTCGTGCGCAAAATGCATAGGCCGGAGTAAACCTGAGATCATGGGCTCACTACCACGACAAAGCCTCAAATGGGCACCTGTCAGCCTCATGAAGTCGAATTGGCGCAAGAAGGCTGAACTCTCGAAGAGTGGCTGGCTCGCAGTATCCACATCCTTCTTCGGCACAACGTGGGCATGGCTCTCTTTCGTTTACTCCCTCCGATATTCGAAACTCCGGAACTTCCGGAACCTTAGGAACTGGCGAAGACTCGGTATGGCTCGAAAGAACTGGAGGTTCTGGAGGTTCCACCCATTCGGATACCGGAGAGGGCAAGTACCGCTCCCACGCATCCCAACAATGTTCACGTCTGTAACCTTGAAGGGATCGTCCATCGACTTTGACCTTCTGTGGTTTTATCCCATACTTTTTCAACGTTGCTGCAAGATAACGCTGGCTGATTGGCTTTCCATACAACTCCGACCAGGCGCGGCTTTGGCAACACCGAATCGAGATTGCCTTTCCACGCTGCAACGTTGGAACCTGACCGATAGCCGTGTGTAATCGCGTAACTAAGTACGCTTTCGATCCTTTGGCGGACACGAGTCGCAGTCTCGGTCTTCTCTACCCAGATCGGCTCCAAAGCACGGACAACGTGGCCGAGTGTGATCGATTCAACTGGCAGGTTGCCGAATACAGGAAAGACATAGGTCTGCAGCGTGTTGATCCACTGGTCGGAGTGCTTGGCGCTCTTGTATTCAACCGACTTGGACTTGTGTACTGCTTCGGCGCATTGCTTGAAGGTACGGGAGTGGGCGTTCTCAGCGATTGAAGCGATATGCCTGAGGCCCTCCACAAAGTCATCGGCAAGGCTGCCGTTGCAAATGGGCTGACGATGGAGGAAGAGAACACTGCTCGGCAAGGTGCGAGCACTTCGTACCGCAAGGCTCCTGAGACAAATCTTCTACATCGGCCTCGTGATTGCGTAGCGTGGTGTCCGAGGAAGAGCGGCATTGTCTCGCTCGTCCCCGGCTGCAGACATGCAGTGGTCGGACGGCAACCGGATCCCGCCCGGGCAGATGGTTCACAAGAGTCCGGGGCATCGTTTACAAAGATGCGCTCGACTCGGCTGGGGCGAAGTGGGAGTTGACCGACTGACGGGAAACCGGACCCATATGACCGGTGAAGAAGTGCGTCGCGTTTTCGCTGATCGAATGCAGGAGATAGCCAATGTCGCTTTCATTGTCTTGTAAGTCACACATGTAGAAATGGGTCTGCGCCGACGTCGGCGAGAGAACACCACCTCGAAACAAGTCTCCGACGAAGGCAGCCTCTCCCAGATTGAGCACGATCGAGCCCTTGGTGTGTCCCGGTAATGGAACAATCTCCCCGTCTAAGCCGAGCAGATCCTTCGTTGAGATCGTCTCCGAGATCAGGACGTCCGGAGTGAAGGGCGGTGCGGTCCTTGCATTGCTCTTCTTCTCGAGGAAGATCCGCACGAATGAGCTCGTGGGACACAGTTCGCCGGAGCGACCGCTCTGAAATTGGGGGAGATCTCCGCGTCCCCCAATCACCGGCACGTTGAACTCATCCTGGAAGGACTTGGCGCCTCCGAAATGATCGGCATGTCCGTGGGTCACGACGACCGCTCGGAGGGAGGACGGTTCGACACCCGCCGCCCGAATCTCGCTCACGATTTGATCGAAGGAGGAGCGATCTCCTGCTTCGACCAGGAAGCTGTTGTCGCCTGCGGTCACCAGATGAACATTGACGTTTTCGATCGCAATCGATCGAACCGTAAACCCTTCAAACTCGAAGACTGTAGTCCCGTTTCGGCTCATCACGCTGATAAAGAAGATTGATACGACGAGGATCACACCAGCGGATACGATGGCTGCCCTTGTCATAATATTGCGGAACGCTCCGAGTTAGTCTGCTCGGTGCGATCAGGCTGTGATGTCGAATCGGCCATCTAGGACGTCAGCCCGACGAGCAGACCGCTTCGTACCGCCCAACGACAAGGATCAGCCGCGGCTGTTGAAGAGCAAAGCGAAGAAACAGACGTCGCCTGGATCCGCTTGTTGGGCGTCACGGGGAGGGTTCCAATCTGGTAACAGACCAACCGTATGCCAATACTCGCCAGGAACCGTTCTCATTAACTAGAACGAAGGACCAGCCACCATCTTCAACAAAGCTCGTTGCCTGAGCACGGCCGGTCCATTGAGTAGGAAGAGAGAAGTAGGCCCGGTCACCGGTAATGGAGAAGTTCTGCGCTGGACCGAAGCGGTAGGCGAGCCCATCAAGACCCTTGGCGTGGGCGCGCATGTCTTCGGCCCAGCGCTGCACAGCATCCGGTCCCACAAACACGTACGGAGCAAAATTCTCGACAATCACGACGTTGTGGGAAGCAAATGCCGATAGGTTTGCGTTGTCCGCAGTTACGATGAAGTCAGCTATCTTCTTGACCGGGACCATCATCTCAGGGGATGGCTCATCTGCCATTGCCGCGCTCGAGACTATCAAGCCGCAAGCTAAGATCTGTGCAACGCCCCGAATCATGGACTGCCTCCAATGAATGGCACCATCGTAGTGACGCCCAATCTAAATTCGGCTGCAGCTTCACAGTCATGTCCCGCAGCGTATCTGGACCAACTCTGCGGGCGCTCATTTCAAAAAACTCTGCTCGAACAACCATATCCGATGTCCTCCCTGGAGTCGCGTGCCGCGTATCCTCGCAGCCCAATCCAACTGAAGCAATGCACAGCCTTTTTTCGTTAGAAGATGCACCAGGCCAAGGCCAAGGCCAAGGCTAAGCGAGTCGCGGCGTCTGTAAACCTTCGCACGGCTGCAAGGGCGAGAATCGGTGCCCCAGGTTACCTCGTCGATCGCTTCGTAGTTACTCAACCGGTACAAAATGTTATGGCCACCTTGCAGTTGGCACCACCGTCGTTGCGGCATGCAGCCGTTGCATCTCGTCGAGATACCCAACCATCATCGGACCACGCATAACCCCAGCGGTTCTCACCTCCGTTTCCAGTTTGGCCTGTTGAGAGAGCCGCGCAAAAATTATGTCCCGAAACGACGATCTTGCATCCTGCGTTCGAGCCTCCGGCGCCTCGACACATTGCCAACGCCTGGCGCTCGGCATCGGCGAGGGAGGGCTGATCTTTGGCATATCCACTGGCGAGTGTGCTGGTCTCGACCGCGATGGCCCCGTAGAGAGTTGGAACGGGCGTCAGGGGCATCGTCTTGTTCGGTCCGTTGAGATCAGGCAGACACAAATTCACGCACTCGTTCTCGCTCTTGCCATAGGAAGTGCAGTAGTGTTGGACGCATTGTTGGTACTCAAACTCTCCAGCACGAACCGGCATCGGTATCGCCACATATGCCAGCAACAAAGCGAATAGCCCACTTGCGCTCCGGCCCCAATACAAACGCCACCGTGTTTGCGCGAAGAACGTCTTGGTTGAAGACATGCAACTACTCCTCCGAAGTTGAGCCGACCCGCTTGATCGATCTGCGGTGATCAACGAGGACTCATCGCAGACGTCACCTATCCAGTCCTCATCGTGCCCTCTGTTCACCGAAGAGTTACCAACTCCCCGATGTACATCAAATCGAGGCAGGGTCACGTGTCACCTGGTGTCGGTAGTTTTACCCGCCAACTCGAATCCAGGGAGCAGAACACGCCGTCGCGTTGCCATACCCGGCTCGACGACAGTTCGGCCTGTTCGTATGCCCATGAAGTGATCGTCAGACTTCTCGAAGCATCGTGCCGCAGCAGAGCCGCTCCGAAGAAGGCATCGAGTTTGGCGGATTGATCGAAGTTCTGCACCTTCCATCGCTCGAGGTGCTCGGGACTGGCGAGATGGTCGCGCTTGGCGGCATTGCATCCTCTGTCGGTGAACACGAAGTTGTGGCCAAGATCTACCGGATACTTGCCCCGTGGGATGAAGTGGTCGAGTACGCCGTCACCGTTCACAAGCTTGTGGCAATAGAAACAGCGACTGGACTGATGGCTGCGCAGGATCTGCCGATACTCCATCAAAGGCTGCCGCTCCCTGCCGAAGAGGAAGGCAGAGAGGTCGACTTGCTCGCCGAGCAGGTCCTGGTTCGAGTGAATCTTCAGCAACTGATCGATACAGGAGCCTCGCACCATGTTGACGATGAATGCATGGAACGCACGAAATCATGCCGCAACACCAGGTACGAGTCGCAGGTGCCTGTTCTCGTAGTGAGCTTTTTTGTACAGGAACTCGCCTTCCTCATCGCCGACCGTCTGAAGTTTCCATAACGGCATGGATACGTAAACCGGTCCAGTCACCCCGCCAGCACCCTCCGAACACGCCGCCACAATCCAGGCTCCCAGCTATCGACCGGAAACGAACCGAGCCACTTCCTGAAAATCCTTAGAGTTTGCGCCAGAAGATCCGGGTTGATGGTGTCCATCACCGGTTTAAGCGTCTGTTCGATGGTCTTGTCTTTCAGACCACTGCGTCGCGTATTGATCCACCAGGCCAGAACGACCCATGACTCGTCGCTGGAGAGACCAGCATGCTCTACCTGTGCGATGGCTTGTTTAACTTCTTGATGGAGATTATTTCTCTTCATTTCAACGTCCAGGTCAGAGACACGACCGAGCAGCGTCAGCGATGAGCCTCTGTTGAGGATTTCCACCACCCAGCGAGCGATCACATCCAGAGTCGCCTCGTCGGGAATTCGGCCAGGTGAGCGGATGTCTGAAACCAATTTCCCTTCTTGGGACTCTGAAAGGCCAGAATCGATGAAAGAGGATGGAAGTGCCTGGTACGCACAGCTCAAAGTAGAGTAGGCACGCTCAATGCTCGGTTCTCTCATCATCAACGCACTGACTTCGATCTTTGCGGTACCACCCCATCCCGCCGCCAGCATGGAACTCACCTTGTACAGCTCGGCCGCATCGGTTGCCTTGTCAGCATCAGCTCTCTGATGCACGAGAATGCAGGCCGTGTGCTCGCACATGATCTGATAACGAACGGCGAGTGAGACCATCTCGTTCGTTTCTGTATTTCGGTCGGCGCGACGGATTCGTTCGGCAGCCGCGACGCGCGGGAGCACCTCGCTCTGTACCTGTGATGTCGTGTTGCAACGTGCGAGTTCGCAAGGGTTGCCATCGGTGTCGTCGGCCAGCAACCGGACCCTGGCATCTGCCGATCCCGCAGTGAACCCTGCGAATGCCGTTACCGTGTCGCCACTGAAGAGAGCCGTTGGCGGCGCGATCTCCCAGGCTGGCCGACTTCCCCATTCGATCCGCACGTTGCGCCATGCGGGCTGCCGCATGCGGTGGAGCATCCGCCGTGCGGCTGCCTCCAGTGCCTCACCCGGCGTGGCGAATTCGCAGGCGCCTCCAGTGGCCTCGGCAAGGTTGCGCAGGACACTCTCGGCGGGGGAGGTGCCAACGCCGATGGCAAAGATGCGATGCGCGCTCTTGCGGGCGGCCTTGATCATGGGGGCGGCATCCCAGATCTCGCCGTCCGTGAGGAGCAGGACGTCCGCGCCCCCTGTTCGGGGTGAACCGGTCAAGTTGAAGATGGCGGCGAGTGCGTTTTCCATTTCCGTGCCACCCAGGTCCGCCTGCATGCGATCAATACCCTTCCGTTGATGGCGCAGGGTCTTCGCCGTTGCCTCGGTAGGGGCGAGTTCATGAACCACTTGGGATCCGAACCGGCTGAAGCTCACGCGATCCTGCGGCGTCAGCGCTGCGAGAACCTCGCGTACCGCAGTTTGTGCGGAAGCGATGCTGTCGCCGGCCATCGAGCCGGAACAGTCGACCAAAATTCGCAGATCGATGGCAGCCCGCGGTTCAGCCGCATCCACCTGCAATGCGGCCAGCCTGACGATGGGAGCAGCGGCGTCTGCCGGGTCGGTGGTTTCGATCACCACCGAGCGCTGGGTGGCCTCGGGCGTGACCGTGATCACCACATCGCGATCGAGCCGCGCCTGCGAAGAGAGTTCGATCTGCAGGCTTCCACCGGGCTGTGGTCTGAAGGAGATGGGGTGGGTCGGGCATCCGATCTGTGCACCGCTGAACGTTGCACCGATGGTGATTGACAGGGTCATCGGGTAGTCCGACAGAAGATCCGCCTCGGGCACCTGCTGGGGTTGGAGGCCCGACTGCACGGCGTTGCCGAATCGGGGCGCGATGGTGGTGGGAATCGCCAGGCGCAGCCGGCCCTGCTCGAAGGTCAGCAGCTGCGCGAACCGCACTTCCAGCACGATCTCGTCGGCCGGTTTCAGATTGCCGATGTTGGCGGTATACAGACCGTTCCCCAGGGCTTCCAGAAGCACGGGGGCATCACCCTCAGTCAGCGCGTCTTCGTAGGATCGTTCGGCCGCGGGTCTGGCGACCACGTGACCTTCCTGTCGCAGGCCGTTGAGTTCCGACGCGAACCCCACAAGTGTGGCCTGCATCGGCAATGGAAAGGTGTACACCACCTCCAGCACGCGTTTGCCCGTGTTGCGATAGACCTGCCTGAGGGTCAGCTCGAACAGCAGCGCGTCCAGACGACCGTGCGCCTGAACCGCAGTGAGTACCGGTTGCATCTCCCGATCGTGGCGATTGCGCAGCGTGAAGCCACTTGTTTCATTGTTCATCGGGGTCACCTTCTGAGGGTTGATTGGGCCTGCTGGCGCGAGCCCGGGAGCCTTTGCCTGGGGCGGGTGAGCGTACCTGTCGGTACAGCGTGGTCATGCCGCGCACAAAACTGCGAACCTGCTCCGGCGTCAGCTCTGATCGGCCGGGTTCGATATGGACCTCCAGGCCGTCGGCCAGCATGACCCGGCTCCACACCTCGACGGAGCCTGCGGGTCGCCGTTGAGGCGGCGGATCTTCGGATGCGCCGTCGACCAGTTCGCGAACACGTTCGAGGCTCAGGCCTGCGTCGCTCCACCGACGAATCGTCAGCAGCTGTTCGAGATGACGACGCAGGTAGTGCGCGCCGCGCTTCTCGCCGGCGGGTCGTTCGAGCAGCCCCTCGCTGATGTAGAACCGCACGGTCCGAGGCGTGACACCGGCCAGCGTCGCGAGTTGTTCGATGGAGAAACGTTCAGGTGAGTCGTCAGTTTTCACGGCATCAGATGTTGCATCGACGTGCTATTAATAGACAGTTATAAACGACAGTCAAGTGATTAATAAAAAGAATCCCGAGAGCGCAGCGAGCAACTCGCATCTCAGGCGGGTTGGGGTCCGGAAGCTTCACATGGTGAATGAGACCAGTGCGCCTTGTTTTTGTGGAATCACCCTCACCAGAGCGTTGACAAAGCGCTTTGCGTCAGAGCAGTCGTTCTCGTCCACCAGGGTGTTTGACCTCAGTTCTGTGTTTGCGTCGATGGCTGCGATGCTCTGAAGTAGCAGTGACATTTCAGCGACTTTTTCTTCACATTCGCTTTGCTAGCCTCCCGGCGTTTCATCAATTAAAGACAGCCGACTGTTGGAGGAATGGCAATATGAGCAGGCAATTGAGCCAGGCATCGTGGTTGACTCTGTTGGTGCTCCTGTTTGGCTCTCCACTGATTACCCATGCAGCCGAGGCGCCCGGTGCGCTGACTGTCATCGTCAAAGATCGGATTACTGACCGGCCACTCTCGGCCGTGCAGATCACGATCGAGGAACGGGAAACCAACTCCGCACGAACTGTAGAAACCGACGCGCAGGGTCGCATCGTCGTCGAACAGCTCGACCCCGGTCTCTACTCGGTGAACGTCGCCAAAGGCGGGTTCGCTTCATCGTATGAGCCAAGCGTACGTGTGGTTACGCGCAAAAATGTCAAGGTTGAATTCGAACTTGGAGAGCAGGCAATCGAGGAAGTGGTCGTTCGAGCCCGACAAGCTGATGCATTTGCATCAGCCAGCAGCACTTATCTCGATAGAGAAGCGTTGAGCAGTGCTGTTGGCGGTGGCGCCGATCCGCTCCTTTCGCTGGACGGTTTGCCAGGCCTTGCATCCGCAAGTGAATTCGCGAGCTTCAGCGTGCGCGGCCGTGGCCCAAGAGACAATCTGCTATTCGTGGATGACTTTCCCTTTGATAAAGCGGTGCACTTTGATGCGACACTGGGTGAAGACGAAGATGTCGGGGGTGGCGGCCGTTTCTCGATTTTCGCACCGAACGTCATCAGTGGGGCAGAGTTCTCTCCGGGTGGGTGGGGCGCGGCTTATGGCGGCCGCGCCGCATCGCTACTCAAACTGGAAGTTGCCGATGGCAATCCAAGCCCTTCAGCCAGTCTGCGGCTCGACCTTGCAGGCTATGAAGTTGGATATGACGGCCCCACCGGTGTCACCGAAGACTCAACGATGCTCGTTTCTGCTCGACGCCTGGATTTCGGCGCTCTGTTTGAAACTATCGAAGAACTGGACATTGGGGAGCCGGTCTTGAGAGACATCATCGTAAAGTCGGTCATACCGATCAACCAGAACAACACGTTCGAAATTCTGCTGATGGATACACACGAGGACTTTACTCGCGACGTGACGCACGTTTTCGAGTCGAGCAATTTCGAAGATGTTGCACTTCTGGATTCCGAACAGGACAGTGATTTGTACGGTGTGACATTGCGATCATTGATCGGTGAACAAGCAGTCTTGACCAACAAGGTTTACTACCGCACCAGCGACAAGATCAGCTCAGAGGGTGAATCGTTTCCTGATCTCGTGCCTGCGGGATCGCCCGCATCCAGCTTTCCGGTGCGGGAAGACATCATCACCATCGGTGAAGATGAGACAGAGATCGGCTGGCGAAGCGACTTCGAGACAGTGAATCAATGGGGCGTGTTCAGTGCCGGTATTCAAACCACGCAGATTGAACTGGACTACGACACCGTCCTGGATGGCGATTGAAACCGATTTATCTACGACGACGATGACTTCGCAGTTTTCAGTGATGCCGCTGGTGAACCAGGCGATAGATCAGCAGCGTTACCTGCTGAACGGCAAGTTCGTCGATGTGGATATCGACGATCTCGCAAAACCCAGAGTCAGCGGACATCCGCAGGCTTTTTCCATCGCGGTCAATAATCTGGTGCGAAATGCGTTCGAACACACGCTCGACGGGCAGGGACCGATCACGATTCGCGTCGACGAACACGAGCTGTTCGTCACCAATCAGGTGAGAAGTGAAGCTGATGAGCGGCACACGCCGTCTGAGGCTTCGTCGTCTCACGGATATGGCCTGGGTCTGGCGATCGTTCAACGGCTGTGTGAGCGCAATGGCTGGACGTTTTCGTTGCACGCTGATGAGACGCGTGTCGTCGCCCGTCTTGCGTGGTGACGATGGCGCCGCGTGTTCTTGATCTGGATTCCGTTGCTCCACAAAATTGGGAGGGTCCACTCCTTGCAACACTCCTTGCAAAAGGAGGCCCGGTGCTCTTTGAGCTTTGAGCGTACGTTCTTCAGACTATTGTTTCCTGAGTTTTCGCGGTAAACGCACGATGCAACCTCGGATTACGGTAATCACCATTGGTGTAGACGACCTCGACCGGTCGCTCCGTTTCTATCGAGACGGCCTCGGCCTCTCCACGGAAGGGATCGTGGGTAAAGAATTCGAATACGGCGCGGTCGTGTTTATCCCACTGCAATCGGGCGTGCGTTTGGCGCTTTGGCCCAGAAAGAGCATCGCCCATGACACGGGGCTGCCGTTGAGTCCCGCAAGTTCCACGGAGTTCACGTTAGGGCACAACGTGTCTTCGAAGGCCGAAGTTGACATGGTGATGGCTCAGGCTGAACAAGCGGGCGCGGTCATCGTTAAGCCAGCCCAAGACACTTTCTGGGGAGGGTATGCCGGTTATTTCCAGGATCCTGATGGGCATCTCTGGGAGGTGGTTTGGAACCCCCACTGGTCGGCGTAGGGGGGTATCCATGTCGAGAGAATTTCAGCCAGCCCTTTTTTCTACCTGCTATCGATTGTTCCTTTCTCCTAAGCCAAGCGGTTCGTTCTACCTACGCAGGAGCCTTTTCCTCTGGGCATGACAACGTTCGTATGCGTCCGTCCTGATTTGACGATTTACTTTCAGACATGAGTTCACGTAACCAGCGGGACCGCGCGCTGGTCTTTTGGGCATGTATCACCTCTATGTTGCCTGGCGGTAAGGTATGTATACTTTTATGGCAAAGAGAAAAGCCGAGCCGGACGGGATCCAATCCAAACACTGGAGGTGGAAAGATGGCCAAAGTAGATGCATTCCATTCGAAGAGAGAGACTGATCCCAAGGTCTACCACGACAACACCATGTGCACGGAAGCCAACAGCATCGCGACCAAGGACCGCGCCTCTGGCACGGGTGGTCATCCGAAATGCACGCACTGCGCCCGTTTGAAGTGATGCAGGTGCGGTCTCAACCGTATTAGAAACGTGATCTAGAAATGCGGCCCCTCAAGCTGCTCGTCATTTCCGTCGTAGAAGCGACGTAAGGACAGCACCGGGAGCTCGTGGTTCATTGCGTTTGCAAAGACGCGGTACGCCTCAGATGCGTCTCCAAAAAAAACGGATCGCAGGTTCTGCGAACGCGTGGTCTTTCCTGACCTGACCAGACTCGTACGTTTCAACTCCTTGGGACCGATGGATCAACACAAACCCTCGAATTCCGGATCGTGCGTTCCAGGCACTTGGCGAGAAGACAGAACGGTCCGGCGGCTTCCGCTATAGTTCGGCCGTCATCCTCCCCCGCGCGGAACTGCCCCATGAACGCAATGTGCCACCGATGTACTGCCATCGTCCTCCTTGTCCTTGTTGCCGGGTGTTCTGAACCCGAGCCGCCCGCCGCCGCTACAACGCCCTCAACGGAAGCTGCGGACCTGGTGCTTCGCAACAGCTACGTCTATACGGCTGATCCTGCGCGCCGTGTGGTGGAGAGTGTGGCGATTCGCGGCAATCGCATCGTCGCTGTGGGGAGCACGGCGGAGCTCGAGGCGTACGTTGGTCCCGGCACGAAGGTGCTCGACCTGGACGGGCGCATGGTGATGCCGGGCATCCAGGACACGCATGTCCACGCATTGGCGACCGTCGAACCCGACCTGTGCGACTTCAAGGGCGAGGCGAAGTCGCTCGACGAGATGGTGCCGTTTCTGAAGGATTGCCTCGCGCGCTACACCCGCGCGACCGGTGACTGGATGATCGTGCTGCAGTGGCCGTTCGGGCGCGGTAACCAGCCGAGCGACACCTATCCGACGCTGCGCGCGGCCCTCGATGCCGTTTCCGCCGACCACCCGATCTTGCTCGCGGGCGACGACGGCCACCACGGTGCCGCAAACAGTGCGGCACTCGCACTGGCACGCGACGCCGACGGCAAC
>JBGSHJ010000042.1:0-106400 GCA_041752315.1 Pseudomonadales bacterium
TTGGTCTCGTAGTGGAGGCTGGCCCGGCTCTTTGTTGCCACCAGCCCCACGCGACGTGCCGCTCTTCTGGCGCGAGCTTCCATCGCGCTTTCTGAAACTTCGCTGGTCATGCTTCACCTCCCTGCTCACGGTTCAACCGAGCCATGACGGCGCGCAATTCGGATCGATCCTCTGGATTAAGCCGAGCGAACAGTTCGCGGAATCGGTCTTCAAGCTGCTGGTCGGACAGCTCCTGCACTGGCTGTTGTGGACTGTGCTGGCTCATGACTGGGCACCCCGTCCGCACTGCCGCCGGTCCCAGTCGACCTTCCTGGCAAGCTCATGCAACTCGATGGAATCGGCACACGCCTTGAGAAGCCAGCCGAGGCCTTCGGTCCAGTCAGAGTTGGTCCGGTTCGCTGCCTCGCCACATTGCTCGCCACCGATCTGCAAATGCATTTCCGCGACGTAGAGCAGGATCTGCCGAGTCTGGTTCAGGCTGGCATCATCGGCCAGCATGGGGTTCATCACCTCGAGCGGAACTTCAGCATCACGTAGCGCCTCGATGGCACGGATCTTTCGGTCTATTGGGTCCATGGTTTCGGTCTCCTGTGTCACGGGAGTCGGCGAGGGGTAGGGATGGGGGTAGAGATCTGAGAATAGGGTCTGAAACGCCCGTGTGACGGGCTACTTCGATTCCGACCCCAGCCTCCAATGTTTCTTCAGCACCGGCCTCCCGATTGGGTCCCCCCCAACAGATCGCGACCAGAGCTGGATCGCATCGCGACCAGACGTTTGCCGGTTTTTTTCACAACGTCTTCCGAATGCTGATGACATCCACACTGCGCACGGCCATCTGCATCTCGCAGCTTTGCTGCAGGTCGCTGCAGGTCATAGAACGGACGACTTCGCCCGGCACTCCTGCAGACAGATGGGCCAGCAACAGGTCATCCCAGCCGCAAGCCACGACGAGACGAGAAAAATGGGGGAGATC
Organism: Pseudomonadales bacterium; assembly: GCA_041752315.1. Taxonomy (GTDB): domain Bacteria; phylum Pseudomonadota; class Gammaproteobacteria; order Pseudomonadales; family Azotimanducaceae; genus SYFY01. The sequence continues at coordinate 974 of JBGSHJ010000042.1, forward strand.
GATTCAGGCTGCCCACTCGACGGCGGAAACCTTCAAACGTCAGGTGACTGGGAGCAGGTTGGCCTTCATGCAATCGCCTCGTGTAGTGTTGCAAGACCTTACTGCATCATCGTCATGAGGGCTGAGGGTCTTGCCTGCAGAATCGACCATTGCGGAACCTGTTCGGGAACCCCTGCCGCGTCAACTGTCCGGGTTTTCGTTGTGGCTGCTGATGATCAATGGCGTGGTCGGTGCGGGTATTTTTGGGCTGCCCGGTGAGGTCGCTCGTCTGGCGGGTGATGACGGCGTGTGGATCTTCGCCATCTGCGCGCTGATGATCCTGCCAGTCATCCTGGTATTTGCCCACCTGGGCAGCCGACACGCTGGTACCGGAGGCCCCATGCTGTATACCGGTACCGCATTTGGCACGTTTGCCGGGTTTCAGACCGGATGGGCCTTCTACGTTGCAAGGCTCACGGCGTTTGCAGCAAACATCAATCTGCTCGTGATCACGGTGGCCTGGTTCTGGCCAGTGATTGCCGAACCGCTGCCAAGATTGGCGTTCCTGGTGGTATGCATCACTTTGCTGGCGACCATCAACACCACAGGTGCACAGCGGGCCATGGGATGGCTGGGTGTCATTACGCTGGCAAAATTCCTGCCGATGCTGGCCGTCGCTGGCGTGGGCCTGTTTGTCATCCAGTCGAATCCGGACAGCATGGTAGTCGAGGGACCGCCGGTTGCGGCAGATTTTGGTGCAGCGATCCTGCTGGTCATCTATGCGTTTGTCGGCTTTGAATCAGGACTCGTACCCGCTGGCGAAGCGCGGCATCCGCAACGGGACATTCCCCGCGCGCTGCTGGCCGCGATGCTGTCTGCGGCCATTCTCTACTCGGCCATTCACATCGTGTGCACGGCACTGTTGCCAGATCTGATCGCGATGAAACAACCGGTGGTCGAGGCAGGTGCAGTTCTGTTTGGCACCTGGGGCGCCATCATGATGACATTGGGTGTGGCCGCGTCGGTGGGCGGCAACCTGCTGGGTGCCATGTTTTCCACACCCCGCATCACCTATCGGCTGGCGCTCGAGGGACAGTTGCCAGCCGTACTTGGACGTGTTGATCCGGTGCACAAGACTCCTGTGGTCTCGATAATGCTGTTTGCATCCCTGAGCCTGCTGCTCGCTGCTTCCGGGAGCTTTGTCTTGCTGGCAAGCCTCAGTGTGGTTGTGCGGCTCATGATTTACATTGGGTGCATCTTTTCCCTGCCTCACTCACGTACTCGTGTACTCAATGCCGCCGAGGTACTCAATCTGCCGGGCGGATTGGTGATCCCGGGCATTGCCTTCCTGGTTTGTGTCTATCTGCTGTGGCAGGTGACCGTTGCTGCCTGGCTGATGGCTGCCGTGTTGCTCGGCGCAGGATCGCTCCTGTACGGCCTGACCCGAACCAGCACGTTTCGATGAACCCCGACAAAAACTGTTCTGGAGCAAAACATGACCTTCAACGGGCTGGGACTTAACCTCGGTAACCTCTCACGACTGTCGAACGCGGTCTCCCGCTCGATCAGCCCGGAGAATTTCAGTGGTGAAAAAGGGCAGGGTGGAATGTCGGTCGACGGAACCGCAGCCGAGGCTGCCCGTGATCTGGGTCAGGGCTGGAAGGTATCGCCCTACATCATCATCCCGCCCGGCAGCACCTTTACACTGGCCGATATCCAGGGCAGCGGCGCAATCCAGCAGATCTGGATGACCCTCGCGCGCGGCAAGTGGCGACACTCCATCTTGCGAGTGTATTGGGATGATCAGGCCTTTCCATCCGTCGAGTGTCCGGCCGGCGATTTTTTTGCATGTGGCTGGGAGAAGTTTGCACAGGTTTCGTCGCTGCCGGTCTGTGTGAATCCCGGCCGTGCGTTCAACTGTTACTGGGAAATGCCTTTTCGACGTCGGGCACGTTTCACCATGGAAAACCTGTCCGACGAAGCGCTCTATGTCTACTACCAGATCAACTACACGTTGACGGACGTTCCGGCTGATGTGGCGTATTTTCATGCCCAGTTTCGGAGGGTTAATCCACTGCCGTACAAGGACGTCTACTGCATTCTCGATGGAGTGCAGGGACAGGGACACTATGTCGGCAGCTATATGGCCTGGGGTGTGAACAACAGCGGCTGGTGGGGTGAGGGCGAGATCAAGTTCTTCATTGACGGTGATGGGCAATTTCCCACCATCTGTGGGACGGGAACGGAGGATTATTTCTGCGGTGCCTACAACTTCGATCCGGGACTCATGGAACGGGACCGCGAAGGGGGCAGTCGCTACACGGAATTCACCACGCCGTATGCCGGTATGCCACAGGTCATTCGACCGGATGGCGTCTACCAATCGCAGCAGCGATTTGGTCTGTATCGCTGGCACATCATGGATCCGATCCGCTTCCAGCAAGACCTGCGGGTCACGATCCAGGCCCTCGGTTGGCGCTCCCACAAAAAGCGCCAGTATCTGCCGTTGCAGGACGACATCGCCTCCGTCGCCTACTGGTACCAGACGCTGCCCGGCTCGCCATTTCCGCGGTTGCCCGATCGCGACTATCTTGAGGTGATCTGACAAGGCTGTCACGAATCACCCCATCCACACGTCTATGGATTCATGGACCCATCAGGGGCGTGGAACCGTCATGAGGAGCAAGGAAATGCAGAACATTGTCATAGTGGGTGGTGGATTTGGAGGTTTCTGGTCTGCCGTTGCCGCCAGACGCGAATACGCTCTCCAGAATGCGCAGGCGAAGATCACTGTGATCAATACTGACGCTTACCTGACCATGCGGCCGCGCCTGTATGAAGCGTTCAGCCCGGAACTGCGTGTTCCACTGGGTCCTCCCCTGCAGTCCCTGGGTATCGAACTCGTGGTCGGGAGCGTTACAGGAATGGATGTCGAGCGCCGATGTGTGTTGACGGCAACCGGTGAACAGATCACCTGGGATCGTCTGGTACTCGCCACAGGCAGCATCCAGCAGGCAATACCTGTGGCAGGGTGGGCCGAACATGCTTTTGACATCGATACCTATGCGGCCGCGGAACGTCTGGAATCCCATCTGGAGCGGCTTCTCGCAGCACCATCGCATGCCGGGCAACTGACATTTGTGGTGGTGGGTGCGGGGTTCACGGGCATCGAACTGGCTTGTGAAATGCGTCGAAGGATCATGGTGCATGCGGGCGACAGGCTATCGGCGGAAGCTCGGATCGTGCTGATCGAGCGGGCTTCGGAAGTGGGCCCAGAGCTTGGCGCAACAACCCGACCCACCATACTGGAAGCACTGCTAAACGCCGGTGTGGAGGTTCTGGTCGACACCAGCGTTGTCCGGATCAGCGAGTGTTCAGTCGAACTTGTCGATGGATCGATCATCGATACGCGGACCGTCATCATCACGACGGGGTTGCAGGCACACCCGTTGGCCAGAACACTTCCTGCGTCCTTTGACGTTCACGGTCGCGTGGTTGTCGATGAGCATCTGCGAGTGCCGGAGTTCACCGGAGTGTTCGCCACCGGTGATACGGCGCATGCGCTGGCGGATGCCGAGCACCCCGCATTGATGTCCTGTCAGCATGCCATGACCATGGGCAAGTATGCGGGCGCCAACGTTGCCCGGGATCTGCTTGGCCTGCCCCTCAAACACTACTCGCAGCCAAACTACCAGACCTGCCTCGATCTGGGTGACTTCGGCGCGCTGCTGACACGAGGCTGGGAACGAACGGTGGTCCAGGCGGGGATGGGTACCAAACCGATCAAGGAGATGATCAACCGTCGGATCATCTATCCGCCGATGGATGATCCTGACGCCTTGATGGCGGCAGCCGAGATTGCCTGATCCGCTTCGCCCTGATTCTTGCGAACCAGGGCGGATGGCAAGCCGTCGGACTTGTTGCGGTCGCTGGTCTCAGCGGTAGGCGAGCGCGCCATCCTCCAGGTCGGCAGCCGGAAACTCGTCCTTCTCCCGCCAGTAGTCCTGGGTGAATACCCAGGGATCATGGTCACCCTGCTGCGGCATCAAGTGCATGCTTCGAGTGAGATACCCCGGATTGAAGTTGTCCGGGTCCACCCAGGGTTTCAGGGTCATGTTGCTGTCTTCCGGTCGCAACGTTGGCACGACTGTTCGGACACCACGCGTTTCCATGTGCTTGAACAGCCGGCAGAGGAAATCCGAGATGAGGTCCGCGCGCAACGTCCAGCTCGCGCGAAAATAACCAAACACCCAGGCCAGGTTGGGGACCCCCGTAAACATGAATCCTCGATAGCCCACCGTGCGGGAAAAATCGACCGCCTGACCATCGACCACAAAGTCGATGTCGCCCAGTACACACAGGTCGAACCCGGTTGCGGTAACGATGATGTCGGCTTCCAGCTCCTTGCCTGATTTGAGCCGGATGCCTTTTTCCGTGAAGCAGTCGATCTCATCGGTGACCACACTCGCCTTGCCACTGGCGATGCCCCTGAAGAGGTCTCCATCGGGGATGAAGGCAAGACGTTGCTGCCAGGGCCGATAACGCGGATTGAAGTGCGTATCGATATCGAAGTTGTCACCGAGGTGAGCTCGTGCCCCTGCCAGCAACTCCTGCCGAACCGCTTCCGGCTCTTCAAAGGAACGGCGGGTAAATCGTTCCTGATCGAGCAGGACCTTGCGTCGCACGATCTCGTGAGTCCACGCGTCTGGAATATCAAGTTCCCGCAGCGTGTCGGCCAGCTCGTTACGGTTCAGCCCCGGTGCAAAATAGGTGGGTGAACGCTGCAGGAGCGTGATGTGCCGGACTCGGGAAGCCATGGCCGGCACCACGGTTGCTGCAGTGGCGCCGGACCCGATCACCAGGACATTCCTGTCCGTGTAGTCGAGATCGGTTGGCCATTGCTGGGGATGGATGATCGGCCCCTTGAACTGGTCCATTCCCGGCCATTGTGGTGTGTAGCCTTCGGCATGGCGGTAATAGCCCTGACACATCCACAGAAAATTGCAGCTCAATCGCAAACCTTCGCCGGTCTCCAGATTGTGTGCCGTGATCGTCCACGCCTCATCCTTCGATGACCAGCTGGCTGTTTCGACGCGATGCCGGTAGCGGATCTTGCTGTCTATCCCGTTTTCTGTGATTGCCTCGTTCATGTACTTGAGGATTTCTTCAGCCGTGGCGATTGGTGCGCCCATCCAGGGCTTCCAGCTGTAGCCAAAGGTGAAGAGATCGCTGTCCGAGCGGATACCCGGGTACTTGTGAGTCAGCCAGGTCCCGCCAAAGCTCTCCAGTGCCTCCATGATCATGAATGTACGGTCTGGGAACTGCTGCTGCAGATGCCAGGCGGCGTCTATTCCCGAGATTCCGGCGCCAACGATCAGGGCATCAACATGACCGAGGTCATGCAATACCTGGCTGGAAGATGCTGTGGCGACATTCATGTACCGATTCTCCTCATTGATGGCTACTACCACGGCCATGACTATTCAGCCCCCGGGTGCGACTTTCTACTGCGGGAATCGCGTATCTCCCGCCCTCGGGCTCCAATTCAGCAATGCCCATCATCAATCGGCAACCCGACAGTTGTAAACGCGTGATGACGTTCCCGGCGTCGTTTGCCATCAATCGTTCATGGTCCATCACCCGACCGTCACCGTCGCCGATCACGATGCCACTGGCCCGGTGATTTTCCTTGTATCCGGGATATTCCAACAGGAGATATGCCATGACGATCAATAGACGGCACCGTTTTGCGGGTTTGCCGTTCGCACTCAATGCACTGACCTCTGCCATTCTGGCGGTGCCGTGTGCAATTCACGCGGCTGAAACAGCTGCGCCCATTGAAGAAATCGTGGTGTTTGGCCGGGGCGAAACGCGCCAGGTGCAGACCCTTACCGCAACCCAGCTGGAGCAGTATCCAGCGGGAACCAGCCCCCTGAAAGCCATTGAAAAACTGCCGGGCGTGAACTTCCAGTCCGCTGACCCGTACGGAAGTTACGAGTGGTCAACCCGTATCGTCGTGCGCGGCTTCAACCAGAACCAGTTGGGTTTCACGCTGGATGGTGTGCCACTCGGCGACATGTCCTATGGCAATCACAACGGGCTGCACATCAGCCGCGCGATCATGTCGGAAAACGTCGGGCAGGTGGAGCTCTCACAAGGCACCGGATCGCTTGCGACCGCGTCCACCAGCAACCTTGGTGGGTCGCTTCAGTTCCTGTCCGCTGATCCGGATTCCGAATTTGGCGTGGACGTGAATGCGAGTGTTGGCAGCGACAGCGCACAACGGGTCTTTGTGCGGGTCGACAGCGGCGAGTTGGGGGAACTCGGAACAAAACTGCTGCTCTCAGTTGCCGATCAAACCACGGAGAAGTGGAAAGGCGAGGGTGATCAGGAACAGCAATACGCCAACCTGAAGATTGTGCAGCCGATCGGCGAGGCAACCCTTACCGGTTATTACAGCTACTCGGATCGTGCCGAGATCGACTATCAGGACATGAGCCTCGAGCAGATCGAGCGGCTCGGTTATGACTGGGACAACTTCTATCCGGACTACGCTCAGGCCATTGCCACGGCACAGGGAAACTTCAGCGGCGCGGTGAACAACCTCGATGACGCCTACTGGAATGCTTCTGGGCTGCGTGAAGACAATCTCGGTTACGCAGACGTCAACCTTCCTTTTGGCGATACGGTGGAACTCAATGCGAAAGTGTACACGCATACCAATGAAGGGCAGGGGCTTTGGGGCACGCCTTACGTGGCAACCCCCGGTGGCGCGCCACTGTCAGTGCGCACGACAGAATACGAAATCGATCGGCAGGGCGTGATCGCGGATGTCGTCGTCGATCTCGACAACCACGAGATCAGCGCCGGCCTCTGGTATGAAACCAACGACTTCACACAGGCGCGACGCTTTTACGGTGAACCTTCATCAACCACACCCACCCGTGACTTCACCGAGTTCCAGTCAAATCCGTTTTTCACGCAGTGGGAGTATGACTTCACCACCGATACGCTGCAGTTCCACGTGCAGGATGCGTGGCAACTCTCTGATGCATTGCGTCTTGAATTCGGTTTCAAGTCCATGAAGGTTGAGGTGGAAGCGGACACCGTGGTCGGAGACGACAAAACTGGAAAGGTGGAAACCGATGAAGCATTCCTGCCGCAGGTTGGAATGGTCTACACCATCAATGACCAGAATGAGGTGTTTGGTCATGTTGCCCGCAACGCCCGGGCATTGATCGGATCTGCAACCGGAACTTCCCCGTTTTCCGCCACGCAGGCAGCTTTCGAGGAGATCAAGGACACCATCGAACCGGAAACCTCGACGTCGTTCGAACTGGGCTGGCGTTTCCATGGGGACTCCCTTGAAGGCGTGGTGACCGCGTATTACGTGGAGTTCGAAGATCGGCTGCTGGCCATCCAGCAAGGATCCGCGATCATCGGCGCGTTCAACGCGCTGGCCAACGTCGGCAAGGTGGAAACAAAAGGCATGGAAGCCGGTGTGAACTGGCAGATCAATGACTGGCTGTACTGGTACAACTCGGCCAGTTTCAACGATTCAACCTACCAGGACGACTTTCTGAACGGCACCACACTGGTCGAAGTTTCAGGCAAGACGGTAGTCGATTCGCCGGAATTCCTGTTCAACTCGGAACTCGGGGTCGAAGTGGACCGGTTTTTTGCCAGGCTGCACCTGAAGCACACCGATGACCGGTACTACACCTTCCTCAACGAAGGCGAAGTCGATGCGTTCACTCTGGTCAACCTGTCTCTGGGTTATCGACTGCCGGATCTCGGATTCCTGAAGGAGGTCACCGCCCAGCTCGATGTCAACAATCTGACAGACAAGGAGTACATCTCGACGGTTGGCAGCACAGGCTTCGGCAACTCCGACCCGAATGGTACCGGGCAGACCATTCTGCCGGGCGCACCTCGCCAGGCCTTCTTTTCCGTCAAAGGCGCGTTCTGACCAGAGCGCCGCTGTTCGCAGTTGTCACGGCGCAGGGACGCGCCGGGCTTCTATTACGGCTGCTCCTGCGGCTGCTCTGGGCACTTGCAGGGCTGTCTACCGGCCCTTGAAGACGGGCTCACGCTTTTCGACAAACGCGGTGACGGCTTCTTTATGGTCCTCACTGCCTGACGCGCGAATCAATCGTTCGGCTTCGCGATCGATCGCAGTGGCGTGATCCACCACCAGCGCTTCATCGAGATTGTCCTTCATGTAGCGCAGCGCAACCGCAGGACCGTTGGCAAGACGACGAGTGATCTCCATGGCCTCGGGCATCAGTTGGGCGTCGTCGACCACGCGGTTCACCAGACCCAGTTGCGCGGCGTGCTCCATGGTAACCCGGTCACCCAGCAGCATGAGCTCGCGCGCTTTTGACGGTCCAACCGCCCGGGTCAGCATCCAGGCAATTCCGTAGTCGCCCGACAGGCCGATCCGGGCGTAACCCGTACTGACAAAAGCCGAACGGGCGGCTATTCGCAGATCACAAGCCAGCGCAATGGCGAGCCCGGCTCCGGCGGCAGCACCAGGCAGTGCCGCGATGGTGGGCTTGCGCAGTCCGGTCAACGCACCGGCGATTTCGTGATGTCGTGTGCGCATCGTCTGGAATCGCTCATCGGCGGTCTGGCCATCATTGCCACGACGACCGCCCATGCCCTTGACATCACCACCTGAGCAGAACGCGGTACCGGCACCGGTGAGCAACAGCGCGCCAACGTCGGGATCACGACCGCGTTCAGCGATCTGTTGGCGCAGAGCCTGAGTGAGCGGATCTGACAGCGCGTTACGCGCCTGAGGACGATTGAGCGTAATGACCGCGACACGATCGATGATCTCGCACTGCAACTGATCGGTGCCGGTATCGATCCTGTGAGTGCTCATTCGGAAAAGCCGACGAAGTTGGCGACCTCGTTTACCGGGCTGCGGCGTGAGATGACCTGGTTGGCTGGAAAGGAAAAGTCCGGGTAGCCAATGGCCACGCACGTCTGGATGATCTGTGTATCCGGAATGCCGGTGTGCTCCCGCACCACCGACGATTGCATGATACCCTGGCTGTTGATCACACAGCCCAGACCACGTGACCATGCAGCGAGTACCAGGCTGTTGACCACGGCACCGGTGTCGAACTGGGCGATGTCGCCGTTCTGGAGTTCCTTGTCGTAAGTCATCACCACACAGGCGGGTGCATCAAATTGACGGAAACCGCGCAGGACCCAGTCCTGTCGTTTTTCCGTGTCGTGCCGAGCGATCCCCATGGCCTCGAACAACTGAACCGCAATGTCGATCTGACGCTGGCGATGGACACCTTCGTAGGCGCCATGGGACCGAATTTCCCGGGAAGGCGGAATCCCGGCAAGATTGCGTTGCGTATTTTCCCGGCGAATTCGATCCAGCGGTTCCCCGGTCACCACCCAGAAGTGCCAGGGTTGGGTATTCATGGAGGAGGGTGAGCGAATTGCCAGTGCGATGATCTCCTCGAGCACCTTGCGAGGAACGGGATCAGGCTTGTAACCGCGAATACTGCGGCGTTCGTTGAGGACGGTGTCGAAATCCACGCGAATTGTCTCCTGTGGTCTAGATGGAATGGCCAACGTGCATCTTCCTGATGCTGTCCGGAATCGCAATCCATAAGTTTGTGTTCGCGGCCGGCGCCTTTCGGGCCCATCCTTTCATGGCCAGGCAACCCGGGTTAGTCTCGCTGTCTTTGGCCACACCACCTTTGGGAGAATCATGAAACGAAATCGACTCGGCCGCAGCGGCATTGTCGTCTCCGAGATCTGCATGGGCACGATGACTTTTGGCACGATGGCCGACGAAAAGACTGCGTTTGCCATATTGGATCAATGTTTCGAGGCGGGCATCGACTTTTACGACACCGCCGAAAATTACCCGGTACCGCCAGACCCGAGTTATGCGGGTCGCACCGAGGAGATCGTCGGGCGCTGGATGAAAACAAAACCGCGGGATGCCCTGATCATCGCCACCAAGGTGTCGGGTCCAAGCCATGGCTGGCTCAAGGCCGCGGTGCGTTCCGGCATGACCACGCTGGATCGACACAATATCGTTCGTGCCGTCGAGGGCAGCCTGCAGAAACTGCAGACCGACTACATTGACCTGTACCAGACCCATTGGCCGGATCATGGCGCGCGCTATGAGGACATCATGCTCGCGCTGGACGATCTTGTTCAGGACGGCAAGGTACGAATACTCGGATGCAGCAACGAAACCACCTGGGGGCTGACCAAATCCCTGGGCGTCTCGCAGATGAACGGGCTCGCGCGCTACGAGACGATCCAGAACAACTTCAGCCTCAACAACCGACGATTCGAGGATGAACTGGCCCAGGCCTGTCGACAGGAGCAAGTCAGTCTGATCCCCTATTCACCGCTCGGTGGTGGTGTGCTGTCCGGCAAATATCAGGAAGGTGCGTGGCCTGAAGGTGCCCGGTTCAGCGGGTATCAAAAGGCCGGACCCCGGCAAGCCGCCATGGTGCGACGTTTTGTCAATGAAAAGTCGCTGGCTTCGACCGCCCGATTCAAGAGCATCGCCGAGGAGGCTGGAATTCCCCTGGTGACACTGGCGACTGCCTGGAGCAAACAACATGACTTTGTAGCCTCGACGATCGTTGGTGTCACGAAGCAGGAACAGGTACCTGACATTCTTGCTGCGGCCGATATGACGCTCAGCGTCGAGGTCATGAAAAAGATCGACGCAGTGACCAAGGAGATCCTGTACCCGATGGGATGAACACCGCTGACTGGACCGGTCGGGAACCGAACGCAGTCACCTTGTGATGAGCCGCACGATTTCAGCGGTTTTTCAGCCACCGTACCCGTTCATCACGGGTGTGGCGTGAACTGTTCGATGTTCTGAACCCATCTGCTGCGCAAGTATCTTCTCCAGAATCGGGATAGCCTTATGTCATGCTCGAAGAACTGATCGAAAACCATCTCCTGTTACCGCTGATTGCCGTGGCTGCGCTCGTGTTGGCCGTGATCAGTTTTCGACTCGGCTGGGCCTTCAAGGCATTTGGCGCGAACCGCCGCGAAGTTTCGCTGCAAAGAGATGTCCGGGATGCCAAGGCTTCGGTTCCGCTGCTTGAATCAAACATCCGTAGCCGTGAACAACTGGTGGCCCGACTGCAGGACGAGTTGCAGGCGCAGAAGGAGCGGTCGGTCCGATTACAGACCGAGCATGCCGAGCGGGAGCGCCAACTGAAAAATGCCCAGACCGAAGTTCGTCACCTGACGCATGAGTTGCACGCAATCAAGGGCAAGTCGGTTGATTCCCGCGATATCGATCTCGAAGCGCTTGCTTCAGAAACAGGATTGGCGCCTGGTGAATCGTCACTTCTTGCGGACAAGTTGCGGGTGACCGAACAACTCTACGACAAGTTGAAAGCGGCACTGATCGAACGATCACAGCGTGTTGAAGAGCTCGAACGACTCGTGCGGGACGGAGAGAGTACAAATTCCCCCGGCGATCCTTCGGTACTTTCGAGCGCCGAGGTGGATGCCTTGCAGCGACAACTGGATCAACGCAATCGTTCTGTCACCGAATTGAACGCCCAGGTTGCACAACTCAAACAGGAAAAGGACATGGTTGAGGCGCTGGCACAGAAGCGCAGCAAATCCAACCGTTCGCTGAAAGACTCAAAGTCGGATGTGGAAGCGAAAAAGCTCGAACTGGAGCAGGCTGTCGAAGAACATCAGAAAACCATCGTGGACCGGGAGCTTTCCATCCATCGGTTGCTGAGTGAAGTGCAGGTGGTTCGCAAGAACCTTCGCGACAGCGTAGAAGAGGCACACCGGTTGAATCGCGCCAATCTGAATGCCGGCGAGGCTCTGACTGAAGCGCTTGCAAAGCAACACTCGCTCGAACAGACCATATCCCAACATGAGACGAGACTGCATCTCCAGCAGGAGGAACTGGAACAGGCACATTCTGCGATAGCGCGCCTGGAACAGGAAATGGGGGAACTCTTGCGGAAATCGCAAGCCGAGAATCAGATGAAATCGTCCGCAGAGCCAACCAGTGGCGTGCAATTGCCGGTTTTCAACGATCTGGCGATAACGCTGGAAGCGCAGCATCGGGCGCATCAGGCCGGTGAGTCCGCAACCATGATCGAACCCGACCAGGAAGGCCGGTTTACGTCGGCCAATGGTCAGAGAATGCAACCGATCGGTGTAGTTCGTAGCGACACGTGAAAGCTGTCGCAGGTCCAATACCACCACATTCACACACAAGTCTCGATTGAGGCATACTCCGAACAACCTGCACCGAGTCATGAAAAAAAGCGGGTTGGCCCAATGTGATTCCACTAATCCTTCTGCTGCTGATCCTGGGTGCGGCCTTTCTGCCTCAGCTATGGGTTCGTCGTGTCATTCAGAAGCATTCTGTAGAACGAACGGACTTCCCAGGCACCGGCGGCGAATTTGCCCGTCATATTCTGGATCGACTCAATCTGAAGTCTGTCGCGGTTGAGCCGACAATGCTTGGGGATCACTACGACCCAATGGACCGGGCGGTGCGTCTCACCAAGACGAACTTCGAGGGCAAGTCGTTATCTGCCGTGGTGATCGCGGCTCACGAGGTTGGACACGCCATGCAGGATGCGTCCGGTTATCGTCCACTGCAGACAAGGACACGATTGGCGGCACTCGCAGGCAAATTCGAAAAGGCTGGCGTATGGATGATGGTTCTGGCGCCAGTGGTGGTACTTCTGGTGCGCTCGCCGGCCGCCGTGGTGCTCGAAATTGGTGTGGCAATGATCATCCTGTCGATTTCCCTGGTAATGCATCTGGTGACATTGCCGGTGGAACTTGATGCCAGTTTTCGCAGGGCGATGCCAGTGCTGGCTGCGGGGCGTTACCTCGATGACAAGGACCTGCCCGCTGCACGATCCATCCTGCGTGCTGCAGCATTGACCTATGTCGCCGCAGCTGCGATGACGATGCTCAATGTGTCGCGCTGGCTGCGGATACTGCGTTTCTGACGACATGACTCCGGCGCTGATCCATTCGATGCAAACGGTATCGTGTTTGAGCCTCAGGGACGGGCACAGTGTCGGCAGTTCCTGTCTTGGGCGCGTTACGCACCCTCACGTCGCCAGGCACCCAGATAAACCGATGCGGCGGTTACCAATCCATAAATCACCATGCCGGCAGTCAGGCAGACATAAACGTAGCCAAGCGACTGATCAAAATATCTGACCCCGATCCATGCACCGCCCACCGCAATCAGGAAACGCAGTACGGTTGCGATGACGGGCCACAACACCGTACCCGCCCCTTGTGAGGCGAAGTAGAGTGACAAGCCGATGCCCTGGAACAGAAAGGCGGGTCCGACAATCTGCAGATAGGATTCGCCTGCGTTCCAGGCGGCCCCCGCGTCCGTGAACAGCCCAAGCCAGAGACCGGGGAACAGCGCAAACGTCAGGCCGACAAGGCCGGTCAGGAAGGCTGCACTACCGGCACCTGTCCAGCCGATCAGCTCGGCTCGACGGATCTGACCGGCACCGACGTTGGTGCCAACCAGCGAAGTCATCGCCGATCCCAGTCCGAATACCAGAGGGACCAGGAGAAACTCCAGCCGGGCGACGATGCCATAACCGGCCAATGCCGCAAGGCCGAACTCGCTGACAAGCACGTTCACGAGCATGATCGTCAACACTACAAAGATCGGAGACAGTGACGCCAATAGTCCAACCTGGAAAATGGCACCGAACAGTGATCGCCGCACCACAAACGCCAGACGATTGAGTCGTGGCGCCTTTGGCCGGCGAAGCAGGTACACCAGAAGCACGACAGTCGACGCCGTGGAGATGATGATCACGCCCAGCGCCGCTCCGGGAAGTCCCAGTGCCGGGAAGCCTGCACCACCAAGAATCAGGATACCGGCGAGAGGTACCTGCACAATCGCACTGCCAATCATCAGGAGTGCCGGCAACTTCATGTTGCCGCTGCCTCGGACGACCGCACTGAGCAGTGCGAAGGTCCAGATCGGAATGGAACCTGCAAACAACCACGAACCATAGTCATGGGCCTGAGTGATGACAGCCTCAGGTGCTCCGGTCTTCAGGAGCAACCATTCACCGCCCAGGGAAAAGAGCAGAAAAAACAGAAGCCCGGCGGCCACGGCAATCATGAGCGCATGCCAGACGAGGGCATCGGCGCGCGCTTCATCGCCGGAACCGAGTGCACGAGCGACCGCGCTGGAGACAGCGCCACCCATGGCACCATTGGCCAGCATCTGCATGAGCATCAAGGCGGGAAACATCAGGGCGATCGCGGCGAGCGGGGCAGTCCCCAGCCGAGCGATGTACCAGGCTTCGGCCATGCTCACGCTCGCCTGGACAAGGAAGGCCAATGCGTTTGGGCTCGCCATCCGCAACAGGAGTCCAAACGGTGGTGCGTTGAGTATCTGTTCCATGATCACCGAGCGAGCTTTGCCATCCGCTCGCGATTCAGGTGCAATTACACCTTTATTGTTGAAGCCTGGGTTGGTGGTTGTGTTCACAGGATCTCCTGTCGTTAACGGGTCAGGCGTCGCAGGGTTCGTAGCGCGGTTTCGAGTTGCGCCCAGTCTTCGGTACCGAAGCGTTCAATCATTCGGGTCTGCGCACTTTCCCAAAGTCGGCGGGCTTCACCAAGCTTGAGTCGGCCGGTATCGGAAATTGCGACCAACCGAACTCGCGCATCCTCACTGTTCTTTGGTCGTTCGACAAACCCGGCTTCCTCAAGAGGCCGCAGGTGGCGGGTGAGGGTGGTGCGTTCCATGTAGAGGCGATCCGCGAGGACGGTCATTGGCAGGGAACCGAGTCCGTCGAGCATGCTCAGGATCGGGAACTGGGCCCTGGTCAACCCGGCTGGCCGCATTGTTTCCGCATACAGTCGACTCACGGCGCGTGCCGTCTTCTGCAGGTTGTTGCTGACACAATGTTGGGGAGCCAGCAGTTCGTCGATGTTCACCATCGGAGGAAAGCGCTCGTGAACAAATACGTGTAATTGCACCATAACAACAGGCGGGCACTGGCGTCAACCACCGCGGGGGCATTTATGGCCTAGTCGTCAACGCCACGCACCATTCGCTGACCGGCGAACGAAGCACCACTTTTCGAGTTGCTCGATGGTCCGCCCGCCTGCACAGTCCGAATACGGGGGGAAGATTTGCCGGACGATGCACGAGCCACGTGGCCGGAATCCACCCTTCAGGTGAGGTGGGAAGGCGCCGGTGGGGCGCACACCGGATTCGAGTTCGGACGGAGACCTTCGATGATCAGTTATGCAACGATCGGCACCAACGACATGGATCGCGCCATCCTCTTTTATGATGCGATCTTCGCGCCACTGGACGGCAAGCGTGTTTCGACAAGCCCGACGTGGACCGGTTACGCGCGCAAGGGTGATCGGGGTGCAGCGTTTTTTCTGACACGACCTTTCAACGGAGAAGCAGCGGATGGTGGCAACGGAGGCATGCTGGCGTTCATCGCGCCGGATCGCGCGGCGGTGGATCTGTGTCACGCGGCAGCGCTGGGGCTGTCAGGACGATGCGAAGGTCCTCCTGGTGTGCGCGAGGGTATGAATCCGGTGTTTTACGCCGCTTACGTCCGTGATCCGGACGGAAACAAACTCTGCTTCTATGTTCGTCGGTAAGGTGCGTCAGCAGGATTCCGGGCCCAAGCTGGAACGGTCATCGCCAAAACCTGTCGTGGCGGACAGTGCGCTCGAAGGATGTTGGGAGCGCACGATAGCCGATTCGGAGGTGAACGATCCGTGCAGGTGTCGATCGACTTGTTATTGCGTCTTGTTCTGCCATGCGTGCCGATAAACAGCCCATTTGCCTTCGGTGGTTCGTCGCAGAACATCGATGTACCTCGCGGATGACCGCTCTGCGGTCAGCGCCCCTTCCTGTTGTACACCGACGTCGGGGTTCTTCAACTTGAGGTGGATGATGTAGTCATACTCGGCGATGGCAACATCGCCCATGACTTCGATGACAGGACTGCGCACAACTTCGATTTTGTAATCCGCAGCAGCAAAAACCGGTTCCAGGAATTTACCGTAGCCCGCTGAACCAACGATGGCCTCGGCGTCTGGTGGCAACAGTCGAACATTGGCATCAAGCACGGAGACATAGCCTGGAATATCGGCACTTTCTACTGCCTTGCGCCAATTGGCATACAGCGCGCTGATTGCGGCGATATCGGCGCTGGTATCAGCACAGGCAACTTTCATCGTCACGGATTCCAGAGCCAGCACACTTGCCAGCACAAACACGGTTGAGATTCGCATCGTTTTTCCAGTTGGGTGATAAGGGCGGGGGTGAAGGCGAAGGAGAGGGGAGGCGAGCATTCAGCAGGCCCCACGCGTCTTGCTCCCTTAGTCGTCGAGTTTCAGCTTTCCATCAGAACCCAGATTGACTTCAACCCTGATTCGGGCCGCGAGACTGGTTTGCCAGTCACGTTCTTCCGGCCAGTAAACGATGGGCCAGAACTCAACAAAAAACCAGGGACGCCCGATGTTGCGACGGTAGCGCAGTTGAACGGCAAACTGATCGTAACGATCCTGTGGATCAATGAGAAGGTCACCGTCCCCATAGACCGACTCTTCTTCGGACTGACGACGCCACAGTGCTTCGTACGCAAGTACCGATCGGCTGTCGAGGGTTTGAAACACTGAGAACTTCTGCTCGAGTGTAGGGTTGTAACTGTGGTTCTGGTAGTACTGGATTCGTGATCGGGAACGGATCAGAAAATTCTCCCCCCACGGCCGGTCAAATCGTTGTGCCAGGTCATTTCGCCAGCCAGCACTGGCATAGTAGTAGAGACGATTGGTTGTCTGCCCCTGCCATTCCTCACTGATCGGGTAGGTTATGCCTGCGTTCACACGAGCAAACTCATCCACACCACCGCCCTTGATCCGTACGCCAAGATCGTACGAGAGCGCTATGTTGTCGCCCATGTTGGTGACCCAGCGGAAGGCGATGTCGTTGTCCTTGGAGTCGTCGATCGCAGGCTGACCGGATTCCTCGATATCCCCGTCATTGACCACCAGTCGCAATCGGTTCTGCAGACCTGGCATAACCAATTGCAGTTTGATCCGCGGCGAAATATCCCATCCGGCGTTCTCATAGTGCTCCGCATCGAGCCGAAGGCGCACACGGGACTCGTTGTCGGCAAAGGTAGCGTAATCATCCGAGACAAAAAACGAGTCGACCTTGCCGATCAGGCCCTGCACCATTTCTTCGGAACGACGATGGATGCGGTCGATGCGGTTTGGCTCGTCATCGGCAGACTCCGGTGGAGTCGCGCTGGCTAGCCAGGTTACGTTTTGTGCCGGATCGATGACGTCGCCCCCTGGCGTTTCAGCGATCAGTGGGAAAGGGGTGATAAACAGCGTGAGCAGCAACAGACGATTCATTGCTGAAGCATAGTCCTCACGCACCCGAAGGGGAATCAACAGTCCGGCTGCCACACTCCGCGGATTTCGCTATCGCCAAGCTTCAGGACCGTCGATGGGCAGCCAGTGCCGACGGTGCTCCCGCGGCACGGCCGATAAACGTCCCACCGACGCCTCGATGTCGTTTTTTTTCCGGATGACCGGATCGATTGTCTGCTTTGGATCTCGAGGGATATCCCGACTTCTGCTGTCTGGTTTTGTCCATCTGCAGGCAGTCATGGGAAAAAGGTGAACAGCAGGCTACAGCCAGAGTATCAATGAGTTATGGTGCCCGGAGCCGGAATCGAACCGGCACGGCCGGATTAGGGCCTGGGGATTTTAAGTCCCCTGTGTCTACCTGTTTCACCATCCGGGCAAGTCGGGCGGATACGTGTGTTGGTGCCCAGGGCGAGACTCGAACTCGCACGTCACTAGGACACTGGAACCTAAATCCAGCCTGTCTACCAATTCCAACACCTGGGCATGCGCGGCATGGTACGGGTGCCCCCAGGTCGTGACAAGGCTGATTGGCTGGAGCTGCACGACCCGAGCGGGGTGATGGGAGCCCTGATCCGGCATCGGCTATCATCACATTCGCCACCCTTGAGGAATCAGTCATGGAACATCCGATCCACGGTTTTGTGCAGCCCGGTTTTGAGCGGGTGCGTGAAGTTTTCGAACGAAATTTCACTGAAGACGTTGATGTCGGTGCGAGTTTCTGCGTTGTGCAGGATGGCGAGTTGCTCGTTGATCTGTGGGGTGGCTATCAGGACCGGGCCTGCACCAGAACCTGGAACGAGGACACGCTCGTCAACCTGTATTCAACCACCAAGGGACTCGGCGCTGCGGCGTTTGCCTGGGTCGTTGAAAAGACAGGAGTCGGGTACGACGACGAAGTTCGCCGATATTGGCCCGAGTTGCTCGCCGCCAGGGATGGATTGACGATCGGTCAACTACTGTCCCATCAGGGTGGCATCTGTGGTGTGGACACGAGAATCTCCGTCGAAGACCTGTACGACTGGGACAAGATGATCACTCTCATGGAACGCCAGCAACCCTACTGGACACCGGGCACCGCGGCGGGTTACCACGCCATCAACTGGGGGTATCTGCCCGGGGAACTGGCGAGACGGATCACCGGCCGAACGCTTGGTGACATCCTCAATCAGGAGATCGCACGGCCGCTGCAGGCCGATTGTCATATCGGTCTGTCGACGGACCAACACGGGCGTGTCGCCGACATGATTGGTCCGAACCACGCCAGGATCAAACCGGACATGGCCGTAATGATGGGCATGAAAATGCCGCCGCTCTATTCGGTTGCCCTGCAGAATCCTTCAGTCCGTCCGTTTCAGGACGCATCCAGTGCAGCCTGGCGAAGCGCGGAGGTTGCCGCAGCCAATGGCCACGGCAACGCACGCGGTGTTGCTCGTGTTTACGGTGCACTTGCTTGCGGTGGCGGCAGTGTCCTCTGGGCGGATACGGTCGCCGAACTTGCCAGGCAGGAAGTTGACGAAACACCGGATCTGGTACTGGGACGTCCGCTACGCAGAAGTCCCGGCATGATCCTCAACACCGAACAGCAATATGGACCGAACCGGAACAGTTTTGGTCATGCCGGAGCTGGCGGTTCGGTCGGCTTTGCAGATCCCGTGCGCGGGCTTGGTATTGCCTACGTCATGAACCAGATGCAGATGAACCTGAATGACGATACCCGTGCAGGTCGCCTGGTGCGGGCGGTGTACGCTTCGTTCTGACCCAGCCGGGGCCTCGTACCAGGCTCCGAGGTCAGCACGATCTTTCGCCTGGTCAGGTTATCCCTCCAACGTCCACCTGCTGAGCGAAGGGCGGTGTCTTCCCGAGGGTCGCGCTTCGCACTACCTCGAGCAGGGTTTCAATACCGAAGGGTTTGATCAGGTAATGATCCACGCCAATCTCTTCGATCTTGCGCGCATCGTGGGCCTGGCTGAATCCTGTGATCAGGACGACGGGCAATTCGGGTCTGCGCCCTTTGACAAATTGTGCGAGATCAAGACCCGACAGCATTGGCATGGCCTGATCGGTGAGCAGCAAAGCCACGTCATCGAGATGCTGCACCAGATAGTCGAGTGCCTTGGGGCTTTCGTTGAAGACCACGGTCTCGTAGCCGGAATGGCGGAGGATCTCGCCGAGGAAACTGCTGACCGTCACCTCATCATCAACGACAACGATTCGGCCGCCCACCCTGCCGGTCGATGTCGGTGCAATGGCCGGTGGTTTGGCTTCCGGTTCAAAGGGTAGATGCAGCGTAAACCGTGTGCCCTGCCCAGGAGCAGAATCAACGCTCAGGTGGCCACCGGCGGTATGCACCATGCCATCGACCAGCCACAGACCGATGCCGGTGCCCTTTCCCGGCTCCCTGGTCGTGAAGTACATCTCGAAGATGTGCAGGAGATCGTCCGTCTTGATCCCGTGGCCCGTATCTTCGACCGACACGGCCACATGTCTCCCGGAGAGTCGTTCGCCACAGATCTGACAGTCCGGACAGCTATCGGCCTCATCCAGTCGCAATGTGATGCGACCGGTGCCGGTTATCGAATCCCGCGCGTTGATCATCAGGTTCATGATCACCTGCTGAAACTGCATGGCGTCGAGCCGCACGGCCCGCAGCCCCGGAGCGATGATCGTTTCGATGCGAATCGTCGATGGGATGGCTGCCCTCAGCATGCGCGAGACATCTTCGATGGCTTCACCAATGTCCAGCGGTCGGGGCTCGCCACGAGAAGCGCGAGTGAATGTCAGCATCTGCGAGATGAGGTCACGTGCCCGGTGTCCGGCGGTAACGACCTCCCTGAGATAGCCGTCAATCTTTGTGTCGTCCAGACGATGGCGCGAGGTGAGCACCAGTTCCGCGTAACCGATTATGCTGGCAAGAATATTGTTGAAATCATGGGCAATGCCACCGGCCAGTTGTCCCAGCGCTTCCATCTTGCCAGCCTGCTGCAGCTGGAACTGCAGCTCCTGCTGCTGCAGTTCGGCCTGTCTTTCCCGGCTCCGGTCACGAACCGTCGCCAGCATGCAGTCGACATCTTCGAGTTCGAGCAGCCGGGCGTTGATTTCAAGATAATGGGAGTCGCCCTCCAGCAGCCGTTCGACCGAGAGACTGAGATGCTCAGGAGAGCGGCGCAGCGCATCGATGAATTCGTCGCGTGCCGCCTGGGATGGCCACAGGAAGTGGTCGGTGTTGCTGTCCCCCGCCTGCCAGCCGCGAAAAATGTCATTGGCTTCCAGGACATCACCGCTGTCTGTTCTGGAGATGAAAACCGCGTCCGGACTTTCCATTACCAGCGCCTGGAACTTGCGCTGGCTCTGCAGTTGTTCGCGCCTGGCCTGACGTGCGTCGGTGACATCCTGCAGCACACCGTAGGTACCCACAAACCGATCGGCGGCTGAGCCGGGGCCCGGTCGATACAGCCCTCTGGCCGAACACTGGATCAGGACCGTGCCACCGGTTCTCGAACGGACCTCGAACTCCAGCTGACGAGTCTTGCGTGAACCTTCGCGTCGCTCATTGATCTGGTTCTGCAATCGCTTTCGCAGCTCCGGATCACTGAACAGGGTTTGCCAGGATCGTCCGGCAAGTGCACCCCTATCCGTTTCGAAGACGTATTCCAGACGATTGTTGATGAAGGTAAAGTTGCCATCCCCGTCGAGCATGTAAAGCAGGTCGGGAAACGCATCCAGCAGGAAACGATTCAGCTCGTTGGTACGCTCCTCACGCAGCTTCATGGCGTTGTGGTCCTGCTCCAGCTGCCACTGTTCGAGCGCATGGCCCACACTGCGCAGGAGCCGGTCCGGAGCGAACGGTTTGCCGATGAAATCGTAGGCACCCAGCCTCAGAAGTGGTGACATCGTCGTATGGGCCTGTTCGCCGCTGACCACGATGGCCTTCGTTGAATGGTTTACCTGAACCAGTTTTTCGAGAAGTTCGACGCCGCTCATGCCAGGCATGTTGAGATCGAGTACAAGTATCGCGGGCGGGTTGGCTTCTGCCCGGCGCAGGGCTGTCCCGGGATCCGTTTCGACTTCGACCGAATAACGATGTGCCAGGAGCAGCTGACGCACACTTTCCGCATGGGCCGCGTCGTCGTCGACCACAAGAATGAAAGATCGATCGCTGATGATGCAGTCCATGCGTGAAATTGACAGGTAGTGTACTGTCCTTGGGCTGACGATTCTATTTGCCCAAATCAAGAATAGGATCAGGAAGTCGATCGGTAAGAAAAGCGAGAACACGCGCATGCAGGACTCATTGCCGTTGACCGAAATTGTGTTCGTGGCGGGCGGTTTTGTCCTGGGTGCTCTGGTGGGTTCACTGCTGGTGGCGTGGAGGAGCGCACGCACCCGGTCCCTTCTGGACGCGGAACTGGCCGCGCTGCAGGCTCGATTTGCAGAGTTTCGCGACAGCGTGAATGCGCGTGATGAGTTTGCCACCGAAGCACGCGACGCACTGCGTAACGAACTGACCGTGCTGGCGGCACGCATGATGACCGAACAGGGTCATGTCAATCAGGTGGGGCTTGGCCAGATACTCAGCCCCTTGCGTGAACAGTTGCATGAATTCAGACGCCGCGTGGACGAAGTCCACTCGACCGAAGTGCGTGATCGCAGTTCACTGCTCACGGAGGTCCGAAATCTGCAGGCCAGCAGCGAACGGATCAATCAGGAGACCGCCAACCTTGCCCGGGCGCTGAAAGGCGACAAGAAACTGCAGGGCAACTGGGGCGAACTCGTGCTCAGCCGAATCCTTGAACAGTCCGGACTGCGAGTGGATGCCGAGTATTTTCTGCAAACGACCTTGCGCAATGATGCCGGCGACATGAAACGCCCCGATGTCATCGTCCAGTTGCCCGGGTCGCGCCAGATTGTCATCGATGCGAAGCTGTCGCTGAACGCTTACGAAGCCGCAGTCAACAGCAGTGACGACCAGGAACGTGATCGGTACGTGCGAACGCATGTCAGCAATCTGCGGGCACATGTAAAAAAGCTGGCCGAACAGGACTACGCCAGCCTGCCTGGTCTGGTAGCGCCTGACTTTGTCCTGATGTTCGTGCCGGTGGAATCGGCGTTTGTTCTGGCGTTGCAGAGCGACGCCGATCTGGTCACCGATGCCTACAATGACCATGTGGTGATCGTCA
Organism: Pseudomonadales bacterium; assembly: GCA_041752315.1. Classification (GTDB taxonomy): domain Bacteria; phylum Pseudomonadota; class Gammaproteobacteria; order Pseudomonadales; family Azotimanducaceae; genus SYFY01. The sequence continues at coordinate 23,575 of JBGSHJ010000042.1, forward strand.
GCCCAACCACGTTGCTCATGTCGCTTCGCATCATTCACAATCTATGGCGTACGGAACGGCAGAATGACAACGCGCAAGAAATATCCCGCCGGGCCGGAGTGCTGTATGACAAGCTGCGCCTGTTTGCTGAAGACCTGCTTGCAGTCGGGCGCGATCTGGACCAGGCCCGCAATTCGCACGAGCGGGCCATGCGACGCCTCTCCGAAGGCAAGGGTAATGTGATCCGGCAAGCAGAAATGCTCCGGGAAATGGGTGCCCGGGTGACTCAGCCACTACCCGAGAGCCTGGTTTCGCGATCCTCTGATGCCCAGGAGGACGAGGGTCTGGCCCGCAACACCGGACGTCTTCAGACGCAACCGCTGTGAACTTTGGCAGCGTTCTCGTTTCGTCCGCAGTGACTGCCAGGCAAAGCGGCCCTGGATCACAGAATGGTCAGGGGTGAACCGGTACATTGGCTTTTCAGAAACGGACAACGAGGACTCAAACATGCTGGTGTTAACCCGGCGAACCGGCGAGTCGATCATGATCGACAATGAAATTGAGCTGAAAGTGCTCAAGATTCGGGGTAGCCAGGTGCATATCGGCATCGAAGCTCCGAAGAGCGCAGCAGTCCACCGCAAGGAAGTCTGGCTACGCATACACGCCGAGCCGAAGCCCGCTGGCCGGAGCGTCGGCTAAAATCTGAATCACTGGCCTGCACCCGCTGATGGGAGGCCAGTGGACGTTCAGCATCCTGAACGCTTGCCCTTCCGACTCAGATTTCCTCCGCCTTGCATCTGCGGGCGATCACCACGTCATGCATTGACATCTTCCGCAGGCGGCAGACCGGCCAGCAAGAAGGCCGGTGTCTCGCAGATGGCGTAGGGCCTGATCAACTGCGACGTCAGGTGAAAACGGTGCTGATGGAGATCTTCCCGCTGTTCACGCGCCAACTGTTCGGCCGTCGGCTTCAACGCAACACTGTCAATCTCGGACCAGATCGGGTGCATTTTCTGCAACCGCGTAAAGCGACAGACGCTGTCATGTCCCCCCAGCTGTTTGGCCAGCACTTCAACACTGGTGATCATCGCATAGTGGCTGAAGGCAATGATGTTGCCTTCCTGAACCGCCAACAGTATCGGCATCGACTCACCTGCTGATTCAGCGATCCGCCACAGTTCCTGTGCAATCAGCCAGGGATGATGGTCACGATAGGCGCCAGCCTGATCGTTCTCCGTCAGCGTAGCGATGGCCTTGGCAGTGGTCACGGTGGCGATACACCATTTGTAAACGGGGGAGTGGTCGGGGCGCAATGACGTCATTTCGATACTGTGCATCCATACAGATGTGCTTATAATCGCCGCAGGGTCTCCCCACTTGTCAAGCATTCGCAAATCCGCCGGCTCATCCAGATGGTTCAGCTCCTTGCTCGGCGTCCGCCACCACCTGACTACTACCGCGAGAATTTCCTCGAACTCCTGCAGTTTGTCCTGTCCCGCTATCGATCTGCACTGCGGCCCGCTGATATCGAGTTTGCACACCGCTTTTTTGCGACGGGTACTCCTGCACAGCGATTGCTGGTCCGGTTGTTCATGCGCAAAGGACCGCTCTTCCGACCGGATCGGCTCGACTACGACGAAGTCGCAGACGTTGGTGAGGCCATTGCCAGACTCATTGCTTCCAGTCTGGTAAGGCACCAGCCCACGGTTGCAGCTGACCGGGTACTGGCGCTGCTTACCCGCAGCGAACTCCTGGATCGTTTTCCGTCAACCCGCCGCCAGTGTGGTCGTTCTGCGACACGCGAAACCATTCTGCAGACACTGCTTTCGATGCACTCTGATCATCAATTGCTGGCTGCGTTGCGCGAGTCGCACGATTGGATCGGGCTGTGCGATCTGGATGTTCTTGGCCGATTGCAGCTCCTCTGTTTTGGTTCGCAGGCAATGGATATGTCTGCTTTTGTCCTGCGTGATCTTGGTGTACAGCGAATCGAGGATTACACGCTGGATGCGGGAGGAGAGAACGATTTCAGCCGGCTCGAGGTGCTGGAGCGTTTCCTGGACGTCTCGACAACCGCCAACTGGCTGGCCGCACTTGAAACGATGCCGGGGTTGTCGCACTCGATCTGGTTGCGTTTGCAGGGGGCTGCCACTCACCGTCCCACCGAACGACGCAGGAGCAGAATGCTCAATGAACTGGGGCGCTGGCATGAACGACGCAATGAGCCATCGCGTGCAATCACCTGTTATGCAGCCAGCTCGCGACATCCGGCCCGGGAACGACTGGTGCGAATCTTCGAAAAACATCCGGAACTGGGCAACGCCAACGGTCTGCTTGCCTGCATGCGTGAGGAACCATGGTGTCCGGAGGAAGCCGTTTTTTCCGAGCGCCGGAAATGCAAGGACCCGATTCACTCACCACTCGTCAGAACAAGGGCACTCTCGATCAACAATCTGGTCATGACACCCGGTGCCATTGAAAGGCATGCACTGGCCGACCTCTCGGCGGGAGGCGGATGGGGAGTGCATCTGGAGAATCATCTGCCCATGGGGCTGACCGCGCTGGCGTACTGGGATGTGCTGTTCATGCCCGTGTCCGGTGCGTTTACCCACCTTTTCCAGCACGGTCCGCATGACCTTTTTCTGGACGATTTTTTCGTGCCCCGAAAGATGGCCATACAGTCACGATTCGAACAGCTGCACGCAGCGTCCAGCACCGCTGACCTCCTGCTCCAGACCTGGGATGAAAAATCGGGTACGGCAAATGCCATGCTGGTCTGGCAGGCGCTGCCGAGGGCGCTCCTGGTGAAGATCCTTGATGCCCTGCCAAAAGCACACCTGCTGGCACTGACTCGCGTGGTCATCGAGTGCCCGGGCCGCTGCCGGACCGGGTTCCCCGATCTTTTTGTGCAACATGCACAGGGCAACTGCGAGTTCATCGAAGTGAAGGGGCCGTCCGATCAGCTGCAGCCACAACAGCGGGCGTGGCTGGCTCGCCTCGATGCGTTGTCCATTCCGGCGTCAGTCCTCAAGTACACACCATGCCTGAGCTGACATCGGTTGCCATTCGGGAACTGGCAGAATTTGTTCATCGCACCGGGGATCTCCACGAACCCGGTGGCCGGGTATCCGCCGAAGAGGGCATGGCAGGGCAGGCGCGTTGGCAGAAGACCCGAGCCTCCAGTTATCAAAAGGAGAGAACGGTGACTGGTGAAGTCACTTGTCTTGATATCGTCCTCAGTCTGCGTGGCCGGGCGGACGGCGCAGACCTCGAGTCTGGTCTGGTGGAAGAGATCAAGACTTCCCGTCGATTCCCGGAGTCGCCTTTCAGCGAGCACGTTGCGCAGGGGCGTCTGTATGCCGCCCTGCTGGCGCGCGAGTATCCGGAACGGACCAACTGGACCGTACAGGTGACCTACGTTCATCCGGACAACCACGATTCGAGGTCGTTTGCGGAACACCTGTCAGCACCCGATCTGGAAACCTTTCTTCTCGACAGCGTGCGTGCCTACTCAACCTGGCTGGCCGAGCGACTGCGGGCGCGGGAATCGAGAGATCGCTGGCTTTCCGAATTGAAGTTTCCGTTGCCGCATCTGCGAGCCTTTCAAGGCGCCGTGATGCGTCGGTGCGCGCAGGCCATCCGGAATGCGGAACATCTCCTGCTGGAGGCACCCACCGGCAGTGGCAAGACCCTGAGCGTTACTTATCCGGCGGTGAAGGCCTTGCCCGGAGCCAGCCGGATCTTCTATCTGACAAGTCGATCAACAGGCGCGATGGCAGCGCTGACTGCGCTGGGCCAGCTGGCTGGAGCGGATGGCCAGCTGCGGCGCCTGGCATTGACCGCCAGGGAGCGGATCTGTCCCGTGCCTGGTACACCCTGTGACCCCAATGTATGCAACTACGCAAAGGGTTTTTACGATCGCCGACGTCCCGCACTGGTCGAACTGCTCGCAAAAACGGAGTTGACCGAACCGGTGATCAGTCAAGTTGCACAGTCGCATACGGTGTGTCCCTTTGAACTGTCGCTCGACGCTGCAGTCTGGGTGGACGTGGTGATTGGCGACTACAACTATCTGTTTGATCCGCTCGTGCGGTTGCAGCGATTCTCCGCTGACCGTGATGCGATCGTGCTGGTCGATGAAGCCCACCAACTGGCACCGCGTGTGGCCGAGAGTCTGTCGATCACCATTTCCAGACAGGACGTGAGGACAGCCATTCCTGTTGCCCCTGAACCTGTCGCCAGGCGTCTCAGGGCGGTGGATCGGCAACTTTTGAAAGTTGCACGAACCTGTCCGCTGGACTCGACAGGACAGCAGCCAGTCGCCATGCCTGAAGCGTTGGTCCGCAGCCTGGAGAAGCTGCTCGAGACCGCGATGCAGTGGCGCACGGAAACTCCAGAGCCCTTGCCTCCTGAAGTCAGCGAGATCGTTTTTCTCGCCGTTCGCTGGTTGCGTCTTGAACCGACGATGGCCCTTTGTGCCTACGGCTACCTGGCGAGCGGACCTGGGCGCAGTTTCAGACTGGAGGCCCGCTGCCTGGATCCGGCGCCTTATCTGCATCGCCTGTTTGCCGGCTTCGGGCCGCATATCCGGTTTTCTGCAACGGTCTCGCCGCCGCGCGTCTACCAGCGTCAGCACGGTGCATTGACACAGGCGGGGCCTGCCTCTGAAGACGGTGTGTTTGCGCGCGCAGGTTCACCGTTTGATTCCAGTCAACTCGCAGTCTTCATCGTGCCGGATGTTGCCACCCGGTACCGGGAACGTCAGTCTGGCATCACCACTCTGGTCGGCGTCGTGCGGGACGCCATCATGGCCCGCCCTGGTCGCTACCTGGTGTGTTTTCCTTCGTACCAGTATCTCGCGGATTTTGCCGCACATTTTGAGCCGGAACTTTCAGTGCTGCCGGGTTGGACCTTCCGTTGGCAGCAGTCGGGTGACGAGTCGGAACAACGCGTCGAGTTGATGAACCGATTGCAGGCACCGACCGCGAGTGACAGCGGTGTGCTCCTCGGCATCGTCATGGGTGGAGTGTTCGCCGAGTCGATCGATCTGTCGAGCAGCCCGCTGGACGGCGTGATCATTGTCGGAGTCGCCATACCTCCACCGAACATGGAGCGGGAACTGGCGGCTGCCCATTTTGAGGCTGATGGCTTTGATGGACGTTTACTCGCGTATATTCAGCCGGGCATGAGTAGAATCGTCCAGGCGGCTGGACGCCTCATTCGCGCCCGCACGCATCGGGGAATCCTGGTCCTGGTGGATGGACGATACCGGGCTGCCCAGTACCGACAGTTTTTTCCGGCATTGTGGACAACCCGCACGGTCACAACGTTGCAACTCAACGCGGCAGTCAAGGAGTTCTGGACCACGTCATGACAATGCGACGCACGAAGATCATCTGCACCATCGGACCGGCAACAGCAAGTTACGCCAAACTGCTCGCCCTGTATAACGCCGGCATGAATGTCGTGCGCATCAACATGTCACATGCGGATCACGCTGGCGCAGCGAAGATCATCCACTGGGTCAAGACGCTCAACCGCAAGGTGACCTATCCCATTCCGGTGATGCTTGATACACAAGGCCCCGAAATCCGGACCGGGGTGATTGCCAAACCCATCATGCTGTCACCGGGCCAGGTCGTTTCGCTGACGGTGCGTGGCGAAACCGATGTGGAAACCACCTCCATACACGTCAACTATCAGGAACTCGTGGACATCGTCCAGGTGGGCAATCGGGTCACCGTGGACAATGGCCTGATCAATTTCGAAGTCCTCAAGAAACAGGACCACACGCTGGTCTGCAAAGTGGTCGATGGTGGCATGCTCGGCAGTCGGCGCCACGTCAATCTTCCAGGTGTGCGCGTCAACCTGCCCGCCATCACCGAGAAGGACCGGGACGATATCGAGTTCGGCGTTGCCCACGACATCGACTTTGTGGCGCTGTCCTTTGTTCGCGACGTGGAGGACATACACAGCCTGAAATCGCTGCTGGGTCGCAAGTCCGACAAGGTCAAGATCATCGCCAAGATCGAGGACCGGGAAGGTGTTCGCAATGTCCACCAGATCATCCAGGCTTCGGATGGCGTGATGGTTGCGCGCGGTGATCTCGGGATCGAAACCGACATATCCGATCTGCCCAACATACAGCGTCAGATCGTGCGCTCCAGTGCCGTCTATGGCAAACGCTGCATCGTCGCGACGCACCTGCTTGAGAGCATGATCACCAACCCGATCCCCACCCGGGCTGAAGTCACCGATGTTGCCAATGCCATCTACGAAGGCGCCGACGCCGTCATGCTGTCCGGTGAAACCAGCGTCGGTGCGTATCCTGTTCGCTGCGTTACCCAGCTGCACGCCATCGCCGAGCGTTCTGAGCGCTGGCCCGGTCTGGGTTACGAAAAGGATCTCGAAGCACAATCCGACAAACAGTACATGACGATACACGCTGTTGCGCTTGCAGAGTCACTGCGCGCCGATGGCATCGTCGTCATCACGCGGCGAGGGGTGACGGCTGATCTGGTGACGGCGGCGAGGCCGCCCAAAGTCCCGATCTATGCGTTCACCAACAGTAGTCAGACGCGTCGACGCCTGGCGCTCAATCGTGCGGTGTATGCCCACCGGACTGCCTTCAGTTCAGATCCGGAGCGGACCCTGCAGACTGCGTTTCGCACACTGCGCCAGCGTGAAGGCCTGCCGCCGATGGCCAAGGTGGTGGTGATCTCCGATGTGCTTGCCGGGCAGAACAGCGAGGCCATCCAGATTCGGTTCATTCCCTGATGAGGCAATTGTGCATGCAACTGACCAGACTGTTTCTGTTCGGGATCATTGTCCTCCTGACCACTCAAGCCATGGCTGCGCCCAAACGTATCAAGTTCGACAACGGTGACGTCTACGTTGGCAAGGTCAAGGATGGCAAGCGCACCGGCCAGGGGGTTTATACCTGGGCCAATGGCAACCGATATGAGGGAACGTTCGCCAAAAATTCACTGCATGGACAGGGTACCTACATCTGGAAGGATGGCCGGACCTACAAGGGTACGTTCATCAAGGACAAGCGCGAAGGAACAGGTGAACTGGTCTGGCCCAATGGCGAACGTTATTCCGGCAGCTTTCGAGCCAATCAACCCAATGGAGAAGGGACGTTCAAGTGGTCCAATGGTGACCTGTACACGGGCAGCTTTGTGGACTCGCAACGAACCGGCAGGGGTGTCTTCACCTGGGCGAATGGTGACACCTACAGCGGCGATTTCGTCAAGGGTGTGCTGCACGGTAACGGGACGTTTCAGTGGCGGGACGGCAGGCGTTATGTGGGTACCTTTGTGAATGGTCTGAAATCGGGCTCGGGTCGATTCGAGTGGCCAAACGGCAATCGATACGAGGGAGAGTTCAAGGACGACGTGCGCGCCGGGCTCGGGCGCTTTTTCTGGCGAGACGACACCATATACCAGGGGCAGTTCGCTGGTAATCGAATGCACGGCTTTGGTGTAAAGGCACTCACCGATGGCAGCAGGGAATTGCAGCGATGGGAGGAGGGCACACTCAAGGCGAGTCAGCCGGTTGCCATCGACCCTCGTTGCCGGTTGAACATTCGTGGTGAAGAGTGGGTGTTTTCCGGTGACAAGTGCATCAACGGATTGGCTCACGGCGGCGGTATGGCAGTGCACCCCTCGGGGGACCGGATCATACCTGTGGGCAGGTTTGTGCTGGGCAATCTGATACAGGGCGAAGTGTTTTCGTTGCGACCGGCGCGCGGCTGAAAGGATGCTGGAGCTTCCCGGATACCAGATCGAGCGGCGGATCGGTCGAGGCGGAATGGCCGAAGTCTGGCTGGGTGTACAAAAGCGTACCGGACGTCGTGTGGCGATCAAGTCGATCGTGCCGGAACTCGCCCGACACCACGATTTTCGCGAACTGTTTGCCAGCGAAGGACGGATCAACTCTCGCCTGAACCATCCATCGATCGTGCAGATCATGGAAGTGATCAACCAGGGTCAGGACGTTGCACTGGTACTGGAGTATCTCGATGGGGGTGATCTGCACCAGCGCCTGGCGCTTGGCATGCACATGTCCAGTGCCATTGCCGTCGTCAGGGACCTGTGTCGTGCGCTGGACTACGCCCATGGCCAGGGCATCGTCCACCGGGATGTGAAGCCGGAGAACATCCTGTTTCGCGAAGACGACACTCCGGTGCTGACCGACTTTGGTCTGGCACGCCTGTTGAGCCGTGGGAATTCGCAGTCTGCACATGGAACGGTGTTTGGCAGCCCCCAATACATGAGCCCGGAACAGATCGCCGGCCTGCCGCTGGACGGGCGCTCCGATCTCTACAGTCTGGGCGTGGTCTTCTACGAGATCCTGACCGGGGATGTCCCTTTCAAGGGAGAGGATACGACGGTCATAGCGACCAAACACCTGCAGGAACCGGTACCACGTTTGCCACTACACCTGGCCGCGTTCCAGACCGTGATCGACCGCATGCTGGCGAAGAAGCCGGAACTTCGCTTTCAGACAGGCAACCAGATCGCCGATGCCCTGGAATCTGTTCGAACCGACGGGGCGATGCCTAACGCAACCATTCGGACCGAGGCGGTCACTTCCCAGGAAATTCGAGCGGTCACAGCCAGCATTCTCGTGACCATGAAAGATCCACGTCGGCAGGCCCAGCGCAGTCTTCGTCGTCAGCGTCGTCGACTGGTTTCTCTCTCCCTGGCCACTGCTGCAGGGATTGTTGCCCTTAGCATGGCCGGCTACTGGATCGCCACACATCCCGAACGGCTGCAACTCCTGCTCGCCGATGTAGGAATCATGGAAAGACCGGGTCTGGCCGAAGCGTGGAATGAGGCACGATCGTTACGCCAGGACCCGAGCCAGGGTCTGCGCACGCTGGTTGCCGCGTACGAACGGGTTCTTGCGATCGATCCACTGCATGCCGGCGCACAGGCTGATATTGGCAGTCTTGCCGATGAGTGGAAGCTCACCATCAGGACTGCGCTGGCAGCGAGTAATTTCGGGACCGCCGAAGCAAGATTGGCTGAAGCGAGACTGGCGTTCCCGGACGATCCGGAATTTGAAGACTTCCTGGTTGAACTGGATGACCGGCGCAATGCGGAGGGACTGCTCGCCAGCACGCAGGCGCTGTTGCGCAGCCACGGATTGTCGGACGCGCCGTCCGCCACTGCAGCGATTCAGGCGTTCAATGAAGTGCTGCGTCTGGCGCCTGGGCATCCTGAAGCGAGGGCAGAACTGGATGCCATTGCTGCCCACTACGCGCTGCTCGCGGAGGCCAGGGTCCAGGCAGGCGACATGCAAGCGGCGATCGGCCATCTGGACAGGGCGAGCACGGCCAATCCTGCATTGCCTGCAATCGCCACCATCCGCCAGTCGATTCAGCAGGCGAACACGACGCTTGCAACCATCACCGAATTTCTTGAACAAGCGCGTGCACACAGGGAATCGGGTGCACTGGTGACACCTGCAGGCGACAATGCAGCTGCGCTGTACCACCAGGTGTTGTCGATTGATCCGGTGAACAACATCGCGAAACAGGGTTTGAACGAAGTGGTTGCACAACTGCGAGCGATTGTCGCTGCGCAGATCCGCAAAGGTCAGTTTGCAGAAGTGGCGGAGATCATCTCGCAGGCCAGTGCGGTCAACCTTGACCCTGCGGCCATTGAAGAGTTCAGAAGACAGCTGATTACCGAACAGACACGAATTGGCAATCTCAATCGCCTGCTGGAGGAAGCTCGAAGGTATATCGCCGACGGCTTCCTGACCGAACCCGATGGTGCCAACGCAACGCTCAGTCTGCGGGAAGTTCAACGGCTGGATCCGACCAACAGGGAGGCAGAACGATTGCTCAGACAGGTTGCGCAGCGGCTCGCAGAAGTCGCCAAGGAAGCCAAGGCGGCAAATCTCCATCGTGAAGCCCAGGAGTATCTGGATCTTGCACTGGCCATCGTGCCTGGAGTCACGGAGTGGCAATCGTTACGAGTGGCCTGGTCGCGGGCCTTGATCAATGGACGCTGACCTCAGCTACACGCTGCAGCATGAAGGGGATTCGATACCTGTCGCTGGCAACCTGACACTCGGGCGCCATATCGACAATGACATCGTGATCGCCGGTGAGGACGTGCTCGACTTTCACCTGCGCATCGAGTTGAACGAGCGTGGGCCTCAGGTGATTCCACTCGGCAACAGCAACTTCACGGTGAATGGTCAGGAGCTCGACCACGCAGTCGGCCTCATTGTCGGAGACCTGCTCGGCATTGGCTCGGAGACCCTGGTGATCGGGGTGGAACGTGAACTTGCGTCAACGATTCGAGGCTGGCGCCTTGTCGCAGACGAATCCGGACGCACCACCGAAATTGGCACGGATCTGCTGGTCGGTCGACACCCCGACAGCGGGCTCCAGGTCCAGAGCGAGCATGTGTCGCGTCGCCATGCGCGGTTGTTGCAGGTTTCGCAGGCACTCTGGATACAGGATCTTGGCTCCGCCAACGGTACACGGGTTAACGGCAAGCCGATCATCGGCGGTTGCCGCCTCCTGCATGGCGATTTGATCCAGTTCGATGAAATCGGTTTCCGATTGCACGGTTCTGGCGAGCATCTGACGCTGGTCCGAGCATTTGAATCTGCAGATCTGACCCCCTTGGGTGTTCATAAGGAGGGGGGCCATCAGGAGGCTGTTCATCTGGAGAGCACCCATCAGGAAACACAGCGGGAACCCTCTTTCGACCGGTCCAGCGAAGAGATTCAGCCGATCGAACCGAGCGTTCGGCGCCGAGCCCCGGCCATCCCGCAGTTGCAGCCGGGCCAGGCACGACTGGTTGGTTTGACCGAACACGTTGCCGGTCGAACGTGGCCGATACCATTGGGTCGAAGCCGGCTGGGCCGAGGAAGCCAGTGCGAGATCCGCATCGAACACGGCCTGCTCGCCGAAATTCAGGCAGAGGTGGTTGCGCGTCCTGAACATACAGTCATCACGGCGTTGCGGGCAGACGCCGGATTGATCCTGAATGGACAACCTCTTCGTGTCGGCGATCTCGGGGACGGGGACACACTCCAGATTGGCGAACTGGAGTTTCGCTTCCAGCAGGCCGAGCGCCCACCACCTGAGCCGATGGTCAACTGGACGCGTCTGACGGTCGTGGTCCTGGGTGTCGTCTTTCTGACTGCAGTCGTGCTGGCGATGTTCTAAATTGGATTCGAGGCGGCTATTCTTGCCGCCTTTTCCTCGGGGACAGTCCCTTTCCCGGTAAAGTCCCCCTATCCACAACAAAGTTCTCCATCAAACCAAACTACAGGGCGAATCGAACATGGCAGTCAGGATCCCGTATCGTCGGGAACTCAGTTTTGAATATGGTCGGGTCGATACCGTAGCGCCAGGCATCCGTCGGGTGATCGCCAGGAACCCCAGCCCGTTCACCTTTCATGGCACCGGTACCTACATACTTGGCACCGGCAATGTTGCGGTCATCGATCCTGGTCCGGCCGATGCCGAACACATCCGCAACGTGCTGGCTGCAACCACCGGTGAAAACATCACCCATGTACTGGTGACCCACACCCATATGGACCATTCGCCGGGCTGTGCGTTGCTGCGTGAACATACCAACGCCAGGACCTATGGTTATGGGCCGCACGGAGCCGGCAAGATTGCGGTGGGCGTCGTCGTTGAAGAAGGGGGTGACATGGATTTTGATCCGGATGTCAAAGTCACGCACGGGCAGGTGATTCAGGGCGGCGACTGGAGTGTCGAGTGTGTGTACACACCAGGTCATACCTCCAATCACATCTGCTTCCAGTTGCGCGAAGGCAAGGCGCTGTTCACAGGGGATCATGTCATGGGCTGGTCAACCAGCATCATCTCCCCACCGGACGGCGATATGTCTGCTTACATGAAGAGCCTGGAGTTGTTGCTCGGGCGCGACGACGCGGTCTACTGGCCGACGCATGGCCCGTGTATCGATCAACCAAAATTGCACGTTCAGGCTTTCATCGATCATCGCCACGAACGGGAAGCCCAGATCATCGCCTGCCTGCGACAAGGTATCACACGGATCGTGGACATGGTGCCGCGCATGTATACGGATACTCCCGAGTTCATGTATCCCGCCGCCGGACGCAGCGTCTTTGCTGCGCTGGAGTACATGGTCGCTCGTGGCGTGGTCAACACCGACGGTACGCCGGCTCTTGAGGGGGTCTATCACCCTGCCTGACGATCCTGCGCCCGGATACAGCGTGTGTGCGACCGAGCCGCTGGCGTGTGCCGGTCGGTAAACGAACACCGTTCAACCTGATCGTACAGCGCGTAGCGCCTCCTGCGCGGGGGCCTGCGTGACCGCCAATGGCAACTGCACCATGATGGCGACACCGGATCCATCGACCAGATTCATCGCCCGCACAAACCCGCGATGGTGCTCGACAATGACTCTGACCACATACAGACCCAGGCCAAAGTGCAGTCTGTTGTCCTGGCTGCGATGGCTGACCATGGAATCAAACAAGGTTCGCTCCGCCTTGGCCGGCAGGGTTGGTCCCCGGTTGGCGACCGTGATCTGCAGATAGTCACGAAACGTGTCGAGCTGCACCTTGATCGGACTGTTTGAGCGATGAAAGTCGATTGCGTTGTCGATGATCTTGTCCAGCATCTGCTCGATACGATAGTCGGCAACTTCCGCCAGCACGGGACGCTCAGGCCCTTTGTAGACAAAGCTGCAGCCCTTGTGCGAGACGCTGCAGTTGTTCACATAGTTCTGAACCAGTTCGCCAACATCGATGACTTCCATCTCTTCAGCCTGCAGCGCATCGTCCAGATTGGCTGCATCGGCAAGGTTTTGCACGATGGAGCCAATCCGGAGCACACCGCGTCTGGCGCTGTCGAGATACTTGCTTTCCTGCACACCCGGCAGTTCCGATGCCAGATTGTCGAGTGAGGTGCTCAGTGTGTTGAGCGGGTTGTTGATTTCATGGCGCAGCGTTCGTGGCATGTTCTCGAGAAAGGTATTGTGCTGGTGCAACTTCGACAGCATGCCGGACACGCTGCGCGCCAGATCGCCGATCTCGTCACCTGATTCCATTTCCGCCCGCAGCGAAGGCGTGCGCAACCGTCCATAAACATCGATCGCCTTGCTTGCTTCACGCCGCAGGTTCCGGATGCGCCAGGCGAGGCGGGCAGCGTATGCGATCAGCGACAGCACCACGCTGAGCAGACTGACCACGGATACAAGTACCACCTGCTCCAGGCTCGAGCGCTGGAAGGTGTTGATCGCATCGATGTTTTCTTCAACCACCACCGAACCGACCACCTTGCCATCCGCTGACGAAATCGGATGTGCGGCCATGATCACCATCTGATCGGAACCGAATTTGCGTCTGCGTGCAATCGGTTCCCCCCGCAGTGCGGCGGCGATGACTTCGTTGGAAGTCTTGCGGGACTCAAAACTGCTCATGGCGTCGGGATCGTACGTTTCGCCCGTGGTGATTCGATGCAACAGCGGGCGAACCTGCTCGAACAGCGAACGTGTCCAGCCGAACATGCCGTCTTCTTCGGGGGACGAGGTGTGCTGGGGAATGGAGCCGGTTTCGGCGCGAACACGGCCACGCTCGTCCAGAACGACGATCCGGGCGCCGGCGTAACCGAGGCCATCGACAATTCTTCGCACCTCCGGCGACTGCAGCACCACCAGATCAAAACCTGCCTTGTCAGCCGATGGCAAGGTATGCGTGATGTGTCTGATGATTCGTGTATCGGCGTCATCGACATCGACAAAGGCGATGTCGAAGTGGCGTTTTGAGCCCAGCAGCGACAAAGGCAGTCTGAACTCGAAATCGAGCCCGCTTGCCGATTGGGTCATGGCTGCCTGCACCTGCAGTTCCGGTGGGCCGTCCGCCGCAAACCGCCACTGGCTGTCCATCACATAGGTTGTCAGCGGTTTTTCCGGCGAGCCAACCAACGCGAGCCGCTCATCCTCTCCATCCGTCCTGATGTAGCTGATGCGAAGGTGATCGGATTGATCAAGTCGAAGGCGTTTTTCGTTCCGGTAGACAGGATCGGCATCCAGCACACGAACAAATCCGTAGAGCTCGCCATTGCGCTCACCGAGGATCATCTTCAGGTCGGCGTCCTGATCACCGGTTGGCGACCCGAAGCCCAGCATGGATACGTCCAGGACCATCCCCCAGTCATCCCCGACACCATCCAGGCGTACCGGTTCTGCAAGCGGTTGCACAAACAGCGGTTCGTAGTCGGAGGTATTCACCGGCAGGTCGTTGAACAGGCTGTCACGGCCGTTGAAGAGCGTGGCGATTCCCTTGGCCTTGAGCAATTGTGTGTTGCGCTGGCCTTCGAGGAGCAGTCTTTCCATTTCAACGACCTGGCGGTAGCTGAAAAACGGCACCACCATCAGAAAGGATCCCAGCAGCGCAAGCTTGGTGCCAATGCGCGGTCCGCGGATCCTGCTGAACAGTTTCATGGAGGGGGCCGGCTACTCGACCCAGCGATAGCCGAAGCCATACTCGCTCTTGATATGGGCAAAGGCGGGATCGAGCCGTTCTATCTTCTTCCGGATGTTGCGCATGTGGGTGTTGATCGTGTTGTTGGTGACCAGACTTTGCATGGTGGCGTTCATCAGTGTTTCATAGCTGACCGCACTGCCGGGATTGCGGACGAGCTTGGCGAGCATCCGGAATTCGGTGCCGGACAGGTCTACCCGCAGTCCCTTCCATGATGCGAGCAAGGCATCCTGGTCAAGCGTCAGATCACCGATTCGACGGGCAGTTGCCCCATGCTCCTCGCGTTGTTCCTGGCGAGCCTGGTTGATGCGCAGCAGTGAGGATATCCGTTCTGCCAGATAGTCCAGGGAAATCGGTTTTGGCAGATAGTCCCACGCACCCAGACGCAGACCGGAAATCTTGTCGATCTCGTTGATTCGTTCCGTCAGAAAGATCACCGGCAGTTGTGGCGCGCGACTCAGCAGGTCCCGGCAGAGCTGGAACCCGGCATCCACCTCCTCACCGAGGATGATGTCCAGGATGACAAGGTCTGGAAGTTCACGGTCGAAGCCGGCAAGCGCCTCTTCACGGCTCTGAAACGCCTGTACACGATAACCCTTGGAGGTGATCGCATCGGAGTAGTTGGCACGCTGGTCCGGGTCGTCTTCGACAATCGCTATGGTCTTGGCCATGGTGGAGGTCCGATGGGCCTTGGTTTGCAGGGCCTTGGATTACAAAAGCCTGATTCTAGCCCGGATTGTTCGTGATGGGTCGTCGCGGAGGTGAGAGGAAGGGAAACACAGCACGGCAGGCGTCTGCAGGTCAGGGGTTGCCCGGTTTTGCGTTTGCGGTTCCGGACGTTATTGTGCGCTGACACTCTCGCTGGAAGCCTGCCTTGTTTGCCGATCTCCTGACGCCCGAACGCTGGCTCGAAATTTTCGGGTTGGTTTCCGGCCTCGTCTGTGTATGGTTGATGGTCAAACAGAACGTGCTGACGTTCCCGATTGGTCTGGCGTACGCCGTGGCTTCTGTGCTGGTGATGGCTCGCAATCAACTTTATGCGGACGTGGTGCTCAATGCGTACTACGTCATCATCAACGCCTATGGCTGGTGGTACTGGTCGATCAGCAAAGAGCAGCAGGGCGCTGAACTGGCTGTGAGCCGCACCCCCGCAAAAACCGCGGGATGGTTGCTGGTGATTGGTGTCGTGACTGCCATTGGGATGATCGGACTGCTGGCCAACTACACCAGCGCACAACAGGTGATCCTGAACTCGATCACCACGACAGCAAGTTTTGTTGCCATGTGGATGAGTGCCCGCAAACTCGTTGAAAACTGGTTGATCTGGCTGGTGGTGAATGTACTGAGCATCGGCCTGTACTTCACGCAGGGAATCTATCCGTACGCAGTGCTCTATGCGGTTTACCTGGTCATGGCAATTCAGGGCTACCGCCAGTGGACAGTCAGCATGAACGAGAGCCATTCCCCGAAGCCGCCGGTGTGATGGCCATTCGGCTGATTGCACTCACCGGTGCCGAAAGCACCGGCAAGACCACGCTGGCACGGGCCCTTGCCGGAGTCCTGCCAGCACGGCTGGTTACCGAAGCTTCCCGGGACCTGCTGGCCCCTGGCACCGACTATGGTATTGAGGATGTGCTGGCGATCGCGCGTGAACAACATCGTCGCGAAATGGTTGCGTTGCAGGCAACGCGCGGTCGGGTGGTGGCCGATACGGATCTCCTGGTGATACGCATCTGGCTGCAGGAAAGGTTCCAGGTCTGGCCGTCGGAGCTTGCAGCACTATGGGATCGACAATCGCCACGTGCCTGGATACTCACCGCCCCGGATATTCCCTGGGAACCAGATCCCCTGCGGGTCAATCCCCATGATCGGGAGCGATTGCACGGTTTGTATCGCCAGCATCTGGCTGGAGGGCAGACGCCCTGGATTGAAGTTGCAGGTTCCGTTGAATCACGACTGCAGCAGGCCCGGAACTTCGTGGCCGGGTTGGTTTGACCCCCAACACCGACAGATCAGAGTCGGGACAGCATCGACAGTGCGTCGTTGCGTTGCGCCTCTACCTCCAACCGGTCATTGCCGCTGCACAGTTCATGTTCCGCCCACGCATACTCACGCAGCCAGTACGCGCAGGTCGTGTGTTCCAGCCTGTCACTCACCAGGCGTTGTGCCTGACCGGTTTGTTCGACGTAGTCCCGGGCCATCTCTGCCAGGGTCGAGTGGTCGACCTGTACTCCCAGACCAAGTGCCACCAGATCAAACAAGGGATCGTTGTCGCCCACCCATTCCCAATCGAGTGTGCGCCAGCCATCAGCCGCACACAGAATGTTCAAGGGGTTGAGATCGTTGTGGGTGGTCTGCAGGGGCCAGTCGTTCCCTGGTTGATGTGCAGCCGCACGCTCTCGTGCACGTTTTACCACGCGACCTGCACGGCCTTGCAGCCTCGCTCCGGCCAGCCACTTGCCAACCCTGGACGTCAGGTCATATCGGCGTTTGGCTGCCGGTAGCCGTCGGTGCAGGGCAACAAGATAGGTCACCAGTTCGGGTGGTGTGGCTGGCGTGTGGGCCAGCAGGGGCGCATCGATCCAGGCCGAGAGGAGTGCCCCGGTGGTGGCATCAAAAGCCATGGTAGGAGCACCGATATCTGGCGGCAGGCTGGTGAGCCACCGGGACTCGAAAGCCAATTCGTCACGGTCCGGTGTGACCGAAGGTGTACGCAGTACAAACCGGAATTCACCATACCGAACCCGATAATTGGCATGCGCGTAACCACCCGGCAGATGGGCTTCGACGATCACCGACTCCGGCGACCACTGCGGCATGAGGCTGCTGATGATCTGAATCAGTGCCGGTGAATCCGGGGAAACAGGTTGGTTCATGGCTGCTCAGCATACAATGACTGCCATGGATCTCACCTTGAACCGATTTGTTCACGCGTTGCGGGCGGCCGACGTCGAGGTTTCGCCAGCGGAGACCCTTGATGCGCTGGCAGTCGTGAGGCAGGTCGGATTGTCGGACCGTCACCTGTTGCAGGATGCGCTGCGTCTGACGCTGGCCAAGTCGGTGACCGAAAAGCAGGCATTTGATCAGTGTTTTCCCCTTTTTTTTGATGGCTTGCCGGTCCACACAAGGGCGAGGCAGAGCGTACTGGGTCAGATTGACGCCGACGGTTTTCTTGCCCAGGTGCAAGAGCTTGCGCATCCGGCATTGTCCGAAGTTGTCGCGATGGTATTGCGTGACGATCGGACGGGCCTGTCCCGACAAATCGTGGGTGCCGTTGATCGTGATGGGCTGGATGCCATGCTGAACCTGCGGGACAAACCGCCGTTGATCAACGCTGCGGCATCTGTACTGGGCTTGTCTGCGCTCGATGGACTGCGTCTGTCCGGCGGCAGTGTGGGGACCACGGCCGCCTATGTCCGCCAGTACCTCATGCAGCAGCTGAAGGAGTACGTTGATACCCAGTATCGCCTGCTGGTCGATGCCACGGGTCAACGATCGCTCCTTGCTGCAGCGCTGGCTGCCAATCTCCAGCAGCTTCCCCCTGGTTATCACGCGGCGGTTGAACGTGTGGTGGACAAACTTGCCGATCGGCTGGCGCGCCGTTATCGTCGCAAGCGCCGTCGTGACCACCGAGGCCAACTGGACATTCGCCGCATGCTTCGTCGTAATGTGGCGTACGACGGCGCACCGGTGAACGTCTACTGGCGGCGTCAAAAACGCGAAAAGGCGAGCATCTTCCTGGTTTGCGACATCAGTAACTCCGTTGCCCAGATCGCCCGCTTCCTGCTGATGTTGCTCTACAAACTCGGTGCGGTGTTGCCGGGGGTGCGGAGCTTTGCATTCTCCAGCCAGCTTGGAGAGATAACGGACCTGATGGAAAACAAGGACCATCACACGGCGATCGAAACGGCGGTGGTGAAATTCGGTCGGGGTACCACGGACTATGGCCGCGCCCTCCACGATCTTCATGCACTCGCGGCCAGGGACATCAACCGGAAGTCGGTGCTGGTATTCCTGGGTGATGCCCGTTCAAACCATTTCCCTGCGCGGGCGGACCTGTTCCGAAGTATGGCCAGGCAGGCTGGCCAGGCATGGTGGCTTACGCCGGAAAGTGCCGATCGTTGGGATACCGGCGATTGTGTGTTGCACCAGTACGCGCCGCACTGCCGTGGCGTGCTGACCTGCAACAAGCTCGCGGACATCGAGGGTTTTGCAGAAAGACTGGTGAATCTGGCGACTGATCGCTGATCTTTCCGGAAGCCAGGTGCGGGTTCAGTTGACGCCGGCTACATAGCCCATCGTGGTGCCGATACTCTCGTGTACCACGACATCGGCGATATCATCGAGCGGTGTTGCCTCACGATTGACGATGGCGAGCCTGGCCCCTCGTCGCTTGGCATATTCCGGAAAACCGGCGGCAGGAAACACCACCAGCGAGGAACCGAGCACAACCATCAGATCGCAGGCCTCGGTTTCTTCCTGGGCTCGTTGCATCGGCAGTTCGGGCATCGATTGTCCAAACGATATCGTTGCACTCTTGATGATGCCGCCGCATCGGGTGCAGGCTTCCACGCGGCCAATGCGTCGATAGTCCGCTTCGATGGCTGCCAGTTCATAACGGGTTGAACAACGCAGACAATGTGCATACGTCGCGTTGCCATGCAGTTCAATGACCTGGTCCGGCTGAATTCCGGACATCTGGTGCAGGTTGTCCACATTCTGGGTAATCACGGCTGATGCCTTGCCTGAGTTGACCAGTTGGGCGACCGCCTGGTGGCCCCGATTGGGCCTTGCGTTTTCCATGACACGTTCGTTTTCGAAACGACGACGCCATGACGTCTGACGCACCTCATCGGAGGCCATGAAATCCTGAAACTGAATCGGTTTCATTTTGGTCCACAGCCCTGTGCCGGGACTGCGAAAATCAGGGATTCCGGATTCCGTGCTGATTCCGGCACCGGTGAAGAAGACGATTCGTTGTGCTGTTTCAACCAGTGCACGCAATCGGTCGGCCGACATCCTCGTTGCTCCCTCAGGCAGCGCAATACCACGCGCGGCAATCTGATCTGCGATGTTCGACCATGTCAACCATCCCGTTTCGGCCGAGTCCGGCTTCGCCGGCGTACTCCGATGTCATTGCCTGCGAACCTTCTGGAATTGTCCAGGCTGGTATCATGATCAGCATCCAATGGAGGCGTGAACATGCACAAGCTGGAAATGTTCCTTGACTGCTCCAGTCCCTGGACCTGGCTCGGTTTTGAATCGCTGCAACAGATCCTGCCGAACGCGCCGTGCCACGTGGTCTACCGTCCATTCCTGGTGGGCGGTGTATTCAATGCCGTGAATCCGAGCGTTTACCAGAATCGCGAAAAACCGGTACCGGCCAAACAGAAGTACTACTCAAAAGACCTGCAGGAATGGGCGAGGTACGTCGGCATCAAGATTGGCAGCCCCACCGTTTTCCCGGTGAACTCGGTCAAGGTCATGCGTGGTGCCTTCCTGGCCATCGAGCAGGACTGCCTGGTTCCTTACGCCCGGGCGTTTTTTTCAGCCTACTGGCGCGAACTCAAGGACATTTCCCAGCCAGCCGTCATCGCGGCGGTCGTTGCCGATCTTGGCATGGACGTGGACAGCTTTTTTGCCGCCATCGACAGTGCTCCCTACAAGGACCGCTTGCGGGCCAACACCGAAGAACTCATCCGGCGCGGAGGTTTTGGTTCACCGACCTTTTTTATCGATGAAGCAGACATGTACTTCGGCAACGATCGCATGCCGCTTATCGAGTCTCGCCTGAAGTCATGACTCAGCGGTGGCGAAGGAGCGTGCCAGGCAGGGGAAGCTCTCGGGTGGCCGCTGCAACCGCGCGATGATGGCTTGTGCACAACTTCGCGGCGACGTTGCGGAGGTGTCGACCTCGAGGTCATAGGCAGCGCCGTGGGCATGCACCTGCCTGTAGTGAGAAATCGCGGTACCAGGAAATCGCCCCAGTCGTTTGCCTTCTCTTTCCTGCACGACCTCGCGGTTGCAGCGTACACCGATGAACCAGGTGTCGAGACCCGCCAGTACGTCGACGTAGTCGATGAGGTATTCCCGCTTGAACAGCAGGTCGTCGATGATGACGTTGTTGCCGGACTGCGCAAAGGCCGCAATGGCTCGCCGCATGCCCCGGAGCATCTGCTCACCATAACTGCCAAAGCGGATATGGGTCAGTCGACCCTCATCGGTCTCCATCGGCACGATGTTGAGTCCGAGGCCACCCGGGCTTTCCGGTGGCGAATTGAACCCTCGGAAACGACCCGCCATGCCATCCCGAAACTGGTCGAGGGCAATATGCTGAAAGGGCTCCGGCAGCAACTGCTGAAGTTTGTGGGCGAGTGTGGTTTTCCCGGCGCTGGAAGAGCCGTTCAACAGAATGAGGCGTGGCGCACTTGTCATGAGGCTGGATGGTAACTGCCACACGGATCAACCACAATTACCGAATTGTCTTAAGTTGGTGCGGTAATTCATTGACGGTGCTCGTAGAAAGAGATGTCGGGATGACAGTGTCCAGGATTCCTGACAGCGAACACTCGACTGTTTTTGTCGCGCGCCTGGCGGATCGCCGCGAGCAGTTGTTGCCCGTCGAATTGCCGCTGCTGGACGGTCGAACCGCCCGACGTCGAGATGAATTTTCATCCGGACGTTATTGTGCCCGCCGCGCCATGGCTGCACGGGGGATGCCTGAGGGACCGATCGCAAGCCACGCAGACCGGTCTCCTCTCTGGCCATCTGGTGTGAAGGGCAGCCTGACACACAGCCGACAACTGGTCGGTGCCGCGGTCAGTGGGACACTCGAGGGACTGGGCATCGATCTCGAACATTTTGGCCGGTTGTCCCGTCGTGCGGCCGAGCGAATCCTGACTGACGTCGAGAACGGGCAACTCGATGTCGCAGGGGAGGATGAGTTCCTGCGGCAGGCAACCATTGTGTTCAGTGCCAAGGAAGCCGTGTACAAGGCCATCTATCCGATCGCCGGACTGTATGTTGGCTATCGGGAAGTCCGGATCATGCTCAAACCGGAACATGCTGAATTCAGGGCCAGTTATCTCGGGCACAACATGTTGAACAGTCCGCTTGAAGGTGGTGTTGGTCATTGGGGATTCATCGAAGAAGCGGTACTGACCCGCTTCGAGATCGGGGGGCGGCGTTAGTGCAATCAGTTCTCGGCATCGCAGTGTTCATTGGCATCGCCTGGCTGCTGAGCCGGAACCGGGCACAGGTTCCCTGGCGCATGGTGGCCATTGGCACCACTACGCAGCTGGTACTCGCCTATCTGCTGTTCCACGTACCCCTGTTTGCCGAGGCCTTGCTCAGTCTGAATCTGGTGGTTACGGCCGTTGAGACTGCATCCATGGCCGGCACTTCGTTTGTCTTCGGGTATCTTGGTGGGGCAACTGCGCCATACAACGTCACGGAACCGAGCGGGCTGTTCCTGTTTGCGTTTCGCGTCTTGCCGCAGATCATCGTTTTCAGCGTGCTGGTGGCCCTGTTGTGGTACTGGAAAATTCTGCCGACGGTGGTGCGGTTCATCGGACGGGTCCTGACCAGGCTCCTCGGGGTTGGCGGAGCGGTGGGTACGGGGGCTGCCGCCAGCATATTCCTGGGTATGGCAGAGACGCCGCTGGTCATCAGAGCGTATCTGCAGCGCATGAGCCGATCAGAATTGTTCACGCTCATGACCTGCGGCATGAGTACTGTCTCCGGTTCGATCATGGTTCTGTATGCATCCATCCTGCGTGACCAGATCGACGGTGCACTGGGCCACATCATCATCGCGTCTGTGCTGAACGTGATCGGTGCGATTGTCGTCGCCCGAATCCTGTATCCGCCCGATGAAGAGAGTCAGACCGGAGAGGTCGCCGACGGGCTGGTTTACAGTGGCCATATGGACGCGATTACCCGCGGCACGGTGGATGGCGTGCAACTGGCGGTCAACGTGGGCGCCATGGTGCTGGTGCTCGTCTCGCTGGTGGCTTTGGTCAACCATATTCTCGGGAACTTCGAAATGACCGGTGCACCGCTGAGTCTGGAGCGGATGACTGGTCCGCTGTTCGCACCAGTGGCCTGGTTGATAGGCATACCCTGGAGTGAAGCTGAACCAGCAGGCAGTCTCCTGGCGAGCAAACTGATACTCAACGAGATCGTTGCCTATCTGCAGATGGCCGCATTACCCGAAGGTACGCTGTCCAACTCCAGCGTGACCACCATGACCTACGCACTCTGCGGATTTACCAACTTTGGCAGCCTTGGCATCCTGATCGGCGGATTGGCAACGCTGGCACCTCAACGTCGAGAGGAGATTCTCAGGATTGCACCAGGTACGCTGATCTCGGGGACTTTGACCGCCTCGATCACAGGCGCCATCGTCACGTTGATCGGCTTGTTGCCGTGAGGTGGTTGGTCGAACCGGGCTGCCTGATCTGCCCGACGAAGCTTCCACAGGTGGATATCGACGATTGTGTCGGTGTCATCGGTCCGATAGGTGACTTTCGCGACCAGCTGCTGGCAGCAGAGTCCCATGGCATGCACGGTTGGGCGATGAAGCGGCAGCTGGAATACAGCACCGGCCGACACTACGCACATCTTGCGATGCAGGCGCTGGGTGAACCGCCGATGGCCATTGAGCGTCGGTCGGATCGTTCACCGATCTGGCCTGATCACCTTCTGGGCAGCATTGCACATTGTGAAGATACGGGTATCGCCATCGTGGCGCGTGCTCACGCCTGTCCAGGCATCGGGGTCGATATCGAACGTCGAGGAAGGATCGGTGCAGACCTGTTCGCAACCTTGTTTACGGAACAGGAATGCCGCGCGATCAGCAATGGCGGTTCCGCCACCGGTCTGTTTTGCGCCAAGGAAGCCCTGTACAAAGCCGTGCATCCCATCGTTCAGACGTTCATCAACTTTACGGAAGTTTCGCTCGTGAATGAACTGTCCCGGTCCAGTCGCGCCATCTATCTCGGCAACGTGACAGGTGTTGGAGACATCATTTCGTCTGCCGATTTTTCCCAGCAGCTGACGACGTCCCACGCGTGTGTTGTCGTATGGTTGCCACCGGCGACTCAGGGCAGCCATCGGGCTACGAACATTCCCGGTTTGGTTCGGTAATCACTTTGGCGTTCCATCAGATCCGCGATTTCGAGAGTGCGGCCCGTCGTCGTCTGCCACGAACGATCTTCGATTTCATCCAGGGTGGAGCAGGCTCGGAGGAAGCACTACGAAACAACGAATCTGCTTTCAGCAGCTATTCCCTGGTGCCAAGGATATTGCGCGCTCCTCTGGAACGCAGTTGCGCCGTTCGATTCATGGGCGTTGACCATGCGGTCCCCTTTGGCATTTCGCCGATGGGCCTGGGCGATCTGGCCTGGCCAGGTACGGACCACGGACTGCTGAGGACGGCGGCAAAAAAACGCTTTCCGTACACGCTGTCGGCCGCAGGCAGTACAACTCTGGAAAGAGCTGCTGAACTCGCAGACGGAATGCTCTGGTTCCAGCTTTATGTTGGCGCGGATTTCGACGTCAGTCGGTTGCTCATGCAGCGGGCAGCAGCGGTTGGTGTACGTAATCTTGTGCTGACGGTTGACGCCGCCCATCCCGGACTTCGGTTCCGCGATCGCCGAAATTGTTTTGGAGAACCCGTCTGGAAAGTACCGAGGCTGCTGGCTGACTACGCGCTGCATCCCCATTGGTCGCTCTCGACGCTGGTCCGCGGGGTGCCAGGGATGGTAAATCTTCAACAGGACGATCAACGTCTCATGGGACCAGAGGCGACGCGTCTGTTCATGGCGTCGATGATGCAGGCGAAACTGGACTGGGTCATGCTCGAGAGCATACGCAACAGCTGGCCGCACCAGTTGATCGTCAAAGGTGTCCTTGCCTGGGAAGATGCGCTGCAACTGAAAGCAGCCGGTGTGGATGGCCTTGTGATTTCCAACCACGGTGGACGGCAACTGGGTTCTGCCGTACCCCCCCTGGAGGTGCTGTCCGGGATACGTGCCGCTGTCGGTCCCCGGATGCCGTTGATTCTCGAGAGTGGCGTTCGATCCGGTGAGGATATCGTCAAGGCTCTGCTGCTCGGTGCAGATTTTGTACTGCTCGGCCGACCGTGGTTGTATGCCTGCGCGGCTGCGGGCGCTGATCGTGGCAGTCTGCGCCTGGCCACCATGCTTGAAGAGGGCGTGGACAATACACTCGCCCAGCTCGGTTGCACGGACATTCCGACGCTTCCCCAAGCCGGCCTGATCCGACCCCGAAACACGCCGGTCACGGTACCCATTCCATTTGACCTGGGTTAAAAAAGCACAAGACCGTTGGAGCCAGACATGCAGTTGAGTCAATTGTGGAGTTACCCGATCAAGTCATGCGCCGGGTTATCCGGCTCGAGCGCCAGGATTGCGCCATCTGGCCCTGCTTTTGATCGTGAGTGGATGTTGACGGACGCCGACGGCCAGTTCCTGACGGCTCGGTTGCATCCCCAACTTGTACTTGTCAGGGCAACACCGACGATTGATGGTCTGTCGCTGCAGGCTCCGGGCATGCCGGAGCTGCCGGTACGCCGGGTGTTGTTCAATCAATTGCGCCAGACAGGCGTGTGGGCGTATCGATTCGACGCGTGGTGGGGTGATGCAGCAGCAGATCAATGGTTCAGTCAGTACCTGGGTCTGTCGACGAGACTCTTGTACATTGGTGCGAAGTCACGTCGCGCATTGCGGGCTGATCCGTCAATCCGTTTCTCGTTTGCAGACGGTTATCCATTCCTGTTGATCGGTGAAGGGTCTCTTGAGGATCTGAACAGTCGCCTGAAAATTCCGGTTTCGATGCGACACTTCAGGCCGAACCTCGTGGTGAGTGGTACCGATGCCTTTGCCGAGGATGACTGGAAGCGAATCCGCATCGGCACCGTGGAGTTCGAGCACATGAAACCATGCGATCGATGTGTCTTCACCACGATCGATCCGGACACGGGGCAGTTGGCCGATGACCTGCAGCCGCTGCGTACCCTGGGCACCTATCGGCGTGCCCCGGGTGGCGTGATGTTCGGCCAGAATCTGGTGGCCAGAGGCACTGGTGTCATTCGGCTCGGAGATCGAGTGGAGGTAGTTGAATGATCCACCCACGACCTGTAGCGGTGGTTCGAGCGGAGTAGGGTGATTGTTGGATCGCACACTCATTACCACCGTCCGGGAGAGGACGATCCCGGCGACCGAAACCCCTTACCCGACGTAGCGGCGAACGGTTTCCTGCAGGTATTGCAGGTCATCGTCGTTGACGTCCAGATGCATGACCCAGCGCGGTCGATGGACCTGTACACCCGATTTGTTCATGTGGGCCAGAAAAGGCTTCAATTCTGCGTCTGGCAGGTTCAGATGAATCATGTTGGTATATTGTTCAACCCGTCCTGGGAACAGGTTGCCGAGCGAATCGGCCAGTGCTGCCGCACGGCGATGATCCTCAACCAGCCGATCCACGTGGTGTCCGAGTGCGTACAGACCGGCCGCGGCGAGAATGCCCGCCTGACGCATGCCGCCGCCCAGCATCTTCCGGAGGCGTCGAGCCCTGGAGATCAGGTCTGCGCTTCCGACGAGTACCGATCCCACGGGCGCCCCGAGCCCTTTGGAAAGACAGAGACTGATGCTGTCACAAGGCGCTGCCATTTCGGCCGCGGATCGACCGCTGGCAACACAGGCGTTGAAAAAACGGGCGCCATCCATATGCAACGCGAGGCGGCGCGCTGAACAGAACGCGCCCAGTGATTCAACGTAGCCAGGAGGGAGTACTCGACCGCTGAACGTGTTTTCGATACAGACCAACCGGGTACGAGCGAAGTGGAAGTCATCGGGTTTGATCACTGCCTCGATGCTCTCCAGTGGCAACGTGCCGTCCTCGGCCACGGTGATGGGCTGTGGCGCAACACCACCGAGAACGGCGCCACCACCCGCCTCGTACATGTACACGTGCGCTCGCTGGCCGGCAATGAACTCGTCACCTCGTTCGCAATGGGACATCAGCGCGATCAGATTTGATTGTGTACCGCTGGCAACAAAGAGGCCCGCTTCCTTGCCCAGACGTTCTGCCAGCATCGCCTGCAGTCTGTTGACGGTCGGGTCTTCACCAAAAACATCATCACCCACTTCAGCGGCTGCCATCGCTGCACGCATGGCGGGAGTCGGACGGGTGACGGTGTCACTGCGCAGATCAATGATTCGCACCTGACTATCTGGCACCATCAAAAAACTGGGTGAATCCTGCAGGTGCATAAGGGCCGACCACAATCTGCTCGAATACTCCAATACCCTGACGACTCCCATCCGTGGCACGAACCACCTGCTGCGTATGCAGGTTTTCGCGCGCCAGAAGATCGAGTTGGCGAGTATCGAACGACTCGCCACCGATCGCGAGTTCGCCTTTCCACATACCCTGACCCCATTCCGGATGGCCGTATCCCAATCCCTTCATCTGGAATTTCAGGATCGGCTCAAGGGCAATGGTGCGGGTCTGGTCTTCGTGATCGACAAGGTCGATCTCGACCTTCGATGCCAGCCGGGAGCCCCTGTGGTACTGGATGCGATGGCGTGCCGTGGCCATCCGCTCATCGCGACTGCCTTCGAGTCCGGGTATTGCAGACTCATCTGCATACAGGGGTGCCTTGATGCCCTCGCGAACAAGCGGTTCACCTTTCTGGCCATCAAAGAATATGGCGTGGGTAATGTGGTCATCCCAGAACAGTGGTGCCCACATGAAAGCGATACCGTTGGGTACCACGGGTGCACCCCCGGTTTCATGTTCACCGACGTTGCGGACCCCCCATGATCGGTCCTTTGTGCCGTAGCAGACCGAGTCGTCGATCCGGATATCCCCATCCGGAGTACGGACCAGGCCTGACCAGCGGCCAAACTGATCAAAACGTGTGGCATCCATGGTCCGCCTCGCGCCAGACCAGAGTGTCTGGCGGGCTTCCTGGATGGCTGCGGTACGCGCCGAAAAGGTGATGTCGCAGGAGATTCCACTGCTGTTGTCATCGAGAATGACTCGTGTCCGACGCAGCGGTTCCAGCACCTCCATTCTGAACGGCCCAACCGTCATGTCGGTGCGTTCCATCGGGGCGCGTCTGGAGCCATAAAAACAATGCTGCCGGGTGCCTGGTTGAACGACGCTGAATGCACAATCGAGAATGCCGCGATGGGGATAAACGGCCATCCCTATCCCGAAATAATACGAACCATCCCCTGCGTAGCCATTGAACCAGGTGCGGTCGTAGACATTACGGTCACTGGTGACCGGATGAGCCAGGGGTTCAGGTGTCTGGTGGATCGGAAAATCGTCCAGCTTGTTCAGCATGGTGCTACCACTCGATGGTTGAATGGGTCGACGCGACCGTTTGAAGGATCCGGGAGACGTCCGGAATCCCCGCGCGAAGGCGGCTACCCGCTTGGTTACGCGGTCTGGGCAATGGACCGGCGCGTTGTGTCAGGGAATGAACCTGCCGTCATTCCCCGGCTCGACAGGCAGGACTAGTTGGCGGCGAATGACACGGCATAAACGCCGGCTTGTCGGGCCGAGTCCATGACCGTGATCATGGCGTCCGTACTGGACTGCGGGTGAGGCTGGATGATGACCGGTGCTTCGGGGTTTTCCGCGTGCAATCGTTCTATGTTGGCACGAATGTTCCGGACATCCACATCGCGTTGGGCAATGATGATCCGGTCACGATCCGTAATCCGGACCACAATGGTCTTTTTGTTGGGGTCGACATTGACGGGTTTGTTGTCGTCATCAGGCTGGTTCACGTCGAGCCCGACTTCCTTGACAAAGGTCGCCGTCACGATGAAAAAAATCAGCATGATGAACACCACATCAAGCATTGGTGTCAGGTTGATCTGTTGTTCCTGCACTTCGTCAGACGAACTGCCAAAGGATCTGCGCATTGGTCTCTGCCACCCCCATTGATTCCACCGCTAGTCTAACCAGCTTGAATGTGGGTAGACAACCGCATTTCCCGGGCATCTGCATCTTCCGCAAGAACCAATGCAAGAGCCAATGCAAGAACCGTCACAAGAACCAGGCCGACTCAACCACGCCAACCGCCATCCGCTAGAGCTGTTGATAGTTCAGTTTCAGGCCCCCGGTCGGCCAGGGTATCGAGACGAGCTGCCCGATGGAGCTCAGGGTGATGAAGGCAGTTTGCAGGTCCTTGCCACCAAAACAGATATTGGTGGTCAACGGATCCGGCATCGGCACAAAGGCCGGTTCGTCTCCGGAAGGGGAGAGCACGGTGATACCACCTTCCACGATCGTCGCGACACAGACGTTCCCACGAGCGTCGATGGCCATGGAATCGAACAGGAAGTAACCACTTCGGCCACGCAACAGACGCCCACCGTCAGGTCGATCGCGCCGTTCGGTCTTGAGAACTCCAGGGGAGGCGATGGAGTACGCCCAGACCCGACCGGTCATGGTCTCGGCAACATAAAGTTCGTCTTCCGTTGGCGACAAGCCAATGCCGTTCGGACCTTCCAGTGGAAAGAGTACTTCACGGATATGTGACCCGTTGGCTTTGGCGTAAAACACACCGGTTCGGTCCCTTTCGCGACTGCGTGTCTTGCCATGGTCCGTAAACCAGAATCCGCCCTGCCGGTCGAAAACCAGATCGTTTGGTCCGCGCAGCGGTTGGCCCTGGCAATGGGTATAGAGGATTTCTGATTTGCCGGTCCTCAGATCCACCTTTTCGATCCGGCCACCCGCATAATTTTCCGGTTCTTCGCCTGGAAAGATCCGGCCGTTGCGTTCGATCCACTGGAAGCCGCCGTTGTTGCAAACGTAAACCGCGCCATCCGGACCGATGGCTGCTCCGTTCGGGCCGCCACCCAGTTCGGCGACAACTTCTGTCCTGGCATTGTGTACCCGCGATAACGTTCCACGGGCGATTTCCACCAGCAGGACACTGCCGTCAGGCATCGCGATCGGACCTTCCGGAAATTTCAATCCTTCAGCGAGCAGGGTGATGTCGGACATGTTCGGTCTGCTTTGTTACAATCGCGGGCATTCTAAACCTGTCACGCAAAAACACTCATCTTCCGGGACCTTTGAAGATCACAACCATCTTTCAGGGACTATCGATGATCACAACCATCTTTCAGGGACTATCGATGATGACTACGCGCCTCAGAATTTTCCTGGCAATTCTGTTCCTGTCATTCTTCGCCGCCTGTCAGTCGTACGACGATCCCAGTCGCCGAACACCCGGGGAGGTGACCGATGATTCCGCAATCTATACCGCCGTCAAGGCAAAGCTGATTGCCGACCCGGATATCCAGGGGCTGTCGATCAATGTCGATGTCTATCAGGGAGCGGTGACACTGAGTGGCCGCATTCCCAGCGAAGTGCTGCGTAACAGGGCGCTCAAGATTGCGACCGAAGTCAAAGGTGTCGTGAAGGTCCACGACAGCCTGGCGTTGATCACCGAATAGAAACAGCAATCTGCAAGATATCTGCGAGTTATCAGGTAGTTGCATTGTCCCGGGCCTCATCGGCTGGACATCAGCCAATCCCTGGGTTTCAGATGGTCAGACAATTGTGCTTCGGGGCTGCCCGGTTCGATCTTGCGCTGGTATTCCCACGCAACCAGTGGCGGCAATGAAGCGAGCACACTTTCGACTCTTCGGCCACTTTGCAGTCCGTATTTGGTACCGCGATCAATGGCGAGATTGAATTCGGCGTATCGTCCCCGCCGATAGAGCTGCCAGTTTTTCTCCGGTTCCGCAAACGGCAGGTGGCATCGTCTTTCAACGATCGGCAGGTAAGCCGGTAAAAAGGCATCGCCGATGCGCTGAACGAGAGCAAAGCTCGCCGCTGCGCCTCCTTCGGTCCAGTCGTCGAAGAACAATCCACCAATCCCACGGTGTTCCTCGCGGTGCGGAAGATAAAAATAGTTGTCACAGTCGGCCTTCATCCGGCCGTAGTGACTTCCTGCCGCTTCTGCGGCAACACGGTGCCAGTGCACACCGTCCTCTTCGAACGCATAGTAGGGAGTGAGATCAAACCCCCCTCCGAAGTACCACGTGCCATCTGTTCCGGCGACGGTGAAATAACGCAGGTTCATGTGGGTTGTGGGTACAAAAGGGTTCAACGGGTGGACGATCATGGAGATGGCCACCGCCTGAAACGGTCGACCGGCAAGATGCGGATTGCGTTCGGTAGCCGCTGGCGGCAGCGATGCTCCTACGCTGTGCGTGAACTGAACCGCTGCCTTTTCGATCACCTGGCCGCGGGCGATGACACGCGGGCGAGAAAGTCCGCCACCTGGCCCCGGAATCTCCTCCCGGGAAAAGCGTGCCTCCGGCTCCAGGCGTTCGAGTGCCGTGCAGATGCTGTCCTGTAGTGACATGAAATAGGCGCGAACTTTCTGTACGTCGACGGTCATGGGTTTCCTGCGGGTCTTGAGGCTGCGGTATTGTGCACGGAACCGATCAGGAGGACGGATCGGCGAATTCCCGTATACTCGAACGCTGGGCTGTTATGGGTTCACCATGGTTGGAATAAGTTCTCTGGCTGCGTATTTACCGCGGCTGCGGCTGGCACGCAAAGCCATTGTTGAAGCGCATCGCTGGGCCGATCCAGGTCTTGCCGGGAAAGCTCGGGGCGAGCGCAGCATGTGCAACTGGGACGAAGATCCGGTAACGATGGCAGTCGAGGCTGCGAGAGCCTGTCTGGCGGATAAGGCAGCTCCCGGCCTGATCGTTTTTGCGAGCACGACAGCGCCATTTGCAGATCGTCAGAATGCGGGAATCGTCGCCACTGCGCTCAATCTGCCTGAAGATCTGGCATCTTTTGATACCGGTGCTTCCCAGCGTGCCGGGACCTCCGCGCTGCTGCAGGCCTTCGCGGGCGTAAAGAGTGAATTGCATCAGGATGCACTGGTTGTCCTCAGTGACAAGCGCCGGGCAAAGGCGGCCAGTACAGGTGAACTGGAGTTCGGAGATGGCGCGGTCGCGCTGTGGGTAACCAACCAGAACCCGGCGCTGGAATACGTTGCAGGCCATACGGTTACAGTGGATTTCATAGATCACTTCAGAGGTGCTGGCGAAACATTCGATTACGGGTGGGAAGAACGGTGGATACGCGATGAAGGCCTCGCCCGCATCGTGCCGGAGGCCGTCGGCAAGGTGCTCGGCAAAGCCGGAATCAAGGCCGCAGACGTCGCCCATTTCATCTTGCCGGGTACCATCAAGGGCGCCACAGCCAGTGTGGCCAAGACCATTGGCGTACCGGCCACTGCAGTTGCAGACACACTTGCAGAGCAGATCGGCGAAACCGGAGTTGCCCATCCACTCATGATGCTGGCTGCGCGACTGGGTAGCGGTGATGTGGTTGCCGGCCAGTTGATCGTCGTCTGTGGCTTTGGACAGGGTTGTGATGCAATTGTGCTGAAGGTTGCCGACGCAGCGCAGGCGCGCGCCTTTGGCGCACAGTATGCGGGCACGCTGGCTGCGCGAGTGCCTGAGCTGAATTACCAAAAATATCTGGCGTTCAACAATCTGGTCGAACTCGAAAAGGGCATGCGTGCCGAAAAAGATGACTACAAAACCGCATTGACCACGACATATCGCAAACGCGACATGCTGACTGGCCTGGTGGGCGGTCGTTGCACCGTCTGCGGTACCTTGCAGTTTCCACGCAGTGACATCTGCGTGAATCCGCAGTGTCGGGCCACGCATACCCAGGAGCCACATCCTTTTCGAGAAGAAAAGGCGAGCATCGTCACCTGGTCGGCGGACTACCTCACCTACACCGCAGATCCACCGGCCCATTACGGTATGATCAGTTTTGTCAACGGTGGACGTTTCATGACCGACTTCAGCGATGTGGGAGTCGGAGAAATCGACGTTGGCATGGCGGTACGCATGGTATTTCGCATCAAATCGTTTGATCGTTTGCGTGGCTTTGTTCGTTATTTCTGGAAAGCGGTACCGGACCGGTCTGTAAATCAGACAGTTGTTTGAACTTCAGAATCTTCTTTGACGGAGGCGCGTATGGCAGCAGGAATCAAGGACAAGGTCGCGATACTTGGCATGGGTTGCTCCAGGTTCGGCGAGCGCTGGGACTGCGGAGCGGAAGAACTGATGGTCGAGGCTTTTGGCGAAGCGATTGCAGATGCCGGAATAGACGTCACGCAGATTGACGCCGCCTGGTTCTCCACCCATTTCGAAGAAATCAACGTCGGGAAGGGTGGGTTGCCCTTGTCGATTGCCCTGCGGCTCCCCAATATCGCGGTTACTCGCGTGGAAAATTTCTGCGCGTCCGGTTCCGAGGCGTTCCGGGGTGCCGTCTACGCAGTGGCATCCGGCGCGGCCGATATCGCGCTCGCGCTCGGCGTCGAAAAACTGAAGGACACCGGCTATGGCGGTCTGCCGGCGGGTGGTGGCGGAACACTCGCGCCACAATGGTCCGCAAACGGCTCGGCACCGGGCAATTTTGCGCAGCTCGCAAGTGCCTATCGAGCCAAACATGGCGTATCGCGTGACGATCTGAAGCGTGCCATCGCACACGTGTCCGTGAAGAGCCACGCCAATGGCGCAAAAAATCCCAAAGCCCACCTGCGCAAGCCGATTACCGAAGAGCAGGCGCTCAATGCACCCATGATTGCCGAACCGCTCGGTCTGTTTGATTGTTGTGGAGTCAGCGATGGCGCAGCGTGTGCCATCGTCACCACACCGGAAATCGCCAGAAGCCTTGGCAAGGCCAACATCGTCAGCATCAAGGCGTTGCAACTTGCGCTCTCGAATGGATCAGAGTCCGGTCACAATTCATGGGATGGCAGTTACTTCCACACCACGCGTATCGCTGCCGCCAAGGCTTACAAGGAAGCGGGTATCAGGAAGGCGCGCGACGAGGTGAGCATGTTCGAGTGCCATGACTGCTTTTCGATCACCGAACTCGTGACCATGGAGGACCTCCAGCTGTCACCGGAAGGTGGCGCCATTACGGATGTCATGAACGGCTTCTATGATGCGGATGGCCAGATTCCCTGCCAGATCGACGGTGGCCTCAAGTGCTTTGGCCATCCCATTGGAGCATCCGGCATCCGCATGCTGTACGAGATGTATCTCCAGCTCACCGACCGGGCAGGTGCCCGGCAGCTGAAGAATCCGCGGATCGGAATGACCCACAATCTGGGTGGTTCCCCCATGTCGAATGTGGCCGCGGTCTGCATCGTCGGCGCTTACGACTGACGGCAATGGATCAATCGATACTGGCTTCGCTGGCACACATGCAGGCGCGAGTTGGCCACTCGTGTGCTCATCTGGTTGGTGATCTTGATGGCGAGCAGGTTCAGTTGTACGACCTTGCGTTGTGTCGTGCTGAACTTGACGGTGCCCACGCGCTGGCGCAGTTCGCACTGCAAAACCGGGTCGAAGGCGATTTTCTAACTTCGATCACCTCGACCTATATTGCCCAGGTTCTGCTGGACGTACATGCCAGGCTCGTCACCCGGCCAGCCGACTTCGGATTGGGTATTCAGGATCTTCTGCCGCCCGTCATTGGTGACCTGCTCTCTGCCAGCCGACTTGCGGAAATCGGTCGTCAGTTCATTGCGCGGCAGCAGGACCATCTGCCCGATGGCCTGGACGACGAAAAGCGGATGATGAGGGACAGCTTCGAGCAGTTTGGTCGAGAGGTGGTCGTGCCGCGGGCCGCTGAGATCCATCGCAACGACCTCATCATTCCGGATGCCATTCTGGATCCACTGCGCGCGATGGGCTGCTTCGGCCTGTCCGTGCCAACGCGATTCGGGGGTCTCAAACCAGACGATCATGAAGATTCGCTGGGCATGGTCGTTGTCACACAGGCGCTGTCACGCGCTTCGCTCGGAGCGGCTGGCAGCCTGATCACCCGACCGGAAATCATGGCCCGTGCCATCATGGAAGGTGGTACGGCCGAGCAGCAGGCACGATGGCTGCCGGGCCTGGCTGCAGGACACCCTCTCTGTGCAATCTCGGTCACCGAACCGGATACCGGTTCCGATGTCGCCGGAGTGGCTCTGAAAGCCGAGCGTGTTTCCGCTGGCTGGAAACTCAATGGCAACAAGACCTGGTGCACTTTTGCAGGCAAGGCCGGCGCCATCCTGGTGCTGGCCAGAACACATCCCGATGCACGACCTCTGCACAAGGGTCTGTCCTTGTTCGTGATTGAAAAACCGAGCTCGGATGGTCATGAATTCATGCACCAGCAACCCGAGGGTGGGCGCATGACCGGACGCGCGATAGCGACCCTGGGTTACCGAGGCATGCATTCCTTCGAGATGCGCTACGATGATTATCTTGTCCCGGCAGCCAACCTGATCGGTGAACAGTCTGGTGAAGGACGTGGTTTCTACTTCACGATGCGCGGATTCATGGGTGGACGCCTGCAGACTGCTGCCCGCGCCTGTGGGCTGATCCAGGCCGCGATGAGTGAAGCCATGCAGTACGCCCAGAACCGGCGTGTGTTTGGCAAGGCATTGGCTGAGTATCCGGTCACCCTGGTGAAGATTGCCCGAATGGGTATGGCACTGATGGCCTGCCAGCAGTTCACATACGCGGTCGCACGGCTGATGGACCGCGGTGAAGGTGCGATGGAAGCCAGTCTGGTGAAGTTGCTCGCCTGTCGAGCCGCCGAGTGGGTGACCCGGGAGGCGTTGCAGATCCATGGCGGGATGGGCTACGCAGAGGAAACTCCGGTGAGCCGCTATTTTGTTGATGCCAGGGTGTTGTCGATCTTCGAAGGGGCTGAAGAAACACTCGCGATCCGCGTGATCGGCAAGGATCTGGTGAACAGGGCGCGCATGTGATCTTGAAGGTTGGTGTGCTGGATCAGTCTCCTGTCGTCGAAGGCGGGGACGCCGCCCAGGCGTTTCACGATTCCGTGCTCCTGGCGCAGACGGTCGAACGATCTGGCTATCACCGCTACTGGGTAGCCGAGCATCACGGGTCCGGGTCCTTTGCTGGCAGTGCACCGGAAATCCTCATCGGCCACATCGCGGCCCGAACGACGCAAATCCGGGTGGGTTCAGGAGGCGTGATGCTCATGCACTACAGCCCACTCAAGGTTGCAGAAGTGTTCAAGGTGCTGGGCACGTTGTACCCGGGCAGGATTGATATGGGCATTGGTCGTGCACCGGGCAGCGACACACTGACGGCTGCAGCGCTGGCCTATGGATCCAGACTGGGAATGGAGTATTTTGCTGCCAGGATGGCGGATTTGCTGGGCTTCCTGCACGACACGCAGCCTTTTACGCAGGCACTGGCAGCCGTACAGGCGCGACCCATACCTCCCGTCATTCCTGAAACCTGGATACTGGGCTCCACCCCGGACGGCGCCACGCTGGCGGCACACTTCGGATTGCCATTCTGTTATGCCCACTTCATCAGCCAGTCGGGGATGGAGAAGGCGATTGAAGTCTATCGCCGGGATTTCAGACCTTCACCTTACCTTGACCGGCCAAAACTCGCGCTCGGAGTCTCGGCACTGGTCGCTGACACGGTCGAGCGTGCAGAACTCCTTGCCCGTTGTGCAGACCTGTGGCGTGTACGGTTCGAAAGAGGGAGCTTCCAGCCGTTCCCTTCTCTGGAATCCGCGAGGTCTCATACTTTCAGCGAAGATGAAAATCAGCTGCTCGAAGGTCGCCGACGACGCCAGTTTGTCGGCGACGCGACGCACGTTGGCCAGGCATTGCGCGATTTGGTGAAGGCCACCGGTGCCGAAGAACTCTCCATCGTAGCCATCACCCACGCGATTCAGGATCGCTGCAGAGTGTATGAATTGCTTGCCCCGCAACTGGGGCTTGTTGCTGCCACAGACCTCCCGCCGCACAGACTCCTAGCCTGATTCTCGACTTCGGTTCAGGTCTGCTCGCAGGGTACGGCTTGCCAGAAAAAACAGCATCGCCGACAACAGATTAAAAACCAGACAGAGAGTCAGCGACCAGCGCAGTGCGTCGGAG
The DNA here is from genome assembly GCA_041752315.1 of Pseudomonadales bacterium. GTDB lineage: Bacteria > Pseudomonadota > Gammaproteobacteria > Pseudomonadales > Azotimanducaceae > SYFY01. Next base: position 60,086 of record JBGSHJ010000042.1, read on the forward strand.
CCAAGGCTGGTGGTGTGGTTGAGAATGTCACTGATGACACCGGCGACCTGAGGACCCAGTCCCAGGCCGATCAGATTCAGAACAAACAGGAAAATGCTGGAAGCCAGTGCGCGCATTCTCAAACCGACCAGGCCCTGCGTTACGGCAAAGCTCGGACCGAGAAAAAAACCGCCGAGAATGTTCGGGACGATCATGGCCAGCAGCGCAATCTGTGGATCGTCGTGCAGGTACGAAAGTGCACCGAAAGGAATGGTGCCGAGGATCGCGATGGCCGGCAACCAGGTATACCACCGCTGATCCTTGCGACCGAGGCGATCTGACAGGTACCCCCCCAGAAAGGTGCCAGCTATACCGGCAAACCCGAGGTAAAAGAGAGCAGTCCCCATTTCACCAGTGGAGTAGCCGTGCGAGCGGGCAAACATCGCTGCGATCCAGTAACCCGCGCCATAACTGACAAAGGCGTGAGCCGCTGCGCCAAGTGCCACGAGCCTGAAACTGCGCAGTGACCACAAGTACCTGAAGACAGTCTTGACCGGTGGCGGGGCGGTGGTGGTGTCGACGATCCCGTCTGAAATGCCCCGTGGCGGTTCGCGCAGTGTCAGGCGGACGATCACCGCCAGGACGACTCCAGGCAGCCCTACGACCATGAACGCGGTACGCCAGTCGAAGGCTTCGTTGATCCAGCCACCGCCGAGATTGCCCAGCATTGTGCCAATGGGGATGCCAAGTGCGTAGATCGCAAGCGCAGTGGCCCGCTGATTCGGTGGGAACATATCTGAAATCATCGAGTGAGATGGCGGACTGCCCCCGGCTTCTCCCACGGCGACTCCGACCCGTGCCAGTGCCAGCTGGAAAAAATTCTGCGCCAGGCCACACAGTGCAGTCGCTCCACTCCAGAGTGCGAGGCAGATGGCCAGTACGTTGCGTCTTGAACCGCCGTCAGCCAGTCGAGCGATGGGTATCCCGAGCACGGTGTAAAACAGCGCAAACACGATACCGCCGAGGAAGCCCATCAGGGTGTCGCTGGCACCGAGGTCAGTCTTGATGGGTTCGACCAGTATGCCCAGTATTGAACGGTCGATGAAATTGAAGACGTAGACGATAACCAGCAGGCTGAGGGCGTACCACCGATAGGCAACACTGAAAGGTGCGCCTGCCGACTGGTCTTGCAGATTGGACGACATTGGCTTTCCGGTTCCTCTTCGCAGCAGTGTGCACGCTCTCGTCGTCCTGCAACAAGCTGTTAAACTAACGGGGTTACCAATGGGTCTGGAGAGCAGAGTTGGACGTGAGTTTTTCCGAAGCAGACAGGCGTTTCCAGGCCGAAGTGCGGAGCTGGCTTGAAACGGCCTGGCCTGAAACGGTCCGCAGCAAACAGCGCCGTAGCGCCCTGGAGCGGCTCTCCAAGGCAGATCGTGTTGCCTGGCAGAAGCGACTGGCGGAAAAAGGCTGGGCGGCGCGTGATTGGCCGGTGGAGTTTGGTGGGGCGGGTTTTACGTCGACCCAGAACTACATTTTTGAACTGGAATGCGCACGTGTGGGGGCTCCGGGAGTCATTCCATTTGGCATGACGATGGTGGCGCCGGTGATCATGAAATTTGGCACCGCAGAACAAAAGGAGCGGTTCCTGCCGGATATCCTCGCGACCAACGTGTGGTGGTGCCAGGGTTACTCGGAACCAGGCTCCGGGTCCGACCTTGCCTCCCTCAAGACAAAGGCAGAGGACAAAGGGGATCACTACCTGGTCAACGGTGTGAAGACCTGGACAACTCTGGCGCAGTACGCCGACTGGATTTTCTGCCTCGTCCGAACCAGTCAGGAAGCCAAACCGCAGCTCGGTATCAGCTTTCTGCTGATCGACATGAAAACACCGGGCATTGAAGTAAAGCCGATCATTACCCTGGACGAGCCAAAAAGCGGCTTCCAGGAAATCAACATGGTCTATTTCACGGATGTGGTGGTACCCAAGGGGAACCTCGTCGGTGAACAGGGCAAGGGCTGGACCTGTGCCAAGTACCTGCTCGAGTTCGAGCGCGGCAACGCCTATTCGCCTGGATTGAACGGAGCAATGTCGCATATTCAGTCCATCGCGATGACCACCCCGGATGGACAGGGTGGATCCTACGCCAACGATCCTTCATTCAAGGCTCGTTTTGATGATGTGACCATTCAGTTGCTCTCCATGGAATACACTGAACTGCGAATCCTCGGTCAACTCGCCAATGGCCAGAACGTCGGACCCGAGTCATCCATGCTGAAAACCCGGGGGACCGAGTTGCAGCAAGCAGCGACCGAGCTTGCCATGGAAGTTGCCGGCATGTACGCCGCAGTGAAAGATGAGTCCACACCGGCCGATGATGATCCTTTCAAACCCGTCGGTCCTGCCGGATCCAACGGCGTCACCCAGGACTACTTCAATACACGAAAGGTCAGCATCTACGCCGGTTCGAATGAGATTCAACGAAACATTATGGCCAAACTGGTGCTGGGTCTCTAGACAAGACAATATTATTTACCATATCGATACAGAGAATCGTATCTTCATCACGCCGACCTGAAGCGGCCTCCTCTACCATGACACTCTCGTGGAATGGATCTTCAAGAGAGCAATGAAAGTCTTGCATGTGGTCGGCGCCCGGCCAAACCTGATGAAGGTTGCACCGCTTATCGAATCGCTGGCCGTCGAAGCAACTGCTCGTCGTCGACCTGTCGAACAGATCCTGGTTCACACCGGGCAGCACTACTCACCAGAGCTCTCAAGGCTGTTGTTTGATGAACTGGGCCTGCCCAAACCTGACATCAATCTCAACGTTGGCTCAGGATCCCACGGCGCCCAGACCGGGCGGGTGATGATTGCCTTTGAGGAAGTGCTGAAAGAACAGCGGCCTGATCTGATGCTTGTCGTTGGCGACGTGAATTCCACGATCGCCTGTGCGCTGGATGCCGCCAAGATGGGCATTCCCATCGTGCACGTCGAAGCAGGCCTGCGCAGTTTTGATCGTTCGATGCCGGAAGAAATCAACCGGATTCTCACCGACCAGATTTCCGACTGGCTATTTACGACCGAGGAGAGCGCACGCGAAAATCTGCTTCGAGAAGGTATCGAAGACCGCAGGATTCACTTTGTTGGCAACGTGATGATCGATACCCTGCTCAAGCACCGGGATGCTGCGGTATCGCGTGGTACGCATCGTCGGCTCGGATTCGTCGACAAAGCCTACGGCGTTGTCACCCTGCATCGTCCAAGCAATGTCGATGACGAGTGTGGGTTGCGATCCATGGTCTCGTTGCTGGTCAGGATCAGCCAGGACCTGCCTCTGCTGTGGCCATTGCATCCGCGAACCAAAAGCCAGCTGGAACATGGCGGCCTCAACCCCGTGTTGACGCGCAGCAACATCACTCTGGTTGAACCGTTGGGGTACCTGGACTTCATCTGCTGCACGGCCAATGCGCGAATCGTGCTGACGGACAGTGGTGGTGTCCAGGAAGAGACCACCATCCTCGGTGTGCCCTGTGTGACCATGAGGGACAATACAGAGCGGCCAGTGACCGTCACGCATGGCACGAATGTACTTGCGGGTACCCATCCTGATGCCATCTGGCAGGCTTTCAAGAACCACCCGCATTCCGCCCGGGCACAACCCATGACACCGAAATTCTGGGACGGCAGGGCGGCTGAAAGGATCGCGAAGATACTGTTGAAATGAAGATTCTGTTGAACTAAGGACGTTTAGGAAGTCCGCGTCACTGCAGGAGTGCGTCGGACGACAACCTGAGGATTGGGTTAATGAAGGACATCTACTATCTGCTGATTGATCTGCTGCACCAGATGTGGCGTTTCCGTCGTTTCAGCATGATTGCCATGTGGACCATCGGGATGCTCGGCAGTCTGGCAGTGCTTTCGTTACCAAATGTCTATGAAGCCAACGCACGTTTTTACATCGATGCCAGTTCGCGCTTGAGGGACGTTGTTTCACAACTCGGCATGACACCGAGCGTTTCTTCGCGGGTATTCCTGGTTCGCCAGGCACTGCTTGGACGACCGCAGATCGAGCGGGTGATTGCCGAAGTCGGGCTGGATGCGGAAGCGACTACCGAGGCAGACAGGGAACAACTGGTTCTCGAAATGATGGAAGATCTGCAACTGGAGACAGGACGCGGAGACGAGGCGCAGAATCTGTTTACGGTGACTTATCGAAACACGGATCGTGATCAGGCGATCGCCGTGGTTGATAACATCCTCAAGGGATTCAACGATCATGTGTTGCTGGCCAAGGAAACTGACACCGACAGAGCGGGCAGCTTTCTCGTCAGTCAACTCGACTACTATCGTGACCTCCTTGCCGACACTGAATCGAAACTGGAAGAGTTCAAGCGGAGCAACCCCGGATTTGTAGTTTCCGGTACGGACGGGGGGACATTCGAACGTCTGCAGACCGCGCGCGGAGAGGCCAGCAGGATCGAACGCGCCCGACGAGTGGAAGTGGATAAACGAGAGGAACTGAGGCGACAACTCTCCAAAGTTGACCCTTATGCACCGCCCAGTGGCTTGCAGCAACAGTCTGAAGTGTCCTCGCTCGTGCCAGGTGCAAAAACGCGGGGGGTCATCAACCAGCTGGAAGCCCAGCGCGCACAACTGCTGCTGACATTCACGGCCGAACATCCCGATGTGGCAGGAATCGACCAGCAACTCATGATTCTTCGCGAGCAGTTGGAAAAAGAACTTACCGCAGGCATCGCCGAAGGTGGAGTCGATGGCGCACGTAGCGCCACCAACCCGGTGTACATGCAGATCCAGCTGCAACTTGGACAATCCAACCTCGCCATTGCGGAACTGGACAGCCAACTTGATGACGCGCGCAAGACCGTAGAGGAACTGGAAACACGGCTGAGTTCGGCCCCTGAAATCGAGCGCCACTATCTGGAACTTACGCGGGACTATGACAAGTGGCGAGGCTTGTACGATCAGGTGCTGATGCAGGCTGAAAAAGAACGGATTGGCAGGGTAGGTGATGAACAGGATGTAGTGACATTCAACGTCATCGAACCGCCCCAGGCAGAATTGAATCCGGTCTCACCACCCAGAATGCTGCTGCTGTTTGCAGTGCTGCTGGTCTCCATAGGAGTGGCTGTTGTGCTGGCTTTTGTACTCGATCAGATCAACCCGGCATTCTCGACAGAAGGTCAGCTTGCTCGCATGCAGATTCCTGTCGCGGGCAGCATCTCGATGTTTGTCACGACGGACGTGACAGCGAGGCGCCGCTCCGACCTGGTGCGGTTCATTGCCGGTACCGGAGGCTACTTTGTCCTGATGGTTGGCGTCATTCTGGCGATGGATTCCGGCGTGAGCGTCGTGCATGGTCTGCTGGGCTAGACGAATCCCAGCATGACTGTTTCCAAATCGAAACTGCTGCGCAAACTGCTGGTTGTACTCGATACAACCACTACCGCTGCCGTGTACGCGGTCATTTGTGCGACCGCCTACTTTCTCGGTCGGATTGGTCCGGAATCGTGGGAAGTCCACGTGATGCTCCTCCTGATCCTGCCATTCCTTGCCGTACCGTTGTCAACCTGGGCGAAGCCGACCATCGCCGGTCAGACGGTGACACGAATTCTCCTGGAAATGCTGCGGTACAATCTGATCCTGTTCGGCATGCTCATCGCCGTTGTATTCCTCTTCAAACTGGGTCTTGTCAGCCGTGGTGTGCTGCTCACATCCATGGTGCTGAACTTCACCGCACTCGCGTTCGTTCGTCTGTTTTTGCGCTGGTGGTACTTTACAGTGCGAGTCGAGAAACGTGACAACTACACCAAGGTCCTTGTCGTTGGATCGGGACCCCGTGCGGAGTATTACCTCAAACAGGTGATGCCAAACTCTGAATGGGGCATGGAGGTCATCGGGTGCATTGATCCAGACCCGGCAAAGGTCGGACAGGCCTGCGATGGGTCCACTGTAATTGGCACGCTTGATGATCTGGAGCAGATCGTTTCAACGCAGGTTGTGGATGAACTGGTCGTCGCCCTGCCCAGATCGCGTCTCAACGATATCGGCCAGATGGCAGAAATCTGTTCGGAACAGGGGATTGAACTCAAGATCCTCGCCGACTTCTACGGCATTGATGCCGAAGTACGACTCGAGTATCAGGACAAGGTACCGCTGCTCAGTTTCAGCCCGGTATCCCTTGATGAAAACAAGCTGGTGGTCAAGCGAATCGTCGACATAGTGCTGGTATCAATCGCTCTACCGATACTGGTCCCACTTTTTGCCGGTGTGGCCGTAGCTGTGAAACTCAGCTCTCCCGGGCCGATATTCTTTCGTCAGGAACGGGTCGGCTTGCGCAAGCGTCGATTCAGGATGATGAAGTTCAGAAGCATGTACGCTGATGCAGAAGAGCGTCTTAAGGAAATAGAACACCTCAATGAAGCCGAAGGTCCCATCTTCAAGATGACCAATGATCCTCGGGTTACCAACGTTGGCCGGTTCATTCGCAAGACCAGCCTGGATGAAATTCCGCAATTGCTCAACGTGTTCACTGGGGACATGTCGCTGGTAGGCCCCAGAGCCATGTCGGTTCGTGACGTGGATCTTTTTGACAAGGGAATTCAACGCAAGCGGTTCAGTGTGCGTCCTGGCATCGTCTGTCTGCGTGAAGTTTCAGGGCGCAGCAAGCTGTCCTTCGATCGGTGGCTGGAGCTGGATCTCGAGTACATCGATACATGGTCACTCGGTCTCGATTTCCAGATCCTGCTTCGCGTCATTCCGGTAGTGCTGAAAGGGTCCGGTGCCAGCTGACATGACGCGACTTGTGTACGTGTTGTCGGCAAGCCACTCCGGTTCCACGCTCCTTTCCATGCTGCTCAACGCGCATCCAAAGGTAGTGACTGCCGGAGAACTGAAGGCAGAACGTTTTGGCGATCCGGACCGATATCGCTGTTCATGCCATGAACTGCTCAAGGAGTGTACGTTCTGGCGTGCCGTTGCCGACCGGATGAATTCAAGGGGTCACAACTTTTCCATTACCGATGCCCGGACTCACTTTGGCGCCATGGACAGCCGTTGGGTAAGGCGATTGACACGTCCACTCGTTCGTGAGGCCTTCACCGAGCGCGTTCGGGATCTGGCACTTTCGCTGTCCCCAAGCTGGCGAAGAGGTCTGCCGGAGATGCTGCGCAGGTCTGCTGACCTGGTTCATTCTATAGCTGAAGTGGCTGGTGCCGACGTGGTTGTCGAAAGTTCAAAGATCGGACTGCGCCTGAAATATCTGACGCAGTGCGAGGATCTTGACATCCACGTTGTTCGATTGATCCGCGATGGTCGAGCGGTTGCCCTGACGTACATGCGGCCGGACGAATTTGCTGATGCCCGGGATGCAAGGCTCCGCGGCGGTGGTACCGGGGTCAATCTGGATACGCGGTTGAGCATGGACGAGGCGGCCCGGGAGTGGCGACGCAGCAACGAAGAAGCCGAAGCCCTGCTCGGACAGCTTCGTGGCGTACAAGTCATCCAGGTGCACTATGAATCACTCTGCAATTCGCCACTGGATACCGTGAACCAGGTGTTTTCGGAATTTGGATTGCATTCTCTGACATCCCTCGAAGATTTTCGGGTGTTGCCGCACCACGTGATCGGCAACGGGATGCGACTTGATACCGACAATCGTGTAGTGCTGGATGATCGCTGGCGAAGTGCTCTCGCTGCGCCAGAACTGTCAACGTTTGCCCGCGTGGCTGGTGACTTGAATAGCCGCTACGGCTACCAATGAAATCATGACGGAAGTGGCGCCCACACCAGGCGACCTGAGCGGTCGGGAGCGCCTTACCTGGAACGTTCTGGTGTCCTGGATCAGCCAACTGATCACCGTGTGCATCGGTTTTGTCATGCCTCGCCTCATCAATGACCAGCTTGGGCAGGTCACTTTGGGAGTCTGGGACTTTGGCTGGGCCATCGTTTCGTATCTTTCACTGGTCAACTTCGGCATTGGCTCCAACTCCAGCAAGTTCGTCGCGCAATACCGGCCAAACGGAGAGATCCGAAGACTTTGTGAGGTCATGTCCACCGCACATCTCATGCAACTCCTGATCTGTGCAGGAGTGTTCACCGGCGTCTATGTTCTTTACGCAAACGTTGATGCCATCTTTTCCACTGAATCCGTTGATATGGATGAAACGGCGGTGGTTCTCCTGCTGCTGGGCTACAGTCTTGGCGTCCAGATGCTGACAGATGCGTACAGGGGCATCATAACGGGTTGTCATCGCTGGGACATCCACAATGGTGTCAACACATTTCACAATATCTCGTCCGCTGTTGGCATGGTGGCGACCCTGCTGCTCGGGCTGGGTCTTCAGTGGCTGGCACTGATCTACTTTGTCAGCACGGCGGTCGCCGAGATACTTCGATTTTTGATGAGTCGGCGTGTATGCCCGGAAGTGGAAATCCGGCTGCACTACGCCAACAGGGACGATGCACGCAGGATTCTCTCGTTCGGGTTGAAGACGCTGGCAACGCTGGCTGGATCATTGTCCGTACAACAGACCGTCAGCATCCTGATTACGGTGCAACTCGGTCCTGCCGCGCTGGCGGTATTCGCGCGACCCGCTGCCTTGATGCGGCACATCGAGAACTTCATCTCGAAATTTGCATTCATACTGATGCCCACCACCAGTTCGATGCATGGTATGGGGCGAATTGAAGAACTGCGTGAATTTGCGATGCAGATGAGCAAGGTAGGTTGGGCACTGGCCATACCCGCTGGGGTGTTCATGGTCGTGTTTGGTCCTGAGCTGATTGGTCTGTGGATGGGCGAAGAATACGTCAACGCGCCGCTGGTATGGATTCTCGCAACTGGCGGATGTCTGGCGTCGGCAAATCGAGTGGGTTACCGGATTCTCTCCGGCATGAACATGCACGGCGCCGTATCCGTACAAGGTCTCATCATCTATCTCGTTACCTTGTCGTTTGGCATCGTCTGGATGACTGTCTGGGATGGTGACTTGCTGGCAGCAGCATGCATCTTCGTTCTGGGAGAGGTGCTGTTCAATGCGGTTCTTGTACCGATCCACATGGCCCGGATGCTCGGAACAGGAGTTTTGCAGTACATCTGGCGAGCCGGCCACATTCCCGTATTGATTGGTGTTTTCAGTTATCTCCTCCTGGAAATGGTCAAGGCCGTCGAGACCTGGCCGGTATTGATCAACATTCTCGTCGGGGGTCTGTTTCATGGCACGCTGGTATCCGTGCTGTATTGGCGGTTTGTCCTGACTGCCCCTTTGAAAAGCAAGATTCGCAGCACCGTTGGACTGCCAAAACGTGATTGAGGTCAGAAGATTCCCCTGGCCATACAAGGCCATGCTTGCCATCTGCAGTGATCTGGATGAAACGCCGGATCTGGCCAGCTATCTGACGCTTTCGCGCTATCTCAATTCCCGGGATCAAACGGTCATCGGTCGCGGACTAGGTCTCGAAACCGGCAATACCATCTACTTCGACATGACTCCCGGTTCGCTGAGTTACTGGAATACCTCGGACGAAGGACGAGAGGCCATGCACGCACTGATGCGCTCCGGTCATATCGACTGCTTCCATTCCTTTGGTGATCTGGCCTCCACCAGGGCGCATGTGGGACGCGCGCTCGATGCGCTGGCCAGACATGATTGTCAGTTGGCAGTCTGGGTCGATCATGCGATTGCGCCGAGCAATCTGGGCCCGGACATCATGCGAGGGGAAGGTGATGTGCCCGGCGCACAGGCTTACCACGCTGACCTTACCCTTGCCCATGGCGTCAGATACGTATGGCTGGGGCGGGTCAGCAGTTGCATGGGGCAGGATGTTCCATACTCACTGATGACCGGCCTGGCACAGTCGGTAGACCGGCGTTCCCTGTTGAACACCGCGAAGGATGGAATAAAGCTCCTGCGAGGGGCCGTTGGCGACCAAAAATACGCACTGCATTGGGGCAACCGTCTGACACGTCCCTACACGCTGCGTGATGGCAGAGCAGTCACGGAGTTCATGCGGTGCAACCCGCATCCGTACGGCGTATCGGTGGGCGATCATGCTGCCGGGATGGGAAATGCCTTGAACCCGATCAGCATGCAGCGTCTGATCGACCGGGAAGGCTGGTGTATTCTTTACACGCATCTGGGTAAACATCTTGCAGGACAGGATCTGCTGCCAGGTCCGACCAGGCAGAGTCTCGAGACTCTGGCAGAACATCATCACCGCGGTGAAATCCTGGTGACTACCACAAGACGTCTGCTTGACTACCACTCCCTCATCCAGAACGTCAGTTATTGCCTGAAAGGCGATTGTCTCCTGGTGAACCCCGGTGGCCTTGATCCATCCGGGCTCACCTTCCATGGACTCCAGCCAGGGCAGACAGTGCTGCTGGATGGCCAACCCCAGCAAGTGCAGTGGAATCCTCCGGACCATACGGGAAGAGCTTCGTGCTCGTTGCCTCTTACCCGGATGTCCTATCCCCTCTGACAAGCGCACTACAACAGCCATACACTTTTAGGCCAGGATGGGCGAGCAATCGCCCGTTCCGTGAGTCCGCTCTCAGAAATTACATATCACAAACAAGAAATGGGATTCGGCCCCATCGGTGATTTCCAGCGGGCTGTAGCATGCAAAACACCTAAGCAGCAAGCAAGTGCGCAATTTTGAGCGTCTGTCGTTTCTGGTGCTCCACTCCGATCGGAAATACAAATGGTTGACATGCCGGTTGGTTCAACTGATGTCAGCTACGAGACCATTCACGTCTTTGATATCCCGGTGGCTCGCGTGACGCTTGCGCAGGCGATCCGCATGGTCGAGGACCACATCATCTACCGTCGTCGACTGGACATTGGCGTGGTCAATGCGGCCAAGGTCGTTGCCATGAAAACGGATTCGCAACTAAGGGCCAGCGTACTTGGATCAGACGTCATTTTTGCAGACGGACAAAGTGTGGTCTGGGCGTCAGGCCTGCTTGGTAAAAAGCTCCCGGAACGGGTCGCAGGGATTGATCTGATGTTTGCACTGCTGGAACGCGGCAGTTCGGTAGGCTATCGGGTGTACTTCCTTGGTGCAGAAGAATGGGTCAACGCACGGGTAGTGCAGATCGTCAAGGAATCCTACCCGGGCATTCAGGTCGCAGGTCGAAAGAATGGCTACTTCAGCCAGGACGAAGAACAATCGATTGCAGAGTCAGTGCGTGACGCGCGGGCAGATATCCTTTTTGTAGCGATGACGTCTCCCCGCAAGGAAAATTTCATGGCTCGCTGGGGCGAGACCATGAACGCAACCGTCACGCATGGGGTGGGTGGTTCATTCGATGTCTTCGCGGGGAAAATACGACGAGCGCCAGTGTGGATTCAGCGACTCGGGTTCGAGTGGCTGTTTCGGGTACTGCAGGAACCTGCGCGATTGTGGCGTCGTTACCTGGTGAGCAACATGAAATTCCTGCGCATGCTCGCGCGCTCCACACCCCCTGAGCCATGATCCGACTTACGGCGCTCTGGCTGTTCATCATTGCCGTGGGCGCGCTTTCGCTGCAGAACTGGTATCGCGGTGTTCTGGGACTGGTCGCCCTCATCGCGGTGGTGGAGCATCCGGATTTTCCCAAGACACTGGCGGGCATTCAGGGTTTGAACCCGTGGAACATACTGCTCGCGATTACCATGTTGTCGTGGATCATCAACCGACGGAAGGAAGGGCTTGCGTGGGACATGCCCGGTCGAGTCAGCTTTCTTCTGGTGGCGTATGTTTTTCTGATGGTGGTCGCCTTCATGCGCGCCGCAACCGACCTGGGTAGCGTGATTGAGTACACGCAGTTGCTGGGCGAAGACGAACTGCCAACATTCTCGGGTCTGTTTTCCGAACACATCATCAACTGTCTCAAGTGGATCATTCCAGCGTTGATGTTGTATGACGGTTGTCGGGATGAAGCACGACTGCGGGAGGCTGTTGTGGTCATCATCGGTGTTTACTTCCTTCTTGCGGTGCAGATCATTCGCTGGATGCCTTTGTCGGCTTTGATAGGCGGGGAAGACCTGAGTGAGCGGGCGCTCAAGATACTGTCCAACGAAGTCGGATTTCACCGCGTCAATCTATCCATGATGATGTCCGGTTCTGCGTGGGCTGCCATGTTCGCGGCCTACTGTTTTGAAAAGCGCTCCATCAAGGCAGGACTCTATTCGGCAGCGGCCATCCTCACGTTTGCCATGGCATTGACCGGTGGCAGAACCGGCTATGCAACATGGGCCGTGCTGGGGATGCTCTACGCCTGGATGCGATCGCGAAAGATGTTCTTCGTTCTGCCTGTTGTTGTCGTGATGGCCGTGCCGCTTGTTCCAGGCATGAGTGATCGTCTCTCCGAAGGCTTTTCAGGAAAAAACGTAGACACGAACGTTGCGATACACAGCGACGAAAACGTATCGGATCCCGCGAAGGTGGATCTCTACACGGTCACCTCGGGTCGAACGTTCGCGTGGCCGTTTGTCATCGATAAAATCGTGGAAAAGCCCTGGTTTGGCTATGGTCGCATGGCCATGCAGAGAAGCGGCGTAGCCCATTATCTGTTGCTTCAATACGGAGAGATGTTCCCCCATCCTCACAATCTTTATCTTGAGTGGGTGTTCGACAACGGACTGATTGGAGCGATTCCGGTGTTCTGCTTTTTCGGCCTCGTGTTGTTCTATGCGTTTCGACTTCTGAAAGGTCACTCACTCGAGAGCGGTTTGGGTGGAATCACGATTGCCCTGGTTGGATCCATGTTGATTGCAGGCTTCGGATCCCAGACATTTTACCCGAGAGAGGGAGCCGTATGCATGTGGATCGCCATCATGTTGACCATCAGGTGGTATCAGTTGAGATCACCAGTGGTTGTCTCGCCCCTGCCTGCCTGGCGACGTGTGCCGACATGAAGGTGCACACCGGGAGAATAACCAGCCGGTCATCCGGTCATGCATGTCGGGTGATCGACCAGGTTGGGAAGGGCGCGCGGTAATGTGTGGAATTGCCGGAGGCGTTGGCAACACCCATGTCACGGATGTTCGGCGCATGTGTGACGTGATGCGCTACAGGGGACCGGATCACAGTGATGTCCGGCAGTTTGGCCAGGCAGTTCTCGGCATGGTCAGACTCGCCATCATCGATGTCGCTGGCGGTAGTCAGCCCATGGCCAATGAAACGGGAGACATCTGGACAGTCTTCAATGGTGAAATCTACAACTACGAAGATCTGCGCAAGGAATTGCGCGAACGCGGGCACAGCTTTCGAACAAACTCGGACACGGAAACCATCGTTCACGCTTACGAAGAGTTTGGCGATTCATTCCCGAGTCACCTGCGCGGAATGTTTGCGATCGCGATCTGGGATATTCCGCGGCAAAGACTGCTGCTGGCGCGGGACCGGATTGGGGAAAAGCCTCTCTACTACCATCTGGGTTCCGACGGACTGACATTTGCCTCGGAAATAAAGTGCTTGCTGACCCGCTCAATCCAACGGTCGGTGGATCGTGAGAGTGCCGCGACGTTTCTTGCCCTGGGTTACATCCCGGCTCCGGCGACGGCTTTTTCCGGCATTCGGAAACTTTGTCCCGGTGAAGTTGCAGTTTATGAACGTGGACAGCTGCGAGTGCACAGATACTGGTCGCTGCTGCCGAGACAGCCCATCGATCTGGATTACAACGAGGCCGTAGATCTGCTGGACACCAAACTGCAGGAAGCCATCCGATATTGCCTGAAGAGTGACGTTGAGGTCGCAGCTTTCCTGTCCGGCGGAGTGGACTCATCGCTGATCAGCGCCTTGATGCAACTGAGTGGTACCCGGGTGCGTACCTATTCGATTGGCTTCGATGCATCAGCGAGCGGTTTCAGTGAAATTGCGCACGCGGAGAGGGTCGCGTCCCATCTTGGTACGGAACACAGGAACTTTGTTGTGACCCCTCAGCAGGCTGTTGAACTGATCCCACGAATTCTTGACCATTACGATGAGCCTAACGGTGAGCCTACATCCATGCTCGTTCATCTGTTATGTGCGGAGGTGGTCAAGGACGTCAAGGTTGCCATGGGTGGCACTGGCGGGGATGAGATCTTCCACGGCTATCCTCGTCACGGCAAGCTGGACATGTTGGGTCTGGCGTCCAGAGTACCGGGTTCTCTGGCGCGACTGGGGCAGCAGATTCTCGGTCAGTTGAGTGACTCGACAGACGGCAGTCGGTTCACCCGGCGGGCAAAGCGATTCAGCCGCGCCCTGGGCGAGACCCAGGTTGACGGATATCGGCAATGGCTCAATCAGCTGTCGTCCGAAGTATCACGTGGACTGGTGTTGGGCGTTGAGGATAACTTTGTTGCCGACCGCTATATCGCGGATCGACTGTTGCAGGCTGGAGACTTTCACGACCGAGTGCTGGATGTCGACACTGCCGGGTACCTGCCAGAGTTTCAACTGACCTACATGGACCGCATGAGCATGGCGAACAGCCTGGAAGTGCGTTCACCGCTTTGTGACTACCAGATTGCCGAGCTGGCTGCGTCGCTTCCATCCCACTTCCGTGTGCATCGGGGCCGGACCAAACGAATCCTGAAAGACGTTGCCCGACGATACCTTCCGGCGTCCATTGTGGATCGACCGAAGACAGGTTTTGATGCACCTGTGGGCCAATGGTTCAAATCTTCGTTGCGACCCTGGATGACCTGGATGCTGGATCCGAGACAGGTTGCAGCCACAGGCCTTCTCGACCCCGCGAAGGTGGACGAGCTTGTGCAGGATCATCTGCGAGGTCGCCAGGACTACTCGATGCAGCTCTGGAGTGTTCTCTCCCTCGAGTACTGGCACCGCAAGTACATTGAAGACAGCAGCCGACTTGCTGCACCAGAGGTCGGTGTTCCTGCTGTCTGTCCGGATGCTGCTTTCAGACGCACCCAACCAGGCCCGGATGCGGGCAAGGCCATGAACGCCTCCCATGAGGTGTCCGGTAGATGACCTCCCTCAATGCGTTACGACAGCTCGGACTATTCAAACTCATCCGGCAGACACGACGATTTTCCCTGACGGTGCTCACTGTTCACGGTGTTGAGCCGAATTGCAGTGACCTGTTGTGGAGACCCCTTCGCAGGCAGGTGGACATCCAGTCATTCACGGACCAGCTTGACGTCATTTCCGAACACCATAACTGGGTGGACATGACTGGGGCCATCGATCATCTTCGAGGAAACGTCCAGTTTGAGAATCCGGTCCTGTTGACCTTTGATGACGGATACCGAAACAACCTCGAACTCGCATTGCCTGTTCTCGAATCGAGAAACATTCGTCCGCTGCTGTTTGTCACCACCGGTTATCTGAACAACGCGCGCACGTTCTGGTTTGATCGGTTTGACTATGCGATCCAGCAGATCGATCGCCCGTGGAGGCTGGACGTCGAAGGACGGAGCTTCAACTTCTTGCCTGACGACCGATGTGGCATGCAGCGTGAATACCAGTCACTTCGGCACCATGCCAAAAGTCAGGGTTGGCACGACCAGCAGTTCCACGATTTTTTTGTTCAAGCATGTTCTTCGATTGAGTCTCATACCTGCAAGGCGCTCGACAGCCTTCAGGCGCGCGATCCTGTTTCGGCAACGATTTCGACCGATGAACTCAGGAGGGCCGTGGAGCGCGGTGTCATCGATGTCGGTAGCCATACCATCGACCACATGCGCATTGACAAACTTGATCCGGAGTCTCGTGCCTATCAACTGACTCAATCCAGGATCGCGGTGGAGACAATCACGAGGCGACCGTGTCGAACATTCTGCTATCCAAACGGAGATTGGGACAAGGCGTCGCGAGAGGCTGTCTCGGCTGCCGGTTATGAAGCATCGTTTTCAACGGAACCCGGGTTGAATGCAATTGGCTGCGACCTGCTGACGATCCGCAGGGTTTTTTTACCCCGGCAATTCGAAAGCTCACACATCGAAGCACTGGCGTGTGGAATGCTCAGTGACAAGGAGCGCCTGTCAGCGCTCCTGCACTTCTGAGATGAAATTTCTTCTTACACTCGACTACGAGCTGTTTTTCGGACGCAACACGGGCTCGCCCGATGGATGCCTGATCTACCCTACGCGAGTCCTGACACACCTGTTGGAACGACATGGTCTTCTGGTAACGCTTTTTGTTGATGCCGGATATCTGGACAGACTGTTCCGCAGTCCGGAAAAGATACATCGTTGTCAATTCGAGAGAATTGCCAAGCAACTCAGGGAGTTGGTTGGACGTGGACATGACGTGCAACTCCACGTTCATCCGCATTGGGAAGATACACACTGGTCCGAGGGAAGGTGGCAGATCGACACAACCCGGTATCTGCTGCAGAACTTCTCGATCACGGAAATCTCGACGCTGCTGGAGAGGTATTCCGAACTGCTCCGCGGGATCACTGGTCATCGACCCTGTGCATTTCGGGCAGGTGGCTGGTGTCTGCAACCGTTTGGTCCGCTTGCAGCGCCGCTCGCTGACGCTGGTATCCGTATCGATTCAACCGTCTATGCACGTGGCAGAAGTGTCAACCCGGGACGGGAATTCGACTTCCTGTCTGCACCCGATCTTGATCGATGGAGATTCGATACAGATCCGATGTGCGTGAGCGATGCTGGCCTGTTTATGGAGATTCCGATCACGGCCTTGCGTGTTTCCCCGCTGTTCTACTGGCAGTCTCTATGGAAAAAGCTGATCAGGAAAAATGGTGACATGCCTCTGGGTGATGGGTACGCGCTCGGCAATTCCGGGCAATATTATTTTCGCAAGCTGTTTTTTCCGGAAGATACCGTAGCCTCAATCGATGGATCACGTGCGCTGCTTCTTGAAAGAGCGTTGAGGGGAGTACGAGAACGGCGTCACAGTCTCTTCAACGTCATGGGACATCCGAAGTCTCTGACCCAAAGCAGCCTTGCGACGCTTGATCGCTTCCTGTCGAGACACGGAAACACCCTCGAAGCCTGTGTGTTAAAGGACTTCGCTCAAACACCTCATGCTGCAGATCGTGATGTCGGGTGCTCTGAGACGGTCATCGCATTCAATTCCTCTGGTCAACGATAGTATTTCCACGGAGCTGATGGTGCCCCCTGACGCTGTACATGGATTTGGAGTTCGACATGCAAGACAAGGACGATCTGGTGGAGTGCATCAGACAGACTCTCGCAGATTGTGGCCAACTCGCGGTTGACGTCACCACGCTGGCCGATACCGATGATCTCTACGACGCAGGTTTGACCTCGCTGAACACAGTCAACCTGATGTTGGCTGTCGAAGACTGCTTTGATTGTGAATTTCCGGAAGAGATGCTGGCGAGGGAGACCTTTCAGAGCATTCATGCGATTGCCGAAGCCGTTCGAACAATGACAGCGTGAATACAGGGAAGCAGCAATGAAATCTCCCCTCGGCGCCTGGATCACAAACAGTTCTGAGATGCAGATGAACGCGAGGCTGGGCGCAGGATGAAACCTAACGCAGTAACCACCATACCGACCATTGATTCGATCATCGATCGTATCGGCAATCAGGTATTGGCGGTCCATGCATCCGATGTGGACAAAAACGCGCGATTTCCGTCAGAAGCCATCGATGCGATGCGCGAACACGGTTTGTTGAGTGCCTACATTCCCGCTCCGTTCGGAGGAATGGGAGTTGATTTCAGTACGTTGACTGCGACTTGTGAAAAACTTGGAGGATACTGTGCGTCTTCCGCGATGATATTTGCCATGCATCAGATTCAGATTGCATGTCTGGTGCATCATGGGGGTTCGACTGTCCATGAAGCCGATCTACTGAAGCGGATCGTTTCGGAACAGCTGCTGTTGGCGTCCGCGACCACCGAGATTGGAACCGGCGGAGACCTGGGCACCAGCATGTGTGCAGCAACCTTGAGTGAAGACGGCCGTCGTGTACGCATCGACAAGATGGCTCCGGTGATTTCCTACGGGAGTCAGGCAGACGCGATCATGGTGACCGCACGCAGCCATCCACAAGCAACAGGCAACGACCAGGTTCATGTTCTGGTGGAGAAGGGCGAGGTCACACTGGAGCCGATCTCGACATGGGATAGCCTGGGCTTTCGCGGCACCTGCAGCCTTGGCTATCATCTGATCGCAGATGTACCTGTAGAACATGTGCAGCCTGTTCCGTTTTCCCAGATCCTTTCCCAGACCATGCAACCGGTAGCCCATTTGTTGTGGGGCTCCCTCTGGCTGGGACTTGCACAGGATGCAGCGAGTGTCGCCCGGCGCGCGGTCCGCGCCGCTGCCCGCAAGGCGGAAATTCCGCCAACGACCCAGCTTCGGCTGGCGGAACTGGATGAGGCTCTGTTCAGGATGCGAAGCACTCTTCACGATGCAGTGCGTCGCTATCAGCACATCCTGGACACAAACGCCTGGCAGAAGACCACGGCATTCTCCTTCGGCATTGCCATGAACAACATCAAGCTGATCTGTTCCGAAGCGGTTGTGGACATCGTCGGGAAGGCACTTCTGATCGCTGGCGTGAATGGCTATCGCAACGATCATGAGTCAGCGCTTGGGCGACACCTGCGCGATGCCTATGGGGCCATGCTGATGGTCAACAACGATCGAATTCGTTCCCACAACGCGGCCATGCAGCTTGCGCAGAGATGACATGTCTGTCTCTGTCCTGCCATCAAGTTACTTCCACCAAAGTCACCCATTGCATGGGAGTGGCAGGATCTGGGATGAAACCAACTGCTACCTCGATGTAGTCATCGAATTGTTGCATGCCTTTGGTCATGAGCCGTTGGCTGCACTTGGGGTTACAGCATCAACTTGCTGGGAAGGGGATCAGTGGACCTTCTGCAAATTTAATGACGAAGACCTGCGCTTTCTCTTTGGCATCGATATTCAGGAAATGAATCCATGGCATAGCCTGGAACTTCATGTACTTGAACAACTCAAACGCGGGAATGCGGTACTGGTTGAAGCAGACGCATTCTTTCTGCCCGATACACGGGGTTCCTCCTACCGGTTGGCACACGACAAGACGACGATAGGGGTGCTGGAAATGGCGACGGAAGCGCGCCGGATGCGCTACCTGCACGGACGCGGCTGCTTCGAACTGGAAGCGGACGACTATGCCGGATTGTGGTCGCCGGCTTCAGAACGTGCAGGGACCTGGCTGCCAACGTTTGTCGAACGTGTTGCCCAGTCAAGTCCCTCGCGAATTGAGCCGCTGGCACTTGCATCTGCCACGCTACTGCGTCGGGAGCTGAAACGTGCTCCTGCCGACAATCCAATCGGAGCATTCGCGGCAAGCATGGAAGCCGCGCTTCCGGTGATGCGGGTCAATCACGATATGGACCACTTCCATCGTTATGCCTTTGCCACCTTGCGACAACTCGGAGCCTGTTTTGAGCTGCTGGCAAGCCATGTCACCTGGCTCCAGGATCACTGTGCATGGAAGCACACCAACGCCAGCCAGCAATTCCACCTGATTGCCCAACAGGCGAGGTCGTTGCAGTTCCAATTGGCACGTTCGATCGCCCGAAACAAGGTTCTGGACCTGTCGCCGCTCGTGCAGATGGGCAATGCATGGCAATGCGGGATGGACGCGCTTCTCTCCGGTGCTGATTGATGTCGCGGGAAAAGGAACGGCCAACGGAAGCCAGCTCCCGGATGATCTGGAATCTCTGGCGGTGTGCGCCCGGAGCAGTTTCTCACCCTGCAGAGCTGCACGAATCAGCCTGTGTATGGAGTGGGTCGGCAAACCAGTTGACCGTGGGTTCTCTGGTTGATTGTCAGCGACCGGATGAATCGGATTGGTGGCTCACAACCAGACTTTCATTGTCTCACGCGGCAGCAATCGACTTTCCGTCTGTGTATGGCCATGCCGATGTGTGGCTGAACGGTGCACAAACAGCGGTTTTCGACAACGCTTTCCATCCGTGGCGTCTGCCAGTTGCCGGAGATTCAAATCCGCAGCACATTGCCCTGCATTTTCGATCGTTGACCAGTCTGGTTGTGGAATCACACGGCAGATCGCGATGGCGAACCAGTCTGGTAACCAATCAGCTCTTGCGCAGTCATCGCGTTCCTCTGGCAGGCAGGATTCCTGGCTGGTTCAATCTTGCACCGCTGGTTGGAATCAAGGGGCCGGTGACAGTTGCCTCAATCGATGCCGGTTTGTCGATGGGCATGACGACGCTTGTGGACAATGAAAGTGCTTGTCTGCGGATCCGGGCGCGGGCGCTGGCGCGTTCTGATCCGCTTGAAGTGGAAATCGCTGGTCGAAAATCGGTTGTCCCATTCAACGTTGACAAGGATGGAAAATGGATCGCCAGTGTGGAAGTGGATTGTGGCGATCTTCGCAAGTGGAATCCACATACTCATGGCGAAGCCACTCTGCATGCAGCCACCATTACGGTTGGTTCAAGTGCATCTTTACGGCGAATGGTTGGCTTCAGGGCAGTGCTTTTTGACAGGAAAACCGGCCTGTTCTCTGTCAATGGTGTCCCCATTTTTTGTCGCGGCGCTTGTTGGGTGGCTCTGCAGGCAGCGGAGGTCGCAAACGGATTTGATCTGGAGAAGCGCCTGCTCCAGGTACGCGAGGCTGGTTTCAACATGCTGCGGGTGGTCGGCACTTCCTGCTACGAAAGTGACGAGTTTTATGACCTTTGCGATCGGTTGGGAATACTGGTTTGGCAGGACTTTCCCTTTGCCAACATGGCTTATCCCGATACCCCGGATTTTTCGGCCTCCGTGCACAGGGAACTCGAATGGCAATCGAATCGCCTTGCCTGGCGAGCGAGTCTTGCTGTTGTTTGTGGCAACAGCGATGCGGAGCAGCAGGCGACTTTTCTCGGATTGCTTGACGCCAGAAGAACCCAGGCACTTTTCACCACAACCCTGGGTAACTGGTGCGCGGAGCTGTTTCCCGGCCAGGAGTATCTTCCTTCCGCTCCTGGTTTTGGCCCATTGCCAACGCACCTGTCGGTCGGCGCAAGCAGCTATTTTGGTGTAGGCGCATATCGACGATCCGTTGATGATCGCAGCATCGAACAGGTTCGTTTTGCCAGCGAATGCCTTGGTTTTGCCAATGTTCCCGACCTGGCTTCCATGCGTGATCTGTTCGGAAGTTCGCTTCCTTCACCGACGAGCGCAGGCTGGAAAGAAGGAACGCCGAGAGATAACGGTGTCGGTTGGGATTTTGATGACATACGCGATCACTATACGGAACAACTGTTTTCGGAAGATACGCTCGACCTTCGCGTACATGATCTGCCCAGGTATCTTGAACTCTCGAGACTTTCAAGTGGCATCGCGATGGCCGCGGTGTTCAGCCGATGGCGAGCCACACCAGATCGCTGTCATGGTGGCTTGATCTGGATGATGCACGACATCAGACCAGGCGCCGGTTGGGGCCTGGTTGATTCCACCGGGCGAGTGAAGCCGGTGTATCACCTGGTTCGAAATGTTCTTCGCCCTGTTCAGGTTCTTGTGACGGATGAAAATTTCGACGGACACAGGGTGCATCTGATCAATGACCTCGACGTCCGGTGTTCGGGTGTCCTGACGATCGTCCTCGTACTGGCTGACGGCCGAGCGGGCGGAAAGATCGTGCAAGCGATCGAGTTGCCACCTCGTTCGGCGCAGACGCTGTCTGTTGATGGGTGTTTTGATCGTTTTCAGGATACGACCTGGGCCTATCGGTTCGGACGCCCGGCTTTCAGAGCAGTAGCTGCAGAACTCCGCTTGTCAGACGGAACCTCGACGCAACATGTCGCAATGGTGGGCAATTCCGGCGTTGAGGTGGCAGCTGACGTGCAGGTCAGGGCATGCCTTGTCGACTCCCAGGGGGCCGGAGCCCTTCAGCTGGAATCAGACCGGTTGCTGGAGTGGGCACGTCTGGAAGCTGACGGAATCGAATTTGTCGACAACTACGTCCATGTGATTCCGGGAATCCCTTGTCGCATCGAAGCGCGCGCCAGAGAGGAAATGTCTTCAACCCTGCAACTCCGCGTAAAACCGGCGAACAGCCGGCGTGAACTGCGGATTTTTGGTCCAGCCCCAAATTGAACCAGCACTCCTTCTGGATCGCAGGGCAGGGTGGCGCCACCTTCGTTCATCTGCATCTGCCGCAGGTCCAGGAGAGCCTGAAGTCGACAGGTGTGCTCATCGTGCCACCGCTTGGCCACGAGTACACGCATGGGTACCGAGCGCTCAGGGTGTTTGCCGGCGCAGCGGCCGCTTCTGGTTTTGTTGCCATTCGAACAGACTTGCGCGGTACCGGAAACTCGACGGAAGAGGGGCGAGTGGGGGTGCACCAGTGGCTCGAAGACATCGAGCGTTCGCGACAGTATCTCCTGCAGACACTGGGCCTGAAAAAGATCGTCACTCTTGGTGTTCGAGCCTCCTCCCTGCTTGCGCTGAAAAGTTGCAAGACGGAAGAGGGCCTCATCCTGTGGAATCCGTGTGCCTCTGGACGCTCATTTCTGCGCGAACTCAAGGCGCTGGGCAAGATCGGCAACTCGAATGGATACACCACCATTCTGGAGAGCGGCGGGCTGATCCTTGATGAACAACTGCAACAGTCCATCGAACAGCTTAATGCCGCTGACTTCAAATCGCCGATAGGGCGTGTACTTCTGGTTCAGCGAGGCGATCGGCCAGCCGACGCAAAGCTGGTCGATTCAGTCAGGCAACGAGCGACTTCACTTCAATCCCTGACCAACGATGACTTTGTTTCTGCATTCAGGGAACCGCACAACACCGAGTTGCCACTCGGTTTTGTGGAATCTGCGATCGGGTGGTTGTGCAGCGGGTATCCAGAGACTGATTCGACTGAACGGTGCGCTGACCAGTCGACAGATCGTTCATCGAGACAATGCGTAGCTCTGCCAGCGGTCGCGGGTCCGGTAGAAGAACGTGTCCAGAACATCAATGGACTGTTTGCGATCCTGACTCACGCCAGAGGCGCAAGCAGCATCGTGCTCATGGGCAACGGCGGATCGGCACATCATGCAGGCGCAAACCGTCTGCACGTCGATCTGGCCAGAGGTCTGTCTGCACAGGGCATAGATTGCCTTCGCTATGATCTTGCCAACCTGGGTGACAGTGTCGACGTACAGACAACGCTTGTTCCTGGACCAGACAGTCCCACGCCTGAGGAAAACAATCCTTATCCCAAAACTGCACGTCGGGACGTAAACTCCATCGTGTCCTGGGCGCAGCAACAAGGTTACTCACGGATCATCCTGGCCGGACTTTGTGCCGGCGCATATGCGGCGTTTGACGTTGCACGGCAATCAAATTCAAACGCCCCCTATGAACTTGTGTTGATCAACCCTTTGACTTTTGATTGGCGAGAAGGCATGTCTCTGGACATCCCCAACGAATACAGCAACTTGCAGCAAGCCAAAGCCTATGAGTCTGCGGCCAGGGACTGGGGGCGCTGGAAACGACTTCTGACTGGCAACATCGACTATCGACTGCTGGCCCGGCACCTCTTCGATTCAGTCATCACCAGCTTCACGAGTCGATGGCGGGATGTAGCCATACGGATGGGTCTGCAGGAAGCGCCTAGATTGGCCCAGGATCTCATGCGGATTGCCGAGTCGGGTTGCAAGCTGCATTTCTACTTTGCGGAGCGTGATCCTGGCCTGGAGATTCTCGGTACAGCTGGCGAACACTGTCTCTCCCAGTTGCGCAACCGGGGGATGCTCCGGATCAACAAGATCAAAGGAGCCGATCACACCTTCAAACGCGTTTGCGAACGTGATGAATTGATCAGAACCATCATCGAGGACATGAAACATGAGCACGGCTTCAGTGCATAAACCCTGGCTCGTGCAGCACTATTTTGATCGTGCCCTTGCGGAAGATCCTGGCAAGCTGGCAGTGACCTGTGGCCCGGATGAGCTGACCTACGCGCAGGTTGATCGTGCGGCGTCGGCCATCAGCGACCGTCTGCGGCTGGCGGGCATGCGCAGAGGAGACTGCGTTCCGGTTTTCATGCCAAAAAGTGTAGATGCAATCTGTTCGATACTCGGTGTCCTGCGCGCCGATGGCGCCTATGTGCCACTTGATACCGACTCTCCCGCTTCTCGGGTGGCAGGCATCGTGACGGCGTGCGGATCCGGTTTGATGCTTGTCAACGCAGCAGGCAGGGCGAAGCTCTTGTCTGCAGAGTATGCGTTGATGACAATCAAACTAACGCTGGTCGACGTCGATGACGCGCATCTGGTTGAGCTGTCCGGATCCCGGCGCGAGTATTCTGCAATTTCTGTCGACATGGCGTATGTGCTCTTTACTTCCGGATCCACCGGCAGCCCCAAAGGTGTGATGATTTCCCATCAGGCAGTAATCGATTACATCGACTGGTGTGTGCACCAGTACAGGATCACGGCGCGGGATCAGGTAGCCAACCATGCGCCACTGTATTTTGACAATTCCACTTTTGACCTTTACACGGCATTTGCCTCGGGTGCCACCCTGCATCTGGTTCCACCTGAATTGAATGCAGTGGTGCCGCGTCTGGCGAGCTGGCTCAGGGATCGCGCCATTTCCGTGTTCTTCTGTGTTCCCTCTGTGTTGACACTTCTCCTGAAATCCCGTCGGCTCCGGGCGGGCATGTTCCCTGATTTGCGGGAGCTGGTTTTTGCCGGGGAAGTTGTACAGCCCGATGTATTGACTGCCTGGATGGAACTTTTTCCCGAGGCTCGATTCACCAATATGTACGGTCCAACCGAGATCACGGTCGACTGTACCTGGCATGCGGTTGAAACTCCGCCGGGCGATGAACCGGTCCCCATCGGCAAAGCCAGGCCAAACATGGAGTTGTTCATCGCACTCGAAAGTGGCGAGCTTTCACAAAGCCCGGGATCTACCGGAGAACTGTGGGTGAGAGGCTTGTCCGTCGGTTATGGCTATCTGGGTGACCCGGACAAGACGGCCATGGCATTTGTTCAGCACCCCTCGTCCCGATTCCCCGACCGACTCTATCGAACGGGAGATCTGGTGCGCATGCGCGAGGACGGCGCGTTGTTGTTCCTGGGGCGGGCGGATCAACAGATCAAATACCTTGGACATCGGATCGAACTTGGCGAGATCGAGGCGCACCTGCAGGCATTGTCAGAGGTTGAAGAAGCCGTCGTGGTTTTTCATCGCGCAGAGAATCCGGCGCAGGAAGGAATCGGCGCTCTTGTCAGTACCCGATCGGGCCTGCAGTCCAGCGAAGTACTGGCACTTCTCAAGCAACTGGTGCCTGGTTACATGCTGCCAAGGAAACTCAAATGTACGACCGAACCTTTTCCGCGAACACCTAACGGAAAATATGATCGAAAGGAAATCCTGCAGGTGGTGTTTGCCGAATCAGGCGGCTGAACTCCGACGAACCGGTTTGGCGATTCTCTCTGGCGACGGTAGCAGAGCACCCATTCGAGAGCGCTGTTTCTGCACAAAGGTCCGCAGGCGGCGGGGCAGGGTAGTCGAGTTGAGTCCCCTGTCAAAACCAGGTGCGTCGACGTCCAGGGTCAGGCCGAAGGCTGCGTTGATGCGGTTCACGGCAGCAAGTGGCGATTCGGCATATTCGTCGTAGTGCACCACGATGTGTGGAATAGCCAGTCGCTCGATGGTTTTCATTGCCGAAGCCAGATGGTGATCTATTCGCTGGTAGACATCGGCGCGTGCATTTTCATTGTATGCGCGCCAATCCAGACGTAAAAAGCTGTTCCAGGTTTCTTCCGGTCTGCGGCGCAGCACCAGTACACACGTTGTGTCCGGATTCAGTAGAGGCCACCAATAGCCGAGCGTGTAGCAGAGGCGGGGATCTTTCCACAACCAGGGTGAATGCTGTTCATATTCATTGACAAAACGTGTGTCGGTGGGCGTTCGGTCAAGCGTGGCCAACAGCCCGGCTTGCTGGTCCGTGATGGGATGAAACAGCCACGAGTTGTGGACGGTGTAGCCAACTCGTCTGAACAGATGAGCATTGCGTTCGACGAGCCCTGACGCTTCAAAGTACCCGGCCGGATTGTGCTCGTCACCAGGGCGCAGCTCTTCACTGGTATCGGTTGCGAGAAAATACCCCTGTCGGGCGAAGATGGCCGCAGTCATGCTCGTTCCAGATCGAGGCATCCCAAGGACGATGGCATTTTTTGGTCGGGATGCAGTCGGCAACACCATGGGGCAGCTTCCTTCTTTTGGTCCTTCACTCAGGGGTGGCAGTCGCCGGGGAGGGTGCGCGCACTACCTTGGCTGAGACGCGATACCCGGCAAACTGGTCGTACAGGAACTAGACTGACTGCAGAAAAACACGTCTCACCACCGAGTTTGCCCAGCTTCGTCCAACATGACCGTGCCAGTGATCACATCCTTTTATCTCAGCGTTCTGGTCTTGCTTCTGGCATGGGCAAACTGGCGCGCCTGGAATTTTGCAAGAGAACTGCGTGTTCCATGGATGCACCGTCCCGAGTTCACCGGCGATTCGCTGTACGCGGTGATACTGTTGTTGACAGCGGAATTGCTCGGTGCATCGATGGGCTGGCTGCATCTGTGCGGTGTACTCCTGGTCGGCGCACGGACCATCCACATCCGAACGCAGGTACGTCAGTTGGGAAAGTGGTCTGGCCAATCTGTCCCTGGATCGATCACAACCTGGGTGATCATGATGCTGCTGGTGTTGACCAACGCAGTTCTGGTGCTGACGCCAATAGCGGGCATCAAGCGGAGCCTCACCAGTTTTTGAAGTGCTTCCAGCTTTCAGTCTGGATGGCTGCCTGCAGGATGCCGAGCAGATCCCTCAACCTGAGCGGTGTTGCAGACGCCGAGGTCGTGATGGTCCGCGGAATGTCGGCCGACTTGTCACCTGCAATGACGATGACCACCGGCGCGCCACCAAACCGGGCGCTGAGCCGCTCAGCCTCGGATTTGAGCTCGAGTTCACTGGGGTCGGTTTCGTGCATGAGAGGATTGTCGACGCTTCGGCATTCATATGCCGGGTGCCGGGTCACAACGTTCGTTGGTTCTGTTTGTGGCGTATAATATATATTATGACAAATTATGGATGAATCACGCTTTTGAATGGTTGAGGATCATCCAGGGTTCTTCTGGCACCCGGTCCCATCAATCGCCGGGTGGCGTATGTCAGGATTTACCCTGAGAATGCCCCACCGCCTCATCCAGACGACAACGAGCGTCTTGTGCGGATTTTCTTCTGATCTGAACAGGTTGCCTGATGCCGCATATCCGCGTGCTGCGCCACTACATTCACACCCCATTTCTGTACATGGCTGGCGCAGAGGTCCTGCTGCTGACACTCTGTGGCTATCTTGGTTACGTGAGCCGTTATCAGGTCCTGCCTGATCTTTCGGACTGGTTTGCCAGGTCTGTTTTTTTTGGCGTCACGATTGTCGGGGCCATGGCGGCCATGGGCGTCTACGAGTCCCGGATACGCGAAGGGCTGATGGGTATGACCCTTCGCACGGCCGTCGCCATCTTTCTGCTGGGTACCGTCCTGATTCTGGTTGCGTATCTGTTCCTACCGAACCTGGCCATGCCACGTGGCGTTCTGGTACTGGCTGTGATCGAAGGGTTTGCCGCGCTGGTGGCCTTTCGCTGGTTTGTATTCCTGTTTCTGTCCGAAGATGCGCTGAAGAGCCGGATCATCGTATTGGGAACGGGACGACGAGCCCTGAAGATTGCAACGAGAATGAGACGACGGGCTGATCGTCGAGCGTTTATCCTTCTCGGATTCATCGATCTGGATCCGGCGAAAAATGTTGTTCGTCAGCATAACGTGCCGGTCATGCAACCTCCCCCTTCGCTTCTGGAGTTCTGCCGGGAACAGAAGATCGATGAAATTGTAGTCGCCGTTGACGGCCATGAGGAAGACCGGAGTGTACCGGTGGACGATCTTGTCGATTGTCGACTATCGGGAATCGAGGTGTGCGACGTGCAGGAGTTTTTCGAGCGCGAAGCCTGCAAGCTCGACGTCGACATACTCAGGCCAACCTGGCTTGCGTTCTCGGATGGTTTTGTCACGAATCGGCTGCGAAGTATCAACAAACGCGTCTTTGATATCGTGACGGCTTCTGTGATGGTGGTCCTCACCACGCCGATCATGGCACTCACGGCTATGTGCATTTTCCTCGAAAGTCGCGGACAACACAGCGTTTTGTACCGACAGGAACGCGTCGGTCGGGGGGCCATCGGCTTTCGTGTCTACAAGTTCCGCAGCATGCGCCCGGATGTGACGGACAACGACAGCGAGTTTGCACTGCACAATGATCCACGCGTCACCAGAGTGGGGCGTTTCATACGCAAGACCCGGATTGATGAATTGCCTCAACTCTTCAACGTGCTCCTGGGGGAAATGAGTTTTGTGGGCCCTCGTCCTGAACAACCCATTCACGTCGCACGATTTGCCAGAGAAATCCCGTATTACGAGCAGCGACATCGGATCAAACCCGGGATCACCGGTTGGGCTCAGCTCTGTTATCCCTATGGCACGACAGTTTCCGATGCCAAGGAAAAACTTCAATACGATCTTTACTATCTGAAAAATCAGAGTCTGTTTCTCGATCTGATTATCATGTTGCAGACGGTGGAAGTGGTGCTGGTTGGAGAAGGAGCGCGTTGACCATGCAGGATTCCGATCGTCCTGATCCCGAACAGACCACAGGCCGCTCGCCTGCTGCGGTGGATGCCCGGCCAACTGCACGTGCAGATCTGCTTTGGCGGCTGCTCGTCTTCCAGCTCAAACTGATGATGGACGGATTTCGTGATATCGCGCTCATCCCCATCTCATTGATTGCCGGACTGATTGGTATTGTTCGTGGTGGACCGCAGGCCGATGCTCCGTTCCAGGAGGTACTGCGATTTGGCCGCCGGACCGAAGTCTGGATCAATCTGTTTGGCCACCAGGAGGGCGAAACCGCTGACAAGCTGATCGAACCCCTGCAGAAAAAAGTGTTCGCCGAGTTGAACAACAATCCCCAACTCCAGGAGGTCGGCTCCAATATCGGTCGGCACCTTGACAAAGTAGGTCGGCAGCGTCCAAGGGCCGTGGAACCGCAGAATGAAAATTCCGGTGATGCGCCAGGGTAGCTCCTGCAGAAGATTGCGATTCTGCCGACGCCTTCCCTGCCCTCCTCTCCGTTCGCCTTTCTTTTCCGTTTACCTCTCTCTTCCGTTCGGTGCTCGTCTTCGAGTCGCTATTCAAGCCTGGTCGCCGGTGCCTGCTGGACCGGTATCCTTCCCGGTTCGACAACAACGGATTTGTGTCTACGCTGAAAGTACCTGCCCTTGAAGGGGTCTTGGGAGATCTCGCCGATCTCCTTTTCGGAAAGTGGAGGAACAATCATGGAAGGGACCAAGGCCGAATGGCGAATGAGGTGTGTCGCATTGACCACTTTGCTCATCTTCTCCGTTGCCTGCGGGAGTGCAATGGAGGATGTTTCCGACAGCCACCTCAAGGAACAAGCCAACGAATGCGCGAGAGGTGGCGAAATGAGCCCAGGCATGGCAATTCAATGTGGCAATGTAGAAAAAGAGTGCAAATTACGTCGAAAGTCCGGCCGCTTCATCTGCTGAGACACGCCAGTTTCCCGTCCTTCGTACGCCGTCTGACGGCTGGCCTTCTGGGCGTGACCGTTGTCGCATTGGCCACTCTTCCGTCTGTTGCGGCCGTCGGGGTTCAGGCTGAGCGTAGTCACGTGATCGAAGGAGCGTTTGGCTTCGAATTTGGTAAAGAGCCTGGCGCGGAACTGACAGGGGCTACACTCGATGGATCACCCATCCCGATCGTGCTGTACAACATCGTCGCAGGGATCGACAGAAAAGTCCCGATGCTCCCTCCGGATCTGCGCATACAATCCATAGGCTGGCGGCACTTCGAGCCTTCTGTGCTCTCGGCAAGACTGCGTTCGAGCGGCATGCGCTTTTTTGTCCTGCAAACCGAGATAGGACAAGTTGCGATGATTGCGGCCCTTTTACCTGGTCCATGCGAAGAGCTGGCATCGTTTCTGGCGCAATCCATCGCCCACAAATACCAGCAAAATGCCGAGGTTGTTGCACGGGGAGATTTATCGACCTCTACCGACGTAACACAGCGCTGGACCATCGGAAGCCGTCACATTGCACTGACCTGTGGTGACATGGGTTATCTGGTCTACGCCGATTCCAGTCGGATCGAGCAGTGGCGCGAGTCCGTGCAGGTTCAAAACGATGAAACAATCGAACGCGATCGATTGGGCCTGCTTGCTGAAGCAAATCGTCTGTTGCCAGGTCACGGGAACAACCTGCCTGGAGCGTTTGGCCTCTTGTTTGATGTCCCGGTACGAGACCACAAGTCACTCCCCATCGCACAAAAGTTTGTTTATGACAGGGTGCGACTCGCTCCACCCTTTGACAAGGGGACGTTCGAGCTGGTGCTGGCAGAAAGTGGAAATCCGGTACGGATCACCGGTGAATTCAAGGGTATCAAGTTTGATCGCGTCAGCGAGGCTCTGGAAGCTCGATTCGGTATGCCATTCAAGGCAAGGCCAAATCATGTCCAGTACAACATCAATGGTGACTATTTGTCCTTGCACCGCGTTGACGGTATGACACGAATTGCAGTCGTCCATACCAAGGCTGACAAGGCAAACAGAATTCGGGCGGAAGAGCGTGCAGGACAGACCCCGACAGAGTTGCAGGTCTCCGAATCTCAGGGCGACTAGCCGGACAAGCCATGATCACCCTGCTGCAAGTGTCAAACTGCAGCAACTCGCTGACGTCGTGGACCTCAGGCCAGGGCTTTGAGAACGGGTACTGCCGAGTCTGCGCAATCAGGATTCAAGGCCTGATTGCATCGACCGTAAACAGAGCCCAGCCGGTCAAGCACAAATCTCAGGAAAAGTTCGCGCACCACCAGGATCGATGAAGGTTCAAACTCGATTCGACGGCACGACGAAACAAAGTGACGTGATATCTGCACCGGTCCTATGGGCAGGGTTTCCAGTGCATGTGTGACCCCGGTGATTCCCGAAGCTCGTGTGGTCAGCACGCCAAGCAAGCCGCTGAAATGGGCTATGCACTTGCGCGACATGGAGTCCGCCAGGGATTCGAGTTCGGGTTCAAGTTCCGGCAACGCAATGCCATCCACCGTAAACCACTGACCAACCGCTTCCTTCAGACTGGCCGTGAAAGTGGACATCAGCAATGGACGCCGATATCGCAGTTCCCGCATGAGTTCGAAGCAGTAACGCTGATATTCCGGGTCAGTATTGCGGTACGCGAGTTCGAACAAGCCGTCCTCGAGATTTGAATAGAATCCTTCCATCAATCCGGTCACTTCCTCTGTGACCAGGTCATGCATCGTCAGTATGGGACGATGCGGATCAACGGAGCGATCCATCCCAACCCTCTGGTAGGTCCCGATTGAGAAGCAGTGTAGGAAGAGGGAAGGAAGTCATCTGTGACCGACGTCACGTAGACCGGACACCCCGCATGAAAACCTGTCTGCCACTTGTAAGCTCCATCAAGGGAGCAGGTCTATTGAACAAACTCAGGAACGAAGTCACCTGGCTGCGCCAGAGAATCGAATCTGCGCGTTGACGTAACCGTTGCGTTCTTCGCCGCGAATGCTCACCCACCGGGCACGAACCCCATTGTTCTGTTCAAGCTGGGTAATCCACTGGAACACCTTGTCGAAAGGCTGCCCCTCCAGCACGACGTTCAGTACACCTCCAGCTTCAGGTTGAATACGGTTCAGCGTCAGTTGCTGTGCGTTGGCTGCGCGGGTGATAACTGGAATCAGCGACGATTCTTCACTTCCTGAGCCCTCGATCATGCGCCGCGCCACGGCCTCGTTGGCGCGGACATAGTCCAGTGTCGATTGTGCCGACGCCAGGCGCGACACGGCGTCAACGTGCCAGTCGGAAACCGGTTTCCACAACAACAGCCAGGCAATGGCCAGTCCAATGACGGTCGCCAGAATGGCTATGGATCTGCGGTCTGCATCGCTTCTGTCAAAATATGCGCGACCGAGTGAACTGTTGCCAAATCGTTGCCAGCGGTTCAAGTTGCACTCCGAAGACTGAAATACGCGCGAATCTGCTGCTCTTCCTGAATCGCGTTGAGCAACTGGGACTGGATGCCAAGTTTGGTGAGCCGGTTGGTCACATCCTCCACTTCGGAATGGCTGCCAATCAGCACTTCAGCCTTGAGTTCTCCACCGTCCTGATCGTATTCAAGAGAGCGCAGTCGCGCGGCACCCACCAGCGCTGCGGACAGATCCGATGTGAGTTGGGCAAAACCCGGTCCAGTGACGTCCGTGTGCTGTCCCAGTTTTTCGGCCAATGAACGACGCACATTGCGCACGTTGGCTTCGCCAGGATACATCGCCGAGTACAGACTTCGAGCCTCCTGGTCGAGGGCTTCTCCCTGCCAGCGTGCCCAGAGACCTTCGCCGATCAGCAGGACCCATGCGATCACGACCCAGGCAGATGCAACCAGCGCCACTGGACGCCAGAGGTTGCTTTGATTGTTTGACGTGTGGGCGGGAGCATAATTCCCCTGCAGCAGGTTGATGTTCTCATCCCTTCGCCAGTGGCTGACAAGATACTCGATGCTGCTGGTATTCATTTCCAGGTAGACGATTTCTGCGTCCGGTAATTGCGCCGCTTCAAGAGGTTCGAGTTGGCCTCCGGCAATCTGTACCGTTGATGGTCCAATCGACTGCAGAACCATCAGCAGATTGCCCCTGTCAATCATCGCCGCTTCAGTCGGCGAGCGGATGAGGGCAATCGGTCCGTCAATCAACACGTGCGTAGTTTTGTCATCACGTGGCAACAACTCCGTGTCCACCAGCAGGTAGCCAGGTTCGATACCCAGACTGCGAAGGCATTTCAGCCAACCTTCCAGGAGAACACGGTCCACGAGCTGACAACGAACGGGACGACCAGGGCGTATCTGATCACTGGCAATGTGCAAGCTCTCGATATCGGCCGATGCAAACTCTTCGACTGCAAACGGCAATGCACGACGCATTTGAGCGGCACTCTTGCCTGGCACACGCACCGTGAGCTCGAGAACCTGATCATGAGGGACCAGGAGCAACACGTTTCTGGCGTCCTTGATCCAGGTCTGGCTGGGATCCAGCAGGTCTGCAAGTCCCCTGTAGTCGGTGACTCCACGGCCTCGCAACTCTCCATCATCACCCTGCATCAGCCACTCGGCGGCCAATGACCAGCCGGATTCTTCTTCTCGTGCCGCAGACAGCAGGCGCAGACAAAGCAAAGCCATCTTCAGTTCCGTTTCAAGTGGTAAGCATCCGATTGTGAAAAGCAGGCATTCAGCTTCACTGCCCAGCCGCTCCAGGCGACTCAAGATCCTCTTCGACCTTGATCCCGATTCTCGAGCGAAAGTCCCGGCCGAAATCCCGCGACAGGATTGCGACCCTGCCCGTCGCCGGATCGCGACGGGCAACCGACGACATTATGGTCACCGTTTCATCGATCTGCACGCGTGTGTCGATCCGGAAATACTCACTGACCACTGCAAGATACGTCGCAAACGGTGCAAGTTCAGGATGGGTCTGCAGGAATTCATCCACCGACCTGAAGTTTCTTCCCTCAACACTGAACGCGCGGTAGCGTGCCAGATCGGGCTGGGCGAGCAGCGACGCCAGGACATCCCCATCGACGGTATTGATATTCAGGATCAGTGATGTGACCGGCAGCACACAGGTGTAACGGGACAGCACACGGGTAGGATCTTCATCCTGCCCATGCAGAAGGCGCAGTTCCGATTCGTGGCCCATGGCCGTATTGGGTGTCCTGTAAGGAGGATCGGCCAGCAGATACTCACTATCTTCGGCACCAAATCCGGTGGCGACGTCATCGGCATCGATCCAGTCAACGACCCGGTCCGCGATTCCCGGCGCCAATCCGAGCCCGGTGACCAGGTTGACCATGAATCCCTTGATCGGTGCCGCATTCTCGTTGCCCAGCGCGTTCAGGTTGAAGCAGCCGTTGAGATCGCGTATCTGAACTTCGATCTGGCCTCCCTCATCAAGGGTCAAAGGCGGTAGCGCCCGCGCCCAGATTTCCTGCAGATGATCGCTGTCCTTTCCGGATTGGGTGAAATCTTCGTAGAGCGCCTGGCGCGCCAGATCTTCCCCTCCCAGGGCATAACTCAGTCCCAGATCTGAAGCGAACGCGTTCTGGCTGCCTGCGATGAGCAGGGAGTGATTCACACTGAGTCTTACTGCGATGGCGCTGAGAAACGCAAAAAACAGAAGTACCGTGATGAGTGCAATGCCCCGTCCACGCGAATTGCCATACACCCTGGATCGCGGCAAGACGGGGTCGCCTGAATCAGCCACCCGGTATCTCCCAGATGCGTTCGAGGGCACCATATGGCGGTGCTTCCAGTCGCATGATGACTGCCGCCAATGCAGCTCTGTTCTCCTGACCGCCAGTACTTACCTGCGGCCAGAAGTCATGCATGTTTCCAGCCTGGTCGACCACGTTGAATTCCATCTTCTGGACGTCGTTCAGCAGGACCTGGACCAGGGGTTGTGAATCCTGGCTGCGATCCAGCACGGGCCAGAAATAACGTTGCAGTTCGTGTTTTTCCTCATCCAGACGATAGGCCACCCGTTGCAGTTCCGAGCGCGGCTGGCCGAAGGGATTGCGCCAACCGGAACGCGTGAATTCGATGCGGTCATCATCTTCAAGGTGAATCGCAGGCTGTTGGTCACCATGTTCGTCCCGAATGCTGCGACGCTGGATCTGCATGAAATCGCGCTTGAGAATGGACATTGCACGCTGCAGTTCAATCAAACGAGCGCCCCTCTCCGACAGAATGACCTGCTGATTCGATACCCGACTGATCAGCTGCGTTCCCATGAGTCCGACGATCGCAAAGATGAACAGGGCCACCAGAATTTCTATCAGGGTGAAACCGATGGCGTGATTCCTGTTCATCCTGCCCATGATCAGAACCGCCCCAGGAACGCAGCCTGGTGATCAAGAGGACCTACCGCCTTGCCCTTTTCATCCAGTTCAAAAACGTCCACTTCCACACGCTGTACCATGGGATGATCCGTCGCCTTGACCTCGCGCCGCAATTCCCAACGTCTTCCGCCGGAGTCGACACGCGTGACCTCTCGCCCTGTTGGCAACGCCTCGGAGCGCAATCGTTGGGCAAGTCGCATTCGAGTGAGATGGTCTTCGCCAATCCAGTGGGCGAGTTGGCGTCGCTCGATACTGTGGGTCTGGGAGGCAATGTTGCTCACCGTCGTTGCGACGATGATTCCAGCAGTGGCAAGGATCACGAGAGCCACCAGCATTTCAATGAGGGTGAAGCCGGACCTCATTCCTCTGGCTCTTCGATGCTCGCGGTCACCCGCTGCAGCCCATCGCTGCTGATGATCCAGGGTGTCCCCTCCCCTGCAGGCACGAAGCGCAGCGTGAATGGGGTGACCTCACCGCTGGACAGGAGCAGGATTTCTGGCAGCAACTCATTTCTGTCACCCGTTTCCAGAGTGCGGTCCTGGTCTGCCGACGTGTCTGCGTCCGCTGAACGGTCGTCCGGTTCCGCCATGGACAATTGGGCCTTGAGCGCCTTGTGATCGAACCCTTCGCTCGTCAATTCGAGCATCGTGTCGGCTGGCAAGGTGACCGCCTTGAAAACCGGATCAGTGACCGTTTGCCATATCTGCGCCTGCGGATCGAACTCCAGGAACTGGTAACCGTCCTGACGGACAAAAACTCCCCACTCGCGGTTGCGTTGCAACGCCTGTGCGCGGGCAAGTTCGATACGCTGGGCCGTGGCTTCAGAAATGCTGGTCAGAGCCTGCCGATTCCCACCCCCGGAAAAAGCGAATTGCACGACGCTGGCGAGGATTCCG
Source organism: Pseudomonadales bacterium (assembly GCA_041752315.1). GTDB lineage: Bacteria > Pseudomonadota > Gammaproteobacteria > Pseudomonadales > Azotimanducaceae > SYFY01. Next base: position 95,943 of record JBGSHJ010000042.1, read on the forward strand.
ATGATCGCAACAACCACCAGCATCTCGATCAGGGTAAACCCGATTCGAGGTCTCATCCGACCACTTCATAGATCAGAAAAATTGATATCTGCATCGAACCCTTCGCCACCTTCGTTGCCATCTGCTCCCAGACTGTAGAGGTTGAAAGCCGCCCCGCTGCGTTCATACACGTACGGTGAACCCCATGGATCGGTAGGCAACGCCTTGATGTAGGCATCAGGGTTGTAGTTCTTGGGTTCGGGAAATCCGCTGGGGCGAGATACCAACGCCTCCAGACCTTGCTCGCTGGATGGGTACTGATAGTTGTCGAGCCGGTAGAGATCCAGGGCAGCCGCGATACTGCGCAGATCCGTTTGCGCCGCCGTTACCCGTGCCTGATCCGGCCGCGACATGAACGTCGGAACGATGATTGCGCCGAGGATGCCAATGATCACGACTACGATCATGATCTCTATGAGCGTAAATCCCTTGCGGGGAATGGCGTGCATGAATTGCGCTTGGGATCGCATGTGTCTTCCTTCAGATTGCCGTATTCATGTTCAGAATCGGGAGCAGTACGGCCATGACGATGAACAGCACCACGCCGCCCATGATCACCAGCATCGCCGGCTGGAACAGACTGACAATGGTCGTGACCACCCTTTCCACTTCGTTTTGCTGGTGAGCCGCAACCCGTTCGAGCATGGTATCGAGTTCGCCACTGGCCTCACCGCTCGCCACCATGTGCAACAGCATGGGTGGAAAGTAGCCAACACCCTCAAGTGCGCTACGCAGGCTTGCCCCTTCGCTGACACGCTGGGTTGCTTCATTCAACCGTTGGCGCAGCCAGGTGTTGCCAACAATGTCCTTGGCGATTGTCATCCCTTCCACCAGCGGGACCCCGCTGCCACCGAGTATGGACAGGGTATTTGCATAGCGCGCCGCATTGGTGCTGCGGGAAATACGTTTGAGCAAGGGCAGTTCGAGCAGGCGACGGTCCCATTGGAGGCGGAAGTCCGGCTGTTGCAGCAGCCAGCGCATCAGGCTGACAACCGCAGCTCCTGCCGCAATCACTGCCCACCACCAACTGGCAAGAAAATCCGACATCGCGATCAACACCGCAGTCACTGTCGGCAAGGATTGCCCAGAATTTTCGATCACCGAAACCATGTCCGGCACGACATAAACCATCAGGGCTCCGACAATCAGGATGGCCAGCACCAAGAGGACTACCGGGTAGATGAGCGCCATTTCGACATTGCGGCTCGATTCGTACTGTCGCTCCAGGTAGTCAGCAAGGTTTTCGAGCACCTTGTCCAGGTGGCCAGACTGCTCACCGGACGCGACCGTCGAACGATACAGCGTGGTGAAGCTTGCAGGAAACTCGGCAAGGCTGGCGGCGAGTGAATGACCTTCCAGCACCTTGCTGCGAATGCCCATGACCAGGGCATTCACGGACTGTTTGTCAGCTTGTTGTGCAATCGCCTGCAGGGATTCTTCGATCGGCAGTCCGGCCTTCGAAAGGGTAGCCAGCTGTCGGGTGATGAGAACGCGGTCCAGCCGATTGAGAGACCGCCGAAACGACCAGCCTGCGCCTTTGGTCGGCGTTTTGCCGGCGGCCGGTCTGATTTCCAGCGGTGCCAGACCCTGGTCACGCAACAACTGACGTACGTGGCGCTGACTGTCACCCTCAAGAACCCCTTTGCGCTCCTTGCTGTGGGTATCGAGAGCAAGATACTCAAACGCCGCCATCTGCCCTCACAGCGCACTGCATGCTCACGCCACTCCTTCAAGGGATACACGAAGTACTTCCTGCACCGTGGTCACGCCAGCCATTACCTTGTCGAAGCCATCTGCCTTGATGTCGGGTGATTTTTGTCGGACATAGTCGCGGAGCGACAATTCTGAACTGCGGTCATGGACGAGTTGTCGGAATCGGTCATCGATCGGAATCAGTTCATAGATGCCTGTGCGCCCGCGGAATCCGGTATGTCCGCAGGCATCACAACCGACCGGGTCGTAGACCTGTGCTCGCGAAACGCCCATGAGCCTCAGTTCCGATGGCGTCGCAAACCTCGGTTTTCTGCAATCAGGACAGAGAACGCGCACCAGTCGCTGAGCCAGAACGCCAACCAGGCTTGACGACAGCAGGAAAGGTTCAACGCCCATGTCAACCAGACGGGAAATGGCACCAACGGCTGTATTGGTGTGCAGGGTCGAGAGAACGAGGTGGCCTGTGAGACTGGCCTGAATCGCCACCTCGGCAGTTTCCAGATCACGAATTTCGCCGACCATGACCACATCGGGGTCCTGTCGCAGGATGGCCCGCAAGCCACGCGCAAACGTCATGTCCGCCTTGGTATTCACCTGCGTCTGGCCGATACCGGGCAAGTTGTATTCGATGGGATCCTCGACCGTCAGTACATTGATGGAACTGGAGTCAAGCTCGGACAGCGAGGCGTAGAGTGTTGTCGTCTTCCCGGAGCCGGTTGGACCCGTGACCAGAAAAATGCCGTGCGGCAGGTTGACCAGCCGCCGAAGTGTTTCCAGACGATCCGGCGACATCCCCAGATTATCCAGTCGGAGTCGGCCAGCCTGCTTGTCGAGCAAGCGCATGACCACACGCTCACCGTTGCTGGCTGGCATGGTCGACACCCTGACATCAACCTCCCTGCCACCAATGCGAATGCTGATCCGTCCATCCTGCGGGACTCGCTTTTCGGCGATGTCCAGTCTCGCCATGACCTTGATGCGGGAAACAAGCAGGGGCGCCAGCTCACGCCTGGGCTGCACAACCTCCCGCATGACGCCGTCAACACGAAAACGGACAACCAGGGCCCTTTCAAAGGTTTCGATATGAATATCGGACGCGGACTCGCGAATGGCTTCTGCCAGCAGGGCGTTGATCAGACGAATGATGGGCGCGTCGTCCGCTTGATCGAGAAGATCATCCGGTTGCGGCAAGGCTTCTGCCAGGCTCAACAGATTGATTTCATCGTCCATGTCTTCAACCATCTGCCGCGCAGCGGATGTATCCCGGGCGTAGGCATCGGTCAGGAGGCGATCAAAATCGGCCGCCGTCACGAGCTTGAGCAATAACTCACGGCGTGCGACGCGCTTGAGCTCGGACAGTACGGCAAGGCTCGGTTTCGCCTTGCAGGCGACTTCAACCTGGTGGGAGGGTAATGCCGTGTCGGTCAGCACCACACCATGGCGCTTGGCATAAGCAAACGGCAATCGTGTCACCTGATCTGCTTCACGCTGTCCATTGTCGTGGGTCACACCATGCATTCCAGACTTCGCATTGACAGAAGAAGAAAGTTGAATCATATCAGGCCGATGCACAGTAGACCGGTGATTGTGCCGCAGGAATGTGACAGGTGTTAGACTCCGGCGCCACGCAGATGACGGAAGGCGATTCTGTCCAAGACCCCTGCACCGCCCCTGGTCGTCGACCTCCATGCCCGTTATGGTGGCCGACTGGTACGTTACCTGACGAACAAGTTTGGTGACCCTGACGAAGCTCGCGACATCGCCCAGGATGCGTGGCTGCGCATATCCCGATTGCGGGATCCATCAATGCTTGAAAATCCACGTGCGTTTCTGTTCCAGATCGCAACCAACCTCGGTATTGATCGTGTTCGACGCAGTCAACTCGCCCGCCGGGCCGGGATCGAAGAAATCGAGGAGGAATCGCTTTCACCCGCCGCCGAAGAAACCGTCAGCCAGAGACAGTCGCTCGAATTGATTGAACAGGCGCTGAACGCGCTTCCGGACAAGTGCCGACAGGCGTTTGTGCTGCACCGTTTCGATGGATTGTCGTATGCGGAAATCGCGGTCAGGCTAGGTGTGTCACAAAGCATGGTGGAAAAGTACATCATCCAGGCACTGAAGGCGTTCCGGGTCCGGTTGAAAGCCGCCGAAAGCCCAGGGAGTGGCTCGTGATTCGCGCTGACCTCGTCCTGATCCGGACGATCGGTGCACCAGAATGTGATCCAGCGCACACCAACTGCATTTATTTGGTGCGGACACTGAGGTGTCGAGCCCGCAGTTCGTCTCGTCTGACAGGTCACCGGAAGAGGACTCTCTCGTTCAATCATGTCCATTGATCACGAACCAGGCGCCGTTGAATCAAACGATCAGCAGCGTGTCGAGACCGAGGCCATCGAATGGCTGGCCAAGCTGCGACGACCAGAAATTTCCGATGCGGAGCAGGCCGCGTTTGCGATCTGGTTAGGGGCCGACCTCTCGCATAGACAGACCTTCGACGAGCTGCTCAAGGTATGGGATCTCAGCGGACAGCTTCGCCATCGTGTCACCGGCGGGCACCGGCGATGGATCGCTGCAGCGGCAACCGTGCTCCTGGCACTTTCGTTGTGGACCTTTGCCCCCGACACCGATCATTACCAGACCGGTACTGGCGAACAGATTTCGGTCGATCTGCGGGATGGTTCCCGTCTGCAGATCAATACGGAAACGTCACTCCAGGTTGATCTGGCAGACAAGATCAGGCACGTGGATCTGCGGCAAGGCGAAGTTTTTTTTACAGTCTCTCCTGACACGGAGCGACCCTTCGAAATCAAGGCTGGACCGACAACCATCAGGGTGGTCGGGACTTCTTTCAACGTCCGTCATATCGATGGCGTTGTACGAGTCGAAGTGCTGGAAGGAATCGTGCAGGTCGGGCATGACAGCCACACAACTCCTCGTGAGCTTGGAGCTTTCGAAGGCATTGAATTCCTCCATGACGCGGAACATCAGCTATCGGTTCCTGCAGCCGAGACCGCTCCGTGGCGTGAAGGCAAGGTCATCTACCGGGATGTTGAACTTGGCAAACTGCTGATCGATCTTGATCGGTATCTTCCCGGCAGGCTCAGTCTGGCTGAAGACGACCTGGCCGGAATTCGCGTGACCGCAGTATTGGAACTGGAAGATCGGACGGCGATGCTCGATGCACTGGCCAGCAGCCTCGATCTCAAGTGGACCAAAGTCTCAAGCGATCTGATCCTTGTTTCGAGAGGTTGACTGGCGCGGAGCGACGTTATCCGAGGATTCCTGGCATGAATTTTCCTGATCCCGGTTTGCCGCCGCTGCGGTCAGGTTTAGCATCCGTGGGGTCACTGTCTCCGTTCAGGTGCAGGCATCAGCCAGTCGATCCAATCAGTCATCCGCGGGCAGAGATCCGTCGCCATTGTGATGCTGGTGCTGCTCTCGGCTCGCCTGGCCATTGCCGACGAGACCAAATCGCTTGAGACCCGGCCCGGCACTCTTTCCCAGGCTCTGGTGGAATTTGGCCGGCAGACTGGAGTTTCGATCGTCTTTGGCCAGGAGACAGTGGCCGCCTACGACAGCTTTGCGCCGAAAAGTGACTCCATGGACCAGGGACGAGCGGAACGCGACCCGAGGGCTGGAGCCAAAAATCCGGCGGCGGCCCTCACACTTCTGCTGACCGGCACCTGCCTGACCCAGGAATGGATCAGGCCGACACTCGTGGCGATCAAGGCTGGCTGCTCTCCACCACCATTGCCCGTGCCGGAAAGTTCTCCCGAACGACCTGAAAATCGTGATCTTGCAGAACCCCCGTTGGTTGAAGAAGTGCTGGTCACGGAGCGGCGAATCACAGGTACACGACTTGCCTCGAAGGGTGCTCGCACGCCGACACCCGTGCAGATTATCGCTCGACCTGAGCTGGAGCTTTCTGGTCACCGCAGTCTCAGCCAGGTCCTGCGCTACACAACTGCGGTCACCGGCAACTCTACCAGCACGCTGGTGACCAACGGCGGTGATGGCAGCGCAACCGTAACACTCCGTGGTCTGCCAGCCAGCAATACACTCGTATTGCTCAACGGACGAAGGTTGAACCCGGATGCGTTTGCAGGCCACGCCGTCGATCTCAACTCGCTGCCACTGGCGATGATCGACCGGATAGAAATCGTCAAGGATGGTGCTTCGGCGGTCTACGGCTCCGACGCCGTCGCAGGTGTCGTCAATGTGCACACACGCCGTGATCGCGAGGCTGCTTTTGGCGAACTTTATGTTGGCCGAGCCGATGAAGGTGGGCTGGACACCGAACACGCAAGTCTGGGCGTCGGCCACCGAGGCGAACGCTGGCAGGTTTTTGCAGCGGCATCCTGGTACGAGCAGGGCTCCCTGTACTCGAGGGAACGAAAGTTGACCCGCTCTTCCGATGAACGCGCACGCGGTGGTACGGACAGACGCTCGAGCGCCACCATACCCGCGTGGATAGATTCTGGTGATGGCCCGGTCGTGCTTGTGGATAACACGTTCAGCGGAACGGAGCCCGGGCATTATCGGCCGGTCACTGAGGAAGACCGTTTCGAATACCGCGATTTTACGTCGTTGATCGTGCCCACCAGGCGCGCCTCGGCCTTTGTCGACGCAACCTGGGAGTGGCAGGACAATCTGCGATTTTTCATGGAGGGACTGGCTACTGACTACGTCGCCACCAATCAACTCGCCCCGACGCCGCTGTTCTCGGGTTTTGAGCGCGTCCCGATTTCCATCGATGCGGACCAGCCCTTCAATCCTTTTGACAAGGATGTCGACGATTTACGCAGGCGTCTCGTCGAACTCGGTCCACGCAAACAACGCAACGAGAGCCGCAACCGGCGTATTGTCGCTGGAATGAGTGGTGAGGTTGCCGGCTTCGGTTGGGACCTTTCGGGCCAATACGCGCGTACATCAGCCAGTGAATCGTTCCACGGAGTGGCTGATGCCAATCGGATCACGGACGCGCTGCAACCGGATTGTGTCAGTCCGTGTGTGCCGTTGAACCTCTTTGGTCCCGCTGGCAGTGTCACAGGGCCGATGCTCGCCTACGTCGCCTCTCCGACACACAGCCAGGGCACCAGCCGCATGCGAGCCTTCACCTTCAATCTCGAGGGCGACGTACTGTCGCTACCCGCGGGGAGTGTCGAGTTGGCAACCGGCGCTGAATTTCGGGAAGAAGAACTGACCACCCGACCGGATCCATTGATCCAGGCGGGTCGGATTGTTGGCGGCACCAATTTCACGCCCACCAGGGGGCGACGGTCTGTGTGGGAAGCCTATCTTGAAACTCGACTCCCGATCTTCAGAGATCACCCGCTGCTGGGGCGAGTGGATGCCCATTTTGCGGTTCGCCATTCGATTTATGACAATTTTGGCAGCGAGACCAATCCACGCGTGGTGTTTCGATGGGAACCGATCGCTGGCATCGGTCTGCGCGCCAGTTGGGCCGAAGGGTTTCGGGCACCTGATCTGAACCAGCTGTTCAGTGGTGAATCGACGTCCTTCGAACAACTCAATGATCCCTGCAACGATCCTGCAAATGTCGGTCGCCTGCCGGGTTGTGTCACACAATCAGATTCATCACTGAATCAGTTCCTCGTGGTCCATGGTGGCAGTCGGGACTTGCAGCCTGAGCGAACACATTCCGTGGGAGTCGGCATGGACTGGGAGCACCAGTTTGCAGGCTTTCGTGCTGATGCAGCACTCGACTTCTTCCGATTGTTGCAACGGGATGTTGTCGACACACAGGCGCAATACATCATCAATGAAAGTGCGGCAGGCCGGGGATTTCAGGACAGGGTCACACGAGATCGGGCAGGCAACATCACCGAGGTAATCGCCACGTTCATGAATATCAGGCAACGGGACGTACAAGGGCTGGATCTCAGCGCCAATGTCGCGTGGTCGTTGGAGGACAATGGCACGTTCGAACTGGCATTGCAGGCCACCCATCTGCGCGAGTTTTCGGACCGGCTCGCTCCAGGTCTCGAGTCGTACGATCAGGCGGGTTCGTTCAAGGACTCAGCCGCTGACGGCAACGGCGCGCTGCCAGACTGGAAAGCCAGTCTGGCGATGCGCTGGTACAAGGATTTCTGGCGTGGGCAGTACGACGTGTTTGTTGTTTCCGGGTTGCATGAAGTGATTCCGGTCCTCGAGCGGGAACGGCGAATGGAGCGCTGGACGATCCATAACCTCCAGCTCAGTTACCTGGGTCCCGCAACGGCATGGTTCCGCCTGTCTCTTGGAGTCAACAACCTGCTGAATGAACCACCACCGTGGTCGGCAGCCGCCTTCAATGACAGCCATGACTCGCGTACCTATGACATCACGGGCCGTTTTGGCTATTTCAAACTCGAAAAGTCCCTGTAGGCTGCAATGGATGGAAATGGAAAGGGTCGCCGAAGCGACCCTGCCCTGCCCACTGACGATCTGGCTTAGAGAGAAGCCGACAGTCGCAGGAAGAAGTATCGACCCATGGCTGAGTACAGGAAGAGGTCCGTGTTGTTCCCGGAACTGAAGACATACGGCGGGTCCTTGTCGAACACATCGTTCACACCGAGCACGGCTCGATAGTTTTCAAGGTTGTAGCCGACTCGCAGGTCCACTTCCGTATGGCTGCGAACATTATCGTAGCCAAACGCATTCACGCCGTTGAAGCGCGGATCGTTCATGCTGTGGATGTATCGGGTGCGAAGACCAAAGTCCCAGTTCAGCCAGTCCACGTTCAGATTGATGTTGGCCTTGATCCGTGGGATCGATCCCTGATCATCTGCACCACCAGCGCCCGGATAAAACGTGTTCTGCTTGATGTAGGTACCCTGGAAGTCAAACGTGAACATGAACTCGGAAACATCAAACTGGTAGTTGATGCCCAGATCATAGCCGTCTGTGCTCACCTTCTCGTCGTTGATCAGACGGTTGGTGAAGTCTGCAAGACCAAGGATATTGGTTTGCGGATTGTAGGTGGAACGGAATCGCGTACATTCCTCCGCCGTTTTACCCACCGGACCGGCATAACAGGTGTCCAGGATCGAATCCGACTCGATACGTGTAATCAGATCCTCGATCTCGATGTCCCAGTAGTCGATGGAGATCGACAGGCCTTCCAGAAAGCGCGGGGTGAAGATCAGGCCGATCGTCGAGGTATCCGCGGTTTCTGGCTGCAGATCGGCGTTGGAACCGGCCAGTACTGCAAACTGGGTAGAGAGCAGGTTGGCGGTATCCGGAATGCCATCCAGCGCACAGTTGGCCAGCGTGTTTGCATCGATGGCCGTCGTGCCGTCAACACACGGGTGGGTAAAAAAATCAAAGCTTGCCGTCCCACCACCAAACAGATCGGTAATCTGTGGTGATCGGTACGCCGTCGACATGGATGCGCGAATGCGCACGTCGTCAATGATCTGCCAGTTGACACCTGCTCTCCAAACTGTCTCCGTTCCGAAGGTGTTGTAGTCCGAATAGCGGGCTTGCAGATTTACGTCCAGTTGCTGGACACCAGGCATGTCGGCCAGTACCGGTACGTCCAGTTCGGCGAACAACTCGTCTGATGAGAAGCTTCCCTGCGAAGTAAAGGTCTGGTTGGAGACCGACTCACCCGCTTCGGTTACTGGATCCGGGACTGCTCTGCCACGATCGGTACGCGTTTCGAGCCCTACAGCCAGCTGAACCTCACCGGCGGGCAATTCGAAGATTGGACCGGTTGCAGAGGCAAACCAGCCCGTGGTTTCGAATTCGGACGACGCGAGTGTGATCTGACGCATGTAATCAATTTCATCTTCCGTCCAGTTGCCCGGGCGGATCGTATCGAGTGCACCACTCGGGTTGACAATGGCGGAGCAGATCGCGTCAATGCTGCAGGCATCAGGATCGGAGATGCGAAGGAAGCGGGCCAGGTTCCAGGTGGCGTTGGTGCGAAGGTCGGCATCCAGACGGGTATAGAGGTAGGACACTTCCCAGCTCCAGCCATTCAGGAAACTGTCATTCAGAATGTCCCCACGCAGACCGGTGACCAGTCGCAGCGTATCCGACTCGGATTGCTCTTCACGGATGCCGATGGTGCTCGACGGACGAAAGTAGAAAAAGCCATCGCCCATCGCGCCCAGATTCGGGTTGGTACCTGGCACAAACGTCCCATCAGGAAACGATGTCGTGCCAAACGAGCCAGGATTGCCGTCCAGGCGTGCGATACCTTGTCGCTTGGCATACTGCAGTTCCATGAAACCTTCAATGCCATCGGTGATGTCGTAGACCCCATAGGCCGAAGCAGTCAGCGTTTCGTTATCGATGTAGGCATCCTGCTCGGACGCATAGTCGTAGCGCACGGCCCGAACGTCTTTCGGATCCGTAATGGCCTGACCTGGTTGCAGGGCGGGACAGCCTGCGAGGTCATTGGTGACTTCATCACCACCCATGGCTTTCGGAACGGTACAGAACACGTCACCGCCGTTGGCAAAGAAAATGCCTCCGGGATGAAAGAAACTGCCGTTTGAAACGGTGGCACCAAGCGCTGAGATGGTGACGTCTGCCCAGTCTCGATCCCGTTGCGGTACGTTGTTCTGCCGGGTGTATTCCGTGCCGAGCATCAACGAACCGCGGTCGGAGGCAGCGCCAATGACAAAGTGGCCGTTGTACTGTTCGCCGTCACCTTCCCCGGAAAGTCCGGTACTCGCGCCAAAATCGACGCCTTCA
>JBGSHJ010000043.1:0-96755 GCA_041752315.1 Pseudomonadales bacterium
GAAATTGGTTTAGTACCTCCACGCGATCGATGAGGCGACCCAGTTCCAAGCGGTCTGCAGGTCGAGAAAGTCAGTGAGTTCTAACCCATCCCGGCTTGCGAGGTGATGTTCGAAACCTTCCCGTTCGACAGCTTCGGCTACCCTGACAAAAATGGCTCGCAGTACATCAGCAAAAAGGTCGCAACGCTGCTCGGCAAGCTTTCGATCGAATTCACCCAGGTCGCCCGCGAGACAGACGAATGACAAAGCGCTGGTTGAACTTGAAAATGCCGGTATCGTTCGCAAACAGTTTGGTTTCAGCCACATTCAGCAGCACTTTGCTTCCTGCATCAACGCGTTCAACCAGCAGAATCTGAATCCGTACCTCATCTATCGCAGACCCTGATGCTTCCCCGAGACTCACTTCGATCAAAAGGGCAAACGGTGCACCATCTACCTCCACTAAAACATGATGATACTCTGTGGCAGCTACCGCGGCCTGTCGGCCTTAGCGGACCAAGGGTGAAGCGCGGTGCGGCCATCACACCCTGGTGACGACGATGCTGGACCCACAACAGGTGAGCCCACGTGCGCTGGGTGAACTGCATACGCCGCGGTGGCCGGTCGAACTGGCCCTGCGTGCGGTCAAGACCATCCTGGGCATGGAGCTCTTGCGAAGCCAGACTCCCGAGATGGTCGAGAAAGAGTTGTGGACTTATCTGCTGGCGTGCAACCTGATCTGCGTCTTGCTGGCCGAAGCCGATGGACAGTCGTCCTTTCACCCGCGTGATATCCGCTTCAAACATGCGGTTCAGATCACGCTGAGTTGGGTGATCTCGCGTAGACCATTACAAGGACGGACCGATATCGAGACGCCATGCCGGATGAGGGCACGATATCAGGTTGGGGAAAGACCCGGTCGAGAAGAATGAAGCTAGATCAACGCCCAACTTCAGAACTCTTCTGCGAGTGGTACTATGCGCTGATTAGCTTTTTCCCGCGACATTGGTTGATAGTATCTCTTCATCCCGAAAAGCGAGCGCCTTCTGGTGCCGGAAATGGATAAAACGGTAGTGTTCATCGGGGGGACGGCATATAGCGGTTCCACGTTGTTGAATCTGGTGATCGCCAATGATCCGCAGGGCTTTTCGTGCGGTGAGGTGCACGCCTTCGTACATCCTTATCTTGACTACCACTGGAGACCAAACTGCGGGTGTGGCGATCTCGATTGTCGATTCTGGCAGCCTTATGGCGACATACGACCGGACAGCGTGCATCGCTGGCTCTTCGAACGTGTCCCTGGCATTCGGCTCGTTGTCGATTCCAGCAAGGATGTCGGCTGGATCAGGCCCAATGCAGTCCGACTGCAACGGCGCGATATCATTGTGCACAAGATTCTTGTCTGGAAGACTCCGGCGGAGTTCCTGGCTTCGCGACAGAAGCGGGGACAGCTTGCCGGGTGGGCAAACAGCTGGATCTACTATCACCGCGCATTTCTGGCCGCTTTTCCCGATTGTGTGACCGTACGTTATGAAAGCCTCGTTTCAGACCCTGCGACGCTGGACGCGATCTGCAAGGTGGTCGGTATTGCCAATTTTCCTGGAAAGACAGAGTACTGGAACAAGGAGCAGCACACTCTGTTCGGCAACTCGTCGGCGCGGATTCATCTCGTCAGCGAGGCATCGAGCGAATACACACGGATGCGCACGGAACTGGATAATCAGTCGAGCCAGGAGAAGGCATCGACGGGTGAACATCAATCGATCCGCTATCTGAAAGCAGATGCATCCCTGGAGTCCAATGCCTCGGCGAAAGACATCGCCATGTTTGCACGTATACAGCACGAGATTGAGTTGCGAGATGTGAAGCAGAAAGCTGAATCGAACATCGGCACCGAGAGACCGTATCCATGGATTTGGCTCGCTCCGTACTATGTCCTGCAGAAATCGACAAAGGCCTTGAGATGCGGCGTGTCGCGCATGAAGCACGTCCTGAACGGCGGACACCCATCCGACTGAGATATCCGGGCTCGACGATCGTCAGCGGGCTTGGATTGACCGTTTCCACGACCTCGGGTGCTGCAGGCACTTCGCCGTTCTCGCCTCGCTGCGACGCATACGAAGGTTCGATGACTGCCACCAGACTGCTTGAGGTCAATCATCGTGTTGTCACGGTGGGAGCGAGACGACACTGCACTTGGTAGCCACGACCTTGATGTCCGTGTACCCCAGTGCATCAGCGGTTTTCATTCACTACTTGTACAGACGGTCCAAAGGCCGGGCTTCGCCTTGTAGTCTCAACTTTTAGTCTGGCGTGTCATCGCCCGCTCTATGATCGAATCTGCGAATGGGGATCTCGATGTCCTTGCGGCTTTGGGATCGATTGAGGGCACCGCTTTCTGAACCGGCACTTCCACTGGCCTTTCCATCCGCAATGGCGCAAGTCCCAGTTTTTTGTCGGCCAGCACCTGTTCAACGATTCGGCGAGGAATGGATTGCAGCTCTTCTGCGAACCCGTACACCAGCGAGGTATCGCAAATGAGATTGATCAGTCGAGGGGTGCCACCGCTGGCTGAGAAAATCAGGTCGAAACAGTCTGCTTCAAAGTAGTCATCACGATCAGCCACCGAAGACAGCCGGTGGCGGATGTACTTTTCGACGAGTTCAACGGACTCCAGAGGGCCAAGAAAGTGATCGTAGGAGATGCGTTGGGCGAATTGTTGAATTTCCGGGCGTCGCAGCAAATCTGACAACTCCGGTTGGCCAACCAGGACTATCTGCAATAATTGGCCACGTTCGGTGTTCACGTTGGAAAGCATGCGCAACTGTTCGAGGACACGCATGTCGAGATGCTGCGCTTCATCGATGATCAGCGTTACGACATTGCCTTTGTCATGTTGATGAATGAGGAAACGCACGAAGTCATCGTACATCTCCACCTTGTCTTTGTTCCTGTACTCCAGGTTGAAGGAAAGCAGGATCCAGCGCATCAACTCTTCAAACGAATCACACTGGGTATTGGAGACAAGGCCAACAACCGTGGTCCGGCCCATGTCGTAGAGTACGCTGCGTACCAGAGTTGTCTTGCCGGCTCCGACATTGCCAGTAATCACACAAAAACCTGATCGTGAAAAGAGCGCGTATTTCAGGACCGACAAGACACGCTCATGTTGCGGGCTCATGTAAAGAAAAGCCGGATCAGGAATATTCTCGAATGGCGGTCGTGTGAAGTTGTAGTACTGCTGGTACATCGTATGGTTTCCAGGGACTACCTGGTTGCCTCCTGGATATCCCCTGTGGTGCCAGTCGCCCCAGTGGCATAGTAAGACTGGAATCGCTTGGGTACCTGGGAAGACTTGTTGAGCACGGAACCGATCAAGTGATGATCGTGAAGGAGTCGCGCGGCATCCTTGAGTTCCTGTACCGTGGTTTTCCCTTCTTCAACCACCAGTAGAAAACAGTCCATTCGAGGGGCGATAGCCAGTACGTCATCGCCGACCAGCAGCGGTGGGGTATCTACCAGGATGATTGCGCCAGTCGTGCGCAACGTCTTGATCAGATTGTCGAAACGGGCGGACGCCAGTAACTCGCTTGGATGCGCAGCGGGTGTCAATCCTGAGGCAGGCAGGATGGTCAGATTGGGGCAAATGGCAGGCTGATACATGATGTCTACAAGTTCGGCTTCACCGTTGAGGTAGTCGGCCAGACCAAGTTCTGCCGACATGCCCATGGTTTGTGCGACGCTCGGTTTACGTAAATCAGCGTCAACTATGATGACGCGTTGAGTGTCTGCAAGAGCAATGGTGATGCCGAGATTCAACGTGGTCAGCGTCTTGCCGGCTTCCGGCGCTGAACTGGTGATACCCAGTACACGCCAGTTTTGTGCTTTCAGCACCTGCTGAACGCGAGTCCGCAGCAATCGGTAACGATCGAGGATCGCTGGACTTTCGTTGGACAATGCGACAAGCCGATTGACGCTGAGGGTATTGGCATCGGTCGTTACAACCCTTCCACTTTCAGCCTTGAAGTCTTGATGCGCGCTCGGCGACAGCCCGTTCGGAGCCGCAGGTTGCATCCAATCTCGCACCGTTGTTGAGTTGGATTCGACTTTTTCGAGGGCTTTGCGCAGGTGATCCATGTGTGTGTCGGCCTGAATTGCGATTTGTTTCAGATTCTGGGAATGACTGCCAGTGGCGCTACACCAAGCACTGACGCGAGAGTGCGCTCATCGTAAACCGCGTCGTCCAGGTATTCTGTCAACGCCACCACGGTTACACCCAACAAGCCTGCAAGAAGTATTCCCAGCAGCAGGATGCCGACCCGATTGGGGCTATCCGGCTGCCTCGGGAGTGTTGCAGGGCTGGCCAGAGAAAAGCGTTCAGCGCCTTCTCCGGACTCCAGTTCCTGGGCAAGACGCGCGCCGATCTGCTTGTCCTTGAGTTCATTGTACTTGGAGACCTTGTTCTGCAGTTCCCTCCTCAACGTCGTGTATTCGCTTTCCACGAACGGGCTGACCGTCAGGCGCTCTTCATATTCAGCCAGCTTCGCCTCGTATCGGTCGAACTTGCGGTTTTCAGCGATGAGTGATGTTCTCAACGCTTCCAATTGAGAGCGCAGCGACACATAACGCGGGTTGTTCGGTTTGGCCTTGGTGGTTTCGGAGTCAGTTGCGAGGGACCGCTGAAAACTGATCTCCAACGCAGACACTGCGCGTTGGAGTTGCACGACATCAGGATGATCGTTGCCGTACTTCTGCTGTGCCTGACGCAGCTGTTCTTGTTGCCGTACCAGTTCGTCCATCAATTCATCTGCACGACCTGCATTGCCGGACTGTTCGGCAAGGGTCCGTATCTCCCTTGCCAGTTGTATGACGTCGGGGTGTCGCGCGGAGTATCGGGAGGTGGCACGCACGTACTGTGCAACCAGCCCGTTCATCCGATCCTGCGAACTCAGGACCACGCTTCCGTCGTCGATTCGTACATCCTCGAACATCGGGATCACGTCCAGTTCGGCGCTGGTATTGTCGATTCGACCTTCGATTTCGCGAATTCGATCGCGGGTAGCTTCTATCTGTTCTTCAGCCTTTTCATAGAGTGAACGATTCAGCGCCAGGACCTCGGGCAGATTGTTCTGCTCGAGCTTCTTGAATTCGGCGATACGCGCTTCGAGGCTGTCGATCTCAACGCTGAGTTTGTCCGCCTCAATACCGAGGAAAGTGGAGACTTTTTCAGTTTGTGCCTTCCGCTGCTGTTCGTTTTTTTCCAGGTAGCGATTGGCCAGATCCTTGGTGACTGACTGTGCGGTTTCTGCAGTGCTCGCGTGGAAGGCAACGGTAAATGCAATGGTTGCCTCCCGAGTGCCTGGCTGATTGGGGTCGCTGGTCTGTACGTCCAGCATCTTGATGGAAAAGTCCTCACGCATCTGTAGAGCGACCTCGCCAGGGTCGATTTCGATGAGATCGGTGTAGACGCCGTGTTCCCTGGCCAGCGCGAGCAGACTGTCGTAGGTCAGCAGTGTTTGCGTGATCTGCTGTATGCGCTCCTGTACAAAACCAGTGACCGTTGATTCCACAAGGCCTTGCGGAATCGTCTGTCTTTCGATCAGCAGAGTGGCCTCGGATTGATAGCGTGGTGGCAGCAAGAAGGCCAGTAGCACCGCGACCAGGATCACCAGAGCGAAAGGAATTGCAAAGTGGTACTTGCGGCGCTTCAGAGTGCTCAGATAGTCATTCAGATCGAGTTCGATGGGTGACGCTAACATGTTGGTTTCCGTGGTTCGGCTCAGAAGGGGCGTTGCGGCGAGTAGCTGACAAAAGCAAAAACGGCGTTGCCCTGCGCGGAATCCGGATTGATCTGTCGATCAACCCAGCTGAAACGGTAGGCGCCACCAATCTTCCAGTTGGGAGTCAGCGCGTAACCAATGCGAGTTTCAAAGTTCAGGTAATCCGCATCATTAAAACTCGTTGCAGAGTCGAGATTGGAGTCTCTGGAGATGTACCTGCCACTCACCTGCGCCTCCCATCTCTCGGTGAGCGCATAGCGCATATCGGCTGAGAGCTGATCAGTCGCGACGACGTTGCCATGGCCAGTGGGGTGATTATCCCGGGAAGCGCGGAGGCGTAGCTGGCCACGCTCGATACGATGGTTGAGTGATGCCCGGTAAACCAGCACCGTATCGTCGCTGCCAGGTTCCGTATCCGTTTCCGTTTCGGAGCGACCGAGGCCAACTTCCACCTGGAACTGGGTGCGCTCTGTCAGCTTGCGGTTGAGACCAACCGTGAGGGAATAACGATCCGAGTCGGGCGACTGATCCGGCCGGAAGTAATCTGTCGAAACGGTCGCCAGCAGCGTCGACCTTTCACTTAACTGGTGTTGATACTGCGCGCTCGCACCATATCCTTTGCTGTCCTCAAGTCCGAACTGGTTCCCTGTCGAGTCGTAGGAGTTGCTTCGAAAACGACCGGATAGTTCGACTTTTCCGCGGGTGGAAACCTCGTAGCCGATGTTTGGAGACACGTGAATGAACTCGCGCCGGATCTGTGCTTCGACAAAACCGATATCGAGGTCCGGATCAGTATCGTCTATCTTGTCGGCGTTGAGGATGTATGACTGAATGCTTCCGATCAACTCGCCGGATTGGGCATCGATTACACCATAGCGTTGCAATGGCTGGTTCTGATAGATCCCGACAAACCCATAGTTGATTCGTTCGGTTCGCCTGTTGGCAGAAATGGTCGCTTGGCCCGTGGTACCACCATTCAGATCGGTGCCGGAATACTCTGTATGGCGAAGCGCAGCAATCACTTGCACACTATGGTTTTCCGACACGTTGCGGGCGGTCAACTGACCTTCAACGGCACCGGTGCCTGCGTTGTCTTCATTTTCCGGCGTGAGGCGAATGTTATCGTTCAAACCCGCTTCGCCGGTGAACGATGGGTACATATCCCATACAGCGTTGGCGCTTTGACTGCCGAGCAGCAATGTCACTATCGCGACGGGTAGAGTGACGAGGGTCTTGAGCGATTGCACCATTGATGTAGCCATCTGCTTGCCGTTCCCTCGTTCTTGACAGGTCATGCGCATTTCACTTTGATCGACTCTCGTCATGGCACCATCACGATATCGTTGGGCTTGAGCAGAATGTTCTGTTCCAGGTTTTTTCCCTTGTGCACCTGCCCGTAGTTGAACTTGTAGACCTCGACCTTCCTCCCCACGCGACGCTGGATGGTGATGTTGTTGGCATCAGCAAACGCGTTGGGGCCCCTGGCTAACGCAAGGGCCTGCAAGACGTCGATGTAGCGCCCGATTTCGTACTGGCCTGGTGAGTTAACCTTGCCGGAAACGTAGATGCGCATACCTTTCAATTCGCGAATGGAGACCGTAACTACCGCATCAGGTATGTATTCCTGCAACGCGACGGTGATGGTCTTCTGGACTTCGGAAGTGGTTCGTCCACCGGCCTTGACATTGCCAATCAGCGGCAGGCTGATGCCACCATCCGGCTGAACGGTAACTGTCTTGGTCAATTCTTCTTCTTTCCAGACGAATACTTCCAGGACATCTTCGGGTTGTATCTGGTAGCCCTCGATTTCAAACTCGGGGTCAACGGCGACTTCAGCCGCTTGCGCGGTGATTGCTATGGTGCTGATGCCCACGGACATGAGCGCCAGCAGAACTGCAGTTGAATGTGCTCGAAGAGCTTGAATCAAAGAGTAGAAAAGTCTCATTCCATATCCTTCAGGTTCGCCGACGGATCAACGTTGGTTCGGCGCGTTCGGTCCAAAACGCTACCGTCGCGAATTCTACCCGGAACGTCAGCACGAGGCAGTCTATCCGACGCTAAAAACGGGTACTGTGACGAGCATGTAAAACTGGTGGAAAAATGCGTGGTGCCACGCACGGTGTTTGCATGCAATTTAGTCACTTCATTTGTCGAATAGGTCTTGAATCTGAGTAAATGCAATATTGTTGTCGCATATCTGCTCTGCAACGGGATTCGCCGCTGAGGAATGACACCCATGCACATCGAGTTTTTTGGCGCAGCAACGGAAGTGACCGGTTCCTGCCATATCCTCAGGGTGGGTCAACAGGTCATTCTCCTGGATTGTGGATTGATTCAGGGCAGCCGTTCCCAGGAAGCACGCAACGCCGAACCCTTTCCCTTCGTGGCACGGGACATTGACGCCGTGGTGCTCAGCCACGCTCACATCGATCATTGTGGGCGGCTGCCGCTGCTGGTACGGCGAGGGTTCCGGGGGCCTATCCATACGCAACAGGCAAGTCAGGCGCTGTCGTCAATATTGTTGCGTGATTCTGCCCATCTTGCTGCCAGCAAGGCGCGCCACACGCGTCGCGGTGATGACAGTGGAGACGAAGCTCCCCTGTACGACCTGCAGGATGTGGAACGGACGTTGGCGCGGTTTGTCAGTCATCCTTACCATGGCTGGTTCGATGTCCTGCCAGGCATCAAGGCACGCTTTTCCGACGCAGGCCACATCCTGGGTTCGGCGGTGGTTGAGATCCTCGCCACCGAAAACGGAACCACGCGTCGCATCGTCTTCAGCGGCGACCTTGGGCAGTACGGGTCACCGATTCTTCGTGATCCCGAGAGCCCGCCTGCTGCCGATCTCGTGCTGATGGAGTCGACGTACGGCAATCGGCGCCACAAGGATCGTGAACACTCGATCAGGGAACTGGGGGAGTTGATTCGCGACATCGATGCCAGCAGTGCCAATATCCTGGTGCCCGCTTTTGCGGTCGGCCGCAGCCAGGAACTTCTGTTTCACCTGGGCAATCATGCCTCCGAGTGGAGACTGGATCGCTGGCACATCTTTCTTGACAGCCCGCTCGCGATCGAGGCCAGCGAGGTCTACTGGAATCATGGCCACCTGTTTGATGAAGAAGCGCTTGGATTGCGCAGGGGCTTCAAACGCATGCCGCGACCACCGAATGTCCACTTCACCCGGACTGCCGCAGAATCCAGGATCGTCAATCAGATCAAGGGAGGCGCGATCATCATCGCGGGCAGTGGAACCTGCAGTGGTGGACGGATTCTCCATCACCTTCGCACGGCGCTGCCACACGCCCCGAATCACGTACTCTTCACCGGCTTCCAGCCCCCCGGGGGGCTCGGTCGCGCACTGATCGATAGGGCCGAGCGTG
The DNA here is from genome assembly GCA_041752315.1 of Pseudomonadales bacterium. GTDB lineage: Bacteria > Pseudomonadota > Gammaproteobacteria > Pseudomonadales > Azotimanducaceae > SYFY01. The sequence goes on from JBGSHJ010000043.1 coordinate 9,140, forward strand.
TACGCATCCATGGCCAGCAGATTGAAGTCAACGCGCAGATACACACCATTGGCGGTCTCTCTGCACATGGTGACTACGATGATCTCCTTCGCTGGTACCGGGGGATTGGCAATCGGCCGCCGGTTTGTCTTGTGCATGGCGATCTGACGGCCATGCAGGCATTACAATTCCGGTTGACGACCGAAGCAGGCGCCAGGGCCACCATCCCGGAACCGGGTTATCGCCTTGAGCTGTAGGCATTTGCCGGGGCCGGCACTGAACCATCTGCAAGTCAGCGCCATCTCGACCCGTTGTTGTTCAAACCGATCATTTTCAAACCAGGAAAGGGAGCACAAGTGAGCTACGAAACGATCTCGATCGAAAAGCAGGGCGCGGTGGACTGGTTGACACTCAACCGACCGGAAAGCCTGAATGCGATCACCACGAAGATGGTGACCGAACTGCGGGACTACTTCGGCAGCCTCTACGAAAACGAGTCCGTGCGCATTGTTGTCATGCGAGGCGCTGGCCGTGCGTTCTGCGCCGGGCTCGACATCAAGGAAGGCAGTGCACGCAAGAACGAGGGAGACTATGTCCCGTTTGGTGGCGGGATGGGGTTCCAGGGTTACCTCGCCGAGGTGTATATCCGCATGCGTCGCTGCCCGCAGCCCATCGTGTCGCTCATTCATGGACCAGCCTGCGGCGGTGGATTTTCCTTCGTGCTGGCATCGGATATCCGGATTGCCGGCGAGAGTGCACGCATGAATGCTGCATTCATCAGGATTGGCCTGTCGGCCTGTGACATGGGGTCGAGTTACTTTCTGCCGCGTCTGGTGGGAACATCGATCGCCTCGGAACTGATGCTCACTGGCAAGTTCATCCACGCACCCCGTGCGCTGGCTTGTGGTCTGGTGTCGGAGGTGGTTCCGGATGCCGAACTCGTGAATGCAGCCAAACCCTATATTGCCGACATGCTGCGGACGTCTCCCATGGGGCTTCGGCTGACCAAGGAAGGGCTCAGCATGGCGATCGATGCGGGTGGTCTCGAAGCGGCCATGGCGATAGAAAATCGCAATCAGCTCATGTGTTCACGCACCAACGATGCAAAGGAGGGGATGCGCGCCTTCCTGGAAAAGCGCGAGCCTGTGTATACCGGCAGCTGATCCCTACGGCTCCCTGACGAGCACGGAGGCAAAATCCGCAATGGTCTTGTCCTCCATGCCGAGCCAGTCCTGCAGCACGTCGATGTTGTGTTGACCCAGGGCTGGCGCTGGCCCACGAACCCTTGAGCTGGCCGAGGAGAATCGATAGGGCGATTGCGGAATGCGACGCACCGATCCATCCGGGTAGGTCACCTCGGTCAGCGTGCCCCGGTGGGCAACCGTTGGCTGATTCACGACATCCGGCCCCTGCCTGACATCTCCCCAGGCAATGTTCATGCGATCAAGCGCCTCGATGACCGCCTCCCGCGAGGAGCAGGTTTCGTTCAGAAACGTATTGAGCCAGCTTCGACGTCCCGCTATGCGCGTGGCCAGATCCCCAGCCGGATGGGCGCCCTTCGCGCCAAAATGCTTTTCCACGAGCCGCCACAGGTAACGAAAGTCACCGGCCAGCATCAGTGGACCAGCGGCAGTCTGCCAGACTTCGTTGGGCTGAGGCTGACTGCCACTTTCACCCGGTTCAATCTGGTAATGGAGACGATCGTCGGTGACGATGCTGGCATCGATCATCGCAATGTCGATGTGCTGGCCCTGACCGGTTGTATGACGCAAGTGCAGGGCGGCCAGTATGCCGACCAGACCATGCATCGAGGCGTTGGTGTCGGCCACCGATATGGTCAGATCGACCGGGTAGGAGCGTGCGATGGTGGCCTGCCGTTGCAGGAATCCGATTTCGGCATGAACCACCGGCGCGTACGCCGCGCGCTCCCGTTCCGGACCGGTCTGGCCAAATCCGGAAATCGACAACATGATGAGGCCAGGATTGGACGCTGCCAGGGTTGTGTAGTCGAGGCCAAATCGATCCATCACCCCAGGCCGAAAATTCTCGATGAGAATGTCGGCCTTCGCTGCCAGAGATTTCAGCAGGCTGACACCAGCGGCCTGTTTGAGATCGATGCTGATGTTCCGCTTGCCGGAGTTCTGTTGAGCGTAGTAGCCGGACACGTTCCCGATCACCGAACCCCACAGTCGCGTGACATCACCTTCCGGAGGTTCCACCTTGACCACGTCGGCACCCAGGTCACAGAGCATGCGACCGGCAAAGGGGCCAGCCAGCACTCGCGACATGTCGAGCACTTTCAATCCGGCGAGCGGTGATGGCAGGGTGGCCTGGTTCATAGTTTTACCCTGGTCGTTTCGAGGTACCCGTTCTTGCGCAGCCGATCCACCTCTCCGGGTCCAAAGGGGACCGTGTCGATGAATGGTGGAATGTCACTGGCCTGGATGTCATTGAGGCGCATCCAGGTCGCACACATTTTTACATCGATGATGCCGTACGCATCGAGCAAAGCAGCCTGGTCCACACGTTTTCGGTTGGCTGCATAGTTCTCCCGGACAAAGACGTTGGCATGATCACCGTGCAACATGACGACCAGTGGCGTATCCGGCACCTTGCGCTCGCTATCGCTGGCCAGATCACTCAGCAGCGTATCAAGATCCTTCAAGGTGGTTGGTGCGGTATCGAAGTAGTAGCGAAACGTGGCGTCGGCGGCCATCGCCAGAGTGGTGGGGAGCAACAGACTGACCAACACCAACCCCAGCACCTGCATCGGGAACGACTTCATCCGGATCCCCTTCATCGACTGTCCTCCAGCACAAACTGACTGCCTTTTTCCGCGATCATCACGGTTGGCGCGTTGGTGTTTCCCGACGTGATGGTCGGCATCACGGACGCGTCGATCACCCACATCCCCTGGATGCCATGCACGGCCAGTCGATCGTTGACGACTGCCAGCGGGTCCTTGCCCATCTTGCAGGTGCCGACAGGATGAAAGATGGTCGTCCCCAGTTCTCTGGCGGCCTGCAGCAACTCCGCGTCGGTCGCGACCTGTTTCCCGGGCTTGAATTCTTCGGGAGCAAACGCAGCCATCGCCCGGCTGTCCATGATCTGCCTCGTGAACCGCAAACCGGCGACGGCAACCGCCTGATCTGTTTCAGCCGAAAGGTAGTTGACACTGATGGCTGGTGCGGCATGTGGATCTGCACTGCGCGAACGGACATGCCCACGACTGTCGGGACGCAAGTTGCACACCGATGGAGTGATGGCGTCAAAAGGATGCAACGGCGTGCCAAATCGTTCAAGCGACAGCGGCTGCACGTGCCATTCGATATTGGCGGAGCGTTGATCCGGAGACGAACAGGCGAAAGCACCGAGTTGGGAAGGTGGCATGGTGAGCGGACCGGTCTTGAAGAGCGCATATTCGATCGCCATGGCCGCCTTGCCAAACAGGGAGCCTGCGCGTGAATTCATGGTCCGCGTGTTGTGCACCTTGTAGATGGTTCTCACTTGCAGATGATCCTGCAGATTTTCGCCCACGCCTCTGAGCGGATGCTGAACGGGAATACCGATGGACTGCAGCAGCCCGGGCTCACCGATTCCGGAGCGTTGCAGGATGTGCGGAGAACCGATGGCTCCGGCAGCAAGGATGATTCCCTTGCGGGCAGTGACCGACTGACGACCCGTTCGAGGGGAGTGGAGGCTCAGGCTGCGGGCTCTCGGTTTGCCGGCATCCAGTTCGAGATCAACCCTTTCCACCGTGGTGTTGATGCGTATGTCCAGATTCGGACGGTGCTGGATCGGACGCAGGTACGCCCTGGTGGCGCTCCAGCGCACACCACGTCGCTGATTCATCTGAAAGTAGGCGCTGCCAAAATTGTCGCCCCGGTTGAACTCATCGATCTTGGGGATGCCACATTCGGCTGCGGCGTCCCGCCAGGCATCAAGGATTGGCCAGTTGACCCGTCGCTCCTCGACCCGGAGTTCACCCCCCGTGCCATGAAATTCGTCGGCACCGTGCTGGTAGTCTTCACTCGCCTTGAACACCGGCAGCACGTCGCGCCAGCCCCACCCACGATTGCCGAGCGACGCCCAATGATCGTAGTCACTGGCCTGACCACGCATGTAGATCATGGCGTTGATCGACGAACTGCCGCCCAGCACCTTGCCACGTGCGTAGCCGATGGATCGACCGGCCAGTCCAGGGTCCGGCTCCGTCGTGAAACACCAGTCGGTCCGTGGATTGCCGATGGTGTACAGGTAGCCGACGGGAATGTTGATCCAGAAGTAGTTGTCGCGCCCACCCGCTTCGATGAGCAGAACCCGGTGATCGGGGTTGGCCGACAGGCGGTTTGCCAGGACACAACCCGCTGTTCCGGCACCGACGATGATAAAGTCGTATTCCATGGCGCGAGCATACCATCGCCGCTGCAATCTGATCCCGGGAGGCGTTGTCTTGAACATTCCATCAGCCTTGAGTCGGGCCGAGGCGTTGATGCCACTGGTGCGCCAACATGCGGACGCATCGGAAGCGATGCGGCATCTGCACCCCGAGGTCGGTCAGGCACTCGCAGCGTCCGGTCTGTACCGGCTGGGAATGCCGGCCGATGCGGGCGGGGAAGCAGCCGACCCGATGTCCCAGATTTGCGCGATCGAAAAAATCAGCGAGGCCGATGGCAGTGCGGGCTGGAACCTGATGATCGGGATCGAGTCATTTGGCCTGATCGCGCCGGGGTTCCGTCATTGCCGGGAGTTGATTGCCGACCCGAAGGTGGTGCTGTGTGGATCAACGGCGGCGGTCGGGACGGCCAGGGAAGAGGGTGATGGTTACCGGGTGAGCGGGGTCTGGCAGTTTGTGAGTGGTTGCCACAACGCCAGTCTGTTTGCAGCCACGGTGGCCATGCCCAATGGTCGAGGCAACCGTTATGCCGTGCTGACCGAAGGCCAGTATGAAATTCTTGATACGTGGAACGTCAGTGGCATGCGGGGTTCCGGTTCGCACGACGTTCGTGTGGAGGACGTGCTGGTCCCTCGCTCACGGATCGTTGCCCCGATTGGTGGCGTCAAGTCCGGGGAGCCGCTGCTCCGTTTTCCCGTGGGTGCCCGGCTCGCCTACAACAAGGTGGCGGTGAGTCTGGGGATTGCGAGGGCGGCGCTTGACCAGTTTGCCGCGCTGGCAGCCGGCAAACTGCCGCGATTTTCCAGTGGTCGTCTGCGTGAACGTGTACACGCCCAGATTGCCGCGGCCGAAGCCGAGGTGCGTGTGGTGCGCAGTCGCGCCGCACTGTTCAGCGTGGTCGAAGCGATGTGGGATGCGGTGCTTCTGGAGAAGGAGATCAGTACGCGCGAAGCGGGGATATTGCAGATCGTCTGTTCCGATGCCGTGAGGGCCTGTGCAGAAGCGGTCGATCTGGTGGCCGAAGCGGCAGGAACCAGCGCCAACCAGATAGGCAATCCGCTGGAACGTGCATCGCGAGACGTCCGCGTGGTTCGCCAGCATACGACGGTCGCGCAGCATCACATAGCGGATGGGGGCCGGGCGCTGCTTGGCTTGCCGACCACGGGGCTGATGCTGGCGGGACTTGCGCCAAAAAAACAGACCGAAGGAGCCTAGTCATGCAACACCGAACGCGGATTGTGTCAGCGCTCTTGTTGTGCATGATGGTCGGGACATCGGTGGCCGCCACGTTTGCGGAGCGTCTTGGCTATCCGCCCGGTGCGCGTGTGGTGATCCTGCATGTGGACGATGCTGGCATGTCACACCAGTCGAATATCGGTGCCATGCGGTCCGTCACCGAAGGGGTCGCCAATTCGATGAGCGTGATGATGCCCTGCCCATGGGTGCCGGAACTCAGTCGGATGTTGTCGAAGTATCCGGACCTGGACGTCGGTCTGCATCTCACCCTGACCTCGGAGTGGTCGGGCTATCGCTGGGGGCCGCTGGCCTCCCGTGACAAGGTGCCCGGCCTGATCGACCAGGAAGGTGCGCTCTGGCCCTCGGTCGAGGAGGTCGCCCAGCGTGCGACTCCTGACGAAGTCGAGCTCGAGATTCGCGCGCAGATCGCCCGATCACGTGGGCTGGGCATCGAGCCCACACACCTGGATTCACACATGGGCACCCTGTTTGCACGGGATGATTACCTTGAGCGATACATCAAGGTGGGTGCGGAAGCGCGAATCCCCGTGATGTTTCCCGGTGGACATGTGTCTTCACTGCGCGCGCAACTCGGCACGGACGTTGGTGAGGTCGAGGCAGCGGCCAGGGTTGGCAAGGCCCAGGCGATGGCTGAAACCGTCTGGTCGCTGGGGTTGCCGGTGCTTGATGACCTGCACAACGTCAGCTACGGCTGGACGGCAGCGGAACATGCAGGCTGGAGCGATCAGCAGCTCGCCGACTACAAGGTGGCCCGCTACATCGACGCGCTGCGCCAGCTGCAACCCGGGGTGACCATGATCATCATGCACAACACCGATGCCGATCCGAATTTCACCCACATCAGCGACTCTGGACCGACACGACGGGGTGACATGCTGGCCATGCTTGATCCGCGGCTCCGTCAAGCGATCGTTGCGGAAAAACTGGTTCTCACCACCTGGCGCGAACTCGGCCAACGCAGGCAGGCGATTCGTGAGTGATCTTTCGCAGGTGACCTGCATCGAAGAACTGCGGCGGATGCATCGAAGGCGTGTGCCGAGAATGTTCTGGGACTATGCCGAATCCGGCTCATGGACCGAATCCACCTTTCGCGCCAACGAAAATGATCTGGCACGGATCCTGTTTCGTCAGCGGGTGGCTGTGGATATCTCCAGGCGGTCGCTGGCCTCGAACATGGCCGGTCAGGCAGTCACCATGCCGGTCGCGCTGGCACCGACCGGACTCACCGGCATGCAGCACGCCGATGGCGAGATCCATGCCGCACGGGCCGCCGAAAAATTTGGCGTGCCATTCACGTTGTCGACGATGAGTATCTGCTCGATCGAAGCCGTCGCTGCGGCGGTCACCGGACCGTTCTGGTTTCAGCTCTATGTGATGAAGGATCGTGATTACATCAGCAGGCTGATCCAGCGGGCCAGGTCGGCGGGCTGCAGTGCACTCATGCTGACGCTGGACCTGTCGATCATGGGTCAACGCCACAAGGACATTCGCAACGGACTGTCGACGCCGCCTCGAATGACCCTGCGAAACCTGGTGGAGATGGCGTTGAAGCCGGGCTGGTCGTTGCCCATGCTGTTCACGGGTAACCGCACGTTTGGCAATGTGGTCGGGCATGTCGAAGGGGTCGAAAAACTGCGGACACTGGGTGCCTGGTCCAGCGAACAGCTCGATCCTTCGCTCGACTGGGATGATGTGCGCTGGGTACGTGATCAATGGCCGGGGCGATTCATCCTCAAGGGCATCATGGACCCGACTGACGCGGAACTGGCCTGTTCCATCGGAGCGGATGCGATGGTGGTGTCCAACCATGGAGGCCGCCAGCTTGATGGCGCACCTTCAACCATCGCAGTGCTGCCGAAGATTGTCGAAGCCGTCAAGGGACGCATGGAAGTCTGGATGGATGGGGGCATCCGCAACGGCCAGGACGTTGTGAGGGCGTTGGCACTCGGCGCCAATGGCACGCTGATCGGCCGTGCATTTCTTTATGGGCTGGGAGCAGGGGGCGAGGCCGGAGTCACCCGTGCGCTGCAGATCATCCAGCGTGAACTGGACCTGACGATGGCGTTCTGTGGTGTGACCAATGTGAAGGATCTCGACCGGCAGGTCCTCTGGACACCACCGGTCGGCTGAGTCTGCACTTCGTGTATTGCGCGCCAGCGGAAGGGTACGGGCGGATCCAGGTCCTCACGCACAGCGTTGTTCCATCAATATTGGCCCTCCCGTGAGAGAAAGACTGTGCAGGATCCCGGCCCCGTCTGTTCACGAATATTTAGAGCTGATTTTTATCCTGCCAATAGTCGTGTTTCCGCAATCTAGTAGTTGAGCACCATGGCGCAGGAAACAACAGCCGATACACCTCTAACCGCAGGACCCGCCTCGTCGCAGAACAGCTGCCGGGTCTGCCGAACTCTGCATGCAGTCGATCGATCCACTTGCCCTGCGCTTTGGACTCATGGTCGAGCTCCCCACGGTACGCAGGGCAGGTCCGTCCCGGTAAAGCCACAAATGCTGTCTAGCGCAGGAAAACACGGTGCAGAAGGAAGCGGCGACCGGCCTGCTTTCCATAACCGTAAATGTACAGATCCAGTCCGTAGCGGAACGGATGCTGGCCATCCAGCGCTTCGACGGGGATCACGAGTTCCTGCGGGCCTGGTTCAAGCCAGTGGTCCAACCGGCCTCTTTCCTGTGTTTGCCAGTATGTCATGCTGGTCCCCAGCCGAAGTGGAGCATCGCCTTCAACGGTCAGTTCCAGGACCAGGTGCTTGAGCGTGTGGGCAGGACCTGGCAGTTCGCGCAAGTGCAGGCCCGACCATTTCCTGTCGGTAAGGGTGATTCTCAATGCCGGTGTCTTGCCGCCGACCCGTTCGGATTCCGCGGTGATATCTGCGAGGTAGATCCCGCGCAGGTCGGATGCATCGAAGATCAGGGGTGCACGTTCCCATAGCCAGTACTGGCTGGCATACACCATCACAATGGGAAAGAGGGTAAAACCCGCGATCATCAACGCACCAACCAGGGGCAGCAGCCTCGTCAACCAGCGCGTCGACCGGACCATGGCGTAAAGGGCTGTGGCCAGGCCGATACCCAGCACGTCGGAAATCACGTCAGCCAGACTCGCGCTGCGGGCGGTAAAAAGCTGGACCCCTTCGCTGGCCAGCCCGATGGACAATGCGATGACAACCGCATATTGCCAGCGTCCGGTCAGGCGCCACAGCAGCAGCGTGATGACTGCACTCCATGGCACGTGCAGGGCATTGTGAATCGTTCCTGCAAGACGCGTGCTGCCGGGAACGACGAGGGTCTGCTGAGCGATCAGCAGCAGGACTATCCCCAGGATGATCAAGGCTGTCCCGATGGCGGCCGGCCGGATGGTCACGACAGGAATCAGACCAGTTCGCGGTAGAATTCGGCTGTTTGTGCGGCGACAACAGCGGGATGAAATCGTTCTTCTGCAATGCGGCGCCCGGCGGCGCCCAGTTCATTGCGTGTCTGCTGACAGGACAACAGACGTTGCAGGGCGTTTGCAATGTCATCGGCATCATCGGGATCAACCAGATAACCGCTCATCCCATGCCGGATCATGTAGGGCATTCCGCAGCGATTCGAACTCACCACCGGAAGTCCGACGGCCATGGCTTCTTCGATACCCATTGGCGAGTTTTCTTCCAGCGAAACCAGCGCGAAGAGGCTGGCCCTGCACAACTCAGCGCGAACGGCGGAGGATGGCAGTGAGCCAAGCAGGTGGACAATCGACTGCAATCCGTGGGTATCGATGTAGGTCTTGATCCGTTCACCGTACATCGTGTCGACAATCGGCCCGGCCAATCGGAGTTGGACCGGCAGGCCCCGTGCATGCAACCGATGGCACGCTTCGATCAGCCGCAGCGTATTCTTGCGCGGTGAGATGACCGCAGCGCTGAAGACCGTATGCGATTGGGGATGCCAATTCAACTCGAAAAATTCACGGGCTACCGGATTGTCGATATCGCGAATGCGGGCGCGCGAGTGCCTGGAGACAAGCTCTCGAACGTACGGACTGATCGAAATGATGTTTGGCTGGTCTGCCCAGCCACCGGTTTCCACGATCTTCCAGAGCTGCGCCCGCAGCGCTGCAAATCGGCTGCCGGAGATCCGCGTGTCACCATGGATGAATCCGTGGACCGTGAACACACGTGCTCCGGGGTAACCCTTCACCATCAGGCCATAGGTGTCATGGGCGTGAACGAGGTCCGGCCGCAGGGTGTCGAGAAACGCGCAGATGCTTCGCCTGCCTGGACCTCTGGCCACACCCAGCATGCTGCCCGGCGGACGTGGCAGGAAATGCAGTGTTGCGTTCAGCCAGCTTCTCGAATCGGTCGTCGAGAGGTTCTCGTTCAGGGTCACGACATGGATGTCCAGGGTTGTATCAGCGGCCAGTTCTCGAACGAGATTGACCGATACCGCTTCGACACCACCCACCGGACGATCCGGGTCCAGCGGAAACTGGGTGACGATGGCCACTTTCAGCACCTTGTTCATGAAGCAAGCAGGTCCTGGAAGAGCGCTTCGAACCTTGGCATGGCGCCGGCAATGTAGTGATTGGTGTAGTAGTAGTCCCAGGCGTTGCGTGACATCTGCTGCCGAATCCTGGAATCGGTCACGAGGGATTGCACCTGCGCGGCGAGGCAGTTGACATCGGAACCGCGGCGACCAAGTGTCCGGTTCTGCAGCAGTCCGTCGGGATCGACAGTCGAGACAACAGGGACACCATGTGCCCATGCTTCGAGGAACGTGTTGGGAAAACCTTCGTGATGGGACGTGCAGCAGAGGAGGTGGCTGGATCGCAGCGTCGCGAGCACCTGTGCACGATCAAGTACTCCGTGGACGCGCATGTTGGAGAGCGTACGGGCACGGGCCAGCATGTTTTCAGCGTAGTCGCTGTCCTGATCGGTACCGCCCACCAGACTGAAGGTGATGTCCGGCAGGCGCTCGGCGATGTCGAGGAACAGTGCAACGTTTTTCACCGGCATCAGGCGCCCGATCCAGACCACGACCGGGAGCAATGGTCGTGCTGCCTCGAGGGTGTCGATCGACTGCTCCGAAGTGACTTCGCTGGGCATCGGCAGTACGGTGCTGGTCAGACCGAAGCCCGACTTCAACAGCTGCTGCTGGTTCGCAGTCTGGGCAATGATGGCGCTGGCGAGTGTCAAACCACGCCGATACAACCATCGTTCCCGAAAACTGTGCAGTATAGGCAGCGAGGGGTCGCACTCCGGATCGGAAGCGACTGAATAGACAAATCGCCGGCCGTGCCGCCTCGCCCAGAGGGCGACCTGTCCGGTGACGCTTTCTGCGCAGCCCTGGTAATACAGGTCCGCATCTGCACGGGCCAGTGCGGCGTTCAATGTGGTCCATCGGGGATGCACAAAACGCAGTCCAGGCAGGCCTGCCTCTGCAGGACAGATCTTGAGCACGCGGATGCCATCGACCACTTCGTCGGCGTTGGTACCTTCGGTCCAGGTGGCAACACTGACGGCATGCCCACGGTCTGCGAGCCAGCGTGCCATCAGTGCGGTCTGTCGTTCGACGCCTCCGACGTGTCCACCCCTGACGCCAGTCAGGGCGCCGTAGGCAAACGGGGCGACGAAACAGATCTTCAAGGCGGGTTCTCGAACAGTTGCGACATCCTGTCGCGGTTGCCGCCCATTCTAATCATGCGGCGTCAAACACCGGGCAATCGTGGGGGAAACTGTGCAGCATCGCTCAAGGGCAGCTGTGCTGCGTCACAGATTGCCGGGAAGCGCCCGGTCAGGCAACCTCATGGCCGCACACCGCCTGGCACCCTGTGCAGGCATCGTCGCAGAGGTTACGCTCCGCATTCCTTCACGCCGAGTCGCCATCATGACCGAATTGCCAGCCAATCTGCCCAAGTGGATCGCCGATCACATTGAACTTTACAGCACGGATCCGGACAAGGCGCACTACTGGGATGCAAGTGTCGGAGGTGGTCGAGGTTTACTGCCGACGTTGTTGCTGACCACCATAGGGCGCTCCTCTGGACAGCCTCGACCCCTGCCACTGATCTACCGCAAGGTGGACAATGCATGGGTCATCATTGCTTCGAAGGGTGGAGCCCCGGCACACCCGGCCTGGTATCTGAACCTGGTCGCCCATCCCGAGGTCACACTGCAGGCGGGTCGGGAAGTGGTCCAGGCACGGGCCCGTACGGCGGAGGGTGAGGAGCGTGCCCGGTTGTGGAAGGCCATGGTGGAGATCTATGCACCCTATGCCGATTATCAGCTGCGGGCGGGTGGGCGGGAAATTCCTGTAGTCGTGCTTGAACGACGCTGAGGGGCTGCAGCCCGGATTCCCCGTCGACCCTGACAGATTCCGGAAAAAGTTCGTCTTGCACGTTGTCCGCACATAAGGCTGCGGCCGCACGGGACAACTCAACCCCTTGCGTGGTTGATTTGCTCACCTGGCCTTCCGCGGCCAGTGAACAGGCGGCTTTATCAGCGACCTGCTGACCAATCAGGCAGTTGCCGACCGTCTGGTGAACGCCAGAGCGGCAAAGACGGCGATGATGGCCGGCACACTGATGGTGAGCAGGCTGATCCAGCCAAAGGCATGCATCAGCGTGCCTGCCCCAAGACTCGCCGCGGCTGACATCCCAAACACGCTGAATTCGTTCACCGCCTGTGCACCAAAGCGCTCGCCGGTTGAATAGGTGGTCACCAGCAGGGTGGTGCCACCGATGTACAGAAGGTTCCAGCCTAGCCCGAGCAGGACCATGGACCACCAGTAGTGCATATAGGCCTGGCCCTGGGTTCCGATCACGACAGTGGTCAGCAGCAGCAGTGCGCCTGCCGCCATCATGTTGCGCACGCCGAACCGGGCAACCAGCAGGCCCGACACGAGCGATGGGAGGAACATGGCCAGCACATGGGCGCGAATGACACTGGCAGTTTCTGCCAGGGAATAACCGTCATGGGCATGCATGCTGAGCGGAGCGGCCGTCATGATGAACGTCATCACACCCTGACCGACCACGCCAGCGAGCAGGGCCAGCAGGTAGGCGGGTTGACTGACGATGGCAAACAGCGAACGCTCGGTTGCCATGTCTCCGGACTGGGGGTGCGACGTGGGGTCGCGATACAGCAGAAAGACCATCGCTGCCGCCAGGTACAGCCAGACCATCCAGGACAACGCCAGGTGGAACGGGGAGTCCGAATCGCCCGAGTCGCTCAATGCAGCGAGAGCGGGACCGAGAAATGCGGCAGCCACACTGCCCAGCAGGATAAACGAGACAGCCTGGCTCACACGGTCCGCACCGACGTTTTCGGCTGCAGCAAAACGAAATTGCTGGCTGAAGGCCATGCTCATGCCGATCCCGACCGCACCGATGCAGAAACCGGTGAAGTCGTTGTCGATCAGGGCCTGCTCCGCGAACCAGGCAGATGCGGCACCCACACCGGCCGAAAATACAAAGCCAGCCCGACGACCAAAGCGCCTCATCAGCAGTGCGGAAGGAATGGTCGCAGCAGCGGTACCCAGAACCATCAGGGAAAGTGGCAGGGTGGCGAGTTCCGGTTCTGTGGCCAGCCTTGCGCCCACGATTCCACCCATGGTGACCAGCAGTACCGTCCCCGCGACAAAGATCACCTGGGCAAAAAAGAGGCAGGCAAGATTCACGATGGCAATCGGTCCGATGGCCGCCGGCCTCGCACTCTGGATCTGATCCTGCGTCGGTATCATGCTCACCCCATGTTGGAGCGCCAGTTTAGCTGTCGACCGGGCGTGCCAGGGAGGAAAGCCATTCAACAATACGATGAACCTGAAACAGGAGGAACATGAGCGGGCAGGGCAGCAGTGGAACGGACATGGTGGCCAATCGTCTGCGAAAGAATCTCGCCCGTCTCAAAGGTTGGCTGACACAGCAGCAGGTCAGCTGCTTTCGACTCTATGACGCCGATCTGCCCGAGTATGCCGCGGCGGTAGACATCTATAAGTCCGAATCCGGGGAACGGTTTGCCCATGTGCAGGAGTATCAGGCACCAGGTCACATCGAAGCCGGGACGGTTGAGCGCCGCTTTGCCGAATTGTTGGCGGGCGTTCGGTCCGGCCTGGGTCTGGATGATGCGCACATCGCTGTCAAGACCCGCTCGCGGGCTCCGGGAGGCAGCCAGTATGGTCGGGTTGCCGAGCGAGGGGAGGTGTTTGTGGTTCGTGAAGGTCGAGCCCGACTGGAAATCAACCTGCACGACTATCTTGATACCGGCCTCTTCCTCGACCATCGGCCGGTTCGACTGGATATCGCCCGCCGGGCGGCCGGTGGACGAATGCTCAACCTGTTCTGTTACACCGGTGCCGCTTCCGTGCATGCCGCCATCGGCGGCGCTCTCTCGACGACCAGTGTCGATCTTTCGAACACCTACCTCGAGTGGGCTCGGCGCAACCTGCTTCTCAATCGCCAGGATCTGTCGCGCCACGAACTTGTAGCGGCGGACGTACTGAGCTGGCTGTCTGCGCATCGCTGGCGTTATGACCTGATTTTCTGTGATCCGCCGACCTTTTCGAACTCGAAGCGGGCGGCGGACTTTGACGTTCAGCGGGACCATGTGGAACTGCTTCGTCGATGCATGAATCTCCTCGGGCCGGACGGGGTGCTGATCTTCTCGAACAATTTCCGGCGGTTTGTGCCGGCTATCGACGACTGCACGGCTTTTGCGCAAGTCAGGGAAACTTCCCCTGCAACCATCGATCGTGATTTTGCGCGCAATCCGCGCATACACCGTGTCTTCGAGTTCAGGCACCGGTGAGCCGGCATACCCCCGGTCATCGTGCATTCCCGGAGTCGTTCGGGTAGGTTTCATGCAATGGCCATCAAGATGGACATCAAGATGGACATCAAATGGGCATCCAGAGTGCTTCAGACCCTGAACCGCCAGCATCACGAGGGGAAAACGAGATGACGATTGAAGTGACCGGCCGCCGCCGGCTATTGGCCATGATCACGGGCGCGGTCGCAGCGCTTGGGCTGGGCCGCGCAGTCCAGGCTTCGCCCGTTCGCTCCGATCAGGCGGACGTGGAGCCGCGCAATGCCCAGCAGCAGGCCATGCAGGAAGCGCTGGCCAGACAGGAAATCAAGGAGTTGCGACATGCCTACGGAATCGCCACGGATCTGATCGGCTCCAATACCGAAACCGGCATCGCGCAGGGCAGGGCCATCTATCACCGCATCTTCACGCCCAAAGCCGATATTGGCGCGGCGGGTGTCGCGCCGAGTATCGGCCCGGATGCCTGGGTCGAGGTAGTCAAGACGGCCTTGGCGCCCTACAACGCCACGCAGCATCTGATCGGTACCCAGCACGTCACTGATCTGGTCCTGCCGGGTGCAGACGGCACCGGTGGCAGGGCGCACATGTCGAGCTACCTGCAGGCCTGGCATTCCCGTGCCAACGCCGACCTGTGGCTGTTCATGGGCGTCTACGATGAGGATCTGGTCTGGAGCGAAGGCTCCGGCTGGCAGATCAGCCGAATGCTCCTGAAACAGATTGCGGCCGACTTTCGCAAGATTCACGACCAGCCGGCAGAGTAACATCGTCGACGTCAATTCTTGACCGGGGCGCTGGCTATCGTCATTGTGCGCGCCCTCTGGAGGCAGGACGTGGGGTCGAACTCGTGAGCACAAGAACAGCGGCGGATCTGGTCGTCGTCGGCAACATATCCGACGAGCCATTTGCCATCGATATGGCCTTCGCCATGCGGCAGACGGTGGACATCGCCGATCTGATCAGCCTGAAGACCTTCGCCAACTCCGAGTTCTGTCCCCGTTTCATTTCCGATGAACAGGACTTCACCCGCATCGGCCGCAAGCTGGATGGCAAGACCGTCATCATCGTCAGCACCTCAAACCGCCTGGTGAGCCGCAACGATCTGGCGATGCGGAACTTTCTGATGGCACGGGCTGCCAAGGAAAATGGGGCCTACGAGGTTGTCCTGGTGGAGCCGGATCTGTTTTACAGCGCCCAGGATCGGGGACCGCGGGCCGAGCTGGGCTCCACGTCATTCGCCCGGGATGAGCAGGACCTGAAAAAATTTGATGGTCAACCTTTCACCGCCAACCTCTACGCCGAGATGCTGAAGCTGTCGGGAGTGGATCGCGTGGTGACCGTCCACAACCACTCCCATTCCGTGCAGGGATGTTTTTCCGACATCTTTGCCGGGCAGTTTCACAACCTCATTCCCTATGAGCTGTATATCGACTATCTGCGCAACTCGAACATTGTCCGGCCAACCACCGACGGCACCGGGCTGATCCTGTGCGCGCCAGACAAGGGAGCACGCGAGTTTGTCAGTGAAATGCACTCTCGTCTGGCACTGCCGAAGGCGGGTTTCATCATGCTCGACAAGCAGCGTTCGGGTGAGCGGGATGTGTTCATCACGCTGCACGAAGAGAGCACGTCGAACCTGAAGGACATTGTCGATCACGATGTCGTGCTGTTCGACGACATGGTACGTACCGGCTCGACGGTGGTGAAATCCTGCCAGTACCTGCGCCGTGGCAAACCATCCCGGGTTGTCTTTGCGGTATCGCACTTCTACGCCAGCGAAGAAGGGCGGGAAAAGATGGCAAACTCGGCGATTGATGAAATCCTCACCCTCAACACACTGCCGACCGTGCTGAACAGGGACGAGCAGGGGCGACTGCGCCGCAAGATGGTGGTGCTGAAGATCGAGCACTGGCTGGCGCGCAATCTGTGTGAAATTCTCGGCATTCCCCTGAAGCGGGATGTCAGCCTCTACCAGATCGACATGTCGTCGAAAAACCCGCGTTTCATCCGCAAGATCTATCACAGCGACCAGTTGAAGGGCTTGCACGACGGGCGCAATGGCAACGAATGACTGACCAGCCCTACACGACAAACCCTCCTGAACGGGAGGCCATCAACTCAGGTCGTGGGCCTCTGGTGATCGAGTTTGGAACCGGTTGGTGTGGCTGGTGCCGGGCTGCGCAGCCGCTGCTGAGCGCTGCCTTCGACAAGCATCCGGACGTCCCGCGCCTGCGTGTCGAAGATGGTCCTGGTCGACCACTGGGACGGTCCTACCAGGTCAAGCTGTGGCCGACGCTGATCTTTGTCAGGGACGGTGTGGAACTTGCTCGCGTGGTGCGCCCGGGTGACGTGGCAACGGTCGACGCGGCGTTCGACCGTCTGTTGGCAACACCTGGCACGGATCCCGTTACTGCATAACACCGGTCTCCTTCAGCCGTCTCGTTCAGCCATCTCCTTCATCCGGTCAGGCTCGGGTCGTCCTCCTGAACCTGAACGAGTTCCAGATAGGAATCCCGGAAATAGACAAAGGACACATCTCCACCATCCGGGAAAGCCTGACGGGATGCAGCCAGTGTTCGCTGTTTGTCCGGAGAGCCCATGCGGTAGTGCGAGTATCCCGCCTCGAGGAAGATGTCGTCGGACCAGCGTGGCTCGATCTGTTCTCCGGGCAGTGGTGTGAGCAAGCCGATGGTCATGCCTGGGCGCTCACGCTGCAGATATCGCACCTGAGCCACATCGTGGAAGCGCGCTGAGTGCGCCTCCTGCATGCCGAACTGGGTGCAGAAGTCGCTGGTGGTCTGATCGAGTGCCTCTGGAGCCGTCCAGACATGAACGACGTTGTTGTCCCGCCGCAGAGTCTGGGTGGGCCCGAGTTCAAACAATTGACCATTGGGTCCACGCGCCAGCAGCCACGGACTGTCCCCACACAGGAATGTGTGGGCTGACCTGTTTGCCGGGGTGAGCAGACCTTCGGCTGCGGCCTGTCGGAAAACCTCGATGGGGTGTTGATGAGTCAATCGAAAGATCGTATCGCCGACGCGGGCGGTGTTGCTGGCCGGGCGTTGCACTGCGCGATAGGACGTGAAGGCATCAAACTCGATGTAGTCCGGATCGGTGACCATTCCACGACAACGAATGTACTGTCGACCTATTCCGTCATACATGTTTTCGATCAACGGTTCAAAGCCGTAGAGCTCAAGCAACCGGAGCGTAGCCGCCAGGTCGCCGGTGTGTGGAATGGCCCGCTGGTCAACACCGGTTGGCGCGGGTGCTTCGATGATGGTTGTGCCGTAATGGGCAATGGCAGCTGATGCCACGGTGGTCTCCTGATGACTTCCTGTTTCAATGCCGTATCGGAGGATGCTATCAGAACCGAATTGCCTGCCCAAATGGGTACGCGATACATTGCGCTCATCGGCATTGAGACAACGATCAGGTGCACACCCATGGCCATCATCCAGACGCATCATGGAATCCATTGTTCGGATATCGAAGCGACCAAGCGTGTGTTGCGGGTACTCGGTTTTACGAACTACCAACCGGGGGCGCCCGAGCCACTGGTGTTTCGCAATGTCCCGGATGACTACATCGGCCAGGTCACCGCGGCGGTGCTGGGGGACGAATACCACACCCACTATGTCGAGAACCCGACCATTCCGCACCAGATCGACCTGATACAGATTCGTCCGGAGGCCATGACACCCCGGCTGTGGAGCGAACCCGTTCAGGGTGACCTGGTGATCGCGATCCCGACGACCGATCCGCTGGCAGCCTATCAGGCGATGCAGGCGGCAGACCCGTACTGTGCCTATTCGTCACCTGTCGAGGTCCCAGAGGAAAACGGGATCCGGTTTGTCTGGCGGGATGGTCAGCACACGATACTGACGCGTAATCCTCATCCTTTCGCGATCGTCCATTACAACGTGCTCGACTGGCCACGCATGCAGGCGTTCCTCGAAGAGGTGCTTGACGTACAGGTCCATCCACTGCCGGGACGAGGTGATCCGGTTGACCGCTACCGACTGGACGCCAGCATCGGTGGACGGCTGGATGTGGAAGTGCGCAGGTCGACGCCGCGACTGGATTTTCGTACCTGGGGCAAACACTATCCGGCGGCGAATCACTTTCGTCTGCTCGAGCGTGATGTCCCTGCAATCGAAAGCAGGATCAGAAACTCAGGCCGGGGTGGCTTCCTCATTCCGCCCGCAAACGGCTTTGTGTTCATTCACGGGCCCGTTTCCGAGACCATCGAGATGTTTGATATCGGGATGCCCGTGGCGCAGCGAGATGCCGCCTGATCCGCGTTGAACCAGGGAGACTTCATGCCAGACAGCCATCGATCTTCGGCAACCCCCATGATCGACCCCGGAGTCGACGTGTCGAAAGCAGCCTATATCCATCCAACGGCTTGCATCTATGGCAACGTCAGTATTGGCCAGGGAGCCAGCCTGTGGCCGTATTGTGTCATCCGTTGCGAAAACAAGGCCACGATCATTGGCGAAATGACCAACATCCAGGATTTTGTGATGATCCACGGTGGTGGCGTAAGGATTGGTGCAAACTGCTCGATTACCCACCATTGCACCATCCACGTCTGTGAAATTGGCGACAACTGTCTGATCGGAATCAACGCAACGGTCATGGATGGCGCGGTGATTGGTGACAACTGCATCGTCGCAGGAGGCGCGTTCATCACCGAAGGATGCGTGATTCCACCCAACAGTATCGTCATGGGGGCCCCTGGCAGGGTACGCAGCCAGCGCAACAACTACGTGGCCAACAGGATGAATGCGTGGATGTACCATCGCAATGCGCTGGCTTATGCGCGGGGTGAGTTCCGGGAATGGGAAAGTGATGCTTTGAAGCGTGACCTTCTCGCGATGCAGGTGACCATCCAGACCGAGTTCGACCGGCTCAGTCGATAGCGGCTGTGTTGCTCGCTGTGTGCCGTGACCCCAGTCTGGCCGAGGATTCGTCAGTACGGAGTGAGGAGATAGTGGCCATGACTCACCGCAATCGGCTTGCTTCGCTCTTCCTGCCAGATTTCGGACCTTACATTGGCCACACGTCGACCATGACGGGTGACGATGGCACGCCCGTACGTGGTTTGTGGTTTGCCGGAGCGCAGATAGTCGATGGAAACGTCTATGGTCTTTGGCAGGCGTTCGCACGCGGTATCGAAGAGCAGTTGGATCACCGAAGTCATCTCGAGGAAAGCGCCAATGGCACCGCCGTGTATGGCCGGCAGGGTGGTGTTGCCGACCAGATCCTGGGTGAACGGCATGATTGTCGTGATTTCGTTGCCCTTCCGGTCGACACTGATTCCCAGGAAACGGGCATAGGGAATCTGTTCGACGACTGCCTGCATGTCCTGGCCCCGGCCTTCGTCACGAAGGATTGTCAACAGCTTCATCAGCCGGTTACCCCCTCACGTGGTTCGTTGGGCGTGCCAAACATGAACGAGGCAACACAGGTGGCAATGGGTTCATCAGGCGTGGTCTGGTAGGCACTGGCGCGCACAAAGGCGACATTGTTTGTCCGCTTGTAACAGATCGCTTCGGCAAGAATATCCTGATGAGGCGTGGCCGCTCCCATGTAGTCGATGCGCAGGTCCAGAGTGGCCATCGAGACTTCGCTGCGTGGTACGCCGGGTGTTCGCACGGCCATGCCACACGTGTTGTCCAGCAATGCAGTGAGTACTCCACCGTGGATCACACCGGTGTCCGGGTCGCCGACCAGATGTTCGGCGTAAGGGACTTTGACCAGACACCGATTGTCGCTGTACTCCACCAGTGTGAAACCCAGCGCCCTTGCGTGCGGAATTTCCGCCAGGTGATTGAAAAACTGATCCATGACCACCTCGATTGAAGCCCACGATCTTAGCAGGCCGGACGAAGGAATCCCCGGTCCGGCGGGGTTTGCGGTGTCAGGGCATCGGCGTACACTCTGGTCAAGGACGACGATTGCCGTCCCTGACCACGGAAGTTGGCCATCATTGGAGGTAACCCATGAAGCGCTACTTTTATGCTGGTGATGATCTGGACAGTCTCGAAAGACTGTCTGTCGAGCTCGAACACAACGGGCTGGATCGAGTGCAGATGCACGTTCTCAGTCAGGATGACACCGGCGTCGACTCTCACGTTGGTATCCACAGTGTCGCCTCGATCATGAAGCGGGATGTGATTGCCTCAGGTGTTCGCGGTGCCCTGATCGGTCTGGTCATTGCCGGTCTGGTGCTGGTCGTGGCGTGGCAGATGCAGGCTTTTGCCACCCCTGTCGGTACACTCATCGCCTGGTTTCTCAGCATTGCCAGTTTTGGTTTCTGTACCTGGGAGGGTGGCCTGTTCGGCATCCAGACCCAGAACCGCAATTTCAGCCGGTTCAAGGGTGTACTGGATAGCGGCAGGCATATTTTTTTCGTCGATGTACGACGGGAACAGGTGCAGGCCCTGCGCAGGGCTGTAGAAAACCATCCGGAAATCGAGGTGCTTGGTCAGTCGCGTGGACTGCCGGCATGGCTTGTAACAAGCCAGCGGGAAGTCCCGCGTTTCCTGAGGCAGACTCTGCCCTGACAGGTTGCGGAAAAAGTGCGTCCAGCACTTTTTCCGCTCACGCGAGCATGCGCTCGCTCACGACAAATCAACCACTCACGTGGTCGATTTGCTCGCTTGGCTTTCCCTGGCCAAGGAAGCAGGCTGCTTTTTCAGCAGCCTGCCAAGCGTTTGTCGCACCTGAAGAGGCAGCCGGCAGGATCACGATTCGTGCCGCGATGGGGTATTCTTGTGTCCGACCAAATGATCCAGAGACACGATGGACACCAGCTACACCTTTTCAGACGAACACGTCATCGAGCCGGAATACTACGGCCGGGTTGGTCATCCCCATCAGGCATTCGCCTGGCTGCGTGCCAATGATCCCCTGCGCCGGATCGAGGCGCCGACCTTTCGGCCTTTCTGGGCGGTAACCAGGCATGAAGATCTTGTCGCCATCGAAAAGCAGCCCGACCTTTTCACCAACGAACCTCGACCCATTCTCGGTCGAGAGGTGGCGCGTCCCGAGATGAAGGCAGAGGTCATCGGCGAAATCTTCAAGCGTCTGCAGGATTCACCGGAATTGATGCAGGTCATGGCAACCTCCACCGAGCAGGGTTTGATCCGCTCGCTGGTGCAGATGGACCCACCGGACCATCCAAAGTATCGCGCACTGGTGCAGCCATGGTTCAAGCCGACCAACATCAAACGGCTGGAGGATCGTCTCACGACCATCATTCGCGACATTCTCGATGACATGATGGGCGATGGCAGCGAAAGGGAACTGGATTTTGTCCAGGATGTCGCGGTCTGGCCTCCGCTCAAGCTGATCAGCGAGCTGCTGGGCGTGCCTCCGCAGGACGAGTGGCGGATTCTCAAACTCACCAACGAGCTGTTTGCCGGTGACGATCCGGAAATGAAACGGGTAGGTGATGATCCACTGTCGATTTTTGACACCATCAAGGATCTCTACCAGTATTTTTCGAAGATGACCGATGCCCGTCGGGCCAATCCGACCGAAGATCTTGCGTCCTACATCGCCAACGGTCGTATCGATGGCGAGTATCTGCCGTACAAGGAACTCATTTCCTACTACACGATTGTCGCCACCGCCGGCCATGAGACCACGCGCACCGCAATGTCCGGTGGATTGCATGCGTTATTGGTGAACCCCGACCAGATGCAACTGCTGAAAGATACCATTCACGACGATGAGGCATTGAAGCTTGCCGTGGAGGAGATGCTCCGCTGGACCACCCCGGTTGCCCATTTTTCCCGTACCGCACAAGCCGACACGGAGATTCGTGGCCGCAAGATCATGAAGGGCGACACACTGGGTCTGTTTTATGCGTCGGCGAATTTTGATGAGGAGGTATTCGACAATCCAGCGGCCTTCACCATCGACCGCAAGCCAAACCGTCACCTGGCGTTTGGCACAGGACCGCACCAGTGCCTGGGTATCATCCTCGCCCGCATGGAAATGCGTATCTTCTTCCAGCAGCTGATTCCGCGCATCGTGTCCATGGAACTGGTTGAAGAACCTTCACGGCTGCGGGCGAGCTTTGTGCACGGCCTCAAGCATCTGAAGATTCGATATCGCCTGCGTCCGGCGGCCTGACACCTAGCTCGCTCACCAGCGAGTGCCTCGCTCACCAGCGAGTCCTGTGCCCCGCGGCCAGTGCTTCGGCCACGGGAATGTCGGCCGGGGCGAGCTGGAGACGAGCAAGGTGATGGCGTGGACACCACTCCATCGCGTCGTGTGCAAGCAGCTTGAATCGTCCGCGCAGATGGCGAAGGCGGTAAACAAGCAACTCCACGGTCTGCTGTGGCTGGGCATGAATGGATCGAAGCAGGAACCGGCCGGCTTTTACCTGCACGCCAAACTCCTCGCTGAACTCGCGCTCGAGACAGGCTTGCGGGGACTCGCCGGGTTCCACTTTGCCACCCGGAAACTCCCAGAATCCGGCAAGATGCCGCCCCGCCGAACGACGGGCGACCAGGATGTTCCCGCGTCGTTGCAGCACACCGGCCGCAACCAGCAGGGAAGGGGAAGGTCCAGGGGGACTATTGTCAGCCAATTGGAGGTCTGCCTCTTTCCCATGTCTCGAAGGCATCGCATTATGATCAAACGGAGACCGCTCCGGAATGTGATGAACGGGCTCATGAGTCGTCTCATGAATTGTCTGGGCCAGGTGAGTACAGCATTCCGACTGGTTCAATCCGCATAAGCGGATTGATCGGTAGTTGCCTGAAGCTGCGGAGAAACAGACTTGATGCTGACCGAGTGGCTTGAACTGGCCAGTTACGCCGTAACCGTCATCGGCTTGCCATTTGCCGTGTGGGTATTCCATCTGCAGCAGCGCAAGGAACGTGAAAACGAAGAAGAAGAGGCCTACCAGTTGCTGGCTGATGCCTATACCGAGTTTCTCAAGGTGGTGCTGACCAACAGTGATCTCCACCTGCGCACATCCACCGCATTACCTGATCCAACACCGGAACAGGCGGAACGCATGCTGGTGATTTTGACATGCTCATGTCACTGTTCGAACGCGCCTTCCTGGTGGCTCACAAGGACGACATGACAGCGGCCGAGCAGCGGCGATGGAATTCCTGGGATGACTACATGCGTGAGTGGTGCCGTCGGGAGGATTTCACCAACGCCTTGCCGGCACTCTTGAGTGGAGAAGACCCGGAGTTCCAGGCCTATCTCGAAAAAGTGGTTGAGTCGGAGAGTCGGGCCGCCAGGCGCGCAACGTGATGCGTGAACGTCCGGCACCTTGTTTTCCGGAGGCGTTGACTGGAGACGTTGACCGGAGGCGCTGAGGGTCAACGCGCGCCGTCCTGACAATTGATGCCCCGCTACGTTTCCGGCGACAGACGCAAGTCTTCGCGCTGTCAGGCCTGGGCGATGGACGTTTGCTGGATGGGTCAGAATCCGCTCAGTCTCGCAAAACGATCCCGATGATAGGCCTGGTTGCCAAACATCGTTTCCAGGGCTCGTGCGCGCTTGAGGTAGAACCCTGCATCAAACTCGTCGGTCATGCCGATACCGCCGTGAATCTGGATCAGCTGGTTCGACATCCTGAACAGGAATGCGCCTGACCTGCACTTGGCCAGCGAACACATCTGCGGGATATCCCTGGCCCCGGCGTCGATGGCCTGCAGTGCTGCTTCAACGGCAGAACGTGTCAGCTCCATTTCGGAGTACAGTTCGGCAGCGCGATGGCCCAGCGCCTGGAATGATCCAATGACCTGACCAAACTGCTTGCGTGTTTTCAGGTACTCAAGGGTCATGTCGAAGGACTGGGCGGCTGTACCAAGCATCTCTGCGGCGACACCTGCACTGGCTCGATCAAGGAGGGTGTCCAGCAGGGCTCTGCCACTGGCGGCTTCGCCGAGTACATCGCCTGAAGCAACATCCACGTTGGTGAAGGTCACGTTGGCATAACCGCGGCTGTCGGTCGTGCTCAGCACGGTTCGTTCGATCCCGGCGGCCTGTGCATTGACGAGACAGAGGATGACATCAGTGCCAGCCTGCGCCACGACGATGAACGCGGTTGCGCTGCCACCTTCCATCACGAACCGCTTGGTGCCGTTCAGGACGTAGCCGTTGGACGACTTGTCAGCGCGCAGTTTGATCTCGGCCGGGTTGTGTCTTGAGGATTCATCGATGGCGAGGGTCAGGATCGTCGTGCCATCAGCAATGCCGGGCAGCCACGTCTTCTGCTGTACCTCGCTGCCACCCAGACGCAGGGCACTGGCACCAACGAGTGCGGAAGCCAGCAAGGGTGAGGCGGTGAGATGTTTGCCGAGTTCCTCCAGAATCAGACCGAAGGTGAGATACCCGAGATCGGAGCCACCATGTGATTCCGGTACCAGGATGCCGGGCCAGCCCATCTCGGCCATGGCCTGCCAGGTCGCAGGTTCGTAGCCCAGCGAACTGCCGCTGTCGCGCAGCGCACGGAATCTGCTTACGGGCGCGTTCGTGTTGATCCAGGATGTTGCCTGGTCCTTGAGAATCGACTGCTCTTCTGAAAGTACGGCCATGATGTCGATCAACCTTTCTGGGTGGTCTCGGGCAACCCGAGAATGTTCTTGGAAATGATGTTGTTCTGCACTTCGAAGGAGCCGCCGTAGATGGACATCGCCTTGCCAAAGAGCCAGGTTTGAACGGCACCGATTTCGTCTTCGCTGAATTCCTTGCCTTCCCAGCCGAGGCCGCCACTGCCCATGATCTCCAGGGTGAGTTCGGATCGGGTCTGGGCCACGTTGGTGGCGGAGTTCTTGAGGATCGACGCAGCAGCAGTGACCTTGGGATTGCCCCTGGCTTCAGCCGTTATGCGAGCCAGCGTGAGCTGATGCACCTTCGAGTCCATCAGGTGCTGGGCCAGTCGAAGGCGCAGGTCCGGATCATTCAGCTCGCCACGACTGTTCAGACCGACGTACTGTTTCGCCATTTCAGCCAATGAACTTCCACCGGAACCGGAAGGCATGGGTGATGCACCGGTCTGGCTTGCGCGTTCGTGTTGCAGCAGCCTTTTTCCAACGCTCCAGCCATCGTTGAGTTTGCCCAGCAGATCGCGCTTGTCGGCACGGGCATTGTCAAAAAACGTTTCGCAGAATGGCGAAGAGCCGGAGATCAGCTTGATCGGACGTGTTCGTACCCCCGGCTGGTTCATTGGCAACAGGACGAGACTGATACCATCGCGCTTGGCAACATTCGAGTCGGTACGGACGAGTGCTCCACACCACTGGGAAATGTCTGCACCGGACGTCCAGACCTTCTGCCCGTTGATCTCCCAGTAGTCGCCCTTGTCCACCGCCTTGGTCTGCAGTGCCGCGAGGTCCGAGCCGGCGTTGGGCTCCGAATAACCCAGACACCAGCGTACTTCGCCTCGCGCCGTGGCGGGCAGATGCCGCTTTTTCTGATCCTCGGTACCGTATTCGAGAATGGTCGGGCCGACCATGGTGACCCCCATGCCAGCCAGCATCGGGATGGGATTGAAGGCACCAACCGCGGCCATTTCTTCCTGCAGGATCCTGGCCTGTGTCGGCGTCAGCCCGCCGCCGCCGTACTCGGCTGGCCAGGTGGGAGTGCCCCAGCCTTTTTCACCCAGTCTCTGTCGCCAGGCGAGTGCGTCACCAGCCATCGCCACTTCGCCCTCGAAGTTCATGTAGACCGAAGCCTTGCCGACCAGGCTCTTCGGAAAATTGGCGGCGAGCCAGGCCTTGGCCTCGGCCCGGAAGTCTGCAGATTCTGCGGGGTTGCTGCTCATGGGTTGATTTTTCCTGTCTGGAGACACAATTCAGGCGGAGCATCCTACATGGCTCGCAGCCCGCAGAGAATCCGGGCTTTCGTGCAGGCGTGTGAAAGGGCACATTACGTCCGGAAGACATGGCCAACAAACGCACGCGATGAAGGCAACGTACAACCGCATGGTTCGCAGTCTGGAGAAAACGCCCTGAACCTGCTGAGTGTGGCGCAGCTCATCGAGCTCAGTCTCGAACCGAATGCAGCAGATGCCGGCGAGGGCGGTGTGGCTCTGGCTGTCGATCTGGATACCGATCGAGCCACGCCGGATCAACTCCGCCGACTTGTGCGCTGGCTTGGTCGCCAGCCCATTCCGGTGATAGGCCTGGACCGCCCCGGCAAAAAACGGGATGGCGTTTCGCCGTTGGCGGAGGAATTGGATGTTCGGGTGGACGATCCATCGACACTCGAACGTGTGCACCAGAAAATTCACGCCAATCCGCAGGCCAGCGCCGTGCTGGTCCAGGTGCTGCGTGCCCAGGCAACTCTCGAAGTGACGGGTGCACTGGCGTTGGAAAGCCTGGGTTATGCCACCTTGCAGGCCGGCAGCGAATTCAGAACCTGGCTGACCACATCAGGACGAAGGTATACGGCCAGGCCCGAGAGCGAACAGGAACCGCTGCTGGTTCGGCGTTCTGGATCTTCGCTGCATCTGACACTTGCCAGCACTCACAATCGCAACGCGCTCTCGCGTGCCATGCGCGATGCCCTCTCGGCGGCCTTCAAGCTGGTGCTGATGGATGAAGACATACACGCTGTGCTCGTGGATGCGGAAGGACCGTGTTTCAGCGCAGGGGGTGATCTTTCGGAATTTGGTTCGATGCAGGACCAGGCCATGGCACATGCGATTCGCATGCAGCGCATGCCGGCCCAGTACCTGGCGGCCTGCGCAGATCGTTGTGAATTCAGGGTTCACGGCGCGGCCATTGGCGCAGGCATCGAACTGTCAGCCTTTGCAGGGCGTCTGGTCGCCACGTCCGATACCTTGTTTCGACTGCCGGAAGTGGGGATGGGACTGATCCCTGGCGCAGGCGGTTGTGTCAGCGTGCCAAGGCGCATCGGTCGTCAGAAAACGGCGCTGATGGCCATCCTCGGCGAGGACGTGGATGCACCCACCGCATTAGCCTGGGGATTGATCGACGCGATCGTGGATTAGTCGCCCGCCACAGAGTGTTGCACGAAGAGCGGCGGCCCCGGATGTCACCGACACCGGCAGGATCAGGCTCTGCCTGAATCTCGACCAGGGACGATCGAGCAGGCACAGATCGGCGGCGCTGCCCACGGCGATCTGTCTGGCACTGGCGGGACTTGCCAACGAACCGAGAAACAGGTCCAGCGCAGCTTCCGGAACAAGGGCTTCACTTGCGCCGAGAATCTCTCCGGACGCCGTTCTGCGGGATATCGCTGAGTGCATCGCGGCCCATGGATCCGGACTGCCAAACGGTGCATCTGATCCTGCTGCCAGGTTGACTGCATGCGCAGTAAAAGAAGCGCATCGATACAACCAGTCGTGTTCTTCTTCAGGGACGTCGGTGCGGTACTGATCACCGCGCTGCGTGATGAAATGTGGCTGGGTAACAACCAGTAGTCCAAGTTCCCGCAACGCAGGCAGGAGTGCAGGGGGAGTCAATGCCGCGTGTTCAATTCGGTCACCCGGTATCACCCCTGTCTCGCGCAGTGCGGCGATCGTGTACACCAGGGCAAGCTCCGTCACACAGTGTACGGCGATGGCGCGCCCGTCGGCGTGACTGCGTCGAATCCGTGCCGTGTAGTCTTCGAATGTCGGCAGTGCATGGTCGTGCAGGTGGAACTTGGTTTCGCCAATGCACAATCCACCTGACCGAGTCGCCGCTGACAGACTGGGACCACCGGCCACCCGTACCCGTTGTAACAGGTGCCCCGACGTTTGCCAGGCAGCAAAGTCCGCCATGGTGTGTGTATCGTTGGACGGCGTCATGTCCGTGAAGCCGGTTATGCCGAGTGCAGCCAGTTGGCGGCTGGCTCGACGCACGTCACTTTCCTGGTGACCGATCAGCAGGCCGAGTGTGTTGTCCTGGTCGAAAAAGCGACCTTCCGTACTGCCCTCCAGTTGCCGATCCTGCGCACTTGCGCGGCTGACAAGAATCCCGACGGCCCTGGAATTCATGATCCATAATCGACCGGAACGATGTTGAATCCGGATCGGATGTCGGGTCACGAAGGTGTCCAGCCAGGCACGATCGATCTCACCGGCAACACTTTCGTGGTAACCCACGCCACGAATCCAGTCGCTTGTCGCATTGATGTCCTGCTCGCGAAGCAGCGCCGCCAGTTCAGCCCGGTTGTTGACCGCAGGTGGCCCGCAGTCGATGGAGTCCAGCGATCGGGCGTAGGCTCGAAAGTGGATGTGATGATCATGCAGCCCAGGCAGCAACAATCCGCCCTCCGCCGGGATCAACAGTTCTCCCGTTTCTGGCGAGAGTGAACCGATGTGGCTGATCAGACCATCGATCAACCGTACGTCGATGATGCGCCCGTCCAGCAGGGAGGCCTGCCGGATCAGAACGGGACGGTGTGCCGGTTCAGGCGAAATACTGCCTCACCACACGCCGCAGCAGTTTGCCGGTCTCGTTGTACGGCAGCTCGGTCGCGAAATGGATGACTTCCGGTACCCGCGAAGAACGCAGTTCCGTGCGTACCATGGCCTGAAGGTCGGCGGCCGGCACGTCGTAACCATCCCGCAGCACCACCGCGGCCGCTACCGCTTCGCCCCATTCTTCGGACGGTTTGCCGACCACCGCAACGTCCAGTACGGCAGGGTGTCGCATCAGGACCTCCTCGATTTCCGATGGCGAGATGTTTTCGCCACCACGAACGATGATGTCGTCGGCCCGGCCAGAGAGGTAGAGGTAGCCGTGTTCATCGATGTAACCGGAATCCCGGGTCGGAAACCAGCCATCGTCGAGAATGGCCTTGCGTTCGAGATATTCGCCGGACACCTGCGGACCACGAACGAATATTTCACCCGGTTCGTTGGGACCCAGCACGTTGCCCTCATCGTCGCGCACCTCGATTTCCAGGGCGGGTAGTGGACGGCCGACCGAACCCAGTCGCCTGCGAACGACGATATCGTCACTGCCGATTGCCGTGCGGTGATCATCCGGGTCGAGGAGGGCGATCGTGGAGCTGGTCTCGGTCAGACCGTAGGCATTGGTGAAGGACACCTGCGGGAACCTGCCGAGGGCTTTTTCGATCACCTGGATGGGCATCTTCCCGCCACCGTAGGCAATGGCTCGCAGCGATTGTGGTGCCGGTGTGGCCGGATGGAGTTCAACATGCTCCATGATGCGGCTCAGCATGGTTGGCACGACAAAGGCGTTGGTGACCTGTTCGCGATGACAGGCGGCCAGCCAGTCGGCAGCGTTGAAATCCGGCAGCTGCACAATCTTCCGGCAGGCATAAATCGAACTCATCAGCGCCGAGATCCCGGCGATGTGGTACGGCGGCACCGAAACCAGAGTGCCTTCTTCTTCCTCGGCGGACATGAACTCGACCGACCCGAGAATGTACGACACGAGGTGTTCGTGGCGCAGGATCGCGGCTTTCGGCTTGCCGGTGGTGCCGCTGGTGAAAAGTTGCACGGCGACAGCGGACGGGTCTTCGGCGATGTCATCAAGCAGGGTGTCTGCGGACAACGTCTGCTCGAGGAATTGCGCTCGTGTGCGGATGGTTGCGTCCGGTCGCGAACCGATCCGTTCCAATTGGGCCGGACTTGCGATCAGCAGTGCCGGCATCACACGATCCAGCAGTTCCTTGAGCTCACCGTCTGTCAGTCGGTAGTTCAGTGGTACATAAGGCACGCCGGCGAGCGCAGCGCCCATGAGACCTATGGCCACCGCCGCGCTGGAGGTGTCGAGAACCACCAGGTACGCGCGACCACTTTCCCTGATCAACGCCGCAGCGGCGTGGGCCGCGCGGTGCAACTGCGCATACGTATAGCGGCCGTCGGGATTGCACAGGCCGACTCGGTCCGGGCAGGTTTCGGCTGCCATCTGCAGGAACATCGAGATATTCATGGATTTCAGTCCGACGAGGGCAGCTTCTTGGATTCCTTCGTGACCAGTGCAACACCGTTGCATGCCAGAGTACCTTCGCCTGCTTTCACGCAGAGAACCTCAAGACTCTGATCCTCGTTCACATAACGCTTGCCCACCTGGCAGCCGGCTTTCTGGCTGGCATCGATGACGACACCACCCGGTGCGGCATCCTTCTGGCCCAGCATGTCCGCTCCACCACAGGTCAGTGTGGTGTCAGCCGGGGCTTTGATGACCATCACTTCGGCAGCGCAGACCGCGCTCTTGAGTTTCAGTCCCGGTTTGATTGGTGTCATGTGGCTACTCCCCCTGTCACTTCGGTTGTTTGGATTCCGCTCGCCCTCCGGCGGATCACGAGGGGGAGTGTAATAGGAAGCTCCCATCGCTCGCCACGCGCGTACGCGTTGTTCGTTCGGTTGCGCGGGGAGACTGCTGGTTCCCGGTTGGGAGAACAGCCTGGCTTTCTGGCAGCCAGGTGTTGGAATACTGTCCAGGCTACCGTGACTTGTGAGAGGCTGGAAAGGACCGATACGATGGCGAGCGAAGCGGTGGATGAGCGCTTGGCTGTCGGCCGGTGAAGGTAGGGGCCGCTGCGTTCCGGCAACTCGCGGCAGGCACCGGCCCGGTAGAGGACTGTGAAGGCGGTCGACAAGGCGGTGCACGAAAATTGTGGAAATGAGTCAGGTTCAAACTACAGGTGGATTATCAGTCATGGCGAACTATGTGCAGGATCTCGAGGACGTGCGGGCAGTCATTCAGTTGTACATTGATGGGGCTAATGGCGATGTGGCGAAGTTGCGCACTGCCTTTCATCGTGATGCCCACATGATGGGACACATCGGCTCGATGGATACCTATGTCCCCATCGCGGTGTTTTTCGATATGGTGGCAAAGCAGCCTGGAATGGCCGGTCCCAACTACAAGGCGATCGTGCGTTCGATCGACATCACGGGGGACGCGGGTGTTGCCGTGCTCGCCGAGACCGACTTTCTGGGATGTGACTTTGTCGACTACTTTTCAGTGGCGCGTATCGAGGGTCGCTGGCAGATCACCAACAAGACCTACGCACACACGGGTGGGCAGCCACCACCGGCGTGACTGCCACGTCAGACGCCCATCGGGTTGAAAGGAGCCCGCCTGGCGCCACTTGGATGTTTCCGGCTCCCTGAGGTTCGCCAGGGAATGTTCGAGGCCGCCAAGGAACCTGTCAGGGCATTTTTGCGGTAGCAAGAATCAGATGGCGCGCCCGGCGCGATTCGAACGCGCGACCCTTGGCTTCGGAGGCCAATACTCTATCCATCTGAGCTACGGGCGCGGGGGTGGCGAAGTCTACGTACGACGCAGCCTCTGGACTAGTCCTGATTCAAAAATCGATGGCCTTCCCATCGTCTGAGTACATTTCGAGTACACAGAATTCCGTCCGATATATCTGTCGTGTTTCAATTTTCTAGCTGGCGCTATTTTGCGCTATCGACAGCTAATACCGTTATTAATCAATGCGTTACATAGACATTGCCCGAGTGCTTGTTCAAGCTCCATCCTGTTTTCAATTGAGATGTCGGAGAAGCAAGTATGAAATTTCAGATGACCGTCGACGGTACTCATTGCCCCTGGATCGAAAACATAGTGATGAATTATGCGATTGCGATGATCGGTATGTATGGCCCCAACGGACCCGGCCCAAAACCGAAAAAGTCGCGGTCAAGACGATCGAATCCTCGTTCATCGAAGTTGACCAAATCAGACAGCTCGGATGATCCGCGTTTCTAATGGGGAGATGTAGAAATCGCAACGGTATACAAGCAGAAGGGGCGTGAGAGGTGGCGTGCGATGATTCGTCGGCACGGCACCTCTCGTTCCGCCAACTTTGCAAATCGGCAAGAGGCCGAGAAGTGGGCACGACAGATGGAACGTCAACTTGATGCCGACAAGCTGGTCGGCAAACTGGACGCTTCTCATAAGGTCAAAAAGCTCACGCTGCACGAGGCGGTAGAACGGAGGATCGCCCGGAAGGGCCAGAACCAGGGCACGACTGCCCGAATGCGATGGTGGGTCGGCTTGTTAGGTGAGAACAAGCGATTGGTCGACGTCACCCGGGATGATATTGAGCGCGGTATCGTGCAGTTGCAGAAGCAGGCTAGGCACGTTGGCATACGCGGCCAGTCACCACGCATTGTGGATAAAGCAATTTCTGCATCGACGAAGCCACCGCAATGCAATCTGCGGGCACACAGCCATAGTCCAAAACCGTCGTGCACCAGCACGTTGATCCGAGTTGTTCGCTTGTTCGTGAACAGGTACGCGTGATGTGCACGCGCCTCACCAAACACTTTGATCACTTGGGCCAGTGCCGTACCGTGCCCGCTCGCATGTCGAGCGGATCGATCGCGAGCCATACCGCAGGTTCTGCCAAGTTAAGTCAGCAAACTTGTTAGTATCAGGCGTTGAACACATACAAACGACATCGCTTCCCGCCGGCTATCATTTCTTAGGCAGTCTGGCTCTACTATCGCATCAACCTCAGCCATCGCGATATTGAAGATCTCCTGCCGCATCGTTGGACAACACCGGCAGTAGTTGCGTAACCAGAACGCGGGCTGTTGGCAAGATGTGTTCGCCGGTCGGTTACTGACATCGGATCCAAATCAGGTATTGATGCCACTTAAGAGCTCTCGTCCATGCTGGTGATGGTGCTTCCACGGTATGGATTTTCGCGAGTTCAAGATATCGACAGAACGCGTTAGCAAGCTTTACTTGCGCAGGCGTTCGACACTCGGCCTCGAATAGCGCTGGATTTGCGACAATGATGACGGCACAGCGCGCTCGAGAACTCGCCACATTTTACCGATTACCGCTGTAAAGAAAGTCCTGGACTTGACCCGAATCCACGGACAGTTTTGGACTTGATGATCAAGCCATTTCTGTCGTTTCCGTTTTAGAGATATCCTCCGGCGGCGTGGCGCCTGTCACGCAGGCGCCGACGGTGGGTATCTCGCTGTGGTTAGCGCCACTCAATGCCTTCGCTTGCCCGGCAGCGCAGGCCTCGAAGGCCATGGGAGACTTCTGTCCCAACGCGCTGTGTCGACGACGCGGGTTGTACCACCCCTCGATATAGGAGAACAGCGCCAGTCGGGCCTACACCTTGGTCGGCCATGATCGCCGATCAATCAGTTCACACTCGAGCGAGGCAATAAAACTCTCCGCCATGGCATTGTCATACGCATCGCCGACGCTGCCCATCGATGGACGAACACCCATCGTGGTGCATCGTTCACCGAAGGCGACGACCCCTTGAACCTGCGTTGGCTTCCCTGATCACTGTGATGAATCACACCACTCGGCCGGCGTTGCTGCAGCGCCATGTTCAGTGCTGCGATCACCAACTCAGCAGTCATCTCGTCGCCGATGGACCAACCCACAATGTGCCGACTCCAGACATCCAGCACGATGGCCAGATAGATGAAGCCTGCCCAGGTCGGCACATACGTCATGTCGGCAACCCAGAGCTGATTCGGACCGTCGGCGACAAACGCCCGCTTGACCAGATCCGGCGCCTTTCCCTGCTTTTCATCACGTCGGGTCGTTACCACATAACCGCGACGTCGGCTGACGCCCCGGATGCCATGACATCGCATCAGACGGGCCACACGCTGGCGTTAAACGCAAACCTCCCGGTCCATCAACTCCGCCCGAATGCGGGGCATCCCGTAGGTAGCGTCGGAAGCCACGTGGATCGTCCGGATTTGCTCGACTATCGCCGCATTCTCGATCGCACGCCTTGAAGGCTTGCGATCCCGCCAGTCGTAGTAGCCACTGGCCGATACTTCAAGAACGCGACACATCGTCCGAATACGGTAGTCGGCCTGGTTCGCCTCTACGAGTTCCTAGACCCGTTAGACGGCTTCTCGCCCCTGCCGGTGAACCAGGCCGTAGCCTTTACCAATATATCTCGTTCTTGTTGTAGCTGTTTGACCTGGCGCCGCAGTCGGGAGAGCTCCTCCCGCTCCATACTGATCAGCACTTCGTTGTTACGCGATGGCTTGCTGCCGCGCTCAGCGACGGCCCGTGTAACCCAGGCCGATATACTCTGCGAGCTCACGCCGAACTCCCGGGACAACTCCGTTGCGCTTCGACCAGCGTGGAACAGACCCACAATCGGACTGCGAAATTCTGTCGGATAGGGTGGTTTGGTTTTTGGCATTTCGGACTCCTTCTCTTCTGAGAATCAGGTGTCCGTGAAAGTGGGTTACCTCCAACTCCATTGTGTAAAAAATACTGACACGTTCGAATGAAATGCATGAGTACAGGGAAACAGGTAGGCTGCCGGGTCCGCCACGCCATTGGCCAGTTTCCGGAAGCCATCAAGTCAGCCATGGATGCTCGATTATTCCCGCCCCGAAGATAGCGTTTTCCAATCGCAAGCCCGGTGCTTTTTCGGTTCTGTCGATCCCTCAGTTCAGATGGCTCTTTTTCGGCAACGTCGCCTTTTTCTTCGCCATGCAGGGTCAAATGTTGACCCGCACCATTCTCGCCTGGGACCTGACGGGTTCAGCTGAGTCGCTGGCCTATATCAACCTGATCGTGGCCGGTCCTATGATTTTTGCATCAATGATCGGTGGCGCGGTAACCGATCGTGTTGAACGACGCCAACTTGTCATTGTTGGTCAGTGCCTGATCACGGCCAACGAGATGTTTATTTTGAGTCTCCTATTGTTGGGGAAACTCGAATTTTGGCACCTGTTGTGTACTGCATTTGTTGCCGGTTGCGCGTTTCCGTTCATCATGCCCGCCAGAATGGCCATTACTGTCAATGTGGTAGGGCCTGACCGAATTCAAAGTGCTATGGCGATTTCGAGCGGTGCAATGAACATGAGTCGGGTTGCAGGCCCGGCCTTGGCAGGCCTTATCATTGCGCAATATTCTGTTGTAGCCGCCTACACAATTTCTACGCTGCTGTACGGTACGGCAATCGTTTGTATGTTGTTCGTCAAGCGCAATACAGCCGTACAGCCTGCAGGCGGCAAAAAGCCACTACTGGCGGATATCGCTTATGGATTTCAGTATATAAAAAGAAACAAACCCGTCATGGTTTGTCTCTTTTTTGGGCTCGTACCCATGTTTCTGGCGATGCCATTCCAAAATATGTTGGTAATGCTGGTCGAGCAAAGCTGGCAAACAGGTGAACGCGGCCTGGGTATTCTGATGGGTGCCGGTGGGGTTGGCGGAGTTCTCGGATCCATCTGGATAGCGCGGCGTGGTGACAAGACCGAGAGACTGCGTTTGATGATCGTGACTGCAATCAGCTTTGCGTTGTTCCTGGCCGTATTCACACAGACAAGTAGTTTCTACCTGGCGCTGATTCCCCTTGTGCTGGCAAACTTGTGTGCCAGTGCGTTCCAGACGGTCAATAACGCGACCGTTCAGATCCTGGTGGATGATAGCGTTAGAGGGCGAATGAGTAGTTTCATGATGATGTCATTTGGCCTGACCCCGTTAGGCGTCTTCCCCATGGCAATCGCCGCTGATCACATCGGCGCTGCGAACGCGATTCTGGTTGCATGTATTGCCCTGGTAGTCATCACCATCGCGTTTCTGGGCTTGAGTAAAACCCTGCGAAATATCGATAGCACTGTGAAAAATGCGGCGGCAAAAACCTCCGTTTTTTAGGGTTGTTGTGACTCGACCCAAGTTTGAGTAAAAATCCTGCGAGGTGCTCTACGTCAAATAGCTGGAAGCCGAACATCGTATTCTTTGCACCCACCATCCTGGTGCTTGCCCCGATCCTGTCTGTGGCGAATAACCGCCTGGAGTGCTCCCCGGGTTCTAGCCCATCGCTATGATAGGTTCTCCTCGATCGAGGAGAACATCCTTGAAGAGAAACCGATTTACGAAGAGAAGATCGTTGCCGTGTTGAGAGAGGCCACTGGACTCCCACCGCCAGACTACTGCGACGTAGTGCGAAGCGGTGACCCTGCCTCTGTTTCACGTACACCAGAATGCTGAATCCAGCCCGGTGGCTGCTTTGTGTAGTGATCGTTGGGTCACAGCAGGGTCGATGGCAGGTTGCATATCTTCCGAGGAGGCAGGCGTCTAGCTAGCCAGACAATCCTGTTGTAAAAATTGAGGCCCCCATAGTCTTCACGCAGAGCCCAGATCGAAGACATACTGTGCCGATAACTGATCGATCCCGGTCATCAGTGTACGAATGGATATCGGAAGGGACGTTTCCGGCGCCGCTCCGAATCGGCGACCGTGCCGTTCGGTGGCAAAGCGGATATGATTTCGAACGGTCCGTTCGTTCTGGCTTCTTTGTGCATTCGGAGCGTTGAGCCTCACTCGGTGGTGAACGTCAGACGCTGGTCAGGCCAGAACCCAGCCTTGTGACTGCAAAGTGCGGTGTACGTGGAAACGAGGCAGGGTCACATCGTCAATATCGTTCGACTCATGATCGACGCGAGGCATCAGGGGAAGGGGCTGGGAAGTGACCTCTTGAAGGTTGCAACGGTCTGGATCTCAGGCTTTCATCCTAGGCCACACACGATTCGAATCTCTACGGTGCCTGAGAATGTGACGGCATTTTTGCTCTACAAGTCACAGGGTTTTCATGAAACCGGAATCGAGGATGGCGAAGTTGCCCTATATCGAGATATCGGCGTCGACGTTTAGATTCGACTTGGAAATGCGACCTTGCATGTTTTTATGTAACAGCAGAGTGGGCTTCTCACAAGCATCACGGTTTTTCAGTTGGTTCTTGGCGTGTCTGCGTTCGTGTTGCGCTGCAGGTGTGTCGAGTTTTGGCGCTCGAGATAGTTATTCGGCGATTGTGGTGGTGTTCCGGAGGGGCTAGCCAACGGCACAATGTGAGTGTTTCGGGAAATGCGAATTGCGTTGCGAGCAAAGCAGTGCGAAATAGTCACCCGAGTGCACTTCGCGTACACATTTCTGATTGACGCGTTCCACACAAGACGCGAGCCTCGTCGAGCGCGCTATGGCTACTGAAAATCCTGAGCACGTGCGTGACGGGATTTTTGAAACTGCTACCAAACGCTCGAAGTTGCTTGGCAGCGACCGCGAAACCAAATTGTTAGACTTCGGAGGCCAATAGTCTATCCATCTGAGCTACGGGCACGGGGAATCGACAACATACCAGTGCAACCTTCGGGTTTCATCCGTTCCGACCCGGGCTCGGGATTCTGGAATGATCGCGTCGATGATCTTGATGATGATCCTCACGCAGATCAGAGTTTTCTGTGCGCCTGTTCAATCTGCCTGGCTCGCGGGTCATCCACGCCGGCTGCGCCGGAAAATTCAATCCACTGACCTACGGCTCCCGCGACAACTTCAATGATCTGTTTTGCCCGTCCGGTGCGGACACCGGCGGAGGCTGCGAATTCGAGCAGATCATCACGGGAAAAGGCATCCCGTTTGCCAGCCAGGCTCATCTGGTGTTGCCCGGTCCACAAGCCGCCTGGATTCCAGGCGTAGGAAATGTCGAAGGCGGGCGAGAGCTGCCACTGACCCTGCTGATCCATAAGGAAGGCGATGTTTTTCACGTGATCATCCTGATTGCGGGACAGGACGTTGAAGATGGCCCGGCGCACCTGTTCTTCGATGGCCTCCATGCCAAGGTTCAGCCTGCGAATCACGGCAATGGCCTGCTCGTAGCTCCATGCGCCTGCCTGATTGAAGTCGTAATGGGCCATTGCGCACAGGGAGAGCATGTGCAGTTTGCGTCCTTCGGCGGTGCGATCAAATCGTTGGGTCATGAAGTGTGCACGACCGCCTTCTTCGTGCAGTCGGCACCGAGACATCCGAATCCCCGCAGCTTGTGCCATCAACGCATACGCGTACTCGATCCTGCCGAATCCTGCGGGATCGGCAAGTTCACGATCACGATTGTTGGTGACTCCATCAAACTTGAAGAGCCAGTACTGGAACCCTTCACTCGCTGGCAGCTGACCGGAACGAAACGCACCGGTCTGCGGGTTCCAGGCGAGGATTGCCTTCGCCCTCGCTCCGCCTGCCGACGTGCCTACACGCAGGATATTCTCCATCGCTTCGCGATCATCTTCTCCGTGCAGTTCACCCTGCAGACTTTCGCGTGCATTGAGGATCCGCCCCGACAGGTCAACCAACGCGGCGATGTCAACTTCCCGGGCGTGTGTGCGTGGCCCAAGCAGTGCGGGTTCAAATTCGAGGGCACCCATGCCGCGTCTGCCGATGTAACACAGTCGCTCCACAGGGTTGAAGGACTCCGCAGTCCGACCCTGGCGCGCCAGCCACGCATCGATGATCGCGTTGCCCCACTTGTCAGGCAGCGAATCGGCAAGCAGCCCTGGCAGACCCTTGAACGTGTTGCGTGGCAGCGCCGGGAATTCGTAGGGAAATTCGCGCAGTGGCAGGGTGATCGGTGCAATCTCGATGCCGCTGCGTGCAAACTCCGGCGTGTACTGGAAAACCCCGAGTTCGCGTTCCGGGATCCATGACACTGCACCGATTTCCCGTCCCCACATCCTGACATGAGCGTCAGTCATTGGCGGGCTCGTCTTCTGCCCACCGCCATGCAGCATCTGGTGTCGACAATGTGTTCCGGGGACGCGCACGTCGCCGTTCCTGGCCGTGTGCCATCCGTTCGACCGGTCGAACCGCTGGATCAGGAAGCAGCGTGGCCAGGTTGGCCTGAAGTCCCAGGGCAATGAGCACTCGAATGAAGGTATCGAGGGACGTGCCGTCACCCTTGCCAAGCCGGTTGATCGTTCGCAGCGACAGGCCAGTCATGCTGGCCAGTTGGGCCTGCGTCAGGTTCCGCGCCAGCCGGATGGTTTCCAGGCGTTCGAACAGCGCGTTTTCGATCTGGTTGCTGTTTGCAGTATCGAAGCTGATTGAAATAGACATTAGTGGCTCTTTGAATACGAGAAAAGCAATTAATGATCAGTATATGACGTTTTAAATGGCAGGATATCCATTCTGGTTTTTAAAGATACATCGTTGGCGTTTTAATCGACATAATGTCTATTAATAGGACTAATATGGCACATTAAATGGAAGCGCTCAGACGATCGCCAATCCATGGTGGCTCAGACGCGTTCATTGTCCCGACACGCGCCTGGCGACGCGCGCCCGATAGTCTGGACAACACTGCGCCACGGACAATCAGTCAATGCGGGACAAGCGGCTCAAGGTCCAGGGCTGCCCGCCGTTGACAGCACCTGGTTGCATCAAGGGACTTCCGCTTGCCTTCGACAGACAGGCTTACGCTGTTGCACTTGGCCTGCTGCTGACCCGCTCATGCCAGGCCCACAGGTGCGGCAGATCGTCGACCGGCTTCAAACCTACGAGAGCGGTGGCGAAGTCGATTGCCGTGAGCGCGGTAATGTCAGCGATGGTGTATCGATCGCCTGACATGTACTGCCGTTTTTCGAGTTCGCTGTTCAGCCGCGAATAAAATCGGTGCACATTGGCATCGCTCGCGGTCTTCGCTTCGGGGATCTGCTTGAAACGACCCGCGGCCATCTTGGCGACGATCGGACCGTTTACCCAGCTGGTACCGATCTGGCTCCACAGTTCGAGTTCGAGAATTCGATTGTGCATCTCGATTCTGCCGAGTTCGTAGGGTGAGCGGCCAAAGAGATTCGGTTCAGGTTGCAGAGCTTCGAGATAACGACAGATGGCGACACTTTCGCCGATGAACTTCCCGTCATCGGTTTCCAGTGCCGGGACCTTGCCGCTGGGGTGCTTGTCAAGAAAATCCGGTTG
The DNA here is from genome assembly GCA_041752315.1 of Pseudomonadales bacterium. Taxonomy (GTDB): domain Bacteria; phylum Pseudomonadota; class Gammaproteobacteria; order Pseudomonadales; family Azotimanducaceae; genus SYFY01. Next base: position 49,255 of record JBGSHJ010000043.1, read on the forward strand.
TTTGTGCGCACCAGCCATCATGTCCACCTGGACAAACTCGACCGGCATGCCTTTTTCGGCAATGAAAATGCGGACTCGGCGTGGATTCGGGGCATTGGTGACGTCGTAGAGTTTCACTTGGGTTCGAGCTTCCTTGTTTGTAGACTTCGATCTTCCCTGTCGGTGGACACCTGACGCAAGTCTCATGAGCAAGTTTGTCATTCTGCACGGCGCTTCTTGTCCTTCGCCTCTGCACTATCGGATTCACCCGGATGGCACGTGCGAATCACTGATGTCCGAAGCGGAGCAGGGCGCACAGAAGGCGGTGATTGCGATTGGACTGGCTGGCAACCGGGAGGAGCTGCCGGATGCTGATCCGCAGATGGTTGCCCTGCGGGAATTGCTCACGGGAATTCATCGACGATATCCTTCGATCGCGCTGGGCGGTCATCGCCAGATTCGTGGCAGCAACACGGATTGCCCGGGTCCTGCCTTTCCACTCAGGCTGATTCAAGCGTGGTGGGGCGGGGCCATGCCGGAAGCACACGAGACCTGGTTCGAGGAAGTCCTTGCCTCGGCTTACCTGCCCAGGCTCTAGCGCGGAAGGTTCACGCCGAGTATCGGCCGCAGCAGAAGATTCAGGAACGGACCGGGCCAGTGCTCCGGGCTAATAAACCGACGCCCCCGGCGCGTAGCGCTCGCGATGTGCGACATCGAATCGGATCTGCAGAGTCTTTAACCCCCTCAGAAAGATGCTGGGAACGTGTGCAAAGCTGTCATCCGGATGCACCAGACGAACGTTCGAGAGCCTCTTCAGAAGAATGATGAACGTTGAGTACATTTCCTGTCTGGCCAGTGCGGCACCAGGACAGTGGTGTGGTCCGGAGCCAAAAGCCAGATGAGCACCGGCCTTTTTCCTGTCGATATCAAAACCTTCCCCTTCGGCAAAGACCGCTTCGTCCCGATTGGCAGACGCATAACCCAGCGCGATGCTCGAACCTTTTGGAATAGGCACGCCGCCAATCTGCGTATCACAAGTGGCTGCACGCCACAGATGCAGCACCGGTGTCTCGAAGCGCAATGACTCCTCGATGAAGTTTCGAATCAGCCTGGGGTCTTCCTGCATGCGTTCGATGGTGCCAGGTCGCTGCAACAACAGCATCATGGCCGAGCCGATGGCGTTGGTGGTTGTCTCGTTGCCACCCGTGAGCAACTGGTCGAGCAGGTCCTGCAATTCGAACATGTCGAGGGAGCGATTGACGCCCCGGTCATCAGTCACCCTGGCATGGACGAGTTCGGAAATGATGTCGTCCTTTCGCTCTTCCCGCCGATCGTTCATCACGGATGCAAAAAAATGCTGTGCTTCAACGACCTGCCGGGCGCACTCGATTGCTGCATCGTCATCAACAAAACCACCACCTGGTGCGAGCATGGCGTCGGACCAGCGCTTCAAATCCAGGATCCGGTCACGTGGCACCCCGAGTTGGTCGGCGATGACCGTGCAGGGAAGTGGAATGGCGTATTGCGCAACGAAGTCGCATTCACCGCGGTCGATGAACCGGTCGATCAGATCATTGACGCAGGTTTCGACGTAGTCGGTCATCTTGCGGACCCGCGCCACGGAAAACGCGTCGTTGACGAGACTGCGATACATCGTGTGCACAGGGGGATCGGTTCGCTGCAGCGTGGAGACACGCTTCCATCCATTTTCAGCGCGCCAGGCTTCGGCGATGTTGCGGACGTTGCCACCACGCGTGCTGCCGTATTCATAGATATTGTTGGAAAACAGCTCCGGGTGCTTTTTCACATAACGGACGTCTTCATAACGGGAGACGTACCAGGCTCCCAGCTCCTTCATGAAGTAGACCGGGCTTTCCTGCCTGATGGTCTGCAGGTATGCAAAATGGCATTCACGAACGGCGTCATTGAACAGATTGTATTCATCAAGTCTGGTCATCAGGCCCCCTGGTCCGGGTTTGTCTCATGAATAAGCGAGTTGCGCGCGGCGATAGCTCTCGGCGTATGGCTTGCGTCCGAGCCAGAGCATGCTGCAACCGAGAATGCCAAAAAACAGTACCAGAGTGATGATCGAATAGCGCACACCTTCCGGACCCGGGAAGATGGCGGTATTGAAATAACCCGCCAGGGGTGGACCAAGCATCATCCCGAATGAACCCACCAGCATGTTGATGGCGGCAACCTGGGCCCGGATGGTGGGTGGTGCAATCACCGGCAGTGCGCCTGCTGCAATTCCGAATGGCGAATTGATGAACAGCATGGCAGGGGCATAAAGAATGAATGCTGTTGTCGGATCCGGCGCAAACTGGACCGCAAGGATTGCCGGAATGGCGAGGGCACCACCGATCATGCCGGCGGTGATGTTGGCGTCAGCGCGGCCACGCATTTCCAGACGTCGACCCAGCCAGGCAATCACCAACGGACCCATGGCGCCGAAGACTGCAAAGATCCAGCCGAAAGTCTGTGATGCATCGGCCGCCTCCAGATGATGCACGCGGACAAAAAACGAGACGGTCCAGAACACAAATGCGTAGCCCATCAGGTTGAGGAACAGAAAACCCAGGTGATGACAGGTCAGCGTTCTGGTGTTCTGTCGGTAAAACAGCAGCACTTCGCCAAAAGCCATGCGGGTACCGCTGGGCGATACCCGCCTTGCCGGTTCGGGCATCAACAGGAATGCCAACGCAAGAAGGAGTCCCGGTGCCCCCAGATACACAAAGGTCTGCTGCCAGGGGTGCAGCGTACCGATACCGGGAATGGTCATCGGCTCAAGGCCCTCGACCAGATTCAGCACGACCCCGCCAATCACAAAGGCGATACCGGACCCGAGGATCGGTCCGAGCTGATAGATGCTCATGGCCAGTGGCAGACGCTCGCGCGGAAAGTAGTCGCCAAGCAGGGAATTGGTGGCAGGTGTCAGCGTGGCTTCACCGACGCCAACCCCCATACGGGCCAGCAGCACCTGCCAGAAGTTCTGTGCCAGACCGCAAGTTGCGGTCATTGCTGACCAGAAGCCCACCCCGATGCTGATGATCACCGTTCGGTTGCGATTGTCCGCAAGCCAGGCGATGGGCAGGGCGGCCAGCGCGTAAAAAACAGCGAATATGCCATACAGCCAGCCGATCTCGGAGTCCGAGAGGTCCAGATCGTGTTTCATCGGCTCGACGACGATCGCAACGATCTGACGGTCGACAAACGACACGAGTGATGCCAGCACCAGCAGTGCGAGCACGCTCCAGCCAACGATCGGGCGAGGGAAGGGTCTGGTCAATGGTCTGGTCAATGGATACGGCCTTCAACGATTGATCCGGAGTTATACAGGAGGTGCATCCACCTGCAAGTCCTGCAGAGCAGGTGAAGCAGGTCGTGTTGAAGGAAAGACCAGAAAAACGAGGCCATGCCGGGCGGGGCAGGCAGCGCCAAAGCCACTACAGCAGGATCAACAGAACACTGTTCCAGACCGTCAGTGCAGTGCGTTCGCGTGTTCACTTCACCCGGTCAACGTGCCCTCGACCCCGTGGGCATTGCATCACAAACCGCAAAGTTCGGTTTGTCTAGACTGGCGGGCATGCCAACGGATGGGCTTCCCGGAAGTTCCTTGAAACAATCTGTCCCCGAAAGAAGGCGTGAACTCCGCACGCCGGTGCAGCAGGATGCGCTTGTCAAGTGGCGCACGGGCAAGTCCTGGGTTTGCACTATTCGTGATTTCTGCAGCGCAGGCATGTTCATTCGTGGCGACGCCTTCGCGCTGCGCCGGTCATTGGGCGATGTTGAAGACGCAGGTCTGTTGGAGATTCACTTCACGGCCAGCGATACCTCCGGTCGCGATCGGCATTTTCAACTGGTTGGCAAGGTAGTCAGACGACTCGAAGATGCAATTGGAGTCCATTTTCCCAACGGCATCGACCAGGAAATCCTGGCCGCGCTTACCCGACGCGCGATGGCCGTTTCATCGACTCAGCCGGATTCGCGTGCTGAAACCCGAATACCGACGGAGCCTGACCAGACGATTGATCCTGGCAAAGGCCGCAAACTGGCGATTGCCTGCAGCAAGGCCGCTGACGCTGCAATTGGCAAACTTGCCGATGAATTTTTTGCACTGTTCGATGAGGAACTCGACGGTTGTGAACGGCGTGCGTCCTCGATGGTCGAGCGCGAGTCGTTTGGGATGGCGAAGCGTTTGTTACCCAAAGCCGGGAAGGAAGTGCGCTCGAGGTTCGTGAACTGGATCGTCGAACTGTTGCGTGACCAGAAAGCACCCGCCGCGCCCGGGATGGCAGACGTCCAGAAACCTGCAGCCTTCGAGCCGGTCGCAGCCACGACCGGCAAAGGGCTCAGATTTGGCGGCACTTCGAACCTTGCACTGGTCGAGAAGGAAGAATTTGAACAGTGGTTGGTGGTTGCGGAGACCGTTTCCTATATCGAACAGGAGCTGCAGGACGAGATGCTGGTGTTGCGTTCCTGGCTCGGCAGAATTCAGCCAGCATGGCAAAACAAGGACGCAAACCCGGTGTGTCCGTCTGTGGTGGCGCGGAGTCTCAAACAGGCTCTGATGCCGTTGCAACTGCGGGAGGAGGTGATCCGCGTCGCCTTCGGCTGTTTTGCACGAATTGCACAATCCCGTCTGGGGGCGTTTTACGACAAGCTCATTTCCAGCCTGGAAAAAACCGCACTGTTTCCAAGCATTGAATCCGTAGTCAATGAACAGCTCCGGCAGCACGTGCCTTCAGGTGGGAACCGTTCGGGCGTGTCCCGGGAGCCAGGTGGTGCAGCTTCTCAACGGCGCAACAACGATGATGTGCCAGCTCCTCAGGACGCGCACCGGAGTGACGCTGCAACGTCGAGTGTGGGTCGTATCCTGCAGATGGGGCGTGGTACCCATCCAGCGGGTGTCACCGCTGGACAACCGGTTGCGGAAGTCGACTCGGTGCTCAGCCTGCTGGCTTCGCTGCAGAACAAGATGGCTGTCTCCGGCGAGCAGTTGGGCGAACTGGATCTCAAGACCCTGCTTGTACAACAACTGTCGAAAGCCAGAGGTGTTCCCGTGCGCCTGCCCGCGGGAACCGAGGCGTCGCTGGACGTCGTCGACTTTTTCGTCGAATCCGTGCAGGAAGACGAACTGTTGTCCCGCTCGTTGAGGAACCTGGTTCGCAGGCTCGAAATCACTCTCGGCAAGGAAGTTTTGCGAAGTCAGAATTCGCGCTCCAATGGTCTGTTGCCACATCCTGCGCTGCAGATACTCAATCAGCTCGAAGGTGTGGATGGCGGTGACAACGAGCAGCAGGAGAACCAGAGCGTAGCTGGCGATCAGGTGGCCACGATCCTGACCCGATTGATGAACGAGTGGGATGGCAATACCCGGGCCTTTGAAGAGGCCGTGCAGCAGATGACACCGCTGGTTGATCGGCAGAAAAAAATCTATGCCCGCAATGTCGAGCGCGTGATCAGTGCCTGCGAAGGGCGCTCACGATTGCGACGCGCGCGCCAGGTTGTGCTGCGTCGCCTCGTGGAACTGCTCGACAATCACGACATACCCTCGGTGCTGATGCAGATCATCAATCCATCCTGGCGCAATCTGCTCGTCAACACCGCTCTTCGGCATGGCACAAGGTCCATCGAATGGAAGCAACAGCTGCAACTGCTCCAGCGTCTGGTTCATCGTCTCGATCCACTGACGCGTGACAAGTATGTGAACAGTGCTGACGATGGCAGCATGGAAGTTCTGCTCCGTTCTCTGGCAGATGGAATCGTATCGATGGGTGCGGGTCAGGATCCGGGGCTGCTGGACCGTTTGCGGTTGATCATGGCTGGCGATCATCAACTGGACACGCTGGTCCGCATCGAACCAGGACAGCTCGCGCAGCTGTTTGGCTGGCAGGATTCCGCACAGTCGCACGATCCGATGCCCCCGGGGAGGAATGATCGCGAGCGTTCCCGATGGCTCGATAGCCTTCGTCGCGCGCGAGTCCTCCAGGCCGGTACCAGTGTCAAGTTTGTCGAAATGGACAAGTCCCCGCAGATCGCCATTCTGGCCTGGGTTGATTCGCCCGGGGAACAGTTTGTATTTGTCAATCGCCGAGGGTTGCAATCGCATGCCCTCAGCCTGGGTGAGCTTACCGATGGTCTGCATTCCGGCGCCATATCCATTCTTGACGGGTACGACGCCTCGCTGGTTGATCGTGTAAGTGATCGCATGGTGCACCGTGCGCACACACGTGTCACCGCTGATACACAGCAGGATGAACTGACCCGGCTCGCCAATCGCAAGGCCCACGAACGATCAGTCGAAAAGGCACTCGATCTGGCACGGCAAAGTGATTCGACCCATTGTGTCCTGCAGATCGACCTGGATCGATTCCGAATGTTCAATGCTGCCTGCGGCTTCGAAGCTGGAGACCAGCTGCTCAAGCGGATTGCCCGACTCATCGAGGAGAGTGTTGAGGGCCAGGATGCATCGATAGCCAGGATTGGTGCTGACGAGTTTGGCATGGTGCTGCTGGATACTGACCCTCTCCAGGGAATGCAACTGGCAGACACCATCAACAGCGCCATCCGCGAAACAACCATGAGTTGGCAAGGTCACCCGAGCGGAGTTACGGCGACAATCGGCGTGCTGGGAATTGACCGGAGCACGGAAAGCACACGATACGTGCTGAACAATCTTGCTGCAGTCTGTCGACTGGGCAAGGAACTTGGTGGTGACCGATCCTGTTCGTTCACCGAGGATGAAGAATCGCTCATGGCCGAGCATGAGGTCATGCAACTCGCCAGCCAGATCGAACGCTACCTGGCCGACGGCAGGGTTCACCTCAACGTTCAGCAGATTGCGCCCGCGGATGGCAACGTCGGGTTGCTGCCACACCATGAAGTGCTGATCACGTTCGCCGATGATGATGGTCATGCAGGTTCACCGGTGAAGTTCATCGAAGCTGCCGAACGGCACAGCAAGATGCCACTGGTGGATCGATTTGTGGTTGCCGGTGTTCTGGACTGGATGGGCAAGCACCCTGAAGCGCTCGATGGGACAGCCGGTTTTTCGATCAACCTCTCGGGTCAGTCAATGATCCAGGAGGACTTCCTGGGTTTTGTACTCGATCTGTTCGAGAACAGCGGCGCATCACCTCAGAAGGTGTGTTTCGAGATCACGGAGACCGCGGCGATCGGCAACATGTTTCGCGCCACCGAGTTCATGCAGAAATTCAAGGTGATGGGATGCCGGTTCTCACTGGATGACTTCGGCAGTGGCATGTCGTCTTATGGTTATCTGCGGAAGCTGCCAGTTGACTACCTGAAGATAGACGGTTCTTTTGTCAAGAACATGGCAACCGACGAAGGCGATCGGGCCGTGGTTCGCTCCATCAACGAAATCGGGCACTTCCTCGGCAAGAAAACTGTAGCGGAATACGTGCATGACGACGCCACGCGTCAACTCGCCTGCGAGATCGGCGTTGACTATCTTCAAGGCTGGGTGATTGAAAAGCCGAAGCCGATCGATCGACTGCTCGACACCGATGCGGCGGTCGCGGCCCACGCCGGTTGACACACCGCTCCTTATCGCCGTGGCGGCAATTTGCCGCCTCACAGTGAGCACCTGCACGTACATCCAACGGCAGGCTGTTACGCCTCCGTCACCGGGTAGGGTGCCGATTCTTCTACCTGACAGAACAACGTCTGAAACAACCAGCCGGCTGGAGTTCGAACGTAACTTTCCCGGTACCAGCCGATGATGCGCTGGTAACGAACCTTGCCAGCGCCCAGATTTTCCGTATACAACATGATCAGGCGCCAGTGTCCCGTGGCACGATCCCCCTGCACATCGATGACCGGATTGAGCGCGTGGTGCGCCGAATTCCGGATGCGTCCGCTGGTCCCCACCGCAGCCAGATAAGCCTTGATCGCCTCGCGTCCTTCGGCCTTGCCCATGACGGTAGCTTCCCAGGTTGCGTCTTCGGCAAACAGCGGGCCCAGCTTGTCAGGATTGTGGTTGTCGTCGCAGGCGGCGCAGTACAGCGCCTTCAGCTTGCGGATGGCCTCGATGTCTTCGAGGACTGTCATGCGTTGTTCGAGCGTGGTCATGTCGGTTCTCCCCACCTGGATAAAAGAAAGGTTCAAAGCAGTGTCCTTCGGTGACTGTTTAGCGGTTTGCGTTGCTGATGGCCATTTTTTTCGCTCCCTTCGGTTCAGTCGCTTCGCTCCCTTCTGTTCAGTCGCTTCGCTTGTTAAGGTGCAGTGCTTGGCGCAACTGTGACGGGAAGGGGCGGAGATGGCGTTTCCAGGATTTGATCTTTCGGGGCGTGTTGCGCTCATCACCGGGGGCAACGGCGGAATTGGCCTGGGCATGGCCAGGGGGCTTGCGCAGTCGGGCTGTGAAATCTGCATCTGGGGAACCAACCCGGACAAGAACGAAAAGGCCCGCGCAGAACTTGCCTTGATCGGGCCCACGATCAGTGCGTTTGTTTGTGACGTTGCCGATGAAGCGGCGGTGGAGGCAACCTTTGCAGCCAGTCTCAAGACGCACGGACGAATCGACGGCTGTTTTGCCAATGCGGGAGTTGGCGGTCGAAACACTCCGTTCGATGAGATGACCACAGCGGAGTGGGATCGTGTCATCGGTGTCAATCAGAGTGGAGCTTTTTATACCTTTCGTGCTGCCGCCCGCCACATGAAAGAACGGGCGCTGCAGGGCGATGCCTTTGGTCGACTGATCGGTACGGCAAGTCTGGCCGCGATCTCCGGTCAGGCGAGGGGCGAGCACTATGCCCAGAGCAAGGGTGGTCTGGTGGCCATGGTCAAGGCGCTGGCCGTGGAATATGCACGCTACAACGTGACTGCGCACACCCTGCTGCCTGGCTGGACGGAAACCGACATGACCCAGGGTGCCTTCAGCAATCCCAAGTTCGTCGACAACGTATTCAAGCGCATGCCGGTGCGTCGGTGGGGTAAACCCGAGGACTTTGCCGCAATCGCGATTTACATCATGAGCGAGGCCAGTGGCTTTCATACCGCGGAAACCTTCCTGATCGATGGTGGGTACTTTGCGTACTGAGCCGTGGGACTTCCGTGATTGATTGCGAAGGAGCGGGGTAACGACGTGGCAGTCGAAGACCGGGGATTCCTGAATCGGATCGAACGACTTGGCAATGCTCTGCCGGACCCTGCATTGCTGTTTCTGCTCCTTCTTGTTGGCGTCTGGATCCTGTCAGCACTGTTGGCGGGTGGTGAATACACCCACATCGATCCACGTACGCAGGCACCGCTGGTTGTGCAGAATCTGCTGACGGGTACAGCCTTGGCAGCCTTCCTCTCCGGGATGGTGACTACGTTTGTGACTTTCCATCCCCTGGGCGTCGTGCTGGTCGCCATGCTTGGCATTGGCGTGGCCGACCACACCGGGTTCATTCGGGCGACGTTGCGTCTGTTGCTCAGCCGTACGTCACCAGCCCTGCTGACGCCGATGCTGTTTTTCATTGCCATTGTCAGCCACAGTGCAGTGGACGCCGGTTATGTCCTGGTGATTCCGCTGGGCGCCGTGATCTTTCACTCGGCAGGACGTCATCCGCTGGTGGGCATCGCCGTCGCCTTTGCGGGAGTTTCCGGCGGATTCAGTGCCAATCCGATCCCTTCAGCACTGGATCCGATGCTGCAGGGCATCACTCAGGCCGCTGCCCAGTTGCTGCAACCCGAGGTGGTACTCAATCCACTCAACAACTGGTACTTCACCGCCTCTTCAACACTGTTGATCATCCTGGTTGGCTGGTTTGTCACCGATCGCATTGTCGAACCTCGCCTGAGGTCGCTGAAGCTGGACGGTGATTTTGCCGATCTGCCCCGTCTTGAAGCCTTGTCATCCCGGGAATCCAGGGGATTGTTGTGGGCAGGCATCACCATGCTGGGCGGAATCCTGGTCCTTGTGATGACCACGTGGTCGGAAACGTCTTCCTGGCGATCGGTCTCCGGTGGACTGACGGCGGCGGATGCGCCGCTGATGAAAAGCATCGTGCCATTGATTTTCCTGCTTTTCCTGGTGCCTGGCGTGGTGTACGGCTATGTGGCCGGTACTGTGCAGACCCATCGTGATGTCATAGCCGGGATGACCCGTGCGATGAGTGGCATGGGTTATTACATCGTGATCGCCTTTTTTGCGTCGCTCTTCATCGCGGAGTTTGGACGATCGAATCTGGGCGCACTGCTGGCGCTGCAAGGCGCTGCCTTCCTGGCCAGTGCCGCACTGCCAGTGCCACTGATGATGATATCGATCATCGCCATCACCACAGTCGTCAATCTTTTCATCGGGTCGAGCTCGGCGAAGTGGGCCTTGCTCGCACCGATCCTCGTACCGATGCTGATGCAACTCGGCATATCACCGGACTTCACGCAGGCGGCCTATCGGGTGGGGGACTCATCCACCAACATCATTACGCCGCTGATGCCGTACTTCCCCCTCGTGGTGGTGTTCTGTCAGCGCTACGTCAAGACCACCGGGATTGGTACGGTCATGGCGATGATGCTGCCGTATTCGCTGACCTTCCTGGCGACCTGGACGCTGTTCCTGCTGGCCTTCTGGATGCTGGATCTGCCGTTGGGATTGCAGTCTTCCTATACCTTTGGCTGATCGCCCGTGGACGATCTGACCTGGAATCCAACTCATGAGTGAGCCGAGCCGGCCAATGGATGTCTCTGCGGGCATGCGGAGACTGCTGGCGTCGGAGGTCGCGTCCAACTTTGGTTCAATGCTCTCGCGACTGGCGATCCCCTGGATCGCGGCGCTGGTCCTGGAAGCAACGCCTCTGCAGATGGCCTGGCTGGTGATTGCCGATGTTGTGGCGGGTGCAGTGGGCAGTCTCTTCGTGGGCAGCCTTGTCGATCGAACCAGCAAGAAGAACCTCATGATTGCAAGCGACGTGGCACGCGCAGTCGCCATCGGCGCGGTTGCCGTCCTCCTGTTCATGGAATCGCTGTCGTTCTGGATTCTTGTGTTGCAGTCGGCGCTGAACGGGGTGCTGGCCATGGCTTTTGCCATCGCCCGTTCTGCCTGGCTTGCCGAACACGTCCCACACTCCGAACTCACCATCCGCAACTCCCAGATGTCTGCGGCTTCCAGCACGTCGGAGTCCGTTGCGTTTGCGTCCGGCGGCTGGATCTACCAGTGGCTGGGACCGATGTTTGCGCTGGTTGTCGACGCTGTTGCCTGCGTGCTGTCGGCTGTGTGTCTGCGTGACCTTGCGGAAACATCCGCTCAGTCGAATGCCCGTCGAACGGTTGCCGGACACTGGATGCAGGAGGCGGTTGCGGGATTCAGACTGGTCGGCTCGATGCCAGTGCTTCGTTCCCTGGCAGTGTGTGATGTGTTCGTGGCGCTTGGATTCAGTATCACCGGCGCCACTTACATGATCTTCGTGTCGAGGGACCTGGCTTTCGGGACTGGCCTGCTCGGACTGATCTTTGCAACCGGCGCCCTGGGTTCGCTGGCCGGTGCAGCAATTGCCTCTCGCCTGGGCAGGGCGCTGGGCAGCAGCAATGCGCTTGCAGCGGGGCTGGTGGCTGCTGGAATCGGTGCACTGCTGATCCCGCTGGCACCTGGAGCAGGCATTATTGGCGCTGCATTTCTGATCGGCCATCAGATCATCGGCGACTCCGGCAGCGTGGTCGCTTCGATCCACGGCCGTACGCTGCGGCAGATCCACTCACCGACGGCCATTCGTGGTCGGGTGGATGCGGCGCTGCGGGGAATCAGTCAGCTGGCAACGCTGGCTGGTGCGTTGGTGGGCGGTGGTCTGGCGACGATCTACGGTACGCGGCTGTCGCTCTGGCTGGCAGCGGCCATCATCCTGCTGGCCGCGCCGGTAGTGTGGGGGCTCTTCAGAGCGAATGATCTGCCAGAAACTGTGTGACCACCCGGTTGAACTCGGTGGGTTGATCGAGGTTCGCGGTATGGCCTGCATTGTCGATGATCACCTTGCGGGCGCCAGGAATCTTTGCGGCCATGTAGTCCGTGGCTTTCAGGAACGGTCTGTCGTTGGCACCGGCGAGTACCAGTGTGGGAACGGTGACGCCGGGCAATGAATCCAGCGCCCGCGAGTCCTGCTGGGTGAGGATGCCTCGTGCTGCGAGGCGCAAGCCGGTACTTTCCTGTTTTTCACCGGATTCAACGGCCATTCGGTTCCAGCCTTCCCGTGCTTCGTCATTCCGGTAGCCAGGGCCTGTATCAAAAATCAACAGACCCCGTACACGATCCGGGTGAAACACGTTGAACGCCAGCGAGAGGTAACCACCGAGTGACAGGCCGCCGACCACTGCCTGACCGATCTGGAGATGATCAAGCAGGCTGAGCATGTCGTGCATGGTCTTGTCACGCGAGTACAACGCGGGGTCATCCGGCTGCCCTGAGCGACCATGCCCACGCACGTCCCAGAGGATGAGCTGGTGGGTTGAACAGAGCGCGGCGATATTTGGCGCCCACATCCGGGTATCGGCCGAGTAGCCAGGTGTCAGCAGGATGGCAGGGCCAGTGCCGTGCACTTCATAGTAAAGATCGACATCACCCTGTGCGAGGAGTGCCATCACCAGTTGGCCAGTTCGCGTTCGATCTGTGCACCATACTGCGCGACAGCCTCGTTGTATCGACGTGGCAGGTGGTATTCCGGGAACAGGTCCTTGGTTGGCTTGTAGTCACGCAGGACCTGCTTGGCGACCGTCACCTTGTGCACTTCTGTCGGGCCGTCGGCCAGACCCATGGTGTAGGAACCGATCAGCATGCCGGTGAACGGCATTTCATTGGACACCCCGATGGAGCCGTGCAGATGCAGCGCACGTGACACCACGTCGTGGTAGACCTTCGGCATCAATGCCTTGATGGCGGCAATATCCTTGCGCACCATCATGTAGTCCTTGTACTGGTCGATGCGCCACGCGGTACGCAGCACGATCAGCCGGAACTGTTCCATTTCCATCCAGGAGTCGGCAATTTTTTCCTGCACACTCTGTTTGTCGGCCAGGACTTCACCCTTGGTCGAGCGAGACAGTACCCGTTCACACATCATGTCGAAGGCCCGCTGCAACTGACCCATGGTACGCATCGCGTGATGGATGCGACCGCCGCCCAGACGTGTCTGCGCAACGGCAAATGCCTGGCCACGGGCACCCAGCATGTTGGTCTTTGGAATGCGGACGTTTTCATAGCGGATGTAGGCGTGGCTGCCGTGTCCACGAGGTTCTGTGCCAACCCCGGTGTTGCGAACGATGTTGATACCGGGCGTTTCACTGGGCACGATGAACATCGTCATGCGCTTGTGCGGCGCGGCATCGGGATCGGTGACCGCCATGACGATCAGGAACGAGGCCCAGCGCGCGTTCGAAGAAAACCACTTTTCGCCGTTGATGACAAAGTCATCACCGTCCTGCGTGGCGCGGCAGGTGAACATCGTCGGGTCGGCCCCGCCGAGCGGCTCCGTCATGGAAAAACAGGACACGATCTCGCCATCCAGCAACGGTTGCAGGTAGCGGGCCTTGTGCTCCCTGGTGCCGTAGTGGGCGAGGATTTCGGAATTGCCCGTGTCCGGTGCCTGACATCCAAAGGTGATGGGCGCAAATCTCGATTTGCCGAGCACCTCGTTCATCAGTGCAAGCTTCAGTTGACCAAAACCCGGTCCACCAAGATCCGGGCCCAGATGACAGGCCCACAGACCACGCTCCTTGACCTCCTGTTGCAGTGGACGAACCAGACGGATGAAGTCCGGGTTTTTCACGTCGTAGGAGTCCTCCAGCACCATGTCCAGCGGTTCAACCTTCTCGCGCACAAAGGTCTCCATCCAGTCGAGCACCGGCTGGAATTCAGGATCGGTATCAAAGCCCCAGGACATGTCAGGTCTCCCGTCTGTTGAATGAACCATGGCTTGTATTAGAGGCGAAGTTCCTGCGGACTGTCCACCAGGAGCGCGGCTGCGGTTGATGACGTAGAATCCGTGGCCGTGTGTCCAGCTGGAGAGGATTGGTGATTGATCTGAATATCAATGGCCGTGTCGTGCAGGTCGATGTCGATCCGTCGACACCGCTTTTGTGGGTGATCCGGGAGCAACTCGGTCTCACCGGTACCAAGTTTGGTTGCGGGATAGCCCAGTGTGGTGCCTGCACCATTCACATGAACGGCGCTGCCGTCCGATCCTGTGTCACGCCAGTATCCGCAGTGGCAGGCACCGCGATCGTGACCATCGAAGGCCTCGCGGGTGATGGTCATCTGCATCCGGTGCAGCAGGCCTGGATCGATGAACAGGTGCCACAGTGCGGTTACTGCCAGTCCGGACAGATCATGTCGGCGGTCGCACTGCTGGCCAGCAACCCTTCGCCAGACGACACGGCGATTACCGAAGCGATGCAGGGCAACATCTGTCGCTGCGGGATGTATGGTCGGATTCGCAAGGCGATACAGCGTGCCAGCGTCCCGACCGTCGACCAGTTGGAGAGTGCGGTAAGTATCTACGAACCCTCGCTCGCAGGATTGAAGGAGGTGCAGCATGGGTAAGTGGACACGACGCGGTCTCATTACCGCTGGTGTAGTAGCGGGTGGCGCACTGGCAGTTGGCGTTGCGATTCGTCCCGGTCATCGTGTGCCTGCACTGGCTCCCCTGGTGGCTGGCGAAGGTGATCAGCTGGTCAACACATGGGTCATGATCGGCTCCGACAATACGGTTACGGCGATCGTGCCTCACTCCGAAATGGGGCAGGGTGCGCAGACTGCGCTGACGCAGATGCTTGCTGATGAACTCGATGCGGACTGGAACCTGGTGCGCTTCCTTGAAGCCCCCGCCGAAGATGAATTTGCCAATTACGCGGTCGGTCGAGGATTTATCCTGGGTGGCCAGACCTATCCTGCGTTTCTCGAACAGACCATCGATGGCGCGTTCCTGCAGGTTACCAAGGCCATGCACCTGCAGATCACTGGAGGGAGCGCGAGCATCCGTGCCACTGGTCTGCATGGCATGCGCATGGCTGGAGCCGCGGCGCGAGAAATGCTCGCTGCGGCGGCGGCAGAAGCATGGAATGTTCCCGTGAGTGAAATTGTTACGCGCGACAGCATGTTATCGCACGCGTCGACCGGAAAGTCCGCAACTTATGCGGAATTTGCGGCGGCAGCGGGAGCCGATGCGCCGCCGGTTCACCCGAGGCTCAAGACCAGCGATCAGTTTCGCATCATGGGCAGGAGCGTGCCTCGCATCGATATTCCTGCCAAGGTCGATGGCAGCGCCATGTTCGGGATCGACGTGGTGGTGCCCGGGATGAAATACGCGGCCATTCAGGCCGCCCCCGTGCTGGGTGCAAAGCTCAAGTCCGTCGATGGAGCTCCGGCAAAGTTGATGCCAGGTGTCCATTCCGTGGTTGAACTTGAAGATGCCGTGGCCGTAGTGGCCGATGGCTGGTGGCAGGCAAAACAGGCCGTCGCGGCGCTGACGCCGATCTGGTCCGAAACACCGGCGGATGGAACTTCGACCGAATCAATCTACGCTGCATTCAAAAGGGATATGGATCAGGCCGTCGCCAATGGCAACGAAGAGGAGGATCTGCGCAGGGGAGATGCACGAAACACGCTGAAGTCGGCCCATCGCATGATCGAGGCCGTCTACCGGGTCCCTTATCTCGCGCACGCCTGCATGGAACCGATGAACGCCACGGCACTGGTGGCGGATGGCAAATGCGAGATCTGGCTGGGAAGCCAGAATCCGCTGGGAACCAAGCACGCGGTAGCCGGAGCGCTGGGGATGGAAGCCGACAGGGTCACCGTGCATAACCACCTGATGGGTGGTGGCTTTGGCCGGCGTGCAACCGACGATGCTTCGCTGCAGGCGGCGCTGATCGCCAGCAAGGCCGGGGTGCCGGTCAAACTCATCTGGTCGCGTGAAGAGGACATGCGGCACGACCACTACCGTCCGGCAGCGACCTCGTTGTTCCGTGCGGCGTTTGACGAAAGTGGTGCGGTCATCGCCTGGGAAAACCAGTTTGTCGACAAGCATGAACCTCGGGAAGCGCCACACATTCCCTATGCGGTTCAAAACCAGTTCATCCACTACACCAACAGCCCGACGCACATACGCTTCGGGCCGTGGCGCAGTGTTGACCATTCCCAGCATGGCTTTTTCACCGAAGCGTTCTTCGATGAAGTTGCGACGGCGGCGGGCAAGGATCCGTTCGAGCTGCGTCGTGAATTGCTGGCTGACAAGCCACGGCACAAGGCCGTGCTGGAACTTGCGGCGGAAAAGGCCAACTGGTCTGAACGGCGGGCATCAGGCAGTGGTCGTGGCATCGCATTTCAGGAGTCGTTTGGCTCGATGGTGGCAACGGTGGCCGATGTGACGGTCACCAAAGCCGGTGTGCGTGTGAACAAGGTCGTTTGTGCGGTGGACTGTGGTTTTGCGGTGTCGCCGGATGGCCTGGCAGCGCAGATGGAATCCGGCATCCTCTATGGCCTGACGGCGGCACTGTACGGCGAAATCACCATCGACAAGGGTGCCGTCGTGCAAGGCAATTTCCATGACTATCCCATGGTGCGCATGAGCGATTCGCCGCGTATCGAAGTGCATATCATCAACAGTGGCGAGGCCATGGGAGGCGGGGGTGAACCAGGCACGCCTGGCATCGCGCCGGCGCTTGCCAATGCCATCTTCGATGCCACCGGACACCGCATTCGCGAACTTCCGGTGAGCCGGCATGATTTCAATTTCAGGGTAGAAGAAAGTGACGAACCGCAGAAGCCGATCACGCTGCAGCAGATGGGGGCTTGACGACATGCGGTATCCATCCGCTTGTCGGAAAGTCAGCCTGCGAGTGTCGGGACCCTATTCGGTAGCGTGCAAATTTGTGGCGATCTGCTGTCTGCTGGCATGCGGATTGTCTATCGCCGCTGAATACTCGCCACCAGTAGGCAAGGAGTATCCACAACGCGTTTACTTCGGCGACACCCACCTGCACACGCGCAATTCGGCGGATGCCTATTCGCTGGGGAACATGAACCTCACTCCGGCTGATGCATTCCGCTTTGCGCGAGGACAGGAAGTGATTGCCCACAACGGCATGCGGGTGAAGCTTCGTCGTCCGCTCGATTTCCTGGTGGTATCGGATCATGCCGAGTATCTCGGTGGTTACTATCGGTTCAATGTGAATGATCCGCTGGTGCGAAACACCGAGACCGGCAGGCTGTGGCAACAGTCTGTTGCGGCGGGCGATTCCACCCGGATGATGGCTGCCTTTACCGGAAGCATCAACGATCCTCCGAACAATCCTCCGTTCCCCGAGGATGTCCGTCGAAAGATCTGGACGGACGTGGCGATGACTGCTGATGAACACGACGACCCGGGCCAGTTCTCGGCATTCATCGGTTATGAATGGACATCAATGGTCAATGGCAACAACCTGCATCGCGTGATGATCTTCAAGGATGGTGCTGACAAGGTGTCTCAGTGGCCACCGTTCAGCGCGCAGGACAGCATCGATGCGCGGGACCTCTGGGCCGCGCTAGCCGACTTTGAAGCGAAGACGGGTGGAGAGGTCCTGGCCATCGGTCACAACGGCAATTTGTCGAACGGAGTCATGTATGGCGAAAAAATGCTCGACGGCAAGCCGCTGGACCGTGCCTATGCCCGGATGAGCAACCGGTGGGAGCCCTTGTTTGAAGTGTCACAGGTGAAAGGCGACAGTGAGTCGCATCCGAAGCTTTCGCCCGGTGACGAATTCGCGGACTTCGAAAACTGGGACACGTTCAACATCAGCAATACCCAGAAGAAAGAGGACTGGATGCTGCAGTACGAGTATGCACGTGGAGTCCTCAAGCATGGTCTGCAGAAAGAGACGCAGCTGGGTATCAACCCCTTCAAATTCGGCCTGGTCGGCTCCACCGACGGTCACAACTCCATCACCACCATGGAAGAGGACAATTTTTTCGGCAAGTTTCCCGAATCGGAACCGATGGAAAACCGTTTCACCTCAAGGATGGCCAGGCAACTTGACCCGAACTGGAAGCTGGTGGCGTCCGGTTATGCGGCAGTCTGGGCTGCTGACAATACCCGCGCCGCTTTGTTCGAAGCCATGCAGCGTCGCGAGGTTTATGCCACCACCGGGTCGCGCATGGAGGTCCGCTTTTTTGGCGGTTTTGACTATCACGCGAGTGATCTGGTTGATCCGTCCTGGCTCGACACCGCTTATGGCAAAGGTGTACCGATGGGCGGTGACCTCACGGCTGCTCCGGCCAACAAGGCACCAAGCTTTCTGGTGGTCGCTGCCAAGGACCCGGATGGTGCAAATCTGGATCGTGCGCAGATCATCAAGGGTTGGCTCGATACCAGCGGTGAGTTGCAGGAAAAGGTGTATGACGTCGATTGGTCCGGTGACCGCGTACCGGATCCGCAGACAGGCAAGCTGCCGGCGGTTGGATCGACTGTCGATGTCGACAAGGCGACGTACACCAACTCGATTGGTGCAGGCGATCTTGCGGCCGTCTGGACAGACACGGATTTTGACGCCCGGGAACGTGCGTTCTACTACGCGCGTGTGCTGGAGATCCCGCGTCCACGCTGGTCGACGGTGGACGCTGCTTTTTTTGGCACGCAGTTGCCTCCCGAGATTCCCAGAACGGTACAGGACCGCGCTTATACTTCGCCGATCTGGTACACCCCGTCACCCTGACCGGTCAAGAATTCAAGGTGTCCCGCATACAGTCACCGGCGAGCAACCCGCCTGAAGGGGCCGGACCGGTGCTGATCGGTGTTGCGCCAGCGCGTTCCTGACCAGGCCACCGCGATCGGCAAGTTCACCGTCACAGACCCCGCCCGCAACCATGAACATCGTGCTCCATGAAACGCCTGCTGATTGACCCCCTTTTTTACTTCATCCTGCTTGGCGCCGCGTTGTTCGGAATCTGGGATATCCTCAATCCGGACCGTGCTGACGATGATCCAAAAACCATCCGGGTTGATCGGGCGGCATTGCTTGAGTTCATGCAGTTGCGCCTGCGTGCCTTTGATGACAAGGACGCGCAGGCCCGGCTTGCTTCGCTTTCGGCGGAAGCCCTGGCGGATGTAGTGAGCGCATATGTGCGTGAGGAAGCGCTGTATCGGTCCGCGCAAGGGTTGGGTCTGGGTGCGGATGACTACGTCATCAAACAGCGTCTGGTGCAGAAGATGGAGTACATGGCTGAAGGGATGGCGGGTGAGCCGGCAGCTCCGCCAGATACCGTGCTGGTCGATTTTTTCCAGCGCCACCAGCAGGACTACATCGAACCTGCCCGCATCTCCTTCACCCATGTGTTTTTCAGTACCCGACGACACACAGAGGCGCAGGCCGCTGCACTGGCGCAGGATGCGTTGATCGAACTCAATCATCGGCAGGTTCCCTTCACCGGCGCCACCGGTTTCGGCGAGCGGTTCCCCTACCACGTGAACTATGTGGAACGCACGCACGACGATGTCGCAGGCCACATCGGTCCGGCGATGACCGATGCACTGTTCAAGCTGGAGCCGGATTCCGCAAACTGGCAGGGGGTTTATTCATCATCCTTTGGCAAACACCTGGTGCTGCTGACCAGCAGGTCGCCGGAGCGAGTGCCTGACTTTGCAGCGGTTCAGGCGCAGGTACTCAAGGATTTCCGGGTGGAGCAGTTGCGGGAACACAAGGACAGTTTCATTGCGCGGGTTGTTGGTGAATACCGGATTGACCTTGCTGCAGACCTGCAACCTGCTCCAGCGCCGTGATCAACATCCCGCTCGCCAGGCTGTGTAAAACCCTGGTTGTCTGCATTGCGCCTGTTGCCTTCAGCGTCCTGTCTGCAAGTGACGCCATCGCGCACGACAGTCGACCGATCTTCGTGCAGATTGATCTGCGGGAAGATGGCCAGACACTCGTGTCCTGGATGGTGCCAGACAGCGTGAATCCGGTGGATGCTCCACTCGTCGAGCTCAGCGGCGGATGTGTCGCAGCACCCGATCCCGACCGGCAGGGTCGGTCAGTCCGCAACTTCCCGACGTCGGGATCACTCCGGGGAATGCGTTGGTATGCTTGTGAAAGCACCGGCGCGGAACAGAGCATTCTGCTGAACTTTCCGGGTATCGCTCCATCGCTGGCAACCCTGGTTCGTGTTCAGCGGAAGGATGGATCGTCGCAGACCGTTCTTGGGGCGCCTGGTGTGCGCGAGATTGTCATTCCCGCTCGCGAGTCGACCAGCGGTGTCTTCCAGCACTACGCCCTGCTTGGCATCGAGCACATCCTGACGGGTTACGATCACCTCCTGTTTGTCGCCTGCGTAGTGCTGCTGGCGGGGACTTTCAGGCGCACTGCATTGGCGGTAACCGGCTTTACGGCAGCGCACTCGATAACGCTGGGTGCAGCAGCCATGGGGTACGTCAGCCTGCCGGTACCGCCGGTCGAGGCGGCCATTGCACTGAGCATTGTCTTCCTGGCGACGGAACTTGCACGGGAACGACGGGACACCCTCACGTGGCGCCACCCCATTCTGGTTGCGGGGCTGTTTGGTCTGCTGCACGGCTTCGGTTTTGCAGCGGTGCTCAGCGAGATCGGATTGCCTGATCACGAATCGCTGGTTGCGCTGCTGGCCTTCAACCTGGGCGTTGAAACCGGACAGTTGGGCTTTGTAGCGGTGCTGATGCTGGGGTTCGCGCTGATCGGCCGATTTTCAGGTGGCAGTGCCCGGATGGTTTTCATGACCCGCGCGGCTGCGTATCTCATTGGCGGTCTCGCAACCTTCTGGCTGATGGAAAGATTGGTTCAATTCGCCTGATTCACGGGGACTCTTGGCGAATATTTGCCCATAATCGGGCAAAATATTTGAAGATCTTGGCCCGATTGTGGACGATTCCTGTGTGACCTTCGTAGCAGACTCAGAACTGATCGGATATCTCATGCATCAGACCGGCTTGCCTGCCGGTCAATGCAAACGGCTGGTGCAGGACATTCTTGACCAGTTCGATGAAACCGTTGATCAGTTTGTGCAGCGTCGGCATCTGGAGTTGAAAGCGAGTGGCCTCAAGAACCCGACGATCTACGAACAGGTGATCGCTGAGGTGGCCGGCCGCCGGTTTGTGGCTCCAGTCCTGAGTGAACGGCAGATTCGCCGGCTGATCTACGGCTAGCCAATCGGCATTGAAGGAATGGACAGATGTGTGGAATCGTCGGTTACGTAGGGAATCGGCAGGCCATGCCGATCCTCATGGAAGGATTGGGACGCCTCGAGTACCGGGGTTATGACTCTGCGGGCATCGCGCTGCTGCGCCGCGGTCGTGTCGAGGTGATCAAGAAGCGTGGACGGGTTGCGGAACTGCGCGCGGCGCTGCCGAAGCGCAATGGGGCAACCGCCGGTATCGCTCACACCCGCTGGGCCACGCATGGCGAACCGAGCGATCTCAATGCCCATCCTCACGTGTGTGGGGATGTCGCCATCGTGCACAACGGCATTGTTGAAAATGCCCGGGAACTCAAGGTTTACCTCGCCGGAAAAGGAGCAACCTTCGTCTCCGAAACGGATTCCGAAGTCCTCGCAGCCCTGATTGCAGATGAATATGCAGGCGACCTCCTCGCAGCCGTGCGCTCCGCGTTGTCCCGGGTGGCCGGCACCTATGGCCTTGCCGTTGTTCACGCGGCGCACCCTGACGAGCTGGTACTGGGGCGCAATGGCAGCCCTGTCATCATCGGCATCGGCGAGCACGAGATGCTGGCGGCATCGGATACTTCCGCGCTTGTCCCGCACACACGCCAGGTGGTTTATCTGGAAGACGGTGAAGTGGCAAGGCTCACACCCCGTGCCTACGAAATCCAGGATCTGCATGCCAATCAGTCGCGCAGACCGACGGCGACCATCGATGCACAAACCTTGCTTGCGAGTCGTGGTGATCATGAACACTTCACACTGAAGGAGATCTGCGAGCAGCCGGAAACATTGCACCGTGTGCTGCGGGGACGGCTCGACACCCGCTTTTCCACCGCCCGATTTGGTGGTCTCAATCTGGAGCCGCGACAGCTGATGGCGTTCAAGCGCATCAAGCTGCTGGGATGCGGCAGCGCTTATCTGTCGGCAACCATTGGTGCGGCGATGATCGAAAGGCTGGCGCGCCTGCCGGCCGATGCAGAGTCCGCCGCAGAATTCCGCTATCGCAATCCGATCATCGAGCCCGACACTCTTTATCTGGCGGTCAGTCAGTCTGGCGAAACCTACGACACGCTGGCCGCCGTGCAGGAAGTCCAGCGCAAAGGTGGCACCGCGCTTGGCGTTGTCAACGTCGTTGGCAGCAGCATCGCGCGCCAGTGCGGGGCGGGCATTTACCTGCATGCCGGACCTGAGGTCGCGGTAGTCTCGACCAAGACCTTCACCAGCACACTGGCAGCGTTTGCGCTGCTGGCGCTGCATCTGGGGCGAATGCGCGACCTGTCACCGGCAGAAGGAAAGCGGATCATCCAGGCGCTCGAAGCGCTGCCTGACCAGGTGCAGGGGCTTGTCGACCGTGCGGCCGAGTTTGCCGAGGTGGCGACCCGGTATGCCCGGTTCGATCGAGCCTACTTCATCGGACGATGCGAAGGTTACGGGCTGGCACGAGAGGGTGCGCTGAAACTGAAGGAGATTTCGTACATTCACGCAGAAGCTTATCCGGCCTCTGAACTCAAACACGGGCCGCTGGCACTCATCGATCCCAGGACACCTACCATTGCACTGGTGCCCGACGACGACCTTCTGGCGAAAAACCTGTCGAGCATCGCCGAGATCAAGGCCCGGAAAGGGCCTGTCCTGGCCATCGGGCAGAGTGAGGAACTCGCGGCCGATGTCGACGACTATATTCGTGTGCCGCGCAGCCACCCTTTGCTGGACCCTGTACTCATGCTGATTCCGCTCCAGTTCATTGCCTATCACGCTGCGCTGGCGCGAGGCTGTGATGTGGACAAGCCGAGGAACCTTGCCAAGAGCGTGACGGTCGAGTAACGGTCGCCAACGGCTGGCAAGCTACCGTGCAGCGATCTTCATCTGCGGCAGTTGATCGCGTGCGCGTCGACTGATGGATGAACGTGCCAGTGTGTCCACGGTGATCGCTCCTTTACCCGACATCTCCGCGCCCGACATCTCTGCCGGTGGGGTGGTCTGCATTGCCAGGATGTATCGGCAAAGATTGTGAGCGGCGTCGGTCTTCGAGAGATATGGACCGATCGATCCTTCCCGTGACGCAAAGTACCAGTGGTCGCCCTGGCGGGAAATCCTGCGCAGTGATTCGGGACTGTTCATGTTGTCGAGGATCAGCGTACTTGCGGTGCTGATCCGCCGCACGGCCTCGGCGAGAGGCATCTCGACCACCTGCTGTTCACCATCCAGGCGACAACTGACCCGGGCGGTGCCTGCGCGATCATCTGCATCAAGGACCATGAACATGGTGCCTGCCTCGGCAAACAGTCGTCCTTCGAGGCGACGGGTCAAATGAGTCTGTTTCATGACGTTCAATCCTTGGAACTGGTCAACGTCATGATAGGTGCAGAGTCACTCGTGCAGTGGGACGCAGTTCACAGTTGTTTGCCGGAGTGTGCCCTCGTGCCGTGTCGGCCTGACCGTCATGTTTGCTGCGGGTCAACCCTTCGTCAGGTTCTTCGCGATCCTCGCCGCAGCTTCTTCCATCGTCGTCAGCAACAACCCTTCCTTGGCCGGGTTGTAACTGGTGAAGTTCAACATGCGCAGGAGCACCCGGTGTTGTGGTGCGGTGTCGACGTCGATCACGTTGATGCAGGCATTGTCCTGCTCGATGCCGACCTTGCCCCAGGGCATCTGCATCATGTGGTGAATGAGCAACCGGTTGACGGCGCCGTGCAGCACCGCCAACAAGGTCGTCCACGAATCATCCACCAGGACCTTGGCCCAGGCCGGAAGCACCCTGGCTTCGAATTCGCCAAATGTTTCACCACCGATGAAACGTGCTTCGGGATCATGCGCGTCGATCCACGGGTTGGCGATTCGGGCTACCCAGTCACGTTTTTCTTCTGGCGAGAGATTGTCGATCACGTGCTGCCAGCCCGGCTTGACTTCTTCAAGCGCGGCGATCGGTTCCAGCGTGATGCCCTGTCGATCGCCGAGCACGATACGGGCTGTTTCCTGCGTACGCGGCAGCGACGAACAGATGGCGCGGTCGAAGCTGATTGCAGCCAGCACTTGTGCCTGCGTCGCGGCCTGGCTTCGCCCGCGTTCAGACAACGGCGCGATGCGCTCATCCGGCACCATGCTGCCGTCGGCGTTGACGTAGGCGGCCTCGGCATGGCGCATGAGGAAGATGCGTCGGCGAACGGGGTGTTCGAACACGTGAGGTCAACCAGGCCGATAAAAAAAGCAGGGTAGAGGAGGGGAGGACCACCTGGCAATCGTGATTTGCAGCGAATTGAAGTTCTCCGAATTCAGCCTGCAGGGGGTGGTTCGGGCCGGGTCCACAAAAAGATTGAAACGCCCGCCAACGCAGCTGCCTGCACACCCAGCAGCCAGAACGGCAGCCCAAACCACCATCCTGCGAGCAGCACTCCACCCATGCTGACACTACCCAGCATCTTGGCCGGACGGGAAATGGCGTGATGTTGCTGCCAGGCCCTGATGGGTGGACCAAACTGCGGGTGGTCAACCAGCCATGCATGCAAACGTGGTGAACTGTTCGCGAAGCAGACTGCGGACAGCAGCAGGAAGGGTGTGGTCGGAAGCAGGGGCACGACAATACCGATCAACCCGAGGATCAGACTCATGGCGCCGATGCTGATCAGCAGATAACGCTTGCTCTCGATGCCCAGGCTCAAGGGCGACTCACTCCCGCAACCATTTCCGCAATGCTTGCCCCTTGCAGGATTTCCTGCAAGTACGGCAGGAATGAACTGCGAGATGAAACGATCTCCCGATGCTGACCGGACGTTGTGGCCTGGGCTCCACTTTCGAATGGACCTGTGGATGGCAGCGTTCCCGCCAGTTCAGTCCACGCCAGGTCAACGGCTGGTCAAACTCCATCGGCTCGCCCTATGATGCAGATTCAATCTACTGGGGAAGACCATGAACTTTGACATCCCGGAACGGCTTCAGAACTATCTGAAGGAACTGGATGAATTCATCGAGCGCGAGATCAAGCCAATCGAAAACTCCGATGACAACATCCGCTTTTTTGACCATCGTCGTGAAGACGCACGTACCGACTGGGACAAGGGTGGATTGCCCAGTGAAGACTGGGAAGAGCTGCTGCATCGGGTGAAGCGCATTGCCGACAAGGCAGGCCACTTCCGGTACGCACAACCGGTGGAGTACGGCGGCAAGGCGGGCAGCAACCTCGACATGGCGGTGATTCGCGAACACTTCGCCAGCAAGGGCCTTGGTCTGCACAACGATCTGCAGAACGAACATTCCATTGTCGGCAACAATGTCGGCCTCATGCTGATGATCCTGTACGGCACGGAAGACCAGAAAAAGGAGTGGATCGAGGACATGGCGGAAGGCCGTCGCGGTTTTGCCTTCGGCATCACCGAACCGGACCACGGCTCCGATGCAACGCACATGGAAACCAATGCGTACAAGGATGGTGACGAGTGGGTGATCAATGGTGCCAAGACCTGGAACACCGGCATTCACAAAGCCAAGTACGACATGATCATGGCGCGTACCAGCGGCAAGCCCGGTGATGGCGAAGGCATCACGGCGTTTCTGACGCCGACCAACGCCGAAGGGTTCAAGGTCGAGGAGATGCTCTGGACGTTCAACATGCCAACCGACCATGGCCGCATTTCGCTGAAGGATGTGCGGGTTCCTCATTCTTCTATCTTCGGTGGTGAAGGTCGGGGTTTGCAGATCGTCCAGCATTTTTTCAACGAAAACCGCATTCGCCAGGCGGCCTCAAGCCTCGGCGCCGCACAGTTCTGCATCAACGAGAGCGTGGAATACGCAAAAAACCGCAAGCCTTTTGGCAAGCCGCTGTCCACCAACCAGGCGATCCAGTTTCCGCTTGTGGAACTGCAGACCCAGTGCGAGATGATTCGCGCGTTGATCCACAAGACCGCCTGGCAGATGGATACCTACGGTGCCTTCACCGTGTCGGACAAGGTTTCGATGTGCAACTACTGGGCAAACCGGTTGTGTTGCGAAGCGGCCGACCGCGCGATGCAGGTACATGGTGGATTGGGCTATTCGAGGCACAAGCCGTTTGAGCACATCTATCGCCACCATCGCCGCTACCGCATCACGGAAGGCTCCGAGGAAATCCAGATGCGTCGCATTGCCGGTTACATGTTTGGCTTCATGAAACAGCGGGCTCCCAAGGGGGTCAGGGAATAGGTCACCAAAGGGCAGGAAACTGCGCCTGGAGACCAGCAACAGCCAGCAACAGAAAAGGAACACTCATGAGTGAATTCCAGTCGCTCCTGAAGACTGTACTGGCACGCGAGATCGCGGAATTCCGCGATCTCATCACGTGTGAGCGCCTGTCGGGAGGTGCCAGCCAGGAAACCTACCGGATTGTCATCGCCACCGACGCTGGCGAGCAGAAACTCTGCATGCGCCGCGCCCCAGGTGGCATCAAGGTGGCAACGGTGGCACAGCATCCGGGCCTGGCCACAGAGGCCCTGCTGATGCGGGTGGCACGTGATGCAGGTGTACCGGAACCGGAGGTTCGTCACGTGTTGACGGATGTCGATGGTCTTGGTGATGGCTTCATCATGGAGTGGCTGGAAGGCGAAGCCCTTGGCGCACGCATCGTCAAGGCACCCGAGTTCGATGCCATTCGCCCGCGACTGGCATTTTTGTGTGGTCAGGCCCTGGCACGCATCCACAGTGTCGATGTTGTGGCCACCGGCTTGTCAGAACGACTTGGCCGTCTGACCGCTGAAGAGTTTGTGCGTCAGACCTGGGATCGTTACCAGCTGCTGGGTACCCCGCAACCGATGATCGACTATGCCGCGCGCTGGTTGCTCTCGCATTTGCCGGAAACGACGCAACCTGCGCTGGTGCACAACGATTTCCGCAACGGCAACATCATGTTCAATCCGGACGGGATCGTGGCCGTGCTGGATTGGGAAGTGGCGCATATCGGTGATCCGATGCGCGACCTTGGCTGGATCTGCACCAATTCCTGGCGATTTGGTCGCACCGAGTTGCCGGTAGGCGGTTTTGGTGAGTACCAGGACCTGTTTGCCGGTTACGAAAGTGTCACCGGCAAGCCGGTTGATCCGCAACATGTGAAATTCTGGGAAGTGTTTGGTTCATTCTGGTGGGCCATCGGTTGCCTCGGCATGGCCGAACACTATCGGTCCGGCCCTGACAAGACCGTCGAGCGGCCGGGCATCGGTCGACGTTCGTCCGAATGTCAGGTCGATTGTGTGAACCTGCTGATTCCCGGACCGGTGCGTCTGCTTGAAGGAGCGCCGGTCAACGACGGCGACATGCCAAGGCTCGACGAGCTGCTTGGCAGCGTCCGGGACTTCCTGCACGGCGATGTGATGAAGACCACCCAGGGACGCACCAACTTTCTTGCACGGGTCGCTGGCAACTCGCTGGACATCGTGCTCCGGGATCTTGCCACCGGTTCTACCCATCGTGCGGAAGAACTCGCCCGGCTGCAGGGGTTGCTGGGGCGGTCGGGATCGTTGCTGGAAATGCGCAGTACGCTCGCGCAGCGGCTGCGTGCAGGCTCCATCAGCCTCGATGACAGGCCACTCACCGATCACCTCAGACAGACCGTGGTGAACCAGGTGGCAATCGATCAGCCCAGATACTCCGGGTATCAGACGGCAGCCCGGCGAGCGGTGAAGGATTGAACCGGGACGGTCCGACTGGCAGGGAACGCCGTTCCATTGTCTGCATGCTGACGGCGTGTGTGCTGATTGGCGCCACGATGCCGGGACTTGCTTCGGAAGCCTACGGTGGTGTCGGTGGCACCAAACACGTTGACCTGGACCAGATCACGCCGGACAACGTGCATGACCTTGTCGAGGCATGGACCTTCCACACGGGCGACCTCGGCCAGGGATTCGAGAACAGGGAATACAGCTTCCAGACCTCGCCCGTACTCTGGAATCGATCGCTCTATTTCAGCACCAGTGCAGGCCTGGCTATTGCCATTGATGCAGCCTCCGGGCGGGAACTCTGGCGTTTCGACGCACAGATTCCGAGACAGGATACGGATTACTCCGAACATGCTTCACGGGGGGTAACGCTCTGGCACGCTGCAGTGGGCAGCGACGATGGAGGGTGTTCACACAGGGTGTTCCTGCCAACACGTGCAGGCACCATGGCCGCGCTCGATGCGCTGACTGGCAAACCATGCCCCGATTTTGGCAAGGCCGGCGTGGTGGATCTGCGCGCGAGCGCATTGCCGGAGCAGTCAGAGATTGAACTCGGGGTGGGGGACTATGGCATCACGTCACCCCCCGTGGTGTTTGGAGACCTGATCATTGTGGGTTCGGCGATTGGCGACAATCGCGCGGTAGCGCTGGAACGTGGGGTGGTGCGGGCGATCAAGGCCCGAACCGGGGAAGAGGTCTGGCGCTTCGACCCGATTCCACGGCAGCCAGATGACCGTGCAAGCGCAACCTGGGAAGGGGAGAGCGCCCGACGTACCGGTGCGGCGAATGCGTGGGCGCCTTTGTCAGTCGATGTCTCCATGGGTCTGGTGTTTGTACCAACCTCCTCGCCAAGCCCGGATTTTTATGGTGGTGAGCGCCTGGGTGACAACCGGTATGCCAATTCAATCGTGGCGCTGAACGCGCTGACGGGACAGGTGGCGTGGCATCAGCAACTGGTACATCACGACGTCTGGGACTACGACGTACCGGCTCAGCCGGTCCTCATGGAGCTGGATGTCAGGGGTGAACCTGTGCCTGCAGTGCTGGTCGCCACCAAGACCGGCATGCTGTTCAGCTTTCGACGCGACAATGGTGTACCGATCCATGGCATGGAAGAACGAATCGTGCCAGCGTCCGATGTTCCTGGCGAACGGCTGTCTCCAACACAACCCTTTTCATCCATTCCGGCGCTGGTTTCCCAGAAGGCGTTGAATGCCGACGATGCCTTTGGGTTGGTCTATCTTGATCGAATGGCTTGCGCAGATGTGCTCACAAGCATGCGCACGGAAGGCATTTACACACCGCCATCGCTCAAGGGTTCGATCATGAATCCCGGATGGGCGGGCGGCATGAACTGGGGTGGAGTGGCCGTCGACCCTGATCGTCAGATCGCCATCGCCAACGTCAATCAGTTGCCGGGTCTCGTGCGACTCATCCCGCGAGAGTCCGCCCAGGCGATGATTGATTCCGGTGAGCTTGAAGACTGGGACCTCGCGCGCATGCAGGGTACGCCCTACATGATGGCGCGCCGCATATTCCTGTCGCCACTCGGTTTGCCGTGTACCCAACCACCGTGGGGCAAACTGGTTGCCGTTGATTTGCGGGCTTCGACCATCCTGTGGGAACGACCATTGGGAACGGTTGAGGACCTTGCCCCCGCCATTGTCCCGAATTTTGAATGGGGCATGCCAAACATCGGTGGTCCGCTGGTCACGGCCAGCGGCCTGATTTTCATCGGTGCGGCCGTTGAGCACGCGTTTCGCGCCTTTGACATGAAAAACGGGAAAGAGCTCTGGAAAGCACGGCTGCCCACCTCAGCCAATGCCACGCCGGTCAGCTACGAGATTGATGGCGTACAGTTTGTCGTGGTTGCTGCCGGTGGACACGGCGGCCTCGGGACCGCACGTGGTGACGGACTCCATGCTTTCAGGCTGCCAGCCCAGTAACATCTTTCCGGCAGCAACAGTTAAGATCGATCGTTGCAAGAACCCTTGGATTTTCCGGTGTGAGCACAAGTGCATGAATGACACAGCATTGCCAGGCTACGACATTCCCAGCGTCGAAACATGGATAAAGACCCATGTCTCCAGCCTGCGACCTCCTCTGCGCTGGACCAAACTTGAAGGCGGACATTCAAACCTCACGTACAGTCTGGAAGACAGCCTGGGCCACAAAGCCGTGATTCGCCGTCCGCCGATGGGGGAACTGTTGCCGAAGGCGCACGATATGGCACGTGAATGGGCATTGATCTCGGCGCTGGGGAAGACATCCGTACCGGTTCCCGCCGCGCTGGGATTCTGTAGTGACACTTCGGTGACCGGCGCGCTGTTCTATGTCATGGGCCACATCGACGGGCATCCACTTTACAACTCGGATGACACGCGCAAGTGGGTGCCCGAGCCGCTGCGTCAGACAATGGCGTTTTCGTTTATCGATGTGCTGGCTGACCTGCACAGCGTTGACCCCAATGCAGCTGGACTCGGCGATCTTGGCAAAACCGACAGCTATGTCGGCCGACAACTGAAAACCTGGTATCGCTCGTGGACGGCGTCCGTGCCCGGTGCGCAATACGATGACCCACGCGCTCATTCGTTACAGGAGTTTTTTCTGGCCAACCTGCCTGATCAGGGCCCCGCAAGGATCGTGCATGGTGACTACGGCGTGCACAACGTTCTGATCGGCCCCGATGGCAACGTCGCGGCTGTGGTTGATTGGGAAATTTCCACTCTCGGCGATCCGTTGGCTGATCTGGCCTATGCGCTGAATCCCTGGCCGGATCCTTCCGATGCCGCGGCACCGCCAGCCACAGCGGCTTTGGGTGTGCCAGGATTTCCCGCGAGGACGCAGCTCAAGGATCGGTATGCAGCCCGAACCGGACGGGACCTTTCCCACCTTGACTATTACATCGGGTTCAACCGCTGGAAGTCGGCGGCCATCATCCATGGTGTGTATGCACGTTACATGGAAGGCAAGAAGAGCAGTGACGGCATCGACCTGCCAGAACTGCGAACCCGCATTGACCAGTCGCTGGGGCTTGCCGAACAAGCCGTTGCACGCTTGCGCTGATCGGCAGGCACCGATCGCGCCAGGTCCTGTCACAGGGGCTGTTCAGTTTGAAGACGGACTTGCAGGCGGACGCAGTCGTACGATCCTGTAACCTGGATCGAGGTCTGGGCATTGCCTGCCCTGGTCAGCGCTGCGTCATCACCAACCCGGATGACCGGATCGATTCAGCCGGTTGACGTACTGGCGGCAACGCCTCTCGCAAGTTTTGCGTGACCCATGCCGTAGACAAAATAGACCACCACACCCAGCGCAAGATAAATCAGGAAAAAGTTCCGTGTCACGTCATGAGCGATCAGCGAAAGCACGAGAAACAGACACATCAGGGCGCCCAGAATCGGGGTCAGTGGGTACAGCGGTACACGAAAGGGGCGGTGCAACCCTGGCGCACTGATGCGAAGGTAGACCACTGTCAGGCAGACCATCGCAAACGCGGCAAGAGAGCCCACGTTGGTCAGTGCCGACAAGGCATCCAGTGACATGAAGCCGGCAAAGAGGGCCGCGATCGCCCCGACGATGACGGTACCGGTGGCCGGTGTCCGGAAGCGCTTGTGGATGGTTGAAAAGGTCCCGGGAATCAATCCGTCGCCTGACATCGTGTAAAAAACGCGCGTCTGGGCATAGAGCAGGACCAGCATCACCGACGACAGCCCGGCGATGGCACCGATCTTCACCAGCACCGCAAACCAGGGCAAACCCATCATGTTGACGGCCTTGGCGATGGGCGCAGGGTCATTGAGCGCGGTGTATGGCACAACACCCACCAGTACGGCTGCAGTGAGCACATAGAGAATCGTGCAGATCAGCAGCGAACCGATGATGCCGATCGGCATGTCCCTGGAGGGGTTACGCGACTCTGCACCGGCGGTCGAGACCGCTTCAAAGCCTATGTAGGCAAAGAAGATCACTGCCGCACCGCCGATGATGCCGCCCAGTCCGAACCGTGAGTCGTTCTGACCTGTCACCACGTCGCCAGCCGCACGCACGATATCTGCCCACAGACCCCGTTCGGTGCCGACAGGCGGCGGCGGAACTTCGTCAGGGACCAAAGGAGTCCAGTTGCCGGTGTCCACAAAAAATGCGCCGATCACGATGAAGGCGATCACCACGGACAACTTGATGGCGACAATGATGTTGTTGACACGAGCCGACTCGGATATCCCGATGACCAGCAGTGCCGTCACGACGCCAATGGCGAGCAAAGCCGGCAGATTCACCAGGCCGGTAGTCGTCGTACCGTCAGCCAGTGTGACTTCAACCCCGGGTGCAGCGGCGAATGTGGGTGGCACCACGATACCGATATCGTTGAGCAGACTGACCATGTATCCCGACCAGCCTGCCGCCACCGTTGATGCCGCGAGCCCGTATTCGAGTACCAGCAGCAGGCCCATGATCCAGGCTGCAAACTCGCCTAGGGACGTGTAGGTGTACGAATAGGCCGAACCGGAAACCGGCAGCATCGACGCAAGTTCCGCATAACAAAGTGCCACAAACGCACACAACAGACCGGTGATGACAAAGGACACCATGATCGCCGGTCCTGCGTAGTTGGCCGCCGCGCTGCCGGTCAACACAAAAATTCCGGTGCCAATGATGCAGCCGATACCCAGCGAAATCAGGTTGAGTGCACCAAGTTCGCGCTTCAGGGTGCTGCTTTCGTGTTCGGCCTGCACCTGAGCCACTGACTTTCGCAACCAGAGCCGTTTCAGACCGGTTACCGACTGTCCCGTTGCCACTGTCCGACCCTCCACCATTAAACAAGCGGTCAAGTGGACGTGAAGCAGTGAGGACATGCAAGTCCCGGCGTTCGAGAATTACGGCCGAACGTGTGCAGAGGACTGCCCCGTCCGGAAGGCGCCTGGTCAGGCAGCGGACTTGAGAGGCACTGCCCGCACGTTTCCATGGCGGCGCGAACGTGGTCCGCAGGACCTGGCCTGATCAGGCGCCGGCTCCTTTGCCATCCACAAGTTGCGCGATCGCCGCCAGGTATTCCGCAAACGCCTTGCGACCGTTGTCAGTCAGGCGAGCCAGCGTCTGGGGTTTGCGGCCAACAAAGCGTTTTTCGATGGCGACGTAGCCTGCATCCTCAAGCTTGCGCAAGTGCACCGACAGATTGCCCTGGGTCGCATTCAGCACGTTGCGCAGTTCGTTGAAGTCCGCGACCTCGGCACTCGCCAGGTAGACGACGATGCCGAGGCGCATCCGGCCATGGATGACATCATCGATGCGGGCGATGTCGAATCCCGACACGTGCGACTCCTCAATCCGTCTGTTGGCGCAACATGTAGGCCCCGGGAGCGGCCATGAGGAGCAGCAATGCCACGGCGGCGATCAGTGGATACCACGGCGAACCAATGCTTGCTGCCAGCGCGACAGCACTCACCAGCCAGCCACACGCCACCCACCTCAGCCAGGCGCGACGGCGCAGTGCCCAGGCAACCAGCCAGGCCGCGCCCTGCAACGAGAACACTGCGCAGGGATAGAGCATCCAGGTCTCGATACTGCGGTCACGCCACACGGCAATCACAAAGACGCACAACAAGGTCAGGGTGGCCGCGCCGGTCGCGCCAAAAGCGGCGGTCAGTGCTCTTGATACCACGCCAGGCGCGGGTTCCGGATGTCGAACGTAGATCATCACCAGTGCAATCAGGAACAGCACGGTGGGCACAACTGAAACCACGATGGTGGCCGTTGTCGACAGTTCGCCGAACCCGAAGGCAGACCCGCTCATGGCGAGGCACTGCAGTCCATACAGAGTACCTGCCGCGACATAGGCCTCGCCGGTGCCCCGCTGGGCGCCACGGTCATGTTCGCCGCCTTCCGCCAGTGCCCGCAGGAAGGCGATGTCGTGACGCAGGTCGTGAGATTCACTGTTCATTGCAACGCACCTCCTTTTTGGCGACTTGCAGTCCGGGCCGCCATCGTAGTTGAAGTGGTGTGCACAAAGCATGCGCCTGGGGTGGTGCCGGTCATGCTGGTGGCAGCCGACGGCCGTTCAGCACGGCACCGATCGCGGTGCCACGTACCCACCAGCGATAGGTTGCCAGCATGATGGCCGTGGCGATGCCGAGGATCAGTGTCAGCTTGATCGACCAGTGCCACGTCAGTGAGGAGAGTGCGATCTGCAGCACCAGCACGAGGGGCAGGTGAATGAGATACATCCAGTAGGAGGCATCGGCGATGTATCGGCGTGTGGGACTGAATCCGGACAGGTAACGCAGCGCGAGTCCGATGAACGCAAAACTCCAGGTCCAGAGCGCGAGTGCATA
This sequence comes from Pseudomonadales bacterium, assembly GCA_041752315.1. Classification (GTDB taxonomy): domain Bacteria; phylum Pseudomonadota; class Gammaproteobacteria; order Pseudomonadales; family Azotimanducaceae; genus SYFY01. Next base: position 83,406 of record JBGSHJ010000043.1, read on the forward strand.
ACCCGCCGCGTAGATCATCGTGGCGGCATCCATGACGGCGATTTCTGAAGTTGCCCTCAGCCCCACGTGCCACAGACACGCAGCCGTGATGACAACAGCCAGCAGGAGGTAGGCAACGGCGCGCCGTTCGAGCACCTGCAGCAGCGGTGTCTGGCGGTGAAGGAGCCAGCCGAACACGAAGGTTGATCCGAAGGCGGCGATGGCGGCGATGTTGGGCAGCAGACTGTGGTCGGGGGTTGGCACACCCAGCCACGGCTGCCAATCGGGTACCACGAGCAGGCCGAGCCAGGTCGGAACGGCCAGCCCTGCGAGCCCCAGGGGCTGGTTGACCAGCGTTGTTACCCATCCGTCGAGGCGGCCACGAAGGCCAGTCCAGCTACCGAGACGCTCCAGCAGCATCCTGGCCCCGAGCGTGCCTGCGTACAGCCAGAGCAGGACATAGAGGAACCAGAGGTGGGTCAGGGGGAAGGCAAGGATCGGCGGGTCCGGATCGACCGGCATTGAGTCCGGCAACTGACCGCCGTTCATGACCCAGGCACCCCACAGCGCGCAACCCGCCAGTGCGGCAATGAGGAATGGCCAGCCGACCACGAGTGGCAACCCGATCCGCCGCAATCGGTCGCGCACAAAAGCCTGTGCACCCTGGCGGTGGAACATCAGGTGCGCAAAAAATCCGGCGATCAGGAAAAACGTCGCCATGCGGAAGATGTGGAGCACGTAGAACGCGACGGTCAGGACTGTGCTGGAACTGGTGTCGACGATGAGCCACGCCTGCTCGGGACTGTCGAGGAATGACATCGTGGCATGAAAGAAGATTCCGAGCAAAAGGGCGAAGCCGCGTACCGCGTCAAGTGCATGCAGGCGCTCCGGAACGACAACTCCCGGTTCTGCCCGGGTCGACGATACCGGCGGTGGCGGATTTGCTGGCTCGAGGGAGTCCTGCTTGCGTCGTGGTGCTGCAGGTAACTGGCTGTGGACCGCGCCAGAATGAACCGGGAGGGTGTGCTCCATCATCGCTCTGCCTGATCAGGGTGGAGAGACGATTCTCTAGAAACAAGTTTGTAATGTAAACTAGTTTTTGAAAATCTGTAATCCGGCCTCTAACGATTACCTGCAGGGCAGTGTGGCCTGGAGGGGCGGGTACCCCTCCGTGACCCGTCTACCTCGCCATACCCTTTGGGTCGCACCGGAATGAGCATGTTGTTCCAGAACTCCTCGGACAACGGGTAACGCTCCGGATGGGCAACGCCCAATCGCGCTGGCTGCGTGCCGGGCCGATACACCAGCGTGCCAAACAGCAGATCGATCACGGACAGGGTGACCGCAAAGTTTTTTGCCTCCTCAGGGTCACCACTGTGGTGGTAGCGGTGCAGTTCCGTGCCGGCAAAAAGGAAGTTGAACCACCCGGCGCGAAGGTCGACGTTGCAGTGGGAGACCAACCCCTGCAAGCCGATGATCGACGATGCGGCAAAAATCGATTCCGGCGACGCACCCAGCCCATGGAACAGCGGCACACGGATCAGAGCCTGGATCAGGATGGCGTTGAAAGGGTGACCGGCGGGGTGCATGAGCACATACACCTGTGTCGGCAGATGGTGCGACACGTGGGTGCGCCAGAGAAAGTGCTTGAGCGGACCATTGGCTTCATGACTCCACCGATGCTGCCAGTACTGCAGGAAATCGAAACAGACGATCAACACCGGTGCAGCAATCCAGACAGGCCATGCAGTAATCGGTCCGGAGTGGCCATCGGACAACTCGATTCCCAACCATGCTAGCGCAAGATTGGTGAACGCAAGGGTGAGTCCACCGCCCACGAAATATTTCACGTCGCGGGAAAAAAAAGACCGCATCGTCATGCGCCAACGCGTGTCCAGCGGGTAGCGAAACTCCAGTGCAACCAGCACCACGATCACCAGTCCGGTCGATGCACCGAGCGAGACACCCAGGTTCCATTGATGGGAGATGGCGAGCCAGGCCAGCACCAGTTTGAAACTGGAGAGCAGTGGCCAGGTCAGCCAGGTCACGGCCCAGGGCGCTGTCCTTGTGGTCGGTCCCTGCGGCGCCCCTGCGTGCATGGACACGGAACTCATTTCCTTGTCCGTGAAGGGCGCCGCCCGAGTTGTTTCCCAGGTCTCAAAGTCGATGGCGCCAGCCCGTGCCAGAGTGCATCCAGCATGGCTCGCAGCATCGAATCGGACACCGCGCCCCCGTGCATGCCTGTCAGTTCGAACAACGCCACGCTGTGCAGGGCGGCGACGATCAACGCGGCTCCAACCCGGGGTTCTACGGGTGCGAGTTCGCCCTGTCGTTGCCTTTCGCCGAGAAACGTCGCAATCGCGAGATGAAATGTTGTTGCCGGTGACTCGCCGAACTGTCCCAGCAACGCCTCCAGGCCAATGCCGGGATGGGTGATCAGCGGAAGCATCCGCGGTATGGCCTCGCGGAAGTAGCGCATGGTCATCAGGCCAATCACCTGCAGTGCCTTGTGCGTATCCGGTTCGACCCTTGCCAGTGCCAGCAGTCCTTCGGTGTCCGGGGTCGGCGGCGCCATGGCGGCAAGGAACAGTGCGACCTTTGTCGGGTAGCGCTTGAACAGGCTGGCTTCGGAAATGTTCAGGCGGCGGGCAATTTCCCGCGTGGAACCCTGTGCCCCGTCGACGATGAATACCTCGCGGGCGGTACGCAGAATATCGCCGTCCTCGATGGTCCTGGGTCTTGCCATGGCTTCGCGCTCCGGTCCGGAAGTGGACGACGAGGTCAACCGTTATTAAGTAAGCACACACTTAATAACCTGAATTCCTCGCCAAGGCAACCCCGATTGCAATGATACGCAGTCCGGATCCTGTCCCGCGCAGCTGAAGACAGTTGTTGGGAAACGTTGAACCGCAAGGGCATGGATCCGACCGACGATCAGCACGCCGGTGCTACAGCCCGACCAGATCCTCGTCGGTGAAGCTGCTGGCGGGTGGTGCAAGGCTTGCGCTGCCGTTCTCCCGTATTCGTGTCAACAAGGTTGCGCCCGACGCCATGCCTGCCGAAGTGATGCTCAAGGCCATCGGCAAGACCAGGACGCAGTTCCACAAAGTGCTGGCGGCGTGGAAGACTCCGCCGCTGTGGCTCAATACACCAGAGGATAGTGCGGCCACGTCTATCTACCTCGCTGCAGATTCGGCAAGCTGGGGAGTGAACGGCGTAATCACTCGTGTTGGTGGTATGCGTCCACGCTGACCTCTTCCAGGTTGGAGTGACACTTGGCTCGATCGGATTCGCCACGGACGGGCGGGGCGTTCACACCGGCGTTGCGCGAGCCTGAATTTGGCCAGCGTTACACCACCTTTGCGTTGGGTCTGCTGTTGGGTGTGGCCACAGTCAACCTGATTGATCGCTCGATCATCAACCTGTTGCTGGTGCCGATTGCCAAGGACCTGCAGCTCACCGACTGGCAGCTGGGCATGTTTACCGGGCCTGCGTTCGGCATCTTCTATGCGCTGTCCCAGATTCCGATCGCACGCATCGCCGATCGGGCAAAACGGGTCACCATCATTGCCATTGCACTCGCCTTCTGGAGCACCATGACGATGGTACAGGCCGCCGCCGTCGGCTTTCTGACGCTCGCCATGGCACGGGCTGCGGTGGCGATGGGCGAGGCAGGCAGTGGGCCGGCGTCGCAATCCCTCATCACCGACTTCGTGCCGCCTGAACGCCGCGCCCGAGCCTTTGCGATCTTTGCCTTCCAGCTACCTGTGGGGGCAGCGATCGGATCCCTGATTGGCGGTTGGGGTCGTGAATACCTGGGTTGGCAAACGGTGCTGGTCATCGTCGGTATTCCCGGGTTGCTCCTGGCTCTGGTGATCTGGCGGTTTCTGAAGGAACCGACCCGCGGTTACTGGCAGACCACGGTCGAGACCCTGCCCAATGCGAGCTTCGGTGAAACCGTTCGCTTCCTTGTGAAACTGCCGGCGTTTCTGCACACGGTGATTGCTTACTCGATCTGGGTGATCGCGGTGAGTGCGCAGAGTTTTGACGTGGTGTTCCTGGAACGCAGTTTTGGTCTTGCACCGTCCAGTATCGGCACGATGATCGGTGCAGCGGGGTTGCTGGCGATGACGGGCTACTACTCGGCGGGTTGGATCGCTGACCGGATGATTACCGCCAAGTCGCCATGGGCGCCCAGATTGCCGGCCATCTTTCTGCTCCTGCACCTGGTGGTGGTGTTGGTGTATTACAACTCCGAATCCGGATCGACAGTCATGGTGCTGGTCATGATCGGTCCGCTGATCCCGGCAACCTTGCCGCTCGTTTTCAATCATATCCAGAGCCTGGCTCCGCCCAACATGCGAGCGCAAGCGGCTGCGCTGTTGCTGACGACCTCAACGTTGATCGGGATGAGTATCGGCCCGCCACTGGTTGGCTATCTCTCCGACCAGTTTGCCGTGACCTACGGCAAGGAATCGATGCGTTATGCGCTGATGTGCATGGTCACGGTGGGATGGTTGTGGGCCGCGCTGCACTACTATCTGGCCTCACGTACCTATGCAGAGGATCTGCGGGCGAAGGAGCGTATGACCTGAACCCGCAACCTTGTTGGGAGACATGCGGTGGCCATATCCGTTTGCAGCGGGCGGCGGCGTGTCTGCTGCCCCTGTGCGGCCGTGGACTCAACGCGGCTTCTTCGGGACGCTATCCGTACCTGCGGTCAGTCCGCTCTCGATCCTTCGCATGAACCTCGCCGACGTCGACCTCCCACGGACCTACGTCCGTACGCCAGTCAATCGCACAAAAAAGACGATCTGTTCTATCCTCTACCCCCTATAGTTCCTCAATCAGCCAATCGAGATCAGCATGAGCAAGTCCGGTCATCGGGGTGTGGACAGCACACCGCTGGAGGAGATCGATGTCAGCCGGCCGGATCTGTTCGGAACGGATACCTGGCGGCCCTGGTTCGCGAGGCTGAGACGGGAGGCGCCAGTTCACTATCTGGCAAACAGCGCAGTTGGTCCCTTCTGGTCCGTGAGCAGCCACGCGTTGATCAAACAGGTGGACACCTCCAACTCGGTCTTTTCTTCATCGTCCGAATACGGCGGAATCGCGATCGTCGATCCGCCGGTCGTCAAGGCAGGCGAGGTTCAGGGGCGGAGCTTCATCACCATGGACGAGCCACAGCACATGCCGCAGCGCATGGCCGTCGCGCCTGCCGTGGCGCCAACGAATCTGGCTGAGCTGGAACCGCTCATCCGGGAGCGGGCAATCGACATACTCGAAAACCTGCCTGTTGGCGAAACCTTCAACTGGGTGCAGGAAGTCTCTGTCGAGCTGACTGCAAGGATGCTTGCCACCCTGTTCGACTTTCCCTACGAGGAGCGGCGGAAACTGATCTACTGGTCGGATCTGACGACAGCGATTCCGGAAGTGACCGGCGACTACAGCATCGACCTGAAAAAGCGCTACGAGGAACTCATGCAAGCTGGTGGCGCTTTCTACCAGCTTTGGGCGGCAAAAGCCGGGCAGGCGCCAAAATTCGATCTGATTTCGATGCTGCAGCACAATCAAGCCACGGCGCGGATGCACGAGGATCCGGAGCAGTTTCTCGGCACCATCCTGCTCCTGATCGTAGGTGGCAACGATACGACCCGCAACAGCATCAGCGGTGGAGTCATGGCGCTCAACCGGTACCCGGACGAATATCAGAAGCTGCGCAACAACCCCGGGCTGATCCCCAATATGGTCTCCGAGATGATCCGCTGGCAGACACCGGTGATTCACATGCGCCGGACTGCGCTCCAGGACTATGAGCTTGGAGGCAAGCAGATCAGAAAGGGCGACAAGGTCGTGATGTGGTACCTCTCCGGCAATCATGACGAAACGGTGTTCGCCGATGCCGACAGGCTGATCATCGACCGTCCGAATGCCCGTGCTCATGTCGCGTTCGGTTTCGGCGTGCACCGCTGCATGGGTAACCGCCTGGCTGAAATGCAGCTGAGGGTTCTGTGGGAGGAGATTGTGAAACGCTTTCACACCGTGGAAGTGGTAGATGAGGTCGAACGGCTACCCAACAACTTCATCCGGGGGATCAAGACTCTGCCGGTACGTCTGCATCCGATCTAATCAACGAGGACTCACCTCGGAATCTACGAGGACACACCTCGAGCTTTGTAATCCAGGGAGAATCTACGAGGACACACCTCGAGCTTTGTAATCCAGGGCGCACGTCCGCTCGGGCGTTCCCGCACCTTCCCGCACCCACTACAACCCGACCAGATCCTCGTCGGTGAAGCTGCTGGCCGGTGTTGCCCCATCGCCGCGCGTGCCGTTGCCACCCTCGGAGAGGGTGTCGAGCCCGCTCATGACCTCGTCATGCGAGCGGGTGACCAGGCTGGTGCCACGCAGGGCATCCTCGATTTCCTGCTTCAGCACGAGGATGACAATGCGCCGGTTCGACGGATCTGCCGGCTGGTCGGCCAGACGGGGCACGGAGTCCCCCATGCCCTGCACGGTCAGGATCTTCGGTTCGGGATACTTGCCCCCGAGCAGTGCGCGACGCGCACTGTTGGCACGATCCGCGGAGAGTTCCCAGTTGGTGTAGCTGGCCCCCCGGCTGTAGGGCACCGCGTCGGTATGGCCATTGATACTCAGTTTGTTCGGTACCGCGTTCAGACGTGGCGCGAGGGCGTTCAGCACCTCGGTGGCATAACTTTGCAGGGTCGGTGAGCCGAGGGCGAACATCGGCCGGTTCTGTTTATCGACGATCTGGATGCGCAGACCCAGGGCGGTCTGGTCGATGAGGATCTGATCCCGCAGCTGGAGGAACACGGAGTTGTCCTTGCGCAGTTTCTCGAACGCATGGCGGGAAAGCCGTTCGTCTACCACGTGAATTCGCGGGTCCTGAAGGTTGATGGCCAGTCAGCGACCCTGCAAAGCATTCACGGTGGCGAAACGAAGACAATCAATGCCGACCAGGTGGTTTTTGTGTCGCTCAACAAACCCAGGGATGAACTGGTTTCAGCACTCGAATCAGCGTCCATCCCATACACCCTTGTGGGCGATGTCCGAACGCCTCTGTTCCTGGTCTCCGCGGTGGCGCAAGGCAATGAGGCTGGGCGAATCATTTAGGGAAGATGTGGTGCGCTGGATCTTCCTGAGTGGTGCAGGGATACACCATCAATAGCGCAGCGGCTGGCTCGAACACGGGTTTGAGCGCGTGAAGTGCAACGGTTGTCGCCACGAGCGCCTGGTGGCTTTCTCCCGCAAACGTCGAGGCGGCAAACCCACACATCTACAGTCTGACGGCCGCTTCTTCCGTAACAGGACGGCGTTCATCCTGAAGCGATACGCCCGGTGAGATCGATTTCGAATGCGCGCTTCAAGCGCTGCGCCCAGGTGAGCTTCCCTATCTCTTCGCCGAACACCGACAAACTCTCGGCAACAGACCCGTTATATTCACTATTCTCCGGCACCGTCGTGCAACAGTAGTGCAGCCCAAACTCTGACTCTACGCGGACCGTGTTTCCTACCAATTCGCTTGTCAAACCAAGGAATTCTTCAGCGACCAGCCAATGCCACCCGACTCAGTCGCGCTCGCGCCCCTCGCGAGAACCTGGTTCATCAGCTTCCTCGCTTGCGCTGCGGTGACACTCCACGCAGTCGTCAAAATCACGAATACCCTCTTCGAGATGCTCCGCGCGGATTGCATCCTGTCTATGCGCATGGCATCCGTAACAGGTATAACGGTTGTAGTCGAATTCAATGTGGCACGTCTTGCAGGCCGCGTCATGATCGTGATCCAGGACGAACAACGTGTCGTGCTCGAATGTCGCAGGCTCCCACCTTTGTTGGCTGTGGCACTGCCCGCAATTGACGCTGAGGTTCCGATGGAGTTCGTCGCCGGGTGCAGTGTGGCAGGAGCCACAGCGATCTCGCGATGTGCTTCGCAGCAGTTCGTGCGAGAACGTTTTCTGACCACGTCGATTGAGCTGCAGTCCCTGATGTTCGCTATGACACTCGATGCAATTGGCTTCGATCAGATCCTGGTGGAACGACGTCTGCACAGCCGGTTGTGCCAGAGCTGCACCTTTGGTCGAGCGCAATCCGATGTCAGACACCGTGTGGCATGCGATACAGCGTTCGGAGGGCGCGCCACGCAAAGGTACGTGGCAAGTGAAGCAGTCCGTGGTCAGTTCGACGTGCGCCAGCGTGAGTGGACCCGGGCTCACCATCAGGTGAGGATATGCAAACGTCAACACGATCACCAACGACAACACGATGGTGAGGCCAAGCAGAATCCAGCGCCGCATCACTTCCAGCCCCAGAACAGAAACACGCTGACGATATGTGCTACCGCGAGTACCGCGAACGCGAGCGTGATCGGGAAGTGGACCACGCGCCACTGCTTGACCACGGCGACTGTCAGGCTGTCCCAGTACAAGCGTTCGTTGATCTGCTCCGTCGAGAGCCCTTCTGCGTGCATTCCCTGCCGCGTTTGCTGCAACCGTGTACGCGCGCGCTGCAGCAGGTACTTGCCGGTCAATCCGCTCCCCACATTGACCAGCATGGCGCCGACGGCCAACCAGGCCAGCACGGCATTGAAGTGAATACCGGCATGCACCAGCACCAATAGCGAACCAGACCAGGCCATGCGCTCGTGCAGATGCTGCAGCTTCAAAGGATTCCCTGACTGCATGAGCTTGCGTTTGCGCAGCGAATAGCCGAACGAACCCAGTATGAGCAGCGTTCCGGGAATACCCAGATAACGACCGACCCAAACGACATTGAACACATGCAACAGAGCGTCGGCGAGCAATGCCGCCAATACCAGCGCAACGAGAGACAGCAGAAACGGCAGAACTTCGCGGTTCAGCACACTACCCTTCAAGCCGCTCCTCCTCGAATTGGATATGGAAATCGGTCTAGGCGAACCAGACTTCGCAGCAATTGTTCACTTCTGCAGGAAAAACCTGAAGGGTGCACCACGTATTCGTCTTTTATTCCCACCAGCCAGGCAACTACGGTCTGTACGGTGGCACACGTATCACCTTCGCCCCTTATCCGGTTCGTTGTTTTGGGTAACGAAAATGGCACTCCAGCACTACGACCAGACTGCAGGAAACGATTCTTCTCTGAAATACGTGGAGCCCACATCGACGTCATTGTCAAATCAGATGTGAACCGACGCCATGATCGCGATTGATTGCATGGTCATGCTGCACCACCGCGAGGTACCATGCAGCGAATACCATGCAGTGGTTTCAATGGCAGAAGAATATCCAGCGATGCCAGCAATGGATGACGGCGACGCTGACGACCGCGTCGAGGCGAAGCTCGTACAGGCGCCATCCAACGACCTGCTAGACGCTACCGTCGAACCAATATGGGTCGCCCAGTGAGCGATTCTTCGCAATTCAATGGTGGGCTCAGCGAGGAGGAGGCGCGGGCGCGGTTGACTGCAGAAGGATACAACGAGCTGCCGCGGTCGAACCGGCGCACGGCGTTCAGAATCGTGCTCGAAGTACTGCGTGAGCCGATGCTGGCGTTACTCCTTGGCGGCGGCACGATCTACCTTCTGCTGGGCGACCTCAAGGACGCGCTGATTCTGCTCGCCTTCGCGCTGATGGCCATAGCGATCACTGTCATTCAGGAAACGCGCACCGAACGGGTGTTGGAGGCGCTGCGCGACCTGACCAGTCCCCGTGCATTGGTGATTCGCGACGGCACGCGCAAACGAATTGCGGGGCGCGAGGTCGTGCGCGGCGACATCGTCGAGCTCGTCGAGGGCGATCGCGTCCCGGCCGATGCGGTTCTTGTTCGCAGTCACGATGTGCAGACCGATGAATCGCTGCTGACGGGTGAGTCTGTACCGGTACGCAAGATTGCGCGTCGGGATGACGTTGTGTCGAACGAGCGCCAGCCCGGTGGCGATGACTTGCCGTATGTATTTGCTGGTTCCTTGCTGGTGCGTGGGACCGGAGTCGGCGAAGTGATCGCCATCGGCGCGCACAGCGAAATCGGCAAGATTGGCCAGTCGCTGAGTTCGATGGAGACCGAATCGCCACGGTTGCAGGTGCAGACGCGTCGAATCGTCAGGCTGTTCGGTGCAGTAGGTGCCGTGGTGAGTGTCCTCGCGGTACTGCTCTATGGCGCGTTGCGCGGCGGATGGTTTGATGCACTGCTCGCCGGAATTGCGCTTGGCATGTCGATGCTGCCTCAAGAGTTCCCGGTGGTGCTGACCGTGTTCATGGCCATGGGCGCCTGGCGCATCTCCGCGGCACGCGTGCTGACCCGGCGCGCCGCCGCGATCGAAACACTCGGCTCTGCAACAGTGTTGTGCACCGACAAGACCGGCACGCTGACCGAGAATCGAATGTCAATTGCCGAGCTTCGACTGAAAGGCGGCGCAATCTTCCGGCCCAGCGAAGCCGTCGGCGGGACGATGCCGGAAGACTTTCATAGCCTCGTCGAATTCGGGATGCTCGCGAGTGCACGAGAGCCGGTCGATCCGATGGAAAAGGCGTTCGCCGAGCTCGGTGGAAAACTGTTGGCGGAAACCGAGCATCTGCACGGTCCCGATTGGAAGATTCAGCAGGCGTATGGACTTCGCCCCGGGTTGCTGGCGATGTCGCAGGTGTGGCGCGCATCTGATGGCCGGGAAGAATTCGTGATCGCTGCCAAGGGAGCACCAGAGGCAATCGTCGATCTCTGCCACCTCGATGCAGACGACGTTGCGACGTTGACGGTCGCCGCCGAAGCAATGGCTACCGAAGGGTTGCGCGTGTTGGGCGTCGCGCGCGCGTCGTTCATGGGATCTGTGTGGCCAGGTTCGCAGCACGATTTCGAATTCGAGTTTCTGGGGCTGGTCGGGCTCGCCGATCCACTTCGGCCGAGCGTACTGGAAGCAATCAGAGAATGTCGAAGCGCTGGAATCAAAGTGGTGATGATCACCGGCGACTATCCCGCGACAGCGAGAGCGATCGGGCGTCAAGCGGGCCTGGACGCCGACGATCTCATGACCGGCGAAGAACTGGTCAAGTTGACCGATGCGCAGGTGATGCAACGCGTGCGAACAGTGGACATCTTCGCGCGGATCATGCCAGAGCAGAAGCTGCGGATCGTCAACGCACTGAAATCGGTCGGCGAGGTCGTCGCGATGACCGGCGACGGAGTCAACGACGCACCGTCGTTGAAAGCCGCGCACATTGGTATTGCGATGGGCGGGCGCGGCACCGACGTGGCGCGCGAGGCGTCGTCCATCGTGTTGCTCGACGATGACTTCGGCTCGATCGTCAAATCCGTACGACTTGGCCGGCGGATCTACGACAACCTGCGCAAGGCTATGGGCTTCATCTTTGCGGTGCATGTGCCGATCGCCGGTCTCGCGCTGCTACCGCTGTTGTTCGGCTTGCCGATCGTGTTGGGACCGATCCACATTGCGTTTCTCGAGATGGTGATCGATCCGGTGTGTTCACTAGTGTTCGAGGCTGAGACCGAGGAAGACGACGTGATGCGGCGACCACCCCGATCCCCGAATCAACCATTGTTCTCCCGATCTCTGATTGGTTGGAGTGTTGTGCAGGGGACACTGGTTTTTGCACTGGTTGCCACGATCTTCGTCACGGCGTCGCTCCGGGGCATGCCCGAACCGGAAGTTCGTGCCCTGACATTCTTCTCTTTGGTTTTCACAATTGTTAGCCTGATCTTCGTCAATCGCTCCTTTAGCGCGTCGTTGGTGACGGCGCTGTTGCGTCCGAACCGCGCTTTGGTATGGGTACTGATCAGCGTATCGACGATCCTGTGTCTGACGCTGCTATGGCCGCCCGCGAGCGGACTGCTCGGCTTCGGGCCATTGCACCAGGGCGATCTGCTGTTGACGCTCAGCGCCGGCGCCGTTGTGCTGATTTCTCTCGAACTCCTGAAGCCACTCTGGCGCCGCCGACTACTATCGTAACGTGCGGTGAGGCGTGTATATACCTCGATGAAATTGCCGTCGCTATCCTCGAGCCACAGCTCGTGAGCTCGTGCAGCGGTGTGCGTTTCCAGGTCGTACTCGTCTACTACGCCGGGTGGTGAGCTTGCCCAGGCCTTTGCGTCTGCTGTTCGCCTGGCAGCCCGTCTGCAGGACCCCGCAGAACCTCATGCCGACACCGCCGATGAACCCACCGCACCGCAGACCTGGGCACGCCGAGCCCCACCCGAATCTTCCCCATCTCTTCACCGAACGTTGACAAGCTCTCGGCAACAGACCCGCCCGTGCATACCATTCCCCGACTAACCGAATCCCCATTCCCCGCTTCCGTCAACAACCCCATTGCGCGTACGCCAACAACGAGCACTCCAATGAAGGGGTACCCTTGCCACACCGACCAGCCACGACCATGGAAAGATCCGTTGTATTCACTATCCTCAGGGTCGTGCGTGAAAGCCCCTGGCTGTTCGCGTTTCATATGGATGCAATGATGACGTTAAACCGAAGCTTGGAAACCAAGGCCCAGAAACGATGATCCACCTCGAACAGCATACTGCAGCGGGCACACTAAGGGGTTCTTACGCCCCCGTATTCAAAGGCGTCGTCGATGCATTCATACGCAACTTCGAAGTGAACGGCGAAATCGGCGTATCGCTGTGCGTTACTCGCGATGGCGACACCGTGGTTGATGTATGGGGTGGTGTTGCGGACGTCGCAACCGAGGCGTCCTGGCAGCACGACACGGTCTGTGTGGTCTTCTCGAGTACCAAAGGCGCGGTTGCACTGGCAGCACACACGCTGGTCGCCAGCGGCGAACTCGATCTTGACGCAGAAGTCAGTCGTTACTGGCCGGAATTCGCAAGCAACGGCAAGGAAGAGGCGACGGTGCGCATGATGCTGGATCACTCCGTGGGTGTCCCTGCCCTGCGCGAGAAGCTCGAGGACAAAGGCTGCTGCGACTGGGACTACATGGTGGACCGTATACAGCGGGAGGCACCGTTCTGGAAACCCGGGACACGCAATGGCTACCACATGGCGAACTTCGGCTGGACTGTCGGTGAGTTGATCTGCCGCGTATCGGGTCAATCGGAGGATGAGGATAGGAAGGATAACGGGTGTTTTCTCGCTGATCACGAAGTATTGGCTGAGGCGATAGTTTGGGCGGCGATCTGCGATGTGTAGGTGAAGAATCCAAGGGGAGGGAAATTCTCACGCGGAAGGAAGCGAGAGACGCACGCTGCATTGAGCGAGAAGGGAAATGTGCAATTCAGTCGCGCAGGGTTGTGAGTTGTCGAGGACTTGTCAGCGCTCGACGAAGAGATCAGGGGTTGTCTGGTGTGGTTTTGCGGGTGCTGGCGGCCTGCGGGGCGGGGCACGCTGCTTACGGTGATCGA
>JBGSHJ010000044.1:0-152994 GCA_041752315.1 Pseudomonadales bacterium
AGGATGCGACTCTCCCGCAACTCGATATGACGTACTTCTGCGCCAAACACGCGGCGATTGACGCCAACCGCATTGCCCTGATCGACGAACGTGGTGCCACCAACTGGCAGGTACTCAACCAGAACACCAACCGGCTGCTGCACCAGTTGCGGGCGGATGGTTTGCAGGCCGGGGACACCATTGCCGTGTTTGCGGGCAATTGCCGGGAATATTTCGAGATCCTGCTGGCTGCGACCCATGGCGGACTCATGTGTGTACCCGTGAACTGGCATTTCACGGCAGACGAACTCGCCTATGTCATCAAGGACTCCGATGCAAAAGTCCTGTTTGTCGAAGACCGGTTTGTGGACATCGCGCGCAGCGCACGCGATGAACTCGGCATGGACCAGCTGACCAGAATCGTTCAGATGCGAGGTGCGCCGAGCGAACTCACGCACTACGCTCACTGGCGCGCTCTCGGCAATGCATCCGAACCGGATAACCAGAGCCTCGGTGGCCCGATGTTCTACACCTCTGGTACTACAGGCCGACCCAAAGGTGTCCGTTCGTCTTCATCCAAACCGGGTGGTCCACTGGCGACCATGGAAATGATGGGTGCAGGACTCTCCGGCATGCTGTCGATTCCGTCGGATGGTACAACCCTCTTGTGCGGTCCTGTCTATCACTCTGCACAATGGGCTTTTTCTTTTCTGCCGCTGATTGCAGGCAGTACGGTGGTGATGCGCCACAAGTACGACGCAGAAGAAGCCCTCAAACTGATCGACACACACCGGATCACCAACGTGCATCTGGTACCGACCCAGTTCCATCGACTGCTGCGCGCACCCGAGAAGTCTCGTCAGGCGTTCAAGGGCGAGTCGCTCAAGGTGGTGTGGCACGGCGCGGCACCCTGCCCACATGAGGTCAAGCGCCAGATGATCGACTGGTGGGGACCGGTGGTGCAGGAATACTACGGCAGTACCGAAGGCTCGATTGTCAGCACCGCAACAGCGCAGGACTGGGTGCAGCGACCTGGTACCGTCGGCAAACCTTCGCCGCTGGTCGAAATCACCATTCGCGGCGACGATGGATCGATCCTGGAAACCGGCCAGCACGGCCAGATCTATGTGAAAAACCGTATGGGCGGCGACTTCGAATATCACAACGCGCCGGAGAAGACAAAATCCGTCCACCTTGAACCAGGTGTTTTCACCTTCGGCGACATCGGCTACTTCGATGCCGAAGGTTATCTTTACCTGAGTGATCGCAAGATCGACATGATCATCTCCGGCGGCGTGAACATCTATCCGGCCGAGATCGAAGGTGTGTTGCAGATGCATCCCGCCGTACAGGATGCCGCCATATTCGGCATACCCAATGAAGAATTCGGCGAAGAGGTCAAGGGCGCCGTGACCCTGATGCCGGGTGCCTCGCCGAGCGCCGAGCTGGCTGAAGAGCTCATCCAGTGGGTACGCAGCCGTCTGGCTGGTTACAAGGCCCCGAAGAGCATCGACTTCGAAACACAGATGCCCCGGCATGAAACTGGCAAACTGTACAAACGTCTGCTGCGGGATCGCTACTGGCAGAACAGCGAGCGCAAGATCTGATGCCCTTGGCAGCGTTGCACACCTGAACCGGGGATGACATGGCAAACTGGTACGAGCGGAACATCCTGCCGTCGATAATCGACAAGGCCTGCGGACAGCCGCCCATGACGGAGCTGCGAGGTCGCTATGTACCTCGTGCACACGGCAAGGTCCTGGAGATCGGTATCGGCAGCGGGCTCAACCTGCCCCACTATTCCGACGCGGTGACGTCGGTTACCGGGATCGACCCTTCTGCGGAACTCAACGTCATGGCGCGCGAGCGGGCAGCCAGTTGTCACATGCCGGTCAACGTGCTGGGTGTTTCCGGTGAAGCCATTCCCGCTGAAGATCGGGTCTTCGATACCATCGTCTGCACCTGGACACTGTGCACCATTCCCAATCCGTATCGGGCTGTTGCCGAAATGCGGAGAGTGCTCAAGCGTGGTGGAGAACTGTTTTTTGTTGAGCATGGCCGGGCCGATGATCCGGGCATCGTCCGATGGCAGACCCGCATCGAGCCCCTCTGGAAGCTCATTGCCGGTGGCTGCCATCTGACCCGCCGCGCCGACGAGATGCTGAGGGATGCAGGTTTCGAGATCGTCGAAAAGACCACCGGCTATGTGCCAGGTCCGAAAATCGCCGCCTTCATGGTGCACGGTGTCGCCAGACTGAACTGATCGATTGGCCGGTGCAGGCTGCCGCGACAAACTTCAGACGGCGCCACCCTCCTCCAGCCAACGTCTGCATTCAGGGGTCAGCGTCCGGGCGGTTGCAGCTTCGTACAACGCGAGGTCCCCGGCGCTCAGGGTGTCCCGCCAGCGACCGTTGGTGCCTTTGTTGAAAAAGGTCGAAGCACCATCCTTCCAGAACAGTTTCAGAGTACCGGCGCTTCGCTCCGCCTCTTCCTTCATGGATGCAAAGGTACAGGCGTTGACCAGACCGGCCCAGCGTTCTTCAGGAACCGGAATCTCGAGTTCCCTCGCCAGTCGACGCATCTGTCCTTCCAGATCAGCAAGCAGATCTGCGTAGTGGACAAAGTGGATATTGGGAAGCTCCCGGAACTCCCACCAGCTGGCACAATGGTGGAGGTGTGACCAGTACGGATAACCATCGGTTTCCCAGTCAAACCAGCCGCGGGTCATCCAGTCACGCCAGCGCGAGTGGATGTCACCTTCAAATACAGGAAACGCATCACCCACCCGTCCGGGCACACTGTTGACGATCTGGAAGAACATCGGTGTGTGGTTGCTCCAGTGATTGAGCAGCGACATGAAAACATCACGTGCGTCACGACCGACCACCACGTACTGGACTTCCGGATGAAACGGCAGCCCATCCAGCGGCAGGTGTGTCTTGATGAACCTCCTGATGAACTTGGGCCCGGTCTGTTCACGCAGCTGATTCAGCACGAGCTCCAGCGGAAAGTTTCGCGAATCAAGCCATGGCGACAGCTGATTTGCGGGCACTGGTGTCATCGAATCGGGAAACAGCAGATTGCCGATGATGGCCTGCATCCAGGTTGTTCCGGCCTTGTACGACGTTGAAATCACGATATCGCCCGGACGATGTTCGAAATAGTCCCATCGGGTAGAATCGAGATGATGGTTCTGGTAGGTGTGGCGACGTACTGGCTGGTTCATGAACAAGCTTCTCCGGTTCTTGCCGCTGCTCTTGCGACTGCTGGCAGGATTTGTTTCATCGGACCTGTCCGCAATGAGGTTTGTTTACCATCGTTTCAGTTCCGGCATCACTTCACTCGCGTACAGCTCCATGCTGGCGAGCGCCGCCGCTTCCGGTACACCACCAAAGCGGAAGCAGGCGATCTCCTCGAACGGGCCGATGATGTCCCGTCGTTCCCGGTAGCGTTTGATCATCTGCTCCGGCGTACCGTACGCATTGGCCGCCAGGAAGCCGTTGACGTATTTGTCAAAGCCGATCTCGCGCAGTTTGTTGGCTTGTTTGGCATACATCTGATAACCGGGCACATCATCGAGCTGATTACCCATCAGATCGTAGTGTTCCAGAAGACTCTGCAGATAAACCGCCATGCACTGTTCCCCCACATCGCGCGCCTGCGCAGGATCGGGATGACAGAACGTGAAGTCTGCAGTGAGTACCGGTGGTGCTTCGCGCCCATGATGTTCACGGAATCTGGCGCGATAGTGTTCGATGTTGGGCAACCGGCGCTCCCAGTGCGCCTCGGCAAACATGATCATCCGGGCGCCGATGCGGGCACAGGTCTCAACCGAGTCCATGGAGTTGGCGACGGCATAGATGCGCCCCTTGAAGGAGCGTTCGGGTCGTGGCCGGATTTGTGCAGGAGCCTGCGGATAAATCGGCCCTGCACCGCCAATGCTGCCACTTTCGAGCGCGTCGATGATCATTTGCGAGGCTTCATCAAATCGCGCCCGGGACTCGGCCATCTCGATACCACGGAACGGCGCAAATTCGCGCTGCGAAAGTCCGCGTCCCATACCCAGACGCACCCGACCACCAGAGAGTGTATCGAGCATGGCCACTTTTTCGACCACCCGCAGCGGTTCGTTCCACGGCAGGATCACCGCGGCCGTACCCAGACCAATTCTCTTGGTGCGACCTGCCAGGTAAGACAGCAACTGCAGATTGTCGGGACAGAAGGAATAGTCGAAAAAGTGATGTTCGGTCGGCCAGACGGCATCAAAACCCAGTTCCTCGGCGCGCTCCGCCAACGCAAGTTCACGGGCATACACCTCGGAGTCCTTCATGCCCTGCCAGCCATACGAACTGAACAGCAGTTGCAGCCCGACATCCATCACAACCCCCCCCCCCTTCGTTTTGCATCCCCTCACGCCGCGCCACGATCAACGACGTGTGATACCAGTGTCACACAGGCCTGCCATCCGTCATAGACGCCCACTTCGGTACTGCCGCCACAGCGTTTGTGCCAGGCGCACCGCCCCGTCGTGCACATCGTCAAGACCAGCCTGCTGCAGTGGACGGCTCAGATTGAGCAGGTCACGTTGCAGCAGCTCAAAGGCTTCATCCGCCCGTGCATCCGCCGCCTGTGGAACATCGATCACACGCGGTCGTCCATCCTGGATCAACACGTTATAAGCCGACAGGTCACCATGCACCATGTCCGTACGCAGCATGACGACAACCTCCGCCAACAGCGCGTCCCACCATGTTGCAAGCTGTTCCCGGACTATGTCTCCTCTGCGTCGCGAGAGGACATCATGAAGGCGGGGCGCGGCTCCTTCGTCGTCACCGATGAACTCCATGAGAATGCCGGCCTCACATCGTGCAACAGGTCTGGGCACCGAAACACCCGCTGCATGCAGCGCTTGAAGAGTCAGCCACTCACGGTCCACCCACTGCCACTGGCCAAACTCCCTGCCTTTGCTGGTGGCCTTGTCCATGGCCTTGTCCATGCGCTTGTCGCGGCCACGATGGCGCAGAGGGGCAGCGTACTGTCGATCGTTGCGAAATGCGCGGAATCGTCGCGCGCGATACATCTTGGCCGCCAGCAACTCCTCACTGGACGTACTGCAGAGGTAAACCGTTGCTTCCTTGCCGTCATTGATCCTGGCCACCACGTCGGTGATAAACCCGGAAAACTGCGTGACGATGGTCTGCTGTTCAAGCTCGACAAGCTGGCCCCGCACGATGCCAGCGCGAAAATATCCGCCATCTGAATCACTCACAAATAACCTCGCTCCGGAAAAACCGGATCCAGTCGATAGAAATGGTTTTCAGTCGAAGCCGTAAGCGAGGAAAGTGACTATTCGAAACCGAGCCTGGCACACTGACGCCAGGTTGGCGACAACCCTTGGATCAGCCGCAGTGCAGCAAAATCAGCTCAACGATCGTCCGGCAAGTTCCATCACGAACAGCGCAGGAATTTGATTGATGTTCATGGAACCTCCTGGGGCCGGACGCCCGAAGACAGTGGGATAGACCGAACGTTACCCGGGAGTGTACGCCCGACATTTGTTGAAGGCGATGGGTTGTTGAACGAGATGGAATGTTGAACAGGATGGATTGGAGAAAGCGTGGTCGGACACCTCGAACAAACCGACGAGAAAAATTCAGATCATGGTGTTCAGGCCGACGTGTCGGTTAACCTTGGCCAACTTCGCCGAGTGTTCATGCAAGGAGGATCTGGTGAGCGGCAGACTTGTTGGCAGACACGCGGTGATCACCCAGGGTGGCGATTTCATGGGGCCGGTCACGGCCACCATTTTCGAGCAGGAAGGTGCCCGGGTAACTCTCGACACAAGGGACCTCACACAACCGGGGGCATGCGAATCCCTGATCCATGAATCCGGCGTGATCGATATTCTCATTGCCAACCTGGCTGGCCCCAACTTCAGCGGACTGAAGGTCGACCAGCTCGATGACGAGTCCTGGGCACTGGCATTCAACACCATGGTGCATCCCCTGCATCGTCTGTGCCGGGCAGTGCTGCCACAGATGCAGGCGCGCCGATCCGGCAAGATCGTCGTGTATGGATCGGCGGTTGCGTTGAAGGGAATGAAGACCTTGGCCGCCTACAGCGCCGCGCGAGCCGCGCAGGTGGGCTACGTGCAAGCCGTGGGAGTCGAGGTTGCGCCCGACAATGTCCAGGTGAATCTCATTGCGCAGAACTATGTCGAGAATCCGGCGTATTACCCACCACAGCTGCAGGCGAAACCGGCGTTCCAGGCATCACTGCAACGTCAGGTGCCACTCGGTCGCCTGGCAAGACCGGAAGAAGACGCCAGATTTGCTGCCTTCCTGGCCAGCAACGAAGCGGACTTTTTTGTCGGTCAGGCGATTCCGTTTTCCGGCGGGTGGGTCCAGCGGTAGCGGGAAGGCCAGGCTTCCATCATCGCTCCACCTGCCGACGCAGACGCACGATGCTGCGCGTCTGCTGCACCGCAAATTGCGCCAGCCATCCTTCACGCACTTCATCCAGTGGTGCGGCATTCAATGCATAGAGCTGCATTTTGCCGGCACGGGTACCCAGCAGGAGACCGCACTCGCGAAGCACCCGCAGATGCCTGGAAACCGCAGGTCTGGAAACTGATGCCACGGAAGCTGCCAGCTCTCCCGCATTCAACGGGCCCTGAACACGCAGCGTCTCAAGCAATGCCCGACGAGTCGGGTCCGCAATCGCGGTGTAGACATCCCTACGACTCGACACGTTGTCTTAACGCTCGCAGGTGCTTGTTGTCCCAACCGCTTTCATAATCTTCGAGCGCGTCTGCGGCTTGTGCCCCTAACCGGTCAAATCCGTGGTGAATGATCTCGACCTGCGTGCCGTCATACGCTTGAGAAAGTCGCAGGGTCCAGATCAATGGCACCGGCCAGGCAAGATCGTTCTGCCATTGGCTGGTGAACGAAATCTCGCGCTGCGACTCGAAGGCGATAATCGAGCCTCCGAAAAAATGCCGGGCACCATCGATCTCGACACTCATGTGCACCTCGCCTCCCAGGCGGGGTTCGAACCGGTGTATGGCGTGCCCAAGATCCAGCCAGCCGCAAATTCGCTCGAACGAGGTGAACTCCTCCCACACCCTGGCTACAGGAGCGTTCACGTAACCGCTGCGGCGGACATGCAGCGCACTGATTCCGATTCCCATTTCCGCTCCCGGTCTGAATCCCGGGAAGGATGTTACGCGTAACAAAACGGTTACGCAAAAGCAAGGCCAAAAACCGGCTGTTGTATCGTCACTCTGTGTTGCAGAGAATCAGATCTCAATCCAGGACGAGGGGGAGAACGACACCATGATGACGGGAAACCAGTACCGCCAATCGCTGAACGACGGCCGCGAAACCTATTTCCAGGGCGAACGTGTCGAG
The DNA here is from genome assembly GCA_041752315.1 of Pseudomonadales bacterium. Lineage (GTDB taxonomy): Bacteria > Pseudomonadota > Gammaproteobacteria > Pseudomonadales > Azotimanducaceae > SYFY01. Next base: position 7,389 of record JBGSHJ010000044.1, read on the forward strand.
AACGTGGCGACCGATCCGATTCTCGGCATCACTGTCGATTCTGCAGCGGCGGGATACGACCGTTTTTACCAGCCAGGTGAAGATGCTGTCGGTGCGTTCATGAAGGTACCGGGGTCCGCACATGAACTGCGGGAGCAGGTAGAACTGCATGAGTCAGTCGACCTGCTCACCCACGTGACCTATGCATCCGTGATGACCCTGCTTACAGCCGCAGACCGCATCGAAAGTCAGTTGCCGCAGAACGCGGCCCGCATTCGCGCATACGTGCAGGAAGTCCAGCGCAAGGACCTGCGCATCACGCAGTGCATTACGGACGCCAAGGGAGACCGCAGTCGATCACCCTCCAAACAGGATGACCCCGATGCCTACGTGAGGGTTGTCAAACGAACCGCTGACGGTGTTGTCATCCGCGGTGCCAAACTGCACATCTCCGCTGCGAGCATGGGCCACGAACTCATGACCATCCCCACCAAATCCATGAAAGCGGGCGAAGATGATTACGCCATTGCCTGCATGGTTCCGGTGAACGCAAAAGGTGTGAAGATCATCAACACCACCTACTACCCACGGCACGAGGACAAACGCGACTTCCCGGTATCCGGCCGATTCCACACACCGGAAGGATTCGTGATTTTTGATGATGTGTTTGTCCCCAACGAGCGAGTGTTCCTCGACGGACCACCGGAACTGGCTGCGATCTTCGCGCACAGTCTGGGCCTGTGGGAAAGACTTGGCGGATTGTCCGCCATGGCCTCCGGGTACGACCGCCTGGTCGGTTATGCACAGCTGATCTGCGAAGCCAACGGTCTGGAAAAGACGGCGCACATTCGTGAAAAGATCTCGGAAATGATGATCAATGCCACCTTGATCCGCGCGTCACTCGAAGCGGCCATCGAACGATGCAAGATCACCTCCGATGGCGCTGCCTTCCCGGACGAGTTGTACACCAACGTCGGCAAGTACCATGGCGCTGCCAACTATTCGCTTATGGTGCGACACCTGCACGACATCGCCGGTGGCTCCGTGCTCACGGCGCCATCAATTGCCGATCTTGAAAACGAGGAATCCGGACATCTGATTCGCAAGTACATGGGCACCCGTCAGGATGTGGATGGTCTCTATCGAACCCGACTCTTCCACGCCATTCGTGACACGACCGCCGACGCGCTGGGCGGCTGGAGCGCCGTGACCAACATCCAGGCCGGAGGTGGACTGTACGCGCAGCGCATCGTGTCGCGCATGCACTACGACATGGAGCGGGCCAAGGAGATGGCTCTGCGCTATGCGAACATGGACGAGTACATCGGTAAAACAGCATAGGGACGCGGGTTTCCATCGACAGTGGTGGTTGAGTGTTGAAGTCCCCCACGGACCGCCACCACGATCAAAGCCACAGCATGTCACAACCAGCCCGAGGTTCACGGAAGCGAGTGCACCATGACTGACCATGTCACTTCGGCGTCGCGCAAGCATGTCCCCTCCCACGAGGAGATGATCGCGCGCGCCGAAGCGCTTTTGCCGCGCCTGCGCGATCGCTCGGCCGAGGCTGAGAGGGCGCGCCGACTGCCTGACACGACCATCACCGAATTTCGCGCCGCCGGTTTCCACAGGATCCTGCAGCCAAGAAGTCGTGGTGGCTTCGAATTGGGCATGGACACCGCGACGCAGTGTATAAAAACACTCGCCTCCGCTTGCGGTTCAAGCGGCTGGATCGCGAATCTCTTTGTTGTCCACAACTACCAGATCAGTCTTTTTTCGACAGCGGCGCAAGACGAGTACTGGGCCAGCAGCAACGACGAGGTGTGTTCTACCGTTTCGTTTGCAACAGCCAGCGATGCTGTTAGACAGGAAGGTGGTTATCGCCTCAGCGGTCGCTGGAAATTCTCCAGTGGCTGCGACTTCGCGGGCTGGTTCATCATCCTCAAGCCCAGTGCGACCGTGTTTGACTGGATGCTTGTACCGCGATCCGATGTCGCCATCGTCGACGACTGGTTTGTTTCCGGCCTGTGCGGCACGGGTTCGAAGGACCTCATCCTCGACAACGTCTTTGTGCCAGATCATCGCATACTGTCCATCCGTGACCTTGCGGGGGGCACGACTCCAGGTGGCAAGGCCAACGGAATGCCTCTCGCGCGGCTGCCATTCAGCTGGCCTGCCGTGTGGGGCATCCCCGCTGCGCTGATCGGTATGGCCAGCGGCATGGCCGACGCGGTCCGCCAGACGCTGATCGGCAAGAAGGCGCTCTTCTCCGGGGAAAAACAGGTTGAGCGCGTGGCCAACCAGATCCGGCTGACCGGGGCACTCACGGACATCCACGTGGCTGAGCTGATCATGCGACACCGGCTGGCCGAGCTTGAGAAGTGGGCTGCGGCCGGTGCCGCGCCGTCAGCGGTTGATGCTTTTGCGTCGCAGCGCGATGCCGCGTACGTGGCCCGACTCACCGGCAAGGTCGCCAGCGAGCTGGCGTTGATGGCCGGCGCAACTTCGGTGTACCTGGCGAACCCGATCCAGCGCTTCCAGCGGGATATCAACGTCGGGATCACCCATGTGTCCCTGGTGTGGGAAGAAGCGGCGGAAAACTATGGTCGCGAGTTGTGGGGGTTGCCAGGGAAAGGTCGGCGCTGAATCTTTGACAGGCCGACCGGCGCCTGGTCGCACACAGCGAACACGTGTTCTGACACCCGGCCGGCCCCTGCCAGGCACAAAGGCAGAGGCAGGGTGACCTCTGTATTTACTGCAGCTGCCTGTTAAAGTAGAAACTTCCTCCTCACTCTGCACCTCGCACTGACCGCTTGATGGATGCATTCATCCTGAGCCTTTCGGACCCCACCATTTGGGTGGGGCTCCTCACCCTCGTGGTGCTGGAAATCGTGCTCGGCATCGACAACCTGCTCTTCATCGCGGTGCTGGCGGAAAAGCTGCCGCCACACCAGCGCGACCTCGCGCGGCAGCTGGGACTGGGTCTCGCGCTGATCATGCGCCTGCTGCTGCTGACCGCCATTTCCTGGATGGTCACGCTGGTGGAACCGCTGTTTACGCTCGCAGGTTTCAACTTCTCCGGTCGTGACCTGATCCTCATTGGTGGTGGGTTGTTCCTGGTGTTCAAGGCCACCATGGAACTGGACGAGCGCCTTGAAGGATCGACCCACCAGACGTCCAGCAGCAGGACCTACGCCGGTTTCTGGATGGTGATTTCACAGATCGTGATTCTGGATGCCGTGTTTTCGCTGGATGCAGTGATTACCGCGGTGGGCATGGTCGAAGAGCTGTGGGTGATGATGACCGCCGTGGTCATCGCCATGGCGGTGATGATCGCAGCGTCCAGGCCACTGACGATCTTTGTCAACCGTCACCCCAGTCTGGTGATCCTGTGCCTGGGATTCCTGCTGATGATCGGATTGACGCTGATCGCGGATGGTTTTGGTCAGCACATTCCAAAAGGTTATCTGTACGGCGCCATCGGTTTTTCGATTCTCATCGAGTTCTTCAACCAGATTGCACGGCGCAAGAGTGAACGACGCGAGGCGAAGACACCGCTGCGGGCACGCACTGCAGAGGCGATCCTGCGCATGCTCGGCAGTCGACCCGTGCCCGAGGGAGCGGCACTGGAACCCGGGGTACCGGAACCGGCAGCCGACCCACCTCCGTTCCTCGCCGAAGAACGTTTCATGATCTCCGGAGTGCTGAGTCTGGCTGACCGGTCGGTGCGACGGATCATGACACCCAGGAGCGACATCTCGTACGTCGATGTGGACTGGTCGCCAGAACGGATTCGTGAACACGTCAGACAATCGGTCCATGGCCTGTTCCCGGTCTGCAGGGGATCGCTGGATGAACTCCTTGGCGTGGTACAGGTGACAGAGCTGTTCACGGCTCTGCAGCACGGCGAGGATCTCGCCACCGTGGCCAGACGGCATCCGCCCCAGTATGTCAGCGACAAGCTGGATGCGATCAAGGTGCTGCATGCCCTGCGCGCGTCAGGTGGTCGGCTGGTCTTTGTGGTGGACGATGGAAAATACATCGTCGGTCTGGTGACACCCCTGGATGTACTGGAAGCCATTGCCGGAGATTTTCCAGACGCGGACGAGACCGCAGACATCCTTCCCGATGGCAGCGGCTGGCTGGTCAAGGGATCGGCTGACCTCTATCAGGTCTCCCACACGCTCGGTGCCACCCATCTGGTCAAGCCGGACGATGAGTATCTGACCCTGGCCGGCCTGCTGCTGGCACAAAGCGACAACATCCCTTCCGTGGGCGACAACTTCCGCTATGGTGACCTGCAGTTTGAAGTGGTCGAAGCCTCACCGTACAAGGTGGAACAGGTGCGCATCCAGCGTGTGCCTCCCGATGAACTCTGAATTCCGCTTCCCGGGTTCAGCGGGTGCTGGCTGCAATCGTGGTTGCCTCTCCCGCCAGCAGCGCCTCATTGCGAAGGGGAATCTCGCGAACCACGGCTTGTCCCGCGGGCAGGCCCGGAACATCCACCGTGAAGGATTCGTCGCCCGCCGTCGCCCAGCGCAGTGCGACCTTCACCCTGACACCTGAAAGCGCGGCCGGTGTGCCATTGGTGACCCGCAGGAACAGTTTGCCACCGTCATTGATGAGTTCGGATCTGACATATTTCCCCGGTTGGCGTGGCAGATCGATTCGGAGCAGGCTGGCCAGGGCCGTCTGCCCGGTTTCATCCTGGGCCTTGGAAGCGGCAGCGTAATAACGCACGGCTTCGTCCTGATCGCCATCGGCCTCGGCGATCTTGCCGAGTTCGTTGTAGGCAATGGCGGTGGGCAGCAGCTTCAGTGATGCAGTGAAATCTTCCTTGGCAGGTGCACGCTGTTTCAGCTCCGCCCGACTCACCCCTCGCCCGAGCAGGTAGGAGAAAAAGGAATCGTCCCGGGCGATGGCCTGGTCGTAAAGACGCACGGCATCGGCATGTTTGTCCTGCAATCGTCTGATATCGGCCTTCAGGCCATAAAACTGGGCCTCTCTGGGTTGCAGAGCGATGGCCTTGTCCACTTCCTTGAGCGCGGCACCAACGGATTTTTCCTGGAGTGCCTTTCGGGCTGCGTCGTAAGCCGCATACGCCGGTGCATCCTGACGAATCCGGGCAATCGCCCGCTGATAGCGGTCTGCGCCCAGTTCACCTCCTGTGTAACCCTGGGTGCGCAATTCGGCGACTCGTGCCTGGTTGTTCTCCACACGCTCCTGAGACGCAGGATGACTCGCAAACAATCCTTGCAGCCAGTCTGATTTTTTGTTGTCCGACAATCGTACAAACGTCTGTTGCAGCGTGACGGCCGCTGCCGGGTCGTATCCCGCCTTGGCCATGAACTGCGTGCCGTAATAGTCCGACTCGCGTTCAGCATCCCGGCCGAACTTCTGCGTGACAAGGCCCGCCGCAAGCTGCGCACCACCCAGCATCGCACCCGCATACTCCTGGTTGCGTGTGCCGATCGCAGCGGCAATCATCGCGCCTTGCAGCAGCACACCCCGCTCGATGCCCTTCGCGCCGTGTCGGGCTGCCGCGTGCGTGATCTCGTGACCGATGACCGCCGCCAGTTCCGCTTCATTGGTGAGTTCGGTCAGCAGGCCCCGGTTCACTGCAATCTTGCCGCCCGGCATCGCCCATGCGTTGGGTACGGAATTGTTGAGTACAACAAACTCATAAGGCAGGTCGATGCCGCTGTGGGTGGCGAGCTTCTGGCCCACCGAAGTTACATAGGTCGAAAGATCGGTATCGACCTTGTATTGACCGCCCTGCATCTGCTGCGCGGGGATGTAGTTCTTTCGGCCAATGTCGATCTGCGTCTGCGTGCTGATGAAACCAAGCTCGTTCTTGCCCGTAACCGGGTTGGTTACACAACCCCAGACGCCTGCCAGTATCGAAAACAGAACCACGATCCGGGTCGGGAACGAGACTTGCATCACCTTGATCTCCAGAAGTCCTTCTCTGCAGCGTACAAGCCACGTGACCCGGTCGGCAACCTCACCACTCCAGAGTCAATCTGCAAAACATAACGTTTACAATCCGTTCACTCTCGGTTGGGTTTTTTTGCGCTACTTTTGGAACCGGGCAAAAGGATCGAGGGAACCAGGAGGGGATCAAGCGTCGCGATGACCACACAGAACTATCAGGATTTGCTGGCCGAGGAAATTCGCCGACTCGAAGACGAATTTCGCTCCAGGCGCGACAACGGGCGGCGGATGTCCCGCTCGGTGGCTGCCGCCTACCGCAAGAGTATCGAGCAGCGGGCCGAACAACTGAAAAATCTGGACCACAAACACTCGAACCGAACCAGCTGAACCCTGCTTGACACCATGATTGCCTACTCTGCCCAGACCATGACACCCGACCAGAAGCCCGACCAGAAGCCCGATCAGAAACCCGATCAGCCAAAGGCCACCGCAGACACACCGCTTCGTGTGACCACCACCGTTCGCCGGGACGATCGACTCACCACCGCAGAAACCGTGCTTCTCGTCAGTTCACTGCTCACACTCGCCGGGGTGATTCTCTTCATTCTGCTGTCGTGATCTGTCCGCCCCAACTTGGTATCGACCTGCAGTCGGGTTAACCTCTCGGCCCTGTGCCACCCTGAGCAACCCATGAAGTACCTTCACACGATGGTTCGCGTGACGAACCTCGAAGCGTCTGTCGATTTTTACTGCAACAAGCTCGGACTGACGGAATTGCGGCGGATCGACAATCCCGGTGGCCGCTTCACCCTGGTTTTCCTGGCTGCACCGGGGGACGATTCGGCGCAGGTTGAACTCACCTACAACTATGACCCTGAAACGCTGAAAGGCGGTCGCAACTTCGGGCATCTTGCCTACGCCGTGGACAACATCTACGCCACCTGCCAGCGACTGCTGGATCACGGTGTAACGATCAATCGTCCACCTCGCGACGGACGCATGGCGTTTGTCCGATCCCCCGACAACGTTTCCATCGAGTTGCTGCAGCATGGCGCTGCCTTGCCGCCTGCTGAACCCTGGGCCAGCATGCCCAACACCGGCGAGTGGTAAAAACCGTCGCCCAATCCACAGGAGAACCCATGAAACTCTATGATTCCATCGGACCGAACCCGGCGGTTGTTCGCATGTTTGCTGCAGAAAAGGGCATCACCCTCGAGAAGGTAAAGGTCGACATCATGGGTGCAGAAAACAGGAAACCCGATTTCCTGAAGCTGAACCCCGCCGGCCAGCTGCCGTGCCTGCAACTCGACAACGGCCAATACCTCTCCGAGATCACTGCAATCTGTGAGTATCTTGACGAAGTGAGTCCTGGCACGTCGCTGATCGGTGCCAATGCCGAAGAACGGGCGAACACCCGCATGTGGGTTCGGCGCATCGATCTGAACATCTGCGAGACCATGGGTAACGGCTTTCGCTTTGCGGAAGGGTTGCCGATGTTCAAGGAACGGATCACCACCATTCCCGAAGCAGCCGATGGCATGAAGAAGATCGCGCGGGAAAAGCTGGTCTGGCTTAATGGCCTGATCGCTGGTCGACCGTTCATTGCCGGAGACAGACTCACGCTCGCTGACATCCTGCTGTACTGTTTCCTCACATTCGGCAAAAACGTCGGCCAACCCTTTGACGAGGGCCTGACAAACATCAAGGCGTGGTTCGACCGAATGTCCGCAAGACCATCGGCAAAGGCATAACCCTGTCGTAACCCGGTCGTCTTCAGACGTAGGCCCCTTATTTCCCCCTCCCTCCCCGGTCGTGCACCAACGGATGTTCACCGGGGTCAAGCGCTCGCGTCGGGTCCCCTGGACCGGCGCGATCGATGACGCCAAAGGTGTCGGCAGGCGCCTCCTCCGATGCCGTTTTGACAGAAACCACGGCTTTCGATCAATCCCAACGCCGAAGTCGTCCAGGGCAGTGAACAGGTAACGCACAAAAAAGGGGAGAAGTTCCTAGCCCGGGACTGCGGACGCTGCTAATCTTGATTGTTACGTTTGGTAGCACTTTGTGCGCCGGCCTGCACGGCTGTCTGCTCCGAGGAAGATCTTGATGCGCGGTACGTATATCACTGCACTGGCTATCGCCTTGGGCCTCATCATCTGGCTTCTGAGTGGCATGCTCGGGAAGGACGATGATGTTGCGCCTCCAGGATCGATTGCCCAGGCCAATGAACTGGTCGATGCAGTGGCGGATGATCGTGCACCCACCAGGGTGCGGGCACGTATCTTCGAAGCCCAGGACTTCACCCGCAAACTGGTGATTCGCGGGCGTACCGAGAACAAGCGGACGGTCATCGTCAAAGCCGAAACCGATGGCAAGATCGTGGCCCGACCCATCGAACGCGGATCGCGTGTGGCCACCGGAGCGCTACTGTGCCGGATCAGCCTGGACGATCGCGACGCCACCCAGCACGAAGCCCGGGAAGCGCTTAACCAGGCAAGGATCGACTTCGACGGGGCACTCAGACTGCGTGAGCGCGGACTGGTTTCGGACTCTGCAATTGCTTCCGTAAAAGCCCGTCTTGCCGCTGCGGAAGCCAGCGTCAAGCGCACCAACGTTGAAGTGGATCGAACATCGATCAGGGCGCCTTTTGCAGGGTTGGTCGACGACATCCACGCAGAGATTGGTGACTACGTCAGTCCGGGTGCTGCGTGTGCAACCATCGTTGATCTGGACCCGATGCTGCTCATGGGCGCGGTCGCCGAAAAAAACGTGCTGGGCATGGCCCTTGGCGAAACGGTGGTCGGCAGGTTGATCGATGGACGAACGATCTCGGGCAAGCTCACCTTTGTCGGCCAGCAGAGCAACGAAGCGACGCGTACCTATCCTTTCGAGGTCGAGGTCGCCAACGAGGATCTTTCGTTGCGCAGCGGCATCACCGCCGAGATCGACATTCCCATGGGGCATACGAGGGCGCACAAACTCTCACCCGCGCTGCTGGGTCTGAACGACGCGGGTGATCCGGGGATACGCATTCTAAATGAAGACAATCGGGTCGAGTTTCTTGTCGTCGAGATCCTGCAGCAGGATCGTGATGGTATCTGGCTGTCCGGACTGCCTGACCGCGCCACGATCATCACCACGGGACAGGAACTGGTGGTGCCTGGTGAACTGGTCGACCCTGTGTTCGAACCCTCACGCAGCATGCCCGCACAGTCTGTCAAACCCGAACCGGATACCAACCGGCAGTCCGAAGCGGTTCCGGATGCGGCGGACGTCACGGCCATCACCGCTGACGTCCTGAACACTGGCAAAGCCACATGAACGCCTTCATCGAAGCCGCCATCAATCGCACCCGAAGCACACTGCTTGCGCTGGTGATGATCGTCATCGCCGGGCTGTTTGCACGCAGTGCCATGCCGATCGAAAACGACCCGCACATCCGTGTGCCCTTTTTCATCATCAGCCTGATCCACCAGGGGATCTCGCCGGAAGACTCCGAGCGAATGCTGGTGATGCCGATGGAAGTGGAGATCCGCGCCGTCGAAGGCGTCGAGGAATTCAACGCCTACGCCTTTGAGGGCGGCGCCAGTGTCATGGTGGAATTCGACGCCGACTACGATCTCGACAAGGCGCTCTCGGATGTTCGTGAAGCGGTTGATCGGGCCAAGCCAAAACTGCCGAGCACGACCGAAGAACCCATCATCAACGAGGCTTCGACGGATGACTTCCCATTGCTGCAGGTCAACCTGGTTTCGGAAGGCATCCCGGAACGACTGGTCTACAACCTTGCCATCGATCTGAGGGATCGGCTCGAAGCATTGTCCGACATCCGCGAAGTCAATCTGTTGGGACATCGGGAAGAACTGCTTGAGGCGGTCATCGACCCACAGGCGCTTGAGTCCTACCAGATTTCCGGCGAAGAACTCATGACCACCATCCTGCGCAACAACCGCCTGATTCCGGCCGGCAGCCTGGATACCGGAGCAGGCCGGTTCTCCGTGAAGGTACCGAGCGTCATCGAAGAAGCGCAGGATCTGTTCGACCTGCCGATCAAGGCCAGCGAAGGTGTGGTGGTCACGCTGCGTGATGTCGCCACTGTCCGTCGCACATTCAAGGACCGCAGCCGGTTTGCGCGGGTCAATGGACGTGACGCCATCACCCTTGAACTCCTCAAGCGGAACGAAGCCAACATCATCGACACGGTCGTCGCAGCAAAGAAGATCGTCGAGGATTTCCGCAAGACCATGCCACCCAGTGTCCGGCTGTTTTACACCCAGGATCAGGCACCTTTTGCACTGAACCAGGTGCGTGAACTCGAAGGCAACATTCTGACTGCACTGGCGCTGGTCATGATAGTGGTCGTCGCCGCCACGGGGTTTCGCAGTGGCATCATCGTCGGACTTGGCATACCGGTTTCCTTCCTGTTTGCACTCGTGTTTCTGAACATGCTCGGCTACACCTTCAACTTCATGGTCATGTTCGGCATGTTGCTTGGGCTGGGCATGCTCATCGACGGGGCCATCGTGGTGACCGAATACGCCGATCGCAAGATGGTTGAGGGTTACAGCCCGAGAAGTGCCTACACACTCTCCGCCAAGCGGATGTTCTGGCCCGTCGTGGCCTCGACCGCGACCACGCTTGCGGCGTTTCTGCCCCTGATGTTCTGGCCGGGGATTTCCGGACAGTTCATGCGGTACCTGCCAGTGACGGTGTTTACAGTCTTGTGCGGATCCCTGTTGTATGCACTGGTGTTTGGCCCGGTTCTGGGCTCGCTGTTCGGCAAAGCCAGCGCACGCGACGAACACAGCCTGAAGACACTGCAGATGCTCGAGGATGGGGATCCTACGATGCTCACCGGTTTCACCGGCATCTATGCACGATTCCTGTCACGCGCCGCCCGTTATGCAGCGGTGACGCTGACCATTGCCGTCATCACCTTGTTCGGGTCCTTCTGGGCCTACGGCCAATTTGGCAAGGGCATGATGTTCATGTCTGATTCCGAGCCACAGTTTGGCATCGTCACCGTGCGCGCCCGGGGCAACCTTGCCGCCGACGAAATCAATCAGCTGGTGAAGGAAGTCGAGCAGGAAGTCCTGCAGGTCGAAGGGGTGAAAAGTTCGAACACGCAGACACTCGAACTGGGAGGTCCGTCCCGCAACGGATTTGACCGGATCGGCCAGATGTTCATCGAGTTGCAGGAACAGAAGTACCTGGATCGTACCGGAACCCAGGTCTTCGAGGACATCCGTCAACGGACCGCGACGCTGGCAGGCATCACCGTCGAGATCCAGGAAATGGAGCAAGGCCCCAGCGAGGGCAAACCGATCCAGATCGAGTTTGCGTCTCACACCCGCAACCTCCTTGAACCCGCGGTGAGCCAGGTGCTGGCACATATCCAGGCAAACATGCCAGACGTACGGGACATCGACGACACACGATCCGTACCCGGCATTGAGTGGCGCCTCACGGTGGATCGGGCGCAGGCAGCCCTGTACGGCGCCGATGTGTCGCAGGTGGGTGTCGCCGTGCAGCTCATTACCAACGGTGTGATGGTGGGTGAGTACCGTCCGGAAAAGGCAGACGATGCTGTCGACATCCGTGTCCGTTATCCGGCGGAACATCGGGGAATCATTGCACTCGATGACCTGCGGATCACGACTCGCAACGGTCTGGTGCCCATCTCCAACTTTGTGACCAGGGAACCTGCGCCGAACGTGGATACCGTACAGCGCATGGATGGAATCCCGGTTGAATACATCCGCGCCAACGTCGCGCCAGGGGTGCTGGCCGATACTGTTGTGAAGGAGCTTGAGGCATGGGTGGAGGATCAGGAATTCGACCCGCGAATCAACATTGTCTTCAAAGGCGCAAACGAAGAACAGCAGGATGCGATGGCGTTTGTCGGCGTTGCGTTCCTGCTGTCACTGCTGCTGATGTTCGGATTGCTGGTCACGCAGTTCAACAGCCTGTATCAGGCTTCGCTGATTCTCATGGCAGTGGTGTTTTCAACTGCTGGTGTACTGATGTGGCTGGTGATTTCCGCCCAACCCTTCTCAGCCATCCTAACCGGTGTTGGCATCGTTGCTCTGGCGGGGATCGTCGTCAACAACAACATCATCCTTATTGATGCGTACAATCACCTGCGCAAGGAACATCCGGAACTCGACTATGTTTCACTGATCGTCCGGACAGGCGCACAACGGCTGCGGCCGGTCATGCTGACGACCGTTACCACCACCTTCGGGCTGTTGCCGCTGGCCGCCAACATCAGTATCGACCTGGTGGGCCGGGATATCGTCGTTGGCAGCCAGATGTCGATGTTCTGGGTGCCCTTGTCCCAGGCCATTGTTGCGGGCCTCACGGTGTCGACACTGCTGACACTGGTGACCACCCCGGCGATGCTGGCCCTGCCTCACCAATGGCATGAATTAACCACACGGCTCGGCAACCGCTTTTTTCGGGCAAAGCCGGCCAAGGCGCTTTAAGAGCAGTCGAGAGTTCGTCGCGCCCGTCCCAGCTGTACCTGCGGCCGTTGCTGCACATCGTTCATCCCATTGTGCTGACGCAGTTGCACTCTTGTCAGCCCTTTCATTAGTCTGCGCGGGTGGAATGGATACTACCCCTCGATAGAATCAATCTGGCGCACGCTGATACCGTAGGCGGTAAAGCCGCCCGGTTGGGTGCGCTGATGCAGGCGGGGTTCAATGTTCCTTCCGGTTTTGTCATCACTTCGGACGCATTCCTGCGTCATTACCCGATCCTTCTGGATGAAAAACCGCCACCGCCAACCCTCGACGCCGACTTTGTCAGCACGCTGAACACCGCCTTCATTGCACACTTCGAACCTGACGAAGTGGTCGCGGTGCGCAGCTCGGCCATCGATGAAGACGGTGCCGGCATCAGCTATGCGGGCCAGCATGCAACGTACTACTACATCAATGCGGCGTGTCTGACCCAGGCCGTTGTGGATTGCTGGATGTCACTGTGGAGCCCTGCAGCCCGTGCCTACCGGGAAAACTGGGACGAGTCGACACAACCCATGGCCGTGATCGTCCAGCGTCTCATCAAGGCCACGCGTTCAGGTGTCTGCTTTTCGAAGGATCCACTTCAGCCCGAAGCAGGCAACATCATCATCGAAGCCAGCTGGGGACTCGGCGCGGCTCTGGTCGATGGTCGGGTGCAGCCTGATCGGGTACAGGTCAACCCATTCGGGCAGGTCACCGTGCTCCAGATTGGCGACAAACAACTGATGGTGCCTGCACAACTCACTGATCCGGCACAGGGCCGGCTGGATCCGGTTCCGGAGCATCTTCGCACAGTGCCCGTGCTGAGTACGCGGGAAGCCGTTGCCCTGCACGAGACCACTGAGCAGATCGAAGTCCTGTTTGCAGAACCCGTGGACGTGGAGTGGGCTTTTGACGAGGAGGAACTGCATATTCTGCAGGCCAGACCCATCACTGCCAGCGTGACGGCGCCGGGAGATGGTCGTGCATTGGTTCTGTTCAAGCCTGTCGCGGAGAACTTCTCCGAACCGCTGACACCACTGACGGTCGATCTGGTCAGCACCGTCCTGCCGCGACTGGGCGCGTTTGTTGGCGGGCGTCTGTATCTCGATTTTTACCTCCTGAAACGCTTTCTGCCTCTGCGTCTGAGCAACGTCGAACTCGTCGATCTGGCGATGTTGAGGAAAGTCCCGCCCGCTCCCAGACTTTCAGCCGTTCATCTGCCCGCGAGCATCGGCATGCTCCTGCTCGGGTGGTTGGCATTCGGGACATTCTGGTCACGCAGCAGCAGACTCGAATCCGGGAGCCTGGCGCGATTTGTACCCTGGCTCGATGCGCTGCGAAACAATCAGTCACTGGATGTACCGGCGTTGATGAAACGAACGCTGACCGGTCGCGTCCCCTGGTCACCGGCACATGAGTCCATGCTCACGCTCAACATATCGGCAGGGCGCTACTTCCTGCTGATCGGGCTGCTGCAGCAACTCCTGAAACGGTGGGCACCCGGCTTTGACCCCATGCAACTTGATGACGTCATTCATGATGACACCGACATGTGGAGCAAGCGGATGGTGCTCGACATCACGGAGCTCTCCACGCTGGCCGCAAGCTTCGAGGACACTTCGACTGCGCTGATGGGAGACAATGCGGTGATCGACGTGCGAAGGCTCGATCCCGCCCACCCCTTTGTCACCGCGTTGGGTGCATTCATTTCGACCTATGGCCATCGTGGTGCACGAGAGCTGGATTTCAGCGCTCCCCGCTGGCGCGAAGACATCACGCCATTGCTCATCATGATCCGCAATCAGATGTTGCACGGAGGTCAGGTCGGTGACGGATACTCCCGCCATCTGGTGGCGCGTGATGCACTGCGCAAGTCCATCGGCCGCGGTCTGAAGTGGCGCCTGGTCCAGAAACTGCTGACTCGCATCCGGTACTACATTTCCTTGCGCGAGAACACCCGCCACTACCACACGATGATCTTTGACGCGATCCGTCAGCGACTGCTGCTGATTGAAGACGAGCTTCTGCACACTGGCAAACTGAAGTGTGCTGGCGATCTGTTTTATCTCACATGGCAGGAAATCCAGGCCGCATCCCGTGGTGAACTCGATGCTCAGGCCGTCTCGCGCACGGTACGGGAACGCCGTATTGCCCATCGTCGTGAAGCACGCAGCCGGGCACCGGAAACCTTCAATATCAAACTGCCGGTCGCTGATGTGCCGACCAGCGAAAATACACTGCGTGGACAATGTGCGAGCCCTGGTACGTTTGAAGGCATTGCGCGGGTCATCCTTCGCCCGGATCACGCTCAGCTCCTGAAACCTGGCGAAATTCTTGTTGCGCCATATACCGATCCAACCTGGACTCCGCTGTTTCCTTCACTGGGTGGAATCGTGGTGGGCCTCGGCAGCTATCTCTCCCATGCAGGTACCATCGCCCGGGAATATCGGATCCCCTGCCTCGTGGACGTCCACGATTGCATCCTGCGTATCCGCAGTGGCCAGCGCCTGCGCCTCCATGCGACCGATGGCTACGTGGAACTGATCGAGGAACTGGAGTGACGGGTCTGCTCTACCTGCTGGCGCTGCCGCTCACGAGCGAGTTCATTGCTTCGCTGCTGGGTGTGCGCGATGGAGGCCGGACCCCATGGCGCCTGGTTCGGATCCTGCTCATTGCACTCGTGATGCTGAGTCTTATCCTTTGGCTGGGCGACGTGGCAACCTGGGCCATCGGCGCAGCACTGGCGACGATCGTGTTCATGCAGATCATCGGCTACCTCGTGTGGCGATTTGTTGTGATCGGTATTCGAAAGCCGTAGTCGGTGAGGGGCCCGAGAGTCAGGGAGAGAGTGCAAGTCGAGACAGAAGGAACAAGCTCCGAGGTACCGGAATCAGATGGGGAGGGGGAGAGATCCAAAACCGCCACCATCGGAGCTTGCGAGCGGTGTTCGATCGCTCATCCATGAGCGCCTGCCGCCTGCAGAAGGTATAGCAGAGCGTCGGAAAAACGCGAATTCCAGGGACGGCATCGCCCGTCATGCCTGCAGTCATTGATCTGCCGGATCATTCTGGATGCGGGCTGCCAGACTCTCCGCAAAGGCGACCACTCTCTCAGCCTCGGCGGCATGCAGGTTCTCGATCAGACTTCCATGGAGGACAGCCACGCCCCGGCCGGAAGCCAGAGCCTCCCGCCACACACGCAAGACTTCCCGCGCATGATCAAGCGAACTTCTGTCGATGCCAAACACTTCATTGGCGATATCGATCTGGGAAGGATGAATGAGTGTTCGGCCGTCAAAGCCCATTGCCCTGCCCTGCTCACACAACGCCCTGAATGTTTCTGAGTTCCTGAAATCAAGATGCACACCGTCCAGCACCACCTTGCCTGCTTCCCGTGCGGCCAGTACACAGTACTGGAGCGCGTAGTCGAGATTGCTGCGTGATACCGTATGAGTCGCGCGCAACTCCTTCACCAGGTCGCTGGTACCCATCACCAGCGCCTCGACACGAGGATGTCGTGCCAGCGCGCGTGCATCCAGCACTCCTGTGGGTGTTTCGATCATGATCCACAACTTGAGCCGACGGGCACCCCGTCGATCGAGTTCGAAGGCAATGGCGTCGATCTGATCGATGTTCTCGATCTTCGGAAACACGAGTGCCGAAACGTTGGGCAGGTTGTCTGGCCCTGTAAAAGAGTTGAGATCAGCTCGTCCCCACGGGGTATTCAGGCCGTTGCAGCGGACCAGCAATTCACGGTAACCATACTGCCCGCTGGCCACCGCCTGGGCCACCTGCTCCCTGGCAATGGCCTTGGCATCGGGCGCCACCGCGTCCTCCAGATCGAAGATGATCGAATCACAGGGCAGCGCACGGGCTTTTTCCAGGGCTCGTGCATTGGCGCCGGGCATGTACAGAACTGATCGTCGTGGTTGCATTTCACCGCCTTGTCATCTGTCCGTGCTTGCCGATCGTACCGCGCCGGTCCGGTAGTCGGCCCGCAACACATCAGCCAATCATCGCCGCCTGGCCACCATCCACCGGCAGGCAGACGCCGGTGATGAACCTGGCTTCATCCGAAGCCAGAAAGAGCGCGGCATTGGCAATATCCCAGCCGGTTCCCATCTTGCCGCCCAACGGTACCTGTGCATCCCGCCGTGCGATCAGTTCGGATCGATCGTGTCCCTGGGCGACGTAACCTTCGATGGCCATGGGTGTGTTCATGAGTCCCGGCATGATGACGTTCGCACGAATGTTGTACTTCGTGTTGCCAGTCGCCAGGGCATGTGTGTACGCGTTGAGTGCCGCCTTCGAAGTCTTGTACGCAACAATGCTCACGGCGCAGACGGCGGCAACCGACGAAATGTTCGTGATGACACCATGTCCTTGCTCGCGCATCGGTTTGAGTGCTTCGCGGCAACTCAGCATGATGCCACGCAGATTGACGTTGAAGATCCTGTCCCAGACCTCTTCCGTCATGCTGGCGGCTGTCCTGTCACCACCACCGATGCCAACATTGTTGTGCAGGATGTCGAGCTTGCCAAACCGTGCAAGCGCTGTTTCGACAAAACGCTGACAATCAGCCGCACGGGTCACATCCGCTTCACAGGCCTCGGCTTCGCCACCCTCCTTCCGGATCATGGCGACCGTCTGCTCAGCCGATTCTAGCCGTCGATCAACAACCAGTACACGAGCGCCCTCCTGGGCGAATCGCATTGCCGTTGCCCGTCCGTTGCCGATGGTCTCACCCGGTGTCTGCCCACCGCCAACTATGATCGCGACCTTGTGGCTTAAACGTCCCATCCCGGCAATCCTTCATCGGCCTGAACGCCGAAGCTGTTGAGCGCCATCGAAACCAGATTGTACTGACCAACCGTAAACACCACGTCCATCATCTGCTTGGTATTGAGCAGTCCGGACAGTCCCGCCCATGTTGCGTCGCTGACGTGGGCATCGGCATGCAGTTCATCGGTGGCCTGCAGCAGCAATCGATCAAGCACGGTGAGCCCCGGCGTTGACGGGCCGGTCTTGCAGGAGCGGATCTCGGCATCCGTCATGCCTGCCTGGCGTGCAATGAGTACGTGCTGACCCCACTCGTATCCTGACTGACAGAGATAGCCGATGCGCAGGATGATCAGCTCGCGTTCGCGAACCGCCAGTGTCGACTTGCCGAGAATGTGATTGGCAAACACCATCCAGCGCTTGGCCAGTTCCGGATGATTGGCGAGCGTCCTGAATATGTTGAAGATTCGACCTTGCCGGACGAGGGGCTGCATCAGCTCCGCCGCCTCGGGACTCCAGTCCTTCTGGTCGAGAGCCGGAATTCTTGGCTTGCCAAGACGCATGTTTTTCTCCTTTTGTATCGACAAAACCCCAGTGATTTCCCAATGAGCGGCAATACGAGCGGCCATATCAGTGATGAGCAGGTGTGTTGCGGCCAGACTATCGCCCCCACCGTCAATATATCCGTGTCAGCATGACGCGACCAGAGGTTCACCGCCCGCCTCAACCGAGCAGCTTTGCCTCGTAACCAGCGTTGGCGAGACTGCTCAGTACCTGTTCGACCTGCTCTTCGCCGCGCATCTGCAGCACCAGTTCCACCATGGTCGCCCGCACCGAGGACGAACCAAAGGCGCGCTGATGCTGGATATCGATGATGTTGCTGTCCAGTTCACCAATGATCTGCGTGAGATCCGACAATGCACCGGGCACGTCCGGAATTTCCACCCGCAGGCGCACCAGGCGATGGCTCCGGACCAGTCCCCGCTGCAATACCGACGACAGGATCATCATGTCGATGTTGCCACCGGAAAGAATGGTGACCACTCGTCGGTCTGCAAACGCGCGCGGATTGGACATCACTGCGGCCAGCGCTGCTGCACCCGCGCCCTCTGCCACGGTCTTTTCGATTTCGAGCAACATGAAGACAGCCTGCTCGACTGTCTCTTCAGACACGGTAACAATCTCATCCACACAGTTGCGGATGATGGGCAGGGTGAGCTGTCCGGGCTGTTTGACGGCAATCCCTTCGGCGACAGTACCCAGCCTCGGGGAGCCGGGTTCCAGACCATGGAACAGGCGGCTGGCCGTGTCATAACGATCCATCTGCACGCCAACGATTCGGATGGAGGGGTTGAGCGCTTTCAGCGCCGTAGCGACCCCGGCAATCAGTCCGCCACCTCCGATTGGAACCACCACGATCTCGGCCATTGATGCCTGCTCATGAATCTCGAGTCCGACAGTACCCTGGCCTGCGATCACACGTTCGTCATCGTAGGGGTGCAGCAAGGTGAGATGTCGCTGGCGGGCCAGGTCTTGCGTGAACGCTCTTGTTTCGTCGAACTGGGAGCCGTGCAGGATGACTTCCGCACCATGGACCCTGGTCTGCTCCACTTTGGCATTGGGTGTGGTACGCGGCATCACGATCGTGGTTGGTACCGCCAGGCGGGCGCCGTGGTAGGCGACCGCCTGCGCGTGGTTGCCGGCGGACATGGCAATGACACCCCGCAGTCGTTCGTCCGCATCCAGTTGCAGCAGTGCGTTCAGTGCACCTCGCTCCTTGAACGACGCGGTGAACTGCTGATTCTCGAACTTGATGCTCAACTCACAGCCCAGCAGACGGGACAGCGTGCGCGAATGTTCGCAGGGTGTGAGGTTGATATGCTCATGAATGCGCTCTCGCGCGGATCGAATGGTCTGAAGGTCCATGCGACCGCAGTATACTCGCCGGATGAAACACCTGCTGATTGTCCATCACTCGAAAACCGGTCGGACAGCGCGACTGGCGCAGGCCATTTTCGAGGGTGTCTGCGATCCACAGATCAGTGGTGTCGAACCCCGCTTTCTCACCGCTCGACAGGGTGAACCTGCGGACCTGCTATGGGCGGATGCCGTGCTGCTGGGTACTCCGGAGAACTTCGGCTACATGTCGGGTGCGCTGAAGGATTTTTTCGACCGGACGTTTTATGAAGTGGAAGGGCGGATACGCCCTCTGCCGTGTGCCATCTTCGTCAGTGCCGGGAACGATGGCTCCGGTGCACTGCGCGCCATTCGTCGAATCATCGGTGGATATCCGATGATGGAAGTACAGCCTGCGGTGGTTGTCAAAGGTGAACCAGAAGAAGATGACCTGCTTGCCTGCCGCCAACTCGGCATGGCGGTGGCCGCGGGGCTCGACGCCGGGATCTACTGATTCCGATTGCCTGCACCCGGATCATTTCCGGAGCCGTGACTCACATTGAACAGTGCTGCAGGAATTTTCAGCAGACGGTTCCCTTGAGGGGCAGGTCAACCGGTTCGCAAAATTTCGTTGACAGGAATCTGCGGCGCGTCGCCACGGGCATGGACGGCAATCGCTTGCCCCTTCGCCGCAGGACTCGCTTGCATTCCATTACCGGAGTCCCTGCTGGACCCGTGAAAACAAGCCACTACCGACTCGCAAATGCAAGCATCGCGTTCCATTGCGAACTGGGTTAGCGTTCAGGCATGACAGCCACCTCACCACCGCTTCGTACTGCAGAAAAGCTCGCCTTTGGCGTCGGTCAGATCGCCGAAGGTGTCAAGACCAGTGTCTTTGGTACTTTCCTGCTGTTCTACTACAGTCAGGTTCTTGGCCTGGCCGCTGACCTCGCCGGCCTGGCCATCGCTCTGGCGCTGATCTTTGACGCCGTCACCGACCCGCTGGCCGGTACCATATCCGATCGCTGGAGTGGTCGACTGGGCAGGCGCCATCCCTTCATCTATGTCTCCGCACTACCGATGGGTTTTGCCTTCTACATGCTCTTTGCGCCCCTCGTGACGATCGAAGGTGCAGGGCAATGGGGCATGTTTGCGTGGATGCTGACGTTTACCGTGCTGGTCCGCGGTGCGATGACCCTCTACTACGTCCCGCACATGGCACTTGGCGCAGAGTTGTCCACCGACTATGACGAACGGACCACGCTGGTTGCGATACGTCACTTTTTTGGTGCGCTCGGCTTTGTTCTCGTGTTCGTTCTTGGTTTTGGTTACTTCTTTGCACCGACTGCGCAATACCCCAACGGGCAAACCAATCCGGCCGCTTACCCGCCGTTCATGCTGCTGCTGTCCTGCCTGGTCGTCCTGGCAATTTTTACCACGGCGCATGGCACGCGCCACCGTATTCCGTACCTTCCCGCCGCAACCCTCTCTCTGGGCCGGGTTGGCACGATGGAGGTTGTGCGCGAAGCGGTTGACACACTGCGCAACCCATCCTTCAGATGGATGCTGCTGGGTTTCATCATCATCATCGTCGCCTTCGGTGTCACCGGTGCGACCAGCCTCTACATGATGACCTTCTTCTGGGAACTGGACCGCTTCCAGATCATGCTGGCACTGCTGGCCGGTCCGATCGGCAGCATGGTCGGTTATGCCGTGTCGGGCAGCGTCTTTGCCTGGCTCGACAAACGGGCGGCGATGATCGCAGGCGCCCTGACCTGGATGGTTATCCATGCCTCACCCGTGCTCATCTGGCTGGCCGGATCATGGCCCGAAAAAGGCACCTGGACATCGGCTTCATTGCTCATCTTCATCTCCCTGTTTGCAGGCGCTTCAATCGCCCAGCTGATCGTTGGCTCCGGGACCACCATGGCCGATATAGCAGATGAACATGAACTGCTTACCGGCCGACGCCAGGAAGGGGTGTTCTTCGGTGCCTCCTCTTTTGCCGGGAAGTGCTCTGCAGCGCTCGGCTCCTGGATTGCGGGGCTGTTCCTGGTCTGGATCCAGTGGCCAACCGGCTCGACGATTCGTACTGCAGCCGATGTTCCGCAGGACATCCTTCTGACGCTGGCTGTGATCTCGGGACCCGTCGCCGTTTTACTGGCCTTGCCTGGCTTGCTGTGCATGTACGGCTATCGCCTCAACCGCTCGCAACTGACGCGGATTCAGGCCGAACTGCACGCCAGGACCAATACCGCCTCCGCATGAGCGCCATCATCATTCGCACGCTGGATCGCATTGCGGACTTCGACGCGGGCGTCTGGGATCGCTGTGCCACCTCGGACGGTTCGGTCAACCCGTTCCTGACCCATGCTTTTCTGCTTGCGCTCGAAACCAGCGGCAGCGTTGGCGGGCGAACCGGCTGGAAACCCTGCCACCTTGTCGTCGAACAAGGCAGCGATCTGATCGGTGTCGTGCCGCTGTACCTGAAGGGCCACTCACAGGGCGAGTACGTCTTTGATCACAGCTGGGCTGATGCGCTGCAACGAGCCGGTGGACGTTATTATCCGAAGCTGCAGGCAACCGTGCCGTTCACTCCCGCAACCGGTCGCCGGGTACTGCCTGTCCGCAATGAGCCGGATCTGGAAACCACCTTGTTTCAGGCTTGTGCCAGCCTGGTCAGGGAAACCGGGGTGTCCTCCCTGCACATGACCTTCATGACGAAGACACAATGGGAACAGGCTGCACGATGCGGATTCCTGCAGCGGATGGACCAGCAGTTTCACTGGCACAACGAAGGTTATGGCAGCTTCGATGATTTTCTCGCTCAATTGACTTCGAAGAAGCGCAAGGACCTGCGACGGGAACGCCGCGATGCACTGGCCAATGGCGTCGAGATCGAGTGGGTGACTGGGACTGACCTGACGGAGGTCCATTGGGACGCGTTCTACGAGTTCTACATGGATACAGGTTCGCGCAAATGGGGCAGTCCCTACCTCACCCGTCGTTTTTTCAGCGAGATCAACAAGCATCTGGCTGCGCAGACACTGCTGATTCTGTGCAAGCGCGCAGGTCGATATATCGGCGGTGCCCTCAACTTCATCGGCAATGACACACTCTATGGCCGCAACTGGGGTTGTACCGAATACCACCCTTTCCTGCATTTCGAGACGTGTTATTACCAGGCAATCGACTTTGCCATCGCCCATGGCCTGCAGCGTGTTGAAGCCGGTGCCCAGGGCCAGCACAAGATCGCGCGTGGTTATCAACCGCAGGCCACCTACAGCGCGCACTGGATTGCGCACCAGGGTTTTCGGGACGCTGTCGCCAACTACCTGGAGCGCGAACGCGAGCAGGTTATCGAGGATATCGCCCACGTCGGAACGATGCTGCCGTTCAGGTTGAACGTGAACCAGTAGCCCAGTACACCGTGCGGTCGTTGACCGTTCGCAACCCATACACCTGACCTGGCAGACAACAACACGGGCGCATTCGCCCATTGCAACGCTTCCACCTCGCCTTACGAGACCATCCCACAAGTCACCGGGGATTGTTTTATCATGCTGCATCCTTCGACGCCCCCACCCGCACATGACATCGAGCATTCTTGCGCTGCGTTCACTGCCCCTCGACTCCGAGATCAGCATCCAGGGCTGGGTACGCAGCAAACGGACTTCAAAAGGCGGCTTTTCATTTGTACACGTCTATGACGGCTCCTGTTTTGCCCCCATCCAGGTGGTGGCAGACAGCCAGCTTCCCAACTATGCAACCGACATCGAGAAGCTGGGCACCGGTTGCTCGGTGAGCGTGCGAGGAAAACTGGTAGCGTCCAGCGGCAGCGGACAGGACCGCGAAATTCTGGCCGGCAGCATCACCGTGATCGGCTGGGTGGACGATCCGGAGACCTATCCCATCGCCAAGAAGCGGCACACCTTCGAATACCTGCGTTCGGTTGCCCACCTGAGGCCTCGCACCAATACGTTTGGCGCCATTGCCCGCGTTCGCAATGCGATTTCGAAAGCCGTGCACGACTACTTCAATACCAACGAGTTCCTGTGGGTCAATACACCCATCATCACAGCGAGTGACTGCGAAGGAGCCGGCGAACTCTTTCGTGTTTCCACGCTGGATGCGATCAGCCGAGGCCAGACGGATTTCAGTGCCGACTTTTTTGGTGCCGAGACCTTTCTGACGGTCTCAGGCCAGCTGAACGTCGAGACCTTCTGTTGTGCCCTGTCGAAGGTCTACACCTTCGGACCCACCTTTCGTGCGGAAAACTCCAATACCACGCGACACCTTGCCGAATTCTGGATGATCGAACCGGAGGTTGCGTTCAATGACCTCAATGCCAACGCGCTGCTCGCGGAGGACTTCCTCAAGTACGTCATTCGCCGACTGCTCGAGAATCAAGCCGAGGATCTGTCATTTTTCAATGATCAGATCGACAAGACCGTGATTGCCAGACTCGAACATGTCGTCAACTCGGGGTTCGAACGCATCGACTACGGAGCGGCCATCGACATCCTGCAGAAAAGTGGAGCCACCTTCGAGTTTCCGGTGCAATGGGGTCTCGACCTGCAGTCCGAACATGAACGCTACCTGTGCGAAAGGCACGTTGGCGGACCTGTTGTAATCGTCAACTATCCAAGGCAGATCAAGGCGTTCTACATGCGTCTGAACGATGATGACCGGACGGTTGCGGCCATGGACGTACTGGTACCCGGTGTTGGCGAGATCATCGGTGGCAGCCAGCGCGAAGAACGACTGGACCTTCTGGATGCCCGACTGGCCGAAAAAGGGCTCAAGGACAACCTCTGGTGGTACAGGGATCTGCGGCGCTACGGTACGGTGCCGCATGCAGGGTTCGGGTTGGGTCTGGAGCGACTCGTCCTGTACGTGACCGGCATGGAGAACATCCGCGACGTGATTCCGTTCCCACGTGTGCCGCACAGTGCCACTTTCTAGACCGGACCACCCATGAAAAGAACGGCTCAATGAGCGTCCTGCGCAGGCTGGCCCGCATCTGGCCGTTTGTTCGACCCTACCGATGGCGCTTGTCCGGCGGTATCGTCGCTTTTGGAGTATCCCGGCTTCTCGAGGCGTTGGTCCCCTTGTTTCTGGCCATGGGCATCGACCGTCTCGCGGCGGACAACCATGATCTTCAATTGCCGGTACTCGGGATCTTCATCTCCGTGCTGCTGCGTTACTTCGTGGTTACCTATGCGCGCTATTCCGTACGCAAGGTTGGCATGTACGTCGCCTATGACCTGCGCCGCGCCCTGTATGCGGGGCTGCAACGCCAGGGCATCTGCTTCTTCAACCGACACACCATCGGCGACATGATGACGCGGGCCGTCGCCGACATCAGCCTCATCCAGCGTTTCATCGCCATGGGGACGATCCTGTTCGTGATCCTGATCTACGCTACGGTCATCGGCTTCGGTTTCATGCTCTGGCTCTCGCCTGAACTGACGTTGCTGCTGATCCCGCCGCTGCCCTTTGTGTTCCTCTACGCACAACGTTCAGCCCGTGACATGGGTGTGACCTCCGAAGCAGTGCAGGAACGCCTTTCCGACCTTGGCACCCACGTCCAGGAAAATCTGTCCGGTATTCGTACCATCCAGGCGATGGCGCAGGAAGCCAACGAAATCGCGCGTTTTTCCGGCACCAACCAGCGCTACGCCGATGCGTTTTACGAACAGGCCCGGGTGAACTCGCTGATGACGTCGTGGATGCCGACCATGGCTGCGGTCTGCACCCTCACCATACTGGGATATGGTGGCAGCCTCGTGCTTCAGGGCGAGATGTCCGTTGGCGCCTTTGTTGCGTTTTTCATGTACGTCAGCATGATCGTGCAGCCATTCCGGGTTGCCGGTTTCATCGTCAACCTGTTCCAGCGGGCAGGCGTGGCCATCCACAGACTGACCGAGGTACTGGACATCGAACCAGAGATCGCCGATGCCGCGCATGCAGCGCAAGGCTCCAGCATGCGCGGTGACATCAGCCTGCGTGATCTGAGATTCCGGTATTCCGGCGATCGCCCCTGGATACTGAACGGGATCGATCTGGACATCCGTGCCGGAGAAACCATCGCCATCATGGGCAAGGTTGGCAGTGGCAAGACGACGCTGCTGCGAATGCTGACACGGCTGCTCGATCCGCCCGCCGGATCGGTGCACATTGATGACCAGGAAATACACAGTTGGCCGCTTGCGGCCCTGAGATCGCAGATTGCGCTCGTACCGCAGGATCCCTTCCTGTTTGGCGAGTCGCTGCGTATCAACATCACCTACGACGATCCATCGCGAACCGACGAAGCCGTGTGGGCTGCGGCCGAGGCTGCCGCACTCAAGGACACGATCGAGAGCTTTCCCGATGGCCTGGATACGCTGGTGGGTGAACGAGGTGTCACTCTCTCCGGAGGACAGAAACAACGTGCAACGCTGGCTCGTGGACTCATTCGCCACAGCCCGGTCCTGCTGCTGGATGACTGTTTCTCCAGCGTGGATACGGAAACCGAGGAACACATCCTCGCCGCGCTGCGACGACTGCGCGCGGGACAAACCACACTGCTGGTTTCCCATCGGGTGTCCACGGCACGTCACGCTGACCGCATTGTGGTTCTCGACAACGGTCGCGTCGCCGAAACCGGCAGCCATGCCGAGTTGCTCGATGCCGGCGGCTGGTATGCCGAGCTTGAGCGCATCCAGCGAGAAGGCGCCGATGCCGAGGACTTTGCCGGCATGGCTACCGCATGAACACCGCGAATCGTCCGCCGGACAGTGAACCGAAGCGCAATTACGCGATGTTTGACGCGGAACTCACTGGCGCTGCGCTGAACCTGCAACTCCTTGGCCGATTGATGCAGTGGATGAAACCCTATCGCCTGACCTTCGCCATCAGCGCGGTGCTTATCCTCATGATGTCCGCGATGCAGGTTCTGATGCCGATCATCATCTCGCTTGTGGTGATTGATGGGCTGCTGCGGGGCAAGGTCAGTGAACGTCCCGATTTCGGGATGAATGAAATCACGGCATGGATTGGTGATGTCACCGGTCTGCATGGTCTTGGCGCGGCATGCATTCTGTACGGCCTGCTGCAGGCTGGTTGGGCACTGACCGGACACTGGCACCGCATGACACTCATCTCGTCCGTCATCAACGGTTTGCGTGATCTGCGGCGTGACCTTTTTGCGCATCTGGAAACCAGGCCATTCTCCTTCTACGATCGTGTGGCTGTCGGCCGTGTCATGACCCGCGTAACCAACGACGTTGAAGCCCTGTACGAGTTGCTGCGTGGTGTCGGCACTCTGGTTGGAGAGTTTGTACCGTTTTTTGTGGCGCTCACCGTCATGCTGGCGATGAGTGTCGAACTGACGCTCATGCTCCTGCTTGTGCTGCCCCTGATGGGAAGCGTCACCTGGCTGTTCCGGCGTGCCACCAGCCAGCTGTTTCGCATGGTGCGCATGACCCTGTCCGCGCTGAATCAGAACATGCACGAAAACCTGGCCGGCCTGCAGGTTGTCCAGCTCTCGGTGCGAGAGTCGTACAATCTGGAACGATACGATGGAATCAATCGCGAAAATCGCGATCACGAACTCCGATCGGCCCGGCTCGAAACGCTGTACGGCGCCTTCACCGACAGCATGGCGCACATCGCCATCGGGGTTGTCATCTGGTACGGCGGCGGGCAAACCATCCAGGAACAGATGACTCTCGGCGAGATGGTTCTGTTCACCCAGTTCATCGGCATGCTGTTCAATCCCATTGTCGTTCTTGGCGAACAGACCAACATCCTGTTCCGCGCCATGGCCAGCGGTGAACGCATATTCCAGGCACTGGACTGGGACGAAAAAATCCATGAACCGGCGGAACCCGCTGTCTTGCCAGATCGCCTGCGTGGTGCCATTGATTTTTGCAATGTGCACTTCAGCTACCTGGATACACCTGTACTGAAAGGTGTATCGGTCAGTATCTCTCCAGGAGAGAAACTGGCGATTGTTGGTCCGACCGGATCTGGAAAGAGCACGTTGATACGCCTGCTGTCACGGTTTTATGATTTTGATGACGGGCTCATCTACCTTGACGGTATCGATCTGAACCGGATCCATACCCGCGATCTGCGGCGTCGTATCGGCGTGGTGTTGCAGGATTTTCACATCTTCTCCGGCAGCATCTACGACAACATCGCACTGGGTGATCCTTTGATCACTCGTGAACGTGCCGAGCAGGCGGCAAGGACAGTGAACGCCCATGGCTTCATCAGTGCACTGCCGCAGGGTTATGACACCGAGCTTTCCGAGCGCGGGCAGAATCTGTCGCAGGGTCAAAGACAACTGCTGGCGTTTGCTCGGGTCCTGGCGGCAGATCCGGAAATCCTGATTCTCGACGAGGCTACCGCGAGCATCGACACCCAGACCGAGTTGCTCATCCAGGATGCACTGCGCAAGCTGACAAGCGGTCGAACGTCGATTCTGATTGCCCATCGTCTGCAGACCGTACAGGAGGCCAGTCGGATCCTGGTGCTCGAAGACGGGCTGGTTCGCGAGATCGGTACCCATGCACAGTTGCTGGATGCACAGGGGCTGTATGCGACGCTGTATCGACTGCAGTTCCAGGAGACCACGGCAGCACCGGCGGGCCCATGATGCATCTACGGATCAGCGCCTGCTCGCCGGGTGAGGCAACCTGGTTTGTTGTCAGGATCGATGGTCCGGAACGCGTTACCAGCACGAGGAATCAGGCATGACTGACCGATTTGTGGCTTCGGGGGACCTGCGCTTGCGTACGGAAGCATTTGGCGATCCATCAGGTACGCCACTTCTGCTGATCATGGGCGCCAGTGCGCCCGGGTGTTACTGGCGTGATGAGTTTGTGGACGGTTTTGTCAGGCGCGGTTGCTGGGTGATCCGCTATGACAACCGTGATACGGGGCGTTCGACCTGTCGGGATTTCGCCCAGTATCCCTACACACTCGACGATCTGGCGGCGGACGCCGTGGCTGTAATGGATGCCTATGGTCTGCGGTCTGCCCATGTGGCCGGCGCGTCCATGGGAGGCATGATCGTGCAGGCGCTGATGATCGGGTATCGCAGCCGGCTGCGCACGGCGACGATCATCATGTCGTCTCCGTTCGCGGGTGGCGGATCGCAGGTCGAGCTCGGTTCCGACGATCTGCCCGGGCCGGACTCCGCGTGGATGAAGCAATTCATGGCGGTCGCCTTGTCGCCGGCAACATCCCGCGAGGAGCGCATAGACCGCAAGGTGAGGATGTACGAGCTGATGGCGGGTACCGCGCAGATCTTCGATGCAAACCAGCAGCGCGCAGTGGCCAGCATCGAAGTCGATCAGGCCAGCAATCTCGACGCGGCAATGAATCACACCCTCGCCATCGGCGCGTCATCGCCAAAGGATCGACGCGAATGGCTGAAGACCGTGGACATTCCGACCCTTGTCATCCATGGCACCGAAGATCCAATCCTGCCCTATGCGCACGGCGTGTCCCTGGCCCGGACGATACCAGGGGCACAGTTGCTGACACTGCCCAGGGCCGGTCATGAAATTCCTCGCTGCCATGTCGAGGAGATAACCGACCGGATGTTGTCCCTGCAAGCAGGATCCCGTTCGTAACCTCATCTGGAGACACGGGACAGGGACATCCCCTCTCTCGTCGGGGACCCCCATCACTGAGGGATGCCTCAAGGGGCTGACAAGCCCTCGCGTGCAACAGGGCGCCGGCAGGCACTGCAGCAACGTTATGGAGCTTTCACCATCGACTCGCCCGCAGAGTCATCCGTTGCTTCGGTGAGGTCAGCGAAGCACCCGGTTCAATATGAGGTAGCCGACGGTTGCACTCAGGATCGAGCCGAGGAGGATTCCGATCCGCTCATCGAACAACAGATTGTCGGCGGTATGTTCAAATGCCAGGGAAGCGATGAAAAGACTCATCGTGAAGCCGATTCCACAGAGCGCGGCAACTCCATAGACCATCGCCCAGGTGACACCATCCGGCAATCTGGCTGCGCCTGATTTGACCCCGATCCAGCAGAACAGAAACACACCGAGCTGTTTGCCCACGAACAGTCCGGCGGCAATTCCCAGGGGCACCGGGTGCAGGAACTGCTCAAAGCCAAAATCCGGAAAGGTGATGCCTGCATTGGCAAATGCAAACAGGGGCAGAATTCCGAGTGCAACCAGCGTATGCAGATCGTGTTCGAGATCATGCAGAGGTGACGGCGCTGTGGCAGTACTGCGGATCGGTATGAAGGCGGCGAGAATCACGCCAGCGAGGGTTGCATGCACACCGGACTTCAGCAGGGCGATCCACATGATCAAGCCGATGAAGAGGTAGGGTGCCCGTTCCATGACACGCAGCCGATTGAGCGTCAGCAGAGCCAGTATGCACAACGTTGCGACGATCAGTGCCGATGGCAGCAACTGATCGGTGTAAAACAGTGCAATGATCACAATTGCACCAAGATCGTCAAAGATGGCGATGGAAACCAGCAGGACACGCAGTGAAACCGGAACACGGTTGCCAAGCAGGCCGATGACTGCCATCGCAAACGCGATGTCCGTCGCTGCGGGGATCGCCCAGCCCTGCATGGCAACAGGATCACTGCGGTTGATCAGCGTGAAGATCAGCGCCGGTACAAGCATGCCACCGAGTGCGCCAAAGGCTGGCAGCATGGCCTGTCGAAAATCGGCGATTTCACCTTCGAACAACTCACGCTTGAGTTCCAGACCCACGAGCAGAAAAAAAACCGCCATCAAACCGTCATTGATCCAGAGCAGGAGCGGTTTGGCGATGACAAAGTTGCCCACACGAACTTCCACGGGCAGATCGATCAGTGCCTGGTGAAACCACGACCACGGTGAATTGGCCACCAGAAGTGCCAGCACTGATGCCAGCACCAGCAGCAGTCCGCCGGCAGATTCGAGCTTCAGGAAATCACGCATCGATTCAAACAATCAGGCTATTCCTTGTTCAGTGGTACCACGTTCACGGGTACCCGAATTGAGCATCTTCAGGCATCAAACCATCCCGGCAGTCATCCGGATCAGACGGTCGGCAGATTCGACAGGATGGCGCGCCAGGGTTTGCCGGCCAGTTCTCGAAGGTCTGTACCATGAGCAGCACACAACCGTCCGGTGAGTTCCGGGTCAGGAATCAGTTCATCGATGCGCCCGTCTTCATGTCTGAGCACCACACGATAGGTTCCCGAATGCGTTGCATCTGCCCCATTTGCCGTACTTGTTGCAGCCACCTTTTCGACCGCACAGACCACGGGAAACAGCGTGTTCACGACCACACAGACAGCAACCATCGACTTCTCCGGTTCAATCGTTCTGCTGTCACCATCCGGACAGCATGGTCTCATTCTGCACACGAGGTGGTTCGAGACAAGCCACTCCGGACAAGACGGGGACAATTTGACTAAACTAGGTGTCATGAAACAACCAGACCAGTTCACCCCTCCCCGCAGCGGTCAGAAGTTCAGAACCCCGGAGGGCATCCCGGCCATTCGTGACGGCATCAAGCACAATGCCAACAGCACCATTCCCGGTGGCAGGAAGCCTGCGTGGCTGCGTGTCAGGCTTGGCAGCGGCGAGCGATACCAGGCGGTGCGGGAAACGGTAAAAAGCCATCGCCTGTCGACAGTCTGTGAAGAGTCACACTGCCCGAATATCGGCGAATGCTGGAACAGTGGTACCGCCACCATCATGCTGATGGGTTCGGTATGCACACGAGCCTGCAAGTTCTGCTCCGTGGATACCGGCAATCCGAACGGCTGGCTCGATGCCGACGAACCGGCCAACGCCGCCGAGTCCGTACGATTGATGAAACTTGGGTACGTGGTGCTCACATCGGTTGATCGTGACGATCTGCCCGACGGCGGTGCTGCACACTACGCCGCCTGTGTCAGGGCCATCAAGCAGGTCAATCCACAAACGGGTGTCGAAGCGCTGACACCCGACTTTCGGGGCGACCACCAGGCAGTGGCGGTTGTCGTCGATTCGAGTCTGGACGTGTTTGCGCAGAACGTGGAGACCGTCGAGCGCCTGACCCACGTCGTCAGGGACATTCGTGCAGGTTATGGTCAGACACTGGGAGTACTGCAGTTTGCCAAGTCGCACCGGCCAGCCATTCTCACCAAGTCGAGCCTGATGCTGGGTCTGGGTGAAACGGACGACGAAATCCGGCGCACCATGCACGACCTGCGTGAACACAACGTCGACGTGCTGACCCTGGGTCAGTACCTGCGGCCAACACTGAATCACCTGCCAGTGGCACGCTGGGTGCACCCGGATGAATTTGCCCGATATCGTCAGTGGGGACTCGACGAAGGCTTCCTCGAAGTGGCATCTGGACCGCTGGTACGCTCAAGCTACCGCGCCGAGCGAATGCTGGAACGAAACAATCTCGGACTGCGTGACGATGTCCGGATTCCTGTTCGACAACTCTGAGCCCGCATTCCGCCGGTTCCGGGGCGCGGCATGCGGGATGCTGGCGATCCTGCTGGCATGCTGGTGCAGCCACGCGCTGTCGCTGGAACACTATCTTGTCGGCGCAGCGTCGACGTCGATTTCACCACCCACAGGTACCCTCCTCGCCGGTTACGGGCGCGATCGTCGATCCACTGGCGAACATGACCCGCTTTACGCTCGCGCCGTGGTCATCGATGACCGCGTGTCCAGCATCATCATCGTCACCCTCGACAACATCGGCCTGACCCGGCCGGACATCCTGCAGATCCAGGAACGGGCTGGCAGGCGCATCCCGGAACTCGCTCCGGATCGGGTCATCGTCTCTTCAACCCATACACATGCAGGTCCTGATGTGGTCGGATTGTGGGGCACAAATTTCTGGTCCAGCGGCCGCGACCAGACCTATGTCAACAAGCTGATCGACACAACCGTCGATACCATCGTCGAAGCACACCAGGCAAGGCAGCCAGCCACGAGTCGCGTGGGCAGTCGCCAGGTCACGTTTGACTGGGTGGAGAACGTGAGCGAGCCCGAACTGCTGGATCAAACCCTGTCGGTTCTGCAATTTAACGGGGTGGACGGCAAGAGCATTGCCACACTGACCAACCACGCATGCCACCCGACGGTACTCGGGCCGGACAACACGATGGTGTCAGCCGACTATGTGGAAGGGTTTTACGCATCGATGTCGGCCGCCCTGCCCGGGCAGCATCTCTTCCTGCAAGGAGCCATCGGTGGATGGGTGCAGCCCCTTCAGGGAGACCGCTCCCATGATCTCGCCCGGAAACTGGGCTCGGAAGTGGCCACTGCAGCCCTGCAGGTGCTGAGTGAATCGGAGCCGAGCCCAACGGTTCCCTTGACCTTTGCGAGCGTAAGCGTTGCCCTGCCACTCGACAACTGGACCATGCGGGTGCTGATGTGGTTCGGGATCCTCGACAGGGAAACCATCGACGGCCAGCTGGAAACCGGAGTAGCACGATTTACGGTGGCAAATGCGGAGTTTGTTACCCATCCCGGAGAAACCTCGCCTTATTACTCGAAGGCTTCACGCGAGTTGATGTCGACCAGGCACGGCTTTGTGATGGGACTGACCCAGGACGCATTGGGGTACATTCTCAAGCCGGATTATTTTGAGCACACCGACCGGTATCCACACGCCGGATACCTGACCTCAGTGTCCGTAGGCAAGGATGCGGGGCCGTTACTGATGCAGTCGATAGAGTCACTCCGGCTGGAGTAACGAGTGCATTCAGATTGCCAGTTCATAAGGGTTTGAACCGACGGATCCGGGCTGACGGCAAGACTTTCCCAAGGGTATTGGCCAGTTGCAGATGGCTTCCCCCCGGAGCGGCCCGACAGCACAAGCGGTTTCGAAACGTCATTGGTGTCGATACCAGACGTCGCGCGTCGCAGACCAGAGCCCAACTGGTCTCACACGCCGTGCGCGCAAATCGTCTTCTCGTTCTTGTCGAACTGGGGTGAAGATTGCAGACCATCCGCATGTCCGGTTCGATCACCACAGCGTGCGCTTTCACCTACAAATCCCGAGGTGTGTCCTCGTAGTCTCGAATCCCGGGGTGTGTCCTCGTAGTCTAACAAATCCCCAGGTGTGTCCTCGTAGTCTCGCGTCCACGGAACTGGAAAGGTACTGAGCGAGCTGCTTGATCGCTCCGACCGTGGTCACACCAGCAAGGATGCTGACCGTCTACGAATCAAGTACTGATACGGCAAGCTTCCTGACCTCGAACAAACTTGCGGATTTCGAACAACGGGTAGAAGTACCCGATGTTCTACACCGTCACTGTGGCGGTTGAATCGGGACGGAGAAGATGGTGCAGGTGCCCTGCGGGACAGTTGACGCCAACCGCATTTCACCGCCGACGGCCCTCATCCGGAAGCCCATCTGCTTGAGTCCGTGCGATACCGGTTTCCTGGAGGCGTCTGACGACAGCCCGACACCATTGTCCTCGATCGTTACATGCAGCCGGTGATCCGAGAGCTGCATCGAAAGCTTCACACGTGTTGCCCGTGCGTGTTGCAGGATGTTGGCCAGTGCCTCTTGCACGCATCGAAATATGGCAATCGCCGTGTCGCCCTTTACCACCGGTTCCGCTTGTGGCAAGTCCACTTCGAGTTTGATTCCTCCAACAGCCGTACTCTGTTCGGCCTGCCAGCGGACCGCGGCGACGAGACCCAGGTTATCCAGCAGCGTCGGCCGCAGTTCTTCGATGATACGTCGTTTCAGCTCTACGCTCGCAATGAGTGCATCATCCAGCCGCTTCCACCTCGTTTGCGCGTCTTCGTCGGGTAGCACGACACGCCGTCGAAGCTGCGAGAGATCCATGCGCATGGCAACGAGCAGCCCGCCGAGTTCGTCGTGCAGTCCACGAGCCAGAGCAGACTTCTCCATTTCCCCAAGTTTCAGCATGTGGGCCGAGAGGCTCTCCAGTTCCGCAGTTCGTTCACTCACAAGACTGTCGAGATTCTTGTTGTCCGCACGACGTCGCCGAAGTTCGTTCGAGGCCAGCAAACCGACCAGAATCATCATCGCCAGGTAGACCACCGTCCCCACGACATTGATCCACCTGTTGACCCGAACCTCACTGCTCCAGTTCGCCACGGCCTCAATAATCCGATCTCGCTCTCGGGATCGCAGGCTTTGGAGGTCGTCGCGAATCTCGCGCATTCGATGCAGACCAACGTCGGTCTTGGTAGTTTCGAGTGCCGCGCGAGGTCGACCCGCTCGCATCAATCCCAGCGTTTCGTCCATCTCGGCAAATTTCGCTGCGATAAGGCGCTGCACGGCCTGTAGCGCGACAAGTTCCTCAGAGTTGCGGCGTGAAAAGCTCTCGACCAGGCGAGCCGCGAGTTGTGTTGCCGCGAGACGTCCGCTCTCGTAGGGCTCCGCGTATTTCGCATCTCGCGTCAGCAGGTAGCCCCGTTGGGCGCTTTCGGCTTCAAGGCAAACATAGATCAACTCTGCCAACTCGCCCAAACGGTACTGACGGATCTGGATGACTTCGGCGAGCTCTCGGGTATATGAACGGCGTGCCTCCACGAGAAATAAAGTCACCAATGTCAGCGCGATGCATACCAGCAACGGCAGCAGCACTCGTCGGTCAACCCCCTCGCGCACCAAATGGAGCATGGTAACTCCCCCCTTCGAGACGTGCTGTACCGGACGACTCTAATTCAGATTCTGACCCCTGGCTACAAGAGTCATCGTCCTCAAACGGTGGCCAGTTGGCCGATTCCGTTACGGCGTGAACCGCACAGAAATGGAGCCGTCCCCGACACTTCGTTCGAATCCTGATGTAGGCGTCGTCCTACCACGATTCCTGCCATCGACCGACGGCAGTTTCGAGTTTTTGGTGAGAATCTGGCATCGAACCACGTTCAAGTCGGCTGCAAAGCACCCCGATCAACGCCGAAAGAGGACAAATGAAATGGGATTAAAAGTGATTTCGCGGGCAACTTCCTCAACGGCAACTAACCCTTTGACGAGAGCGGCACCGATGTCTGCCGAATCAATGCGCAAACTCATACTGGGAGCAAATACGGCAGGTACAAGAAGCCCCGCAGCACCACGCCCTGCACCTGGCCAAAACCACCTCCTCGCGATGCTATCGCAAGAGACCAGGAATCATATTGCACCGAAGCTCGAGATGGTCGGCTTTCCACTCGGCCAAGTCGTCCATGAGGCGGGATGCCGCGCTCACTACGTATTTTTTCCCAACGACTCGGTGATATCACTGACCAACATCACCGAAGAGGGGGAACCGGCCGAGCTCTGCTCGGTTGGCAGTGAGGGAATCGTCGGCATTCCCGCCTTGCTGGGCGGCGGAACCACATTGAGCCGCGCTATCGTGCAACAGGCGGGTACGGCTTACCGGCTGCCGGCTCACCTGCTGCGCAGTCAGCTCGACCGTGATGGCGAGGCGCTGGGGCTGGTACTCCGATTCACACAATGGGTACTGACTCAGGTGGGACAAACTGCTGTCTGCAACAGGCACCATTCGATCGAGCAGCAAGTATGCCGATGGTTGCTGGGCTCACTCGACCGTGTACCGTGCGACGAAGTGTTCATGACCCACGAAATGCTCGCCTCCAGCCTCGGAGTGCGCCGGGAAGGTATCACTGCAGTAGCTGGATACCTGCGGGATCTCGGCGCGATCCGGTATCAGCGTGGGCGCATCGAAGTGCTCGATCGGAACACACTCGAACAACTGAGTTGTGAATGTTACGAGGTTCTCAGGCGAGAACGTGATCGACTGCTTTTTCCGTCGCAGAGCGAGCGTGGTCGCGTGTCGGCCTTGGCCATTCGTACCTACGCCCAGAAAAGTCCTGAGAGTGACAGCAAAAACGCACGCTTTGAATCGTGAAGCGAACCGGAGGAATCAAGATCAGCCCACCGGTGTTGCGCAGCAGAATTGCGTGGAGTTGGCCCCTCCGCGCAGAGAAATCCCGATGAATACCGACGTCAAAAAAGATCTTTGCGAGTAATCTGTTCAAGACCACACCCGAGCGGAAGACCACGGTCAGCAGATCGTCACCGGTATCACCGTACCCAATAACTGAAGTACAAACCTATCCCAGGGCCTCGGAAGAGCCCTGGTACATATCGGATAAGCGAAGCAGGGTGGAGGTGATCTGGTGGCCCTCGCTCCCAAAGGCTCGCCAAACGAACTCGCGTGCCGGGTCTTCACGTGCCCGCATCAGTCCCGACCACTCGGGCTAGAGTTTCACCATGTCATTGGCAAGTTGCAGATGGCTGCCTACAAAAAGATCTGACAGCACACGCTGTTTCACCACGCCATCAGCTCCGATTCGAAAGGTCGCACGTCGTACACCAAAGCCCAGCGGGCCATCCACTCCGTAGGCGCGAATCGTCTTCTTGCCTTCGTCGAACAACAGCGAAAAAGGTACGTTGAACGTATCTGCAAACCGCTTGTGGGAAGCAACCGATTGAGGGCTGATGCCAATCACATTGGCGTCCCTGGCGCGCAACTCAGTGTACCGGTCACGGAAGGCACAGGCTTCCGCCGTACACACCGGCGTGAAGTCTGCTGGATAAAAATAGAGAAGCAGCTCACCCTGCTGCAGCAGTTCGTCGAGGGTGATCAGTTCACCATGCTGATTGGGTAGTGAAAATGCTGGTGCCCGATCACCTTCCTTGAGCACGATCTACTGCCTTCGCGGCAAGGCCGCGGTCATGTCACGCAATTCCCGAACAAATGCTTCAGGTTCATCCAGAAAGACATGATGCTGAGCCGCAGCAATGCATGCGCTGGGGAAGGGCTGGGGAATGAGTTCACGCATATATTCAAGCGTAGACTCGGGGAAAAGCTCACTGCGACCGCCGTAGATCAGGCCAAACGGCAGTGTGATGTGCTGATAGTCGCTTGCGTCGCGCTCTGCGTCCTTCAGTGTATGGAGCAGGTCTTCATCAAACTTCCACGCATAACCACCGTCCACCGGCATCAGCGAATGGCGCGCGATGTATTCGAGGATGTAGGTATTCTCACAGGTCTGGGCAGGATACAGGCGGAACCGCCCGAGTGCTTCCTGGCGGCTGGGGTACACCTTGGCCCGCCCACCCATCGGTGCACGCACCGGAATGGGCTCGTCAGGATGGCGGATACCGGAATCCACCAGGATCAACCCGCCAAAACGATCAGGAAACAGGTTGACGGCCTTGACCGCCATGTTGCCGCCAAAACTGTGGCCGACCACGATCACGTCATTGCCAAAACCGGCGGCATCACAGACTGCGCGGATTTCTTCCGCGTAGGTCACCCCTTCATAGCTGTAGCGGAAATCGGAATCACCCATGCCAGTGAGATCCATCGCCGCGACGTGATAACGATCAGTCAGCTGCGGCGCAATGAAATCCCACCAGTGCGAGTGAGCATTCATGCCGTGGATCAGCAACAGTCCGGGGTTGCCGGCATCGCCCCACGTCCGATAAGCGACGTCACAATCTTCCACTTCGACCGTGTGACTCGCCGCTTCCTGATCAACCGCTTTCCAGAACCAATCCGGAATCGCCATGCTCAATCCCTCGACCGCTGCTGGTTAGAGGCTGCCAAAACGCTTGAGGTGATAGTCGACGTTGCCAAACAGCGTATCGATGATGGTGACACGCTTGAAGTAATGGCCGATGTTCAGTTCGTCGGTCATGCCCATGCCACCATGCAACTGCACCGCATTCTGGCCAACAAATCGTCCTGAAGTTCCAACCTGCACCTTGAAGGCCGATATGGCCTTGCGTGCTGCATCACCATACCCTTCATCCATCTTCATCGCCGCCATGTACATGAGCGACTTCGACTGCTCATGCTCCATGAACATGTCGACCATGCGGTGCTGCAGCACCTGGAACTTGCCAATCGGTTGGCCAAACTGCTCGCGGGTCTTGGTGTACTCGACGGTGTTCTTGTAGAGCACTTCCATGCAGCCAACGGCTTCGCTGCCGATGGCCAGAATTCCTTCGTCGATCACCTGTTCGAGCAACGGGTAGCCGCCACCTTCGGTACCGAGCAGCGCATCCTTGCCAACACGCACATTGGTCAGCGTGATTTCGGATGCACGAAACGCATCGACTGTCGGATAGTCACGTCGCGAAATGCCGGCTGCCTTGGCATCGACAACAAACAGCGAAACCCCTTCGCGATCCCGCTGGGCGCCTGAAGTGCGAGCCGAGATCACCAGACAATCGGCTGCTGGACCATTCAGGACAACCGCCTTGTAACCATTCAGCACATAACCATTGGCATCTGCCTTTGCCGTGGTCACGAGGTCCGCCAGATTGAAACGACCCTGCGGCTCCGCATAAGCCAGGGCCGCCTGACGGCTGCCGTCGATGATGCCGGGCAACCAGGTGTTCTGTTGTTCTGCGCTGCCACCCTGGCGAATTGCGCCACCCGCCAGCACGACGGTTGCGACATACGGTTCGATGACCAGGCCACGACCAAACTGCTCAAGCAGCAGCATCATGTCGACCGACTTGCCACCAAAACCACCAACACTTTCCGGGAACGGCACAGACAGCCAGCCGAGTTCCGCAAAGGTCTTCCAGGTGGCAGTGCTGAAACCCTGCTCGGTGCGCACCACTTTCTGACGTACATCAAAGGTGTAGTCGTTCTGTACGAACTTCTCCACGCTGTCCTTGAGCAGCGTCTGTTCTTCGGAAAACGAAAAATCCATCAATCCCCCTGTCGACTGCTGACTGACTGCCACCAGGCAGCCTGTTTACCCGCCCCTGTTTACCGACACAGGCACACCGGGCCGCGAACCAGGCTCAAAAAAAACCTGGTCCGGCTTGCACGAGCAACCGCTCGCGTTGATTGAACCCGTGCACAACACACGGTTTCAACGGCCTGAACCTGATCACCGCACCCCGGTCGCAAACACCGGATCGGCCCCCAAAATCGTGCGTGCAAGTTCATCCCGCATGGCTTCGACGCTGGTGCTGCCCGCGCCCACCGAATCAGCGTGATGAGCGGCATAGATCGTCCACGCCCGGTCAAACAGCGCTCGCCGGACTGCCGGCAACGCCAGTTCATCGCCGAACACCCCTTCATTGCTGAACCGCTCTCCTTGCGGAAAGGGCGCCGCATGATAACCCATACTGCGTACGCGCAACTCGCCCAGCTTTTGTCCGACCTCGGCCCCGCGGATGGCCAGCATCGTCCGAAGTGTCTCCGGTTCAAGCGCATCGACACTCATCAACGCACGAAACTCCAGGGCTTCGACTGTGTCCAGCGTTACCCCAAGCTCGGCACAGTCGCGTTGCAGTGCCACATCCTCACATACCGCAGGCGCAGCCTGCAGACGCCGCAGATCCCGCTTGAGCATGGCGGAGCGGGCCAGGGAGGCAACCGGGACCGGCCGATCTGTGGCACGGGGCCGGGCAAAGCCAAGACAGGCTTGCGCACCAACCGGGACACCGGTCAGGGAAATCCTGGCCATGGCGAGATTCGAACCCATGAACGGCAAGGCCTGAATCTCTACGCCTCTCTCTCGCAGGGAGATGATCATCCAGACCGGCTGCTGATCGAGTGCCACGAGGCACAGCATCCAGTCCGCCGTCTGGCCGCCGGCAACCCAGGT
The DNA here is from genome assembly GCA_041752315.1 of Pseudomonadales bacterium. Classification (GTDB taxonomy): domain Bacteria; phylum Pseudomonadota; class Gammaproteobacteria; order Pseudomonadales; family Azotimanducaceae; genus SYFY01. The sequence goes on from JBGSHJ010000044.1 coordinate 47,079, forward strand.
TTTCTGCCCGGAAACGGCAAACCCGGTGCCCACCTGCGTCGCCACGGTCTGCAGTCCTGCCTCCTGTTCAGGTCGTTCGGGCTCGGCGACGCCCAGACACCATCGACTGCGCCACGTACGGATGTCGTCGAGCCACTTGCTTCCGGACGGAGACGGCTGGCTGGCAAAAATTGCCGGTGCCACAACTTCTGTCGCCAGCGACACCGGCAGTGGCGCGCCGGCTGCCCCGAGTTCGCGAAAAAACAGGAACTGCCAGGTCCGGGACCAGCCTGGACCACCCTGTGTGACCGGCCACGTCGGCACGGACCAGCCAACCTCTGTCAGCGCACCGAACCAGGCCCGCTCGTCTGGCTGCAGGCCCTCGGCGCGCAACTCGGCGAGCAGCCCGCCTGGCTGGGCAGACCCGCCATGCCAGTGCTGCGCCACAAACGCACGGACCGAATCAAGGAAGGCCTGATCGGCGCTGGAAAGCCTGAGGTTCATGAAGTAGGTGACATTCGTGGTCTCGAAACCGGGGGTGCTCTTCAAATGGTTGGGCAAATGGTTGGGCCGATGGTTGGCAGACGACCGGTGCTCGGGCACCATACCGCGCAGCAAACCAATCAGACAAGATCCGGGGGATCGATCGAGCATGACCTACAGCACACTCCTGTATGACCTGAAGGACGGCGTCCTGACACTCACCCTGCATCGGCCGGAGGCACTCAATGCCTTCACGGGGGGCATGATGATGGAGATGATCGACGCGCTGGATCGCGCCGATGCCGACGACAACGTACGGGCCATCATCGTCACCGGTTCAGGACGTGCCTTCTGTGCCGGAGCCGACCTGTCCGCAGGTGGCAGCACGTTCAATGCCGATGCACGGCCGGACCGTCCCGTCGGATTGCAGCGTGACGGCGGCGGCATCCTTACCCTGCGTATCTTCGAGTGCAAGAAGCCCATGATCGCCGCCGTCAATGGCCCGGCAGTAGGTGTAGGTGTGACGATGCAGTTGCCGATGGACATCCGGATCGCCTCCGACAACGCCAAGTTCGGCTTTGTATTTGCCCGCCGGGGCATCGTGCCTGAAGCGTGCTCGAGTTATTTCCTGCCGCGTGTGGTCGGCATCAGCCAGGCACTGGAATGGTGTTACTCCGGACGCGTCTTCAATGCCGAAGAAGCCCTGCGCGGTGGTCTCGTGCGCAGTGTCCATGCCAAGGAGGATCTGCTGGGCGTGGCGAATACCATCGCCCGGGAAATTGCCGACAATACCTCCGCCATCTCGGTAACGATGATACGGCATATGATGTGGCGCATGCTGGGTGCGGACCATCCGATGGAAGCCCACAAGGTCGATTCGCGTGGCATCTATCATCTGGGTCGCTCACCCGATGCAAAAGAAGGCGTGGAGTCGTTCCTGGAGAAGCGCCCTGCCCAGTTCCCGGGCAAGGTGTCCACCGACATGCCCTCGTTTTTCCCGTGGTGGGATGAACGCAGGTTCTTCTGAACTGACCGGTTTACAACAACAAGGAATCACACATGGCCAAGCCAGAGATCGCACAGAAGGCGCCTTACGCCGTTGAAGTGACGGCGGGCAAAAAATACTGGTGGTGCGCCTGCGGGAAAAGCGCCAAGCAGCCATTCTGCGACGGTTCCCACCAGGGTACCGAATTCACGCCCGTGACTTTCGAAGCTGCCGCAAACAAGACTGTCTATTTTTGTGGATGCAAGGCATCCTCCAAGAGTCCGCTCTGCGACGGCTCGCACAACGCACTTTAGACCCCTGCTGTCCCCAGCACCAACCCTGCAGAACGAGGCTAGACCGGAATACGATCATGTTGTCCCGATGGTTTGACCGGTCGAAGGCACTCGACAATGAAGACGCCCAGGTCCGCCTGAAATTTCTCGGCGAATTGACGCCTGACAAGGCCGCTCCGCTGCAGACACGTCTGGCTGCACGGTTGCAAACCGAAACTGCCGCCGACGTCCGCAAGGCACTGTTGCCACATATCCAGAGCATCGACCTGCTGCTGCCCTTGCTTGCCGCGGGCGATCCGGTGGCCCGTGAAACCACCGATTACATCGTCAACCATCGACAGCCAACACTGGCGCTGTGTCAGAAGCATCCGGAAGTGGCGCGCGCCCGACTGTTGATCACCGATTCTGCCGAAGAAAGAACGGCGCTGCTCAGCCTGTTCGACTCACCCGAGCAACTGGTGGACCTGATCATGAAGGCTCGGGGCGACCTGCGCGAACAACTGCTGCAGCACCCACGTCTGAACACCGAAGCGTCGTATGGCCAGATCGAACGACTCTCACGCGGTCACGACAAGACACTGAACCGACACGCGCGCGAGCGCATGGACGCCATTCGCACGTTCGATGCAGCGCTCACCCTGACGCAGGAGCGCAGCCGCAGCATCGCCGACGCCGTGCGCAACCTTGAGCGTTACGAAGCGCCATCACCTGCAGCACGCGAAACGCGAAGGCGCCAACTGGTGCTGCTGCAACAGGAACTGCTCGGGTTGATCGAACGCGAAACAGACACCGTGGCGCAAGCCGCCGCGCTCGGCGCCATCCGCCAATCCACCATTTCTGCAGACTGCTTCACAGGGGTTGATCTGGCCCCACCCACCGCCAGCCCCTTCACCGAACTGCTGGCGGTTTTGCCCCCGCCTGAAACACTGCTTTCAGGCACAACGGATACCACAGCTGCGGAGCAGGCCCTGCAAACGCTGCAAACTGGCTGGCAGGAATTCACGGGTCTCGCAACACCCAGTGAGGATGAACAAAAAGCCAAAGCCGGACACGAAAGTCGTTATGCACAGCTGATGGCCGCCGTGACGCGGATGAACACCGTGAGCTGGCCCGATCTTCCCGACCTGCCGACAGAAATCCCGGCCACCGGCACCCAGGATTTCTGGCGACAACTCGATGGCCTCGATCGAACACTTGCTCGTCATGCACGTGTGGAACGGGATCTCGCCTGGCCAGACGTCTTGCCCGTGCCACCCGCATTGACCGAAGCACGCCTGAAACGTGAACAGGTTGAAGCCGCGCGCCAGGTGCTGCGCGAACAGGAGACCACACTCCTGAAGGAAGTGAGGCAGACCATCAAGGAACTCGGGACGCTGATCGATGAAGGTCAATCGCGACAGGCCAATGGCTTGCTGGCAGAAACCCGTCGACGCACCGCACTGATCGCATTCCCTCGCTCGGAAGATGAACGCGCACAGATCGATGCACTGCAGCATCGTGTCCGCGAACTCAAGGACTGGCAGACGTTTGCCACATCACCCAAGCGGGAATCTCTGCTCGAACAGATGCGCGTTTTGCTGACCACGAACGATGAGCCTGAAGAGCTCGCCGTTCGAATCAAACGCGTACGCGCGGACTGGAATGCGCTCGGCCCTCCAGCCAGCCGGCACGAACACGATCTGCGATCAGAATTCGAGACCGCCGCGGATCAGGCCTTCGAGCCCTGCCGCAAATATTTCGCCGAGCAGGATCGTCTGCGACAGGAGAACCTCGCACGACGACATGAGCTGCTCGGCATGCTGGGCCAGTACCTCGCGAGCACGGATTGGCAACAGGCCGACTTCAAGGCCGCCGAATCCATACTGCACAAGGCCAGGGAAGAGTGGCATGCGAGTTTCCCTGTCCCACGCGGTGATCACAAACCACTGATCAATGAGTTCGAAGGCTTGCAGCAGAAGCTGCACGACACCATTCATCAGCACTACGCAACGAACAGCGATCGCAAACAAGCCCTCATCGACCAATTGAAATCGATGCGTGAAAACACAGCCATCGACGCACAGGTGGACGCCGTCAAGGGCATGCAGCAGGACTGGAAAAATATCGGTACCGGCTTGCGCCATCTGGAACAGAAATTGTGGCGTGACTTCAGGGAAGTATGTGATGCCGTGTTTGCGGATCGCACCGCAGCCGTTGACGCCTTCCGTGCCTCACAGAACACCTTGCTGACCCAGGCCAACACGCAGAATGCCGAGCTTGCGACCTTGATCGCTGCATTCACCCTGGACAACTCGAGCCCAGCCGTACTGCGTGATGCAAAAAACCGGTTCGAAGCATTAGGTGATCTTGGTCGCGATGGCCGTGCGGCGAGTGACGAACATCGCCGCCTGCTTCGCCTGGGCGAAGACAAACTTGCCAGTATCGTCAGACAGCGTCGTCATCAGCGCCTGTCGAACGTGCAGGAGTTCGATGCCCTGCTGGACCGCGACCCTGCCACGACGCTGGATCAGGCTGATCCGATCTTCGCAGGACGCAAGCTCTTTGCCGGTGCCGTGGAGCAGGAACTGCTCGACATCACCCTGCTCGCAGAAATCTGCGCCGAGATGGAGTCACCCGACGAGGATCGAACCCGTCGCATGGCGCTGCAGATCGAGTTGATGAACGCGCGCACGGCGCTGCCTGCACCGGAACTGCTGCTCAAGCGATGGAGTGGCATTGGTGGCAAACCAGCGACCGACCGGGTCAGCGCTCTGCGGAACCGCTGTTTCGCGGCTCTGGGCAGATTGCTGGCCTGACAGGTTGCGCAGGGGCAACCCGTCAGCCCAGACTAGCGCCGCTTCTGCTCGGTAATGAATCGGGCCCAGGCCGGATGCTCCGCAGGATTCCAGATACCTTCGATGAACTTGTCAGCCTGTTCTTCCGTCCACAGACCCTTGCGCATAGCGTACAGGCTGTAAAACGCACTGACCCGGAAATTCGCCGCGCAGTGTACGTGGACTGGCTTGTCGCCGATCTCATCCATGGCCTGCGCAAACGCATCAAGATCCGCCTGGGTCGGTGCGGCAAAGTCCACGGGGATGTAAAAATAACGCAGCCCCTGGCTGGTCACGATCCCGCCCTCTTCCGGCACTGCATACTCACTCTGGTCTGGCAACAGGTTGATCAAGGCGCCATAACCCTGCGCCTGCAGGGCTGCCAGTCGTTTGTCACCCACCACGCCAGAGGTCGTGATCCGATCACTGACACGGCGAAAGTTGTAGCTGCCTTCAATGCTCATGCCTTCTTCTCCTTCTCTTTTGCTGGGCGTCGTGTCGGTTGCTCTCGCCAATGCGATACCGGTCGAACCGATCATGCCAAACAGAACAATCATCGTCACACGAGGCAGATTCATCCTGAGCCGCATACCGCGCATGGTCGCCCCCTTGCATTTCTGGGCAGTTTGTCGATCTGAATGGCGCCCACCAGCCGGTGATCCACAAAGCGGATGCCGAGCGATCCGTATTGCCAGGTCTCCCCTTCCGGCTCCATCTGCCGGGCATCCGGCTCGCCGAGCCACGCAAGTACAGAGTCTTTGGTCGAGCCGTTTTCGAGCCCGCCGTCATGAATCAACTGGCCGAGGTGCCGAAGCAGATTGGCGCGTATGGCTCGATCCCGGGAATCCAGTGAATACGCGGTCCGCACGTTGGGCCACCCTTCCCGGACTTTTCCTGCGGCAAAGTATGCGGCGGCGAGGTTGTTGAACGAACGCGCTGAATCAGGATCCAGTCTGACGGCCTCGGTCAGGTTCGTGATCGCCTCATCATATCGACCATCATCCAGGGCCTGGGTGCCATTGATGTAGCTGAGGTTGGCGTCCACCGACACACAACCCCACGGCGCACATGACAAGGCCATCAACACCATCAGGTGTCCGCAGCGAACCGGACCTGCGCCCATCCTCACTGCAGAAGCCGGGCAAAGCGCTCGAGTTCACCCGGGATATCCGGGCCCGCCGGTTGATAGGCAATTTCTGTCACTCCAGCCTGCTCCAGGCGCTGGAACTGCTGCTTCCAGGCGTCCGGTGTCTGGGCCAGCTTTTGCATCGACAGCAGTTCACCCGTGACAAATGCACGATCGCGGTCATTGACCGCAATGAGGTGTTGATCATGCAAGGCAAGGTGACGCTCCCTGGCGGGAACGCTGTCGTACGCGGCGGCCCACTGGCGGCCGGCGGGCAACGAGTCGAGAGCGTCGAACTCGGTAGCCCAGTGCAGCCCGACGGCCGCAGCATGGCCAGCCGCGGCGATGGCCCGCTCGGAACCCGGCGATTCGCCTGGCAACAGCACCGTTCCCATGGCCAACAGGACACTGCGCGCAAATCCGGAAATCGGCGCCGAGCCAAACACACCCTGGCCAATGGACCTTGCCACCTCGATTCCCTTCGGACCCGCTGCAGCAATGATGAAGGGCACGTCAACTGGCCTGGGCGCCCCAAAGCCTGCGGGGTGCAGCATACGGATTGGCGCGCCTTCCCATTCAACCTGCTCGCCACGCAGGAGTCCCTGCACAGTGCGCACATAGTGTTCCACCTGACGCCATGGCAACGGCCGTTGACCCAGCGTCAACCGGCCGGTGAACCCAGAGCCAATGGCAACCGCGACCCGTTCGACACCCGCAATGCCAGCCAGCGTCGCAATCGCCGCCGCATTGGTCATCGGATGCCTGAGACTGGGCACCAGGACGGCAGGACCAAGGCCGATCCGATGTGTGCGGTCTGCTGCCCGACACAGTTGCACCCAGACATCCGGGTAGAGGGCCGGCGAGTCGTAGAACCAGGCCCGTTGGTAACCCAGTTCCTCGGCAATGCGGGCATGTTCGTGACTGTGCTCGGACGTCGCAAATGCACAGGACAACGCCAGGGACATTGGACTCTCCTCGAGAAGGTGGTGGAAAAATGTGGATAGCAGGCACGCTTACTTCAGCACGAGTCTGACCCTGGCGCCACCCAGCGGACTTGTGTCGATCGCGAGTGTGCTGTTGTAGAGGCTCACCAGTTCAGCCACCACGGACAAACCGATCCCCTGACCGGGTTGAACTTCGTCCGCGCGGATGCCTCGATGCAGCACGTCCTCGCGCAGATGCTCCGGTATCCCGGGCCCATCGTCATCGATACAGACTTCGATACCTGCCGGGACTCTGGTCGCCTGGATGGCAATCCTCGAATGGGTGTACTTGAATGCGTTTTCCAGCAGATTGCCAAAGATTTCCATCAGGTCACCTTCGTCACCACGAACCCGCAACTCGGAGTCGATCCGCTGGATGACATCGATGGCACGATCGCGATAGGCCGTGCGCAGAGCCCGCACCAACCGCTCGACCAGCGTCGCCAGCACAACCGTGCTGCCCACCACGACAGGGCCACGCACGGCCGCGCGTGACAACTGGTGATGCACGGTGCTTTCCATCCGCGCCAACTGTTCGCGCAGGAGATCGGAACCCGCACCATGGGTTGAGCCGTTGGTCGAGGTGAGAGCGTTGCGCACCACCGCAAGGGGTGTCTTCAGGCTGTGAGCGAGATCTTCCAGGGCATTGCGGTAACGGGATCGGGAGCGTCGTTCGTGTTCGACAAACCGGTCCAGATTTTCCGCCAGACCCTGCAACTCCGCCGGGTAAATCCGGCTGAGCGCTTCACGTTTGCCGGCTTCGAGTTCCTGTACTTCATCGGCCATCTGGCGCAACGGCGACAGTCCCCAACGCAAGGCGAGGAACTGGGCCGCAACAAAAAGCAGCAGGACCGCCGTGAGCCCGAACAACAGATTGCGCCGGAAATCCTGCATCGATCGTTCAAAAGCAGACGTTTCGGAAGCGACCGTAAAGGTCAGGACCGTGCCATCGTCCGCTCCCCAGATGACGGCATAACTCAGGTAATAAAAAGGGGCTGCAGGGTGCGCTCCCTCGGTGAACTGGAATTCCCCGGGCTCCATCGCCAGCACATGTTCAGGAAAAGGAACATCGCTCGTCAGGGCGGATGGAGAGCGCCAGGCCCGGACACTCTCGCGCATCTGCACACTGGCATACAGCCCGCTTTCCGGCTGATTGAGCCGCGGTTCGGGCAATTCCGCAGACAGGGTCACACGACCGTCGACAAAGTCGACCACACCCATCAGGGAGTAGGTCACCAGCCGAAGCTGCTGTTCGGCCCCGGTCAGTACGCTGGCCTTGAAGGATCGATCGAGAATATATCCCGCGAGGGTTAGACAGGAGCCGAGAACAAGAGTGGTGATGAAAAACAGGCGGGTCTGAATGCCTGCTTTCACACGTCATGGTCCGCGAAAAAACGGTACCCCTGACCACGCACGGTACGAATCGGATTGAGCGGGTCGAGCTTCTTGCGCAGCCTGCCGACAAACACTTCGATGACGTTGCTGTCGCGGTCGAAGTCCTGTTCGTAGAGGTGGTCCGTAAGTTCCGTCTTGCTGACCACACGGTTCGGGTTGAGCATCAGGTATTCAAGCACCTTGTACTCATAGGCGGTGAGTTCAACAGGTGCACCGGACAAGCGCACGTCCTTCTTGGCTGTATCGAGTTTCAGTTCGCCATGTTCGAGCACCGGCGACGAGTAGCCGGCGGCGCGTCGGATCAAGGCGTTCAGACGGGCCAGCAATTCTTCCATCTGGAACGGCTTGGTCAGGTAATCATCTGCCCCGGCTTCGAGGCCCTTCACCTTGTCCTGCCAGTTGCCGCGCGCAGTCAGTATCAGTACGGGCATGTTCCTTTCCGCTGCACGCAGCTTGCGGATCAGCCCCATTCCATCCAGGCGCGGCAGACCCAGATCGATGATCGCGGCGTCGTAGTCATACTCTTCGCCGAAGTAGAAGCCTTCTTCACCATCCTTGGCAGCGTCGACGACAAAGCCGGCACTGCGTAGCGCAGCCACAAGTTGTCCGGCGAGGGCTGACTCGTCTTCCACGATGAGTACACGCATGCTTTTTTCCCGACTTGGAGGCTACTCGTTTTGGGCGCGACCCTTGCGATCAACAAACCAGGTCTGGACCTGGCGTTCGTCGACCAGGACTCGCACCTGATAGCCAACTTCAGGTCCACGGCTCGAGGAGTTGGCGGACAGGACACGGCCACCGGTGCGGTGACGGATGATGGCGGTAGCTGTTTCCAGACTCACGTCCGGGTTTGGCTCGACCAGATAATTCTGTGTAGCGGCTTTTTTGTATTCACTCGCCAGAACCACGGCGGGACCAGTCGTACCGCCAATCAGGATCAGCAGCAGTGTGACCAGTCGCCACCAGCCACTGCGGAGGGAAACTCTCCCAGCCCGGTTGTGCCTGCCAGCCTTCTGCTGCTCCCCGAGATGGCTCTGGCTTACCACGTTCATGCCGCTGCCCTCATCTGCACCCAAACTTTGACCGGACCCAATGTGGACGGGATTGTAACCACATTCTGCCTGCAATCGCAGCGGCCCCGCCATTCCCTGGACACGAGGCCCTGGACACGGGTTTCCTGGACAGGGAGCCTGCAGACGCCGGGGCCGTAGACTCCGCTGGACATGAGGCAACCCGCATGGGTTGCCCCATGACGCAGGTTATTCTGCAGGCGCAACGTCCACCCGCACGCGCAACGTCTCACCAGGATGATTCCTGGTGTGGGTACGATAGACCTGGTCACCCCACGCATATTCGACGTCATAACCGGCAAGCTCTTCCTGCTCCCGGACTTCATTGACGCTCTGGCAGACACGCTCCGTGCCATAACGCGATACCCCTGTCTGGCTGGCTTGCGCGCGGCGACCGATGTCATGGCCGATGCTGCCACCCAGTACTGCACCAACGGCTGTGCCTACCTGCTTGTTACCCGAGTCGTGACCGACGGCATTTCCAAGCGCTCCGCCGATGATGGCACCAAGGATGGTGGGTGTCGCAGAACGACGCGGCCCGGGTTCGTAGTAGCTCACCTTTTCTTCATGGCAGCGCTCGGTTGGCACGGTATGACTGACCGTACGATAGACAGGGTCTGCGCGCAGCACCTGGGCTTCCTGATATGAAGTGGCACAAGCAACACCGGAGAGCAGCACGGATCCACCAAGAATCACCGCACGCAGTGCCTTGCGTACCGGGCTTGCGCTGAACTTGCTGGCCAGTGGGAAAGGTTCATTCGTGACTGCGTTTTTCATGATTGCCTCCACATGATCTCCGCTTATTTCAGGATCGCCTCACGGTGTTCGATGAGGGTAGACACCATCCTAGCGGGAGGGCCTGAACATCAGATGAATAACCCGTCGCGTGTGGGAACCAATCAGTCGATTCTGGTCTAAGTTCGCAAACCGGAACAGCTTCAAAGGCCATTGGCAACTCCCATGTACATCAATTTCGCCCGGCAGATCATGGATTGGTACAACCGCACGCTGCAGGTCGCACTGCATCTGGACGGCGTGGTGTCGCTTGGATTGCGGCTCATCCTCGCCCCTGTCCTCATAGGCGCCGGCTGGGAGAAACTCCACGGCGAGAACTGGTTCACCTTCCAGCTTGATTCCTTTCCCTTTCCATTCAATGTCCTGCCGGCAGAATTTTCCTGGTTTCTGGCCTCATGGACCGAATTTGTCGGTGGCATCTGCCTGCTGCTGGGTCTGGGTACGCGCATCTGGGCGATCATGCTCGCAGTCACCATGTTCGTTGCAGCCTGGGCGGTGCATCTGCCCAACGGGTGGGCGGCGGTAGCACCCTCTGCGCCAGCGGCAATCTGCAGGCAGGCATCCCCGTCGCAGGCCACCGCCTCGGCATTCGAGCGGTACATCAAATGTTACAACGTCAATGAACGCACCATTGACGCCGCCGAGCGCCTTGCGGAAATCAAGACCATCCTGAAGGAGAATGGTGACTGGTCCAGACTCAGCGGCGCAGGCAGCATCGTCAAACTGAACAACGGAATCGAGTTTGCCGCGATCTACTTCATGATGTTGTTGTCCCTGGCGATAATCGGTGGGGGACGGCTGCTGAGCCTCGACCACTATGCGAACCTTTATGCGAACCTACTCCTGGAAAGAAGTTTCGCAAAAAGATCCGGACATTCATGACCTGACAACCCAAATCAGTCGTCATGCCCGCTATCATCGCCGAGCCAGTTGCCAAGGTGTTCTTCATGTTCCGAGCCGTCATGATCATTGCGCTGCTCTTGATCGCCAGTTGTGCGACCAACGTTGCCGGCCCAGCTAACGTCGAAATCATCAAGAGTCCGAACGATGATCGCGACTATCGATATCTCGAACTCCCGAACCGGCTCAAGGTGGTTCTGATCGCGGATGCCAGCAGTGACAAGGCTGCAGCCGCCCTGACCGTGTTCAGGGGCAGTCTGCATGACCCCGCAGAACATCCCGGTCTTGCACATTTTCTCGAACACATGCTTTTCATCGGTACCGCCAGGTATCCGGACGTCGATGGCTACCAGCACTTCCTGACCGCCAACGGGGGTACCTCCAATGCCTACACCGCACCTGACCATACCAACTATTTTTTCGACGTTGCCCCGCCACAGTTTCCCGAAGCGCTGGATCGTTTTGCGAACTTCTTCATCAGTCCGCTCTTCACCGCCGAATATGTCGATCGGGAAAAAAACGCCGTCCATTCCGAGTATCAGCTGCAGCTGAAGGATGATGGCTGGCGCGGCATGACGGCCGGCAAGCTCATGATGAACCAGTCTCATCCACTCGCCGCCTTCAGCATCGGCAGCCTGTCGACGCTGGGCGGCGATGTCCGGTCGGCGCTCCTCGAATTTTTTGCCAGCGAGTACTCTGCAGACCAGATGGCCCTGGTTGTGATCGCACCCGAGTCGCTGGACATGCTGGAGACGCTGGTCACCGAACGATTCAGCGCGATTCCGGACCACAACCTGGGTCGGGACGATACACAGGCGCAGGTGTTTGCCGAAGACGATCTGCCGGTGCGACTGGACGTCAAGCCCATCCAGGAAATGCGCAGCGTCACCTACTCGTTTCCAGTGCCTGCGCTGCGCCCGCATTATCGTGCAAAGCCCGAGTTCTACATCGCCAACCTCCTCGGTCACGAAGGACAGGGGAGCCTGTATGCCACCTTGAAATCTCTCGGTTGGGCAACCGGTCTGTCGGCGACCTCCGGCGATCTGGATACGGACGAATCCAATTTCGACGTCAGTATTTCACTGACTGAAGAAGGTGCGAAACACATCGACCAGATCTCTGCCTACCTGTTCGCCTACCTCGATCTGATGCGCAGGGAAGAGCCAGCGCAGTGGCGGCAGCAGGAACTCGTCAAGCTGGGAGAACTGGGCTTCCGGTTCCTCGAAAAGGGCGGAGCGCTGAGGACGGTGTATGGCCTGGCGCCTGCATTGATGAACTATCCGGCCGAGGAGATCCTTCGCTATCGTTTTCGCTATGACGAATTCAAGCCGGATCTGATTCGCAGTTACATGGATCGCCTGCGCCCCGACAACGTTGCCGTCCAGGTGACACTGCCCGAAGCCAGTACCAATGCCAGGGAGCCCTGGTTTGGCGTCGACTACTCCCTGACCCGGGGACCCATCAAGGTCGCTACCTTGCCCTCGTCGGCGTTCGCTGGTCTGTCATTGCCGGAAGCCAATCCCTTCCTGCCTGAAAACCTTGAACTGGTCACCACAGGACCCCAACCTGCACAGATCGTCAATGATGCCGCGGTGAACTACTGGATGCACGCCGATGGCGAATTTGGTGTCCCCAAGGCAAACCTGCGGTTCAATCTGAATGTTGATGGTGGCCTGACGACTCCCGAGGACCAGGCCGCTGCCCGGCTCTTCGCCAACCTGGTCGCCGATGCCATGAACCAGTGGGCTTACGCAACGCTGCTCGCGGGCATGAACGCCCAGATTGGTACCCGACCACTCGGTTTCCGCTTTGACATAACCGGTTACAACGACAAGCAACTCGTTCTCGTTGAACGAGTCCTCGAGACCTTTGCGACGATGACCATCGATGCAACCCGATTTGCCATCATCAAACGTGATCTGATCCAGTCGCTGGACAACAGAGACAAGGAACGACCCTATCTGCAGACCATGGCGGCTGTAGGTCAGGCAGTGCATGGTACCGAATGGCCAGAAGCGGAAATCTCGCGCGCAGTCGCCGCCATCACACCAGAGCGTCTGGACCAATGGCGAAAGGAACACCTGGCGACCGTCGGCTTTTTCGGACTTGCACATGGCAACGTGACCGATGCCAAGGCGCTTGGCGTGCTCACCGCCGTACGCAAGCACTTCCAGCTGGGCAAAATCGACAGCGAACTGCCAGGACCGGTACAGATCCGCCGTCCACAGTCCATTGAGATGCCCATTGAACACTCGGATGCTTCTGTCGTGGTCTTCCTTCAGGAACCGGACCGGACCTGGCGCTCAAAGGCAGTCACACAGCTCGCCGCCCAACTGATCCAGCAGGGGTTTTTCACAAGTCTTCGCACGGAACAACAGCTGGGTTACGTGGTAGGCCTGGGCGCCAGGGCTATTGACCGGCAACCCGGCATATTGTTGACGGTTCAATCACCGGTCGCTTCGCCCGACCAGATTTTCAAGGCGATGCAGGTCTACCTGGATTCACAACCTGCTGTCCTGGCGGCGATGTCCGACGAAGAATTCAACGCCAAACGTCAGGGGCTGCTGGTCAAACTCCTCGAAGCCGACAAAAATCTCGCGCAGCGAACCGAGCGGTACTGGAACGATCTGGATGAAGAGATCACCACCTTCGATGGCAATCGCCAACTGGCGGCTGCGGTCGAATCGCTCACGCGGGAGGATCTGCGGGTGTACATCAGCGATCTGTCACGGCGCCTGAAGGAACAGAGCATTGTCGCTTTTTCCCGTGGTGCCTTTGCACCTCTCGCCAGGCACGGTGAACGAAGTCCATCGATCAGCGAGTTCAAGCGTCGTCAAACACAAACCGGTACGGCGGCAGCGAACGTTTCAGTACGGCGCCATAACGCTGAGTAACAAAACGACGATCGAGCAGGGTAATGCGGCCATGATCGCGCTCGTGACGGACCAGGCGACCGCACGCCTGCACCAGACGCAGCGCTGCATCAGGAACGCTGATTTCCATGAACGGGTTCCGGCCCTGGTGTTCCGCCCATTCGGCTACCGCCTGATCGATGGGATCATCGGGAACGGCGAACGGCAGTTTGCAGATGATCACGTGCCGACAATAATCATCCGGCAAGTCGAGCCCTTCCGCAAAACTGGCCAGTCCAAACAGGTAGCTGATCTCGCCACCATCGACCCGTAACCGGTGGGCATCGAGCAGGGCCTGCTTCGCCGCTGCGCCCTGCACAAGCAGCAGGTCGGCGAGTTTTCGGGGCAGCAATTCAAGCACCTTGCGCATCTGTCGCCAGGATGCAAACAGCACCAGCGCGCTGCACTCCTCGGCCAGGAGCTTCGGCATGAGACCTGCAATCTCGACACTGTGTGCATCGGCTTGTCGGGGATCGGTGGTCATCGACGGGACACGAAATTGCACCAGCTTCGGATAATCGAACGGGCTCGGAATGCACAGCGTCGCGGCCTGCGCACCAAGCCCGGACCGTTCGAGGAATCGATCCCAGCTGCCCGCTGCCGTCAAGGTTGCACTGGCACAGACCGCTCCATGACAACGTCCCCACAGGACATCCCGCAGAAGCTCCCCCGGCTCGATGGGTGCACTGATGATCTCGAAATCGTCACCAGTCTGATTGACCCACCGGGCATGCATGACTGCAACACCGTCTTCATCGATCAATGCCGGCGCTTGCGCAAAGTCGGTGAGCACTGCGATGACGGCTTCGGCCCGGGCCAGCAGCTGCCCGAGTAGCGGCAGCCAGTCATCGGTCTCATGCCGATTCGGCCAGTCGCCCTCTCCTTCAGCCACTTCGGCAAGCTTGTCTTCCATCCGCGCAAGTATCGACTCGACCTGTCGCAGGGCAGGCAGTGTTTCGGCACACGCACGTGCGAGGTCCACAGGAATGCAACCCAGCGGGAAACGATGGGTTGCAAGCGATTCGTCGCGAGCAGTGAACTGAAGACGCGACACCTCTGACAACAGCAGGCTGAAAGACTCGGCAGCCAACGCCGTTTCCGCAGCCAGGTTTGTCGCCAGGGCGACCAGAAACTGCGGTCGCTCAAATCGCTGGGTCATCGTACCGGTCGCGCTGTTGATCTGGTCAAACCAGGAAATCGTTCCTTTCAATCGGGCGCGCGCAGAAAAGTGCGACTGGGTCTTGTCCGGCAGGTGGTGTGCCTCGTCAAAAACGTAGATGCAGTTTTCCGGTTCGGGCAGGACCACCCCTCCCCCCAGGCTGAGGTCGGCCAGCACGAGGTCGTGGTTGGCGACCACCACATCAACTCCCTCCAGTTCCCCCCGCGCCTTGAAAAACGGGCATTGACTGAAGTAGGCACAGCGGCGATTGGTGCAGCCGCGATGGTCCGTGGTCACCTGCTGCCACGCAGCCTCGTCCACCCCATCCCGCCAGGAGTCGACTTCACCATTCCAGCTGCCATCGCTGAACGACTCGAGCATCGACTGGTACAGTGGCGTCGGATCCATCGCCGGGGGCTCGAAGAGGTGGCCCGCCTGGCGGTCACGCGGCCGAATCGCATCATCCAGACGCTTCACGCAGACATAACGCCGACGCCCCTTGGCCAGGGCAAAGCCGAACCGCATACCGGAGTGCTGCTGCAGATCCGGCAGGTCACGAAACACCACCTGCTCCTGCAGCGCTACCGTCGCCGTGGCGATGACGACGGTCTTGTCGAGCACTCTGGCGACCGGGATCGCGGCCATGCAGTACGCCGCAGTCTTGCCGGTCCCGGTACCCGCTTCAATGGCGACCAGCCGCACGTCGGGATCGCAGAGTCCACGCGTGATGTGGGCCACCATTTCCCGCTGGCCACGACGCGCCTTGAAATCACGAGCCAAAAGCCAGTTGGTGTAGGCGTCCTGGATTTCCTGCTTGAGCGCTTCAGTCAATTCGAACATGACCGCAGGATAACTCGAATCTGGCGCACTGCCTGCAAGCATCTGCCTGGGCGAATGACAGCATTGACGTGACCCGGATGTCGACGCCCCAGGCTATGGTCCAGACGATACAAATCGTCCTATGGCACCAACAGGGAGCAGCACAACGGGGAACCCCAAGGTGTCAGACACACTCCAGCAGTACTTCGACACGCCCGTCACGCAACGCACCCCGATCCAGCCGCACGTACTCCATCGCATCCACCACTTCCATCTGCGTATGTGGGAAGTCGGGTACGGGACGTCGCACGGCCTTGCGCACCAGCGTATCGGCACTCTCGATCGCATAGCGCCACGGTACAAGCTGGCTTCGCCCATGCATGGCAGCAAACAGATGCATGCGGGATTCCACATGCAGATAACCCTGCAACCGACGGGCAAACACCGTCAGCAGCGCAGGTGGCAGGTAGTTCGGATAATCCCAGAGCAGGCAATAATCGATCACACCGCTGCCTATGAAGGCGAGGCGCTCATCAAAGACTTTCGCCGCTTCCGGCAGGGTCATCCTCTCGGGAACGCACAGGACATCGAGCAGATCTGCGCAATACACCTTGCACCGGTAACCGGACAGCAGCTGCATGGTTGCCGACTGTGCTCCGGCCAGGTCGAGGATCGTGAAGCAGCGGTCTGGATCCATTTGCTGGAACCAGCGGCTGAGCAGGGAGCCTGTTTCACGCGTCCCTTGCAGTGGCAGCGGCACAACGCCTGCCTGCGCAGTCTGTGTTTCTCCCATACGGTCGGCTGGCCGGATTCCGGCCGCTGGCCTCAAGAAGCTGTAGCCCGGGTCACCGCCGCCTCGATGATGGCTCCATTGCGATGACCTCTGTCGTGGCTCTTGTCGGCAAAATCCATATCGATCATGCCCTTGAAGCGTGCCCCGTCTTCAACCAGCACCCTTGGCGCCGTGATGTTGCCCCGCACCCGACCGGAACTTGCAATCACCACGCGTTCGATCCCGACCACGTCTCCCACTACCTCGCCTTCGATGCGTACCAGCTTGGCGGTCAGGTTGGCATGCGCAGTACCGGTTACCCCAATGGTCAGATCATGCTTTTCAAGTTTGATGGTGCCTTCGACGTGTCCTTCAACCAGCAGGTTTTCACCACCAACGATGTCGCCCGAGACCTGAATGGTGGTGCCAATGACCGCGGGTTTGCCGGCGTGATTGGATGGGTGCTGCGGAACCGGTTCCGCACGGTGGGTTTCCGGAACTTTCAAAGTGACTGAAGCAACATTGACAGTCGATTCCTGCAGATTATTTTTTTTGTCGGATTTTTTGTCAAATATGGCCACGGCTGAAGTCCTCGGGGGTATGCGGGTGCGGCAGTGTACCCCGCTGAAACCGGATAAATCACCCGCTTGCGCGGGAAAATGCCTGCTTGACGGGCGACGGATAGCATTGATTGGTGGACACCACGCCACTGATGCGTCGGGCAGCCGGATCAGGGCTGGACCAGGGCAAGAAAGGCAGCCTCGTCAAGGATTTTCAATCCGAGTTCATGCGCCTTGTCCAGCTTGGAGCCGGCACCGGGTCCTGCGATGACACCCTGCGTTCTGGCCGAGACCGATCCCGCAACCTTTGCACCCAATGCCTGCAATCGTGACTTGGCCTCATCGCGTGACATGCTTTCGAGCGTGCCTGTCAGCACCCAGGTCTGTCCGGCAAGCGGCAGTGCATCCATCACCTCACTTTGCGGGGGGAGGTCTGCCCAGGTCACTCCTGCAGCGCGCAGTGCGGCAACGGCCAAACGATTTTCTTCTGCTGCGAAGAAGGTCGTGAGGCGGGACGCCACCTTCGGCCCGACATCCGGTACACGTTCAAGCATCTGTGCATCCGCCTGCATCAGCGCATCCAGCGTGCCAAAATGACGGGCCAGGGACAACGCGGTTGCCTCGCCAACATCGCGAATTCCCAGCGCGTAGATGAAACGCGGCAGGGTGGTTGACCTGGCATCCCTGATGGCCGCCAACAGATTGTTGCCTGACTTTTCTGCCATGCGAGGCAGGCCTGTCAGGTCTTCGAGTGTCAGGTGGAAAAAATCAGCCGCCCTGCGCACCAGCCCGGCATCGACAAGAGCGTCGATGATCTTGTCACCCATGCCATCGATGTCCATGGCCCGGCGGGATGCAAAGTGCAACAACCCTTCCTTGCGCTGCGCAGCGCAGACATTGATCCCCCCGGAACATCGAGCCACGGCTTCTTCCGCAAGGCGCTCGACCGCACTGCCACAGACCGGACACTGTGTCGGTGATTCGACAGGCCGGGCGTCCGTCGGGCGTCGATCGCCGATGACCGCCATGATCTGCGGGATGACATCCCCCGCCCTTCGAATCAGCACGGTGTCGCCGATTCGAAGATCAAGTCGGGCGACCTGATCCATGTTGTGCAGTGTGGCGTTTTCAACCGTGACACCGCCGACAAACACAGGTGCCAGCCGCGCAACCGGGGTGATTGAACCCGTCCGGCCTACCTGGAAATCTACCGCCAGCAGGGTTGTGGCTGCCTCTTCGGCAGCAAATTTCCAGGCCATTGCCCAACGTGGTGTGCGACTCAGTGCCCCAAGGGTCCTTTGCAAGGCCAGCGAATCAACCTTGATGACTGCACCATCGATGTCATATCCCAGCAGGTCACGGCGAGCTTCGAGACGGCGCAGGTAGTCCATGCAGGACGCCAGATCATCCACTTTTTCGATGAAGGGATTTACACGCAGGCGCCAGCGCCGAAAGGTATCGAGCACCTGCATGTGGGTAGCCGGTGGCCACTCTGCGTGCCCTGCCACCTGACCTTCTGCCTGACCCTCGAACCAGCCGAGGCTGTAACAGAACATGGACAGTGGGCGTGCGGCAGTCAGACGTGGATCCAGTTGGCGGAGGGAACCCGCAGCGCCATTGCGTGGATTGACCAGCGGCTTGTTTCCTGCGGCAACGGCACGCTCGTTGAACGCGGCGAAGTCGGCGCGCGACATGTAGATCTCGCCACGCACTTCGAATCGTTCAGGCAGATCCGGTGCGTCAAGTTGCAGCGGTACACTCTTGATGGTTCGCACGTTGGCGGTCACATCCTCACCGGTTTCGCCATCACCCCGTGTAGCGGCC
The DNA here is from genome assembly GCA_041752315.1 of Pseudomonadales bacterium. Classification (GTDB taxonomy): domain Bacteria; phylum Pseudomonadota; class Gammaproteobacteria; order Pseudomonadales; family Azotimanducaceae; genus SYFY01. The sequence goes on from JBGSHJ010000044.1 coordinate 65,947, forward strand.
TGCAGGAGGCGCCCGTGTTCGTAGATCAGGGCTACGGCAACCCCGTCGATTTTCGGCTCGCAGACATATTCGAGTGCCACGCCTTCACCCAGCAGCCGTTGTGTACGCACCATCCAGTCCGCGATGCCTTCTTCGCTGGTGCTCTTGTCGAGCGAGAGCATGGCTTCACGATGGCGAATCTCCGGGAATCCGCCGGTGACCGGCGCTCCCACACGCTGGGTGGGCGACTCGGGTACCACCCATTCCGGGTGCGCCGCTTCAATGCGGACAAGTTCGTCGAACAGCGCATCGTACTGCGCGTCGGCAACCAGAGGGGAATCGAGTACGTGATAACTGTGGTTGTAATGTTCGATCAGGCGTCGAAGTTCGAGCACCCGATCATGGGAAGACACCGCCGGCCTGCCAGCGATCAGGCGCGCCGGGACAGTCGGCGCCGGGAATAATCGGCTATGCGTTCGCGATAGTGATCAAACGTCTGCGCGCCAATCACTGACCGGTGCTCGTCCTTCAGTTCTCCATCGAGCGACGCCGCGAGGCCGGAAGCAACCCGTCGCATGTCATCAAAGATGCGCAGGGGATGGTCGAGCCCTTCCAGCTGCATGAAAAAGACCACGCCCGGTGTCTGCAGTTCGCCGAGCCTGGAGTAGTCGAACGTGCCTGGATTCACCGCATTGGCAACGCTGTACAGGTTGATTCGTGAAACCGGATCCACACGATGAAATATGTTCATGTCGCCATACTTGATGCCATGTGCGCGCAATGCCTTGGCTAGGGCCTGGCCGGAAAAAGCACGACCGGGACGCGCCATCAGGAATACGGTGATCACCGTGTTCCGATCACCCTCTTCATCCGACGCCGCGTCCTCTGGTGGGGGTGGCGGGGTGGCCAAACGCTCTTTCAGCGCACGACGCTGGACCGGCTGTGCATTCGCGGGCACGGTCACATTCTGTACACGCGGTCTCAGCGCAGGCGCTTCCGTCCGCAGATTTGTTGCGTCGGGCTCAGCGGTTTGTGGTTCAACGCGCAACGGTGCCGGATGGGTTGCGTGACTGCCATTGGTGCGCGCATAACCACCGGTTGTGGCGGACGTGCCCGCCGTGATGCTCGAGCCGTTCTTCACCTCGGGCCGGACTCCTTGCCGCGAATCCTGCTGGGCCTGGGTTGGCTGACGACGATTTTCCGTGATCAACGCATCCCCGTTACCAAACAGTTCTTCATCGATATCCCGACGGGACTGGGCACGATTCACCCCGGTGTGACTGGCGTCCCGACGGGTGGTTTCACGCCTGGGTTCATCCTGGGGTACCTGCCTGGTCGCAATGCCCGACCGGGCGGTCGCCGGACGGGCAGTCGGGGTCGATCTGGATACACCGCCGGTCGTATTGAGCAGCATCGGCGGTGATGACACGCCCGGGTCATCGCTCAGACCGTCAATCTGTGGCAGCACACGCGCCCCACCATTGGGCAGTTCGTGGCGGAACCGGGCTTCCTCGTCAAAATCCTCGGGAATCAGGTCCCGAGCGATTTCCATGGGCAGGTTTTCCCTTCGTGCGCGCCAAGCGATCCAGATGCCATGCAGGATGACAGCCACGATCATGACGCCGCCAGCAATGAGAATCAGCGATTTGATATCCATCGTATTCAGCGGCTCCTTTGGTCGCAAGCGACCTGGACACGTTCAACTTTTCCGCAACCAGGCTGCTCGTCAAACGGCAGCCAGGGCCACGGCTTCACCGACGTCGACGCTGACAAGACGGGACACCCCCGGCTCATGCATTGTCACGCCCATGAGATGATCGGCTGCTTCCATCGTCAGTTTGTTGTGGGTGATGACGATGAATTGCACTTCCGATGACATCTCCTTGATCAACTCCGCATAGCGGGCGACATTGGTGTCATCAAGTGGTGCATCCACTTCATCCAGCAAGCACACAGGGCTTGGGTTGAGGTGGAAGATCGCAAAAATCAGCGAAATCGCTGTCATTGCCTTTTCACCACCCGACAGCAAATGCACGCTCGTGTTGCGTTTGCCCGGAGGTCGCGCCATAAGCGTTACCCCGGTGTCGAGCAAGTCCTCCCCCGTCAGCTCCAGGTAGGCGTGTCCTCCGCCAAACACCTTTGGAAACAGTTCCCCCAATCGCTTGTTTACTGTTTCAAAGGTTTCTTTGAATCTGGCTCGTGTTTCACGGTCGATTTTACGCATAGCTTCGCGCAAAGTCGCCAGTGCCTGCTCCAGATCTTCGTTTTGTGAATCAAGATAGGCTTTTCGCTCGGATTCCGTACGGAATTCGTCGATCGCTGCGAGGTTGATCGCACCAAGCCGCTCGATTCGACGTTGTACCTGCTCCAGTGTTTCCTGCCAGGCGATCTCTGTCGCCTCTGCTGGCATGGTTTCACGGACCTCGGCAATGGCTCGCCCGGTCGTCGCGATCCGGTCAAGAATGTTCTGTTCGCTGACCAAAAGGCCCTCGCGCGCAATTCTTGCGGACTCCAGACCTTCCCGAAGCTCGTCTGTCTGCTCCTCCGCCGCACGTCTCGCCGACTCGAGTGTCCTGACAACACCGTCCAGTTCTTCCAGTTGCGAGCGGATGGTTTTCAGTTCTGCCTCGACACCGGCTCTCGCCTGCAGCTTTTCTTCGAGTGTGCGTTGCAGATCCGGAATGGGATCAAGCGACTGTTCGATGCCCGTTTTCAGCGATGCCGTCTGATTGCCCAGATCATGGATCTGCTGGCGGAGACGGTCGCGGGTCGTTCCTGCCGCCACCTGCCGCGACCGGAGTGCAGCCAGCTCCGTGTTCATGGCATGGAACGTGTCGCGTGCGAGTCGTGCCTGCTGGCGCGCTGCATCAACCTGCTGTTCTGCGTTCTGGCGACCCTCGAGTACGGTTTCCCTTTCGATGCTGAGTTCCGTACGACGTGACTCGGCGATCACCAGGGCTTCCCTGGCCGTCGTCAGCCGGACTCCCTCTTCCTGCTCCTGGGTAACCAGTTCCTCGAGTTCACGCTGGATACGTTCACGACGACGGACCGCTTCCTGCTGCTGGACCCGGCAAACGCCATGTTCGGTGCGTCGTGCAGACAGTTCACGCTGCTCGACATTGCTCTGTCGCTGAAGCTGTTCCAGCTCAGCCTCGAGACCGGCAATACGCTCGCGTGCCACGTCCAGCATTGATTGCAACTCGTCGAGTGCACCTTCCGCCTCTTCGACCCGGACATTCAGCGTTTCGATTTCCTGCCCACGTCCGATGATGCCACTTTGCGCACCCGCTTTCGGCGCCACGGTCATCCAGTCGGGACCGATCCAGACTCCATCGCGGGTAATGATGCTGTCACCTCCGCGCAGGACATGACGAACCTGCATCGCCACTTCCAGCGACTCTGCTGCGTGCACACCGGCCAGCAGGGATCCCAGATTGCCCCCATTGCCCCGCAACAGGCTCGCCAGACTCGGCAGCTCAGCACTGATGGGCGAATCAGGCATTTCCTGTTCACCGTCACTCGCCTCGACCAGCGCCAGATCGCTGGCGGTTTCGGCCGCGAGCGCCGCGGAATAATCATCAAGGCTGCCAACCACGACACCATGCAGAAAAACACCAAGGACGGTCTCCACCGCACGTTCCCAACCTGCAACGACAGCCAGGTTTTCACCGATGCGAGCCTGGCTTGCCAACCCCTGGGTGACCAGCCAGGCTTCGTGTTCTGACTTGTCACGGCCAAGCGCTGCGGCCTGCACGGCTTCAAGACTTGCCAACTGGCGACGCAGGGCCTGCACTTCCGCTCGTGTTGATTCGAGATGGCGTTCCTGCGCGCGCGCTTCATCCCGGGCTGCCGCCAGATCATGACGGTGTTGTTCGATCATGGCGTCCAGGCCCTGGTGTTCGGTTTCCAGCAAGGCAATGGTTGCTTCCAGTTCATCAAGCTGGCCGTCCGCAACATCGACCGTCGCCAACTGATCAGCGAGCAACAGTTCATGGCGCCGTCGCTGCCGATCCAGAGTCTGCTGGATATGCTCTATGCGTGAACGATTTGATTCCACGAGCCGGACGTTGTCGTTGTACCGGTTGTTGCTCTCATCCCATCGCCTCTGGGCTTCGCGCCGCAGAAGCTCCGCGCCATCCAGTGCCGCCTGCGCGTCGATGTCGAGTACCCTGTTGGCTTCGACCTGCGGCGCCTGAGCTTCGACTTCTTCGATCAGCCGCGCCAGGTCCCGTTCGTCATCTGCGAGCTGTTGCTGCATTTCAGCCGCGCGGCGAGTCACCCCTTCAAGATCCAGTTCAAGTTGCCGGGCCCGACGTGTACTGAAATCAATGGTTTCTTCAGCCCGTGAGATCTCTGCACCCAGTTGATAAAAAGTGCCCTGCACACGATTGAACACCTGCGAACGGTCGGCGTGCTCAGCCCGCAATGTCTCGATCCGGGTTTCAACATGCCGATGTTCGGCATTGGCCGCTTCAAGGCCAATCCGACTGGTCTGGATGCGGCTATCCAGAGCCGTGATCTGCACAGCCAGCGCATCGTGTCGCAACGTGAAAAGCTCGGCAACGGTGCGTGATTCGTCTGCCTTCAATTCCCGGTAACGCTCTGCCGCCCTGGCCTGACGTTGAAGTCGATCCAGCTGTTTGCCCAGCTCTTCGCGAATGTCGTTCAGACGGGCCAGGTTTTCAGTCGTGTGCTTGAGACGATTTTCCGTTTCCCGGCGGCGTTCCTTGTACTTGGAAATGCCCGCCGCCTCCTCAAGGTATCCACGCAGATCGTCGGGCTTGGCTTCCACCAGCTGGCTGATCATGCCCTGCTCGATGATCGAATAGCTGCGCGGACCAAATCCGGTACCCAGAAACACATCCTGGATGTCACGTCGTCGGCACTTGTTGCCGTTCAGGTAGTAGGTCGACTGACTGTCGCGCGTGACCTCCCGGCGAATGGCCAACTCTGCATAGGCAGCGTACTGGCCACCGACCCGACCGTCACTGTTGTCGAACAGCAGTTCGACACTGGCAGAGACAGTAGGTTTGCGTGCGGAGGAGCCATTGAAAATCACATCAGTGATGTTCTCGCCTCGCAGCTGTTTGGCGGAACTTTCACCCATCACCCAGCGAACCGCATCGATGACGTTCGATTTCCCACAACCGTTCGGACCAACGATTGAGCTCAGCTTGCCCGGAAAGTTGACTGTGGTGGAATCGACGAAGGACTTGAATCCTGCAAGTTTTATCTGCTTCAAGCGCATGAAGCTATTCGATTACCGGGGTGGACGAAGCGCGGTAGTCTAAAGTAAAGCGTCTTGTTTGCGCACCCTGATGTTCAATAAATCATCAGGTTTTTTCCGGATCGGCCGTACTGACCTCTCCCGTCGCCGATGGTGGGACAGATGCCGGTGGAGACAGGAACGCTTCAAGTCTTGCCAATTGCTGCATGCCAGCGATCTGGATGGGATCGCTGCGCCACTCCCAGTCCCCCGGCGCCGCAGCAGGCTGTCCGGAAAGGCTGAGGCGCACCACGACCTCGACCTGCTGGGCAGCCGACAACGGATTGGCCGGATTCATCGAAGCCAGATCATCGAGCCGCACCTGAAACGGCAGCATCGCCACAGGCCGCCGCTCAACTGCATAGGGCACTCCTCCACCGACGGGTCGCGCAATCACGAAGACTGTTGCCTCTGGAGCCGCGCCATCGGCTACCTGCACGTCCACCTCGATTGCCGGCAGTTCCGCCGGTACGTGCACACGGATCTGCTCCATGAAAGCGAGCAGCGTGGCACGGCTGTTGTCATCCCGCACCACACCCAGTGCCCTGTTCAGCAGCTGCAGTGAAGACTTGAAATCGCCACTGCGCGCATGGTGGACAGCCATCAACTGCAGCACCGGCACATTGCCAGGATCCCGTTCGAGTATCCTCTGCGCGATGGTCACACTCTGCTCATCCACCTCACCTTTCGCGGCCAGGTATCGGGCCTGCAGCCAGTAGGACTCGATTGCAAGATCATTGCCCACCAGTCCATAAGCCCGGGCAAACGCCTCTGCTGCACGCGGGTAACGCTGCTGCTTGAGCAGCACATGACCGTACAGGTACCAGCTTTCTGCGTCGGCGGGACGAGCATCGACCCGGGTTTCGAGCACATCCAGCCATTTCTCGAGTGCGGGGTCATCATCGGCAAGTGCCAGCAGTGAGCGAGCTTCAAGCAACGTGTCAGCGGTCGGATCGCCAACCCTCAGATAAATGAATGCAGCGAGCACCGGCAGGAACAGGGCCAGCACATACAACGGCCAGCGGCCCTTGCCAGTCGCCTGGGCCGGTGACTGGTCCACCTGTGCAACATCATCAAGCAGGGCAGCGTCAAGTTCCCCACGCAATTCAGTGGCAGTGACAGCATCGGCGCCGCCGAGTTCAATCTCTCGCCCGAGTTCCTGCTGCCTCTGCCGATACAGATCAGCAAGTGTGCGTTGTCGATCCGTTTGAGACACCTGCCGTCTGGGCGGGATGAAAAACAGGAGGGCTGCCAGGGCTGCGAGCAGGAGACAGGCAATCAGCAACGCACTGTCACTCATCGTTGATCCCTGGTGGCAATAGCATCCAGCCGGGCTTTTTCCTCATCGCTCAGCACGATGGTCGGCCTGTTCTTCGTGAAGCGGCGCATCCGCCAGATGCCAATCAGGAGTAACAGCAGGGGCAACAGCCAAAGCGCCGCTGTCCCCGCATTGAACGGCGGGTCATACAGGACAAAATCACCGTAACGAGCTACCAGAAACTCACGAATCTGTGCATCTGTCTGCTGCTCCTCCACCAACAGCCGATAAACGGTCGCTCGCAGATCCATGGCGATGGGTGCGTCACTACCTGCCAGATTGGTGTTCTGACATTTTGGACAACGCAGTTCGTCGATCAGCCCGTAGTAGCGTGCTTCGAGTGCCGGATCACTGAACTCATGGACTTCGACCGTGGAAGCGGACTGCAGCACAGGACTCAACAACAACAGGACGAAGAGGATCATTCGAATCACGATCCGGTCACCTTCATCTGCTCGAGCCGGGGGGCAATTTCTTCAGCCCACACCCGTTCGTTCACGTCGCCAACTCGTTTGTAGACGATGTTACCGGCTGCATCCAGAAGGAAACTCTCCGGTGCGCCGTAAACCCCAAGCTCCACACCGAGCCGACCATCCCGATCCTGCAGATTGAAGCTATAGGGATCTCCATAGAGATCGAGCCAGCGTTGTGCTGCTGCCGGATCGTCCTTGTAGACAATTCCGACGATCTCCAGCCCTTCACGCTCCTTGAGTGTTTCCAGGAACTCGTGCTCGGCCTTGCACGTGGGACACCATGTTGCCCAGACGTTTACCAGCAGAGGCCTTCCCAGCAGCACGGTCTGATCAACCAGCACATCGTCCTGCCCAAGTCGCGGCGCGTTGAACCCGGGGAAGGGTTTGCCGACCAGCGGTGATGGCAATACGGCGCGGTCACCCAACTGAAACCCGACAAAGCCAACCAGCGCGATGACCAGGAAGACGGCCAGCGGCACAAAAAAACTCATGCGGTTCATGCAGCTCCTGCCAGGCCAGCCGGCACTGCATCACGTGTCCGGATCCGCTGATAACGTCGGTCGAGAATCGCCAGGCCCCCACCCAGCGCCATGATCAGCGCACCCAGCCAGATCCAGCGAACAAAGGGCTTGATGTGAACACGCACAGCCCAGCCGCCGTCCTCTATGGGCTCACCAAGGGAAATGTAGATATCCCGAAAGAAACCGGCATCGATGGCTGCCTCGGTCATCACGTTTCCACCCGCCAGATAACGTCGCTTTTCAGGTCTGAGCACAATATCCCGACCGTTTTCATGGACGATGAAGTGTCCTGCCTGTGCGACGTAGTTGGGCCCACGAGCCTCTTCAACACCGACAAACCGGATGGTCCTGCCGTACTGTTGCACTTCCGCACCAGGACGCATGGCAAGGTCTTTTTCCGAAGACAGTTCAACGGTGAGTGCCACTCCCACGACAGACATCGCAAAACCGATGTGCGCCGCGAACATGCCCAGATAGCCCAGCGAGGGACGATGTCCCTGACGCAGTTTCAGACCAAGGTCCAGCAGGTGGCTGGCCGTGATGCCGGTTGCCAGCACCACGGCGGTCACAGCCGCAATTCTGGGGATATCAAAACGATCCAGCAGTGTGATCGCCGCGGCAAGACCCACCACACCCGCAATGATGCAAGGCCAGCGCAGTCGTGCACGCAGGCGATTGGCATCGGTGCGTTTCCAGTTGACTATCGGCGCCATGACCAGCAGCGCCGACAGCGCCAGCATCAGCGGGACAAAAAACAGATTGAAGTAAGGCTTGCCTACCGACAGCTTGTCACCGGTCACACCCTCATAACCGAGGGGCAGCAACGTGCCCAACAACACGACCGCCAGCGCCACCACAAAGATGATGTTGTTCTGCAGGATGAACGCGTCCCGGCTGAACCAGGTGAAGGTGGTGCGCGATTTCAGCTGCCAGGCCCGCACGCCGTACAGCGTGAACGACCCCCCGACCACAAGCACCAGGAACGCCAGGATGAACACACCACGTTCAGGATCCACTGCAAACGCATGCACCGAGGTCAGCACACCTGACCGGACGATGAAGGCGCCGAGCAGGGACAGTGAAAAGGCAACGATGGCGAGCAGCAGGGTCCAGCTTTTGAACACACCGCGTTTTTCCGTGGCAGCGAGAGAGTGAACCAGTGCAGTGCCCGCAAGCCAGGGCATGAATGAGGCATTTTCCACCGGGTCCCAGAACCACCAGCCTCCCCAGCCGAGTTCGTAATAGGCCCACCAGCTACCCAGCGCAATACCCACCGTCAGAAATGCCCAGGCCATGTTGGTCCAGGGGCGCGACCACCGCGCCCAGGCGGTATCCAGCCGGCCGGATATCAACGCCGCAATGGCAAATGCGAAGGCCACGGAAAATCCCACGTAACCGACGTAGAGCATGGGCGGATGAATGATCAGACCAAAATCCTGCAACAGCGGATTGAGATCCGCGCCATCCGCCGGTACAAACGGCACATTTCGCTCGAACGGATTGCTGGTGAAGATCAGGAAGGCCAGAAAGCCGACATTCATCAGCGCCATGACACCGATGACCGTGTGACGGAACAGCGTCGGCAGGTGGGCAGATCGCAGTGTCACCGCCAGCATCCAGCCCGCCATGATCAGCACCCAGAGCAGGAATGAACCTTCGTGCCCACCCCAGGTCGCACTGAGCTTGTAGGCTGCAGGCAACAGCGAGTTGGAATGCTGCGCGACATAACGGACGCTGAAATTGTCTTCAGCAAACGCCAGTACCAGCAAACCGAAGGCCAGTGCACTGAAAACAAACTGGCCAACGACCAGCACCGGCAATACATACGCAGACCCGGCCAGCAGTCGGCTGCGTGATCCTATGCCAAGCAGGGCCATGGCAATCGCCAGGACAAACGCCAGGATGATGGAAAAATGCCCGAGTTCAACGCTCATTCAACAATTGTCCTTTGGACGCAGTGGTGCCACACAAAAGTGGTGCCACACAAAAATGGTACCAAGGCGGAGTCGCGCCAATGGCAGGATAAAAGTCGACCCGATGTGAATCATTCTGGCATGCGGGTCTCGACCGGCGCCGGTACGTGGATGTCGGCGAGTTCCGGAGGCATGTACTTCTCATCGTGTTTGGCGAGTACTTCCCGCGCCACAAACACGCCGTCTGTCTGCAGTTGTCCTTCAACGATGACACCTTGTCCTTCCCGGAACAGGTCCGGCAATATGCCTTCATACTGCACGGTGAACTCGGCACCCTTTCGGTCGGTCAGCACAAAACGGCTCACCAGCGCTTCCCGCTTCCAGCTGTTTTCAAGCACCATTCCCCCGGCCCGGATATTCTGCTCGATGGGTGCCTCGCGCGCCTGCACCTGATCCGGCAGATAAAACATGTTGAGGTTTTCACCCAGCCCCTTGAGCACCAGCGCAATCGCTCCACCACTGCCGAGCAGGAGAAAGAGCACCAGAAACAGCCGACGTTTGCGAACCGCGTTCATGATTGACCAGACTCCTTGTATGCAGCGATGTCCGCCTCGATTTCCCGCGTCAGGCGCGCTGCCGACCAACGGGATTCAAGAACCAGCCCGACGAGCACTGCCAGCGAACTGCCGTAGGCCAGCCAGACATAGAGACCGTGCCGGCCCATGGCCGCCCACTCGGCGATGGCTTCAATATTCACAGGCGCTTCCCGAACAGGTCGTTGACCCAGGCAGTGTCGCGCTCACGCCGCAGCACTTCTGTGCGCATCCTCCGGGTTATGACCCAGCCAAACAGACAGTACATGCCAACGACGTTGACCAGCAGTGGCGCCCACATCTGCATCGGCATGCTCACCCGCGTTACCGAAAAGGTCGAGCCCTGGTGCAGCGTTGTCCACCATTCGACCGAGTACTTGATGATGGGAATGTTGATCAAACCGACGATTGCCAGTACCGCACAGGCCCGCCCTGCAGACTCTGCATTCGGAATGGCCTGTCGCAAGGCGTACAGCCCGAAATACAGGAACAACAGGATCAAGGTCGACACCAGACGTGCATCGGTCCACTCCCACCAGGTGCCCCAGGTCGGGCGCCCCCAGACTGCGCCAGTGAACAGGCCCAGCACCGTGATCGCAATGCCAAAGGGTACGATGGCCACCATGGCGACATCCGCCATCTTCATCCGCCAGACGAGCAGCACAAACCCGGCAACACCGAGCATCATATAGGCGCTCTGGGCAAGGATCACGGTCGGCACATGTACGTAGATGATACGGAAGCTCTCACCCTGCTGGTAATCCGCCGGTGCAAACACCAGTCCCCAGGTCGTGCCAATGGTCAACAGCGTCAGAGCCGCTACGCCAAAGCCCAATTGCCAGGGCGCAAGCATGCCGTAGAACCAGCGAGGCGAGCCCAGTCGATGCCAGAGTGTTTTCAGGGGTCCCATGTCACTGCTCCAGGCTGATCCGCAGCGCTGAACCGACTGCAAACGGCGCGGAAGTAATGCTCGCCAGGCTGAGCGCAGCCAGCCAGTACAACTCGGCGAGTGCCGGCTCGCCATCCATCACCCGATTCACGGCACTGACCCCGAAGATGAGCACCGGGATCAGCAGTGGCAACACCAGCAGCGCAAGGATGGCACCACCACGCCGCAGGCCAACGGTCAGCGCCGCGCCAATGGCACCCAGGCAGGTGATGGTCGGTGTCCCGAGCAGCAGAGCCAGCATCAGGACCGGCAGCACCTCTGCCGGCAGATACAGCGCAAGACCAAACAGGGGTATGCAGACGACCATGGCAAAGCCTGTGACAAGCCAGTGCACAATAAGTTTGCCAAGGATGGCAATCCAGGGTGCGTCGGCCTGCAGGAACAGTTGTTCCAGTACACCATCATCAAAATCGCGACGAAACACGCCGTCCAGCGCCAGCATGTTGGTGAGCAGGACCAGGGTCCAGAGCACCGCAGGTGCATGCACCCTCAGTATCTCCGGACGACCTTCAAGCGCCAGTGCAAACAAGGTCACCGACAGCAACAGGAAGATCAGTGGATTCAGTACATCCGTGCGGACTCTTGAAACCAGCAGGAATTCGCGGGACAGTTGGCCGCTCAGCAGATGCATCATGCCAGCGCACACTCGTTCGACAGTTCAACAATCCTGGTCGCTGCAGCGATCGGCACATGACTGGCCACGAGTGCGCTGCCACCGGCTGCAACGTGGTCACGCAGGAGTCCATCAACACAGGTGATGCCGCTCGAATCAAGGGCAGTATAGGGCTCATCCAGCAACCATACCGGCGCGGCTCCCATCAACAGGCGCGCCAGGGCGACCCGACGTTGTTGTCCCGCCGACAGTCGCTCAACCGGTTGCCTGGACAACCCGCTTATCCCCAGCCTGCGCAGTGCGGCGAGGATCCGCGGTTCGTCGGCTGCGCTGCCTCCCAGACCGACATACCAGCGCAGGTTTTCGAGCGCTGACAAGGGGCCGGCCAGTCCGTTTGCGTGACCCAGATAGGCAAGCTTCGTGCTCGCCACAAGCTGGCCTTGCATGGGCAGAAGTCCCGCCAGCGTGCGCAACAGCGTCGTCTTGCCACTACCGTTGGGCCCGCGCAGTTCCACGCACTCTCCGGCCGAAAGACACACCGACATGCCCTCGAACAGCACCCTTCGGTCGCGGGTGCAGGTCAGGGCTTCGACACTCAGAAGCGCTGTGACGAGTGGTCTGGGAAGTGGTTGCACGGACAAGTCGGTAATTCAGACATCGAATGGCCCGAATTGTAACGGAACCGATTGGCGGGTGCTGGTGCTGAAGGAAGCAATCGACGGCAAGTCTGTGCGCCAGCAAACGCCGGTTGTGTCGCCGCAGCGGCGACGGACCTGCGCCAACGAAGGCAGGGTCAGTCGAGCGGAATCACCCGGTAACAGGGTTTGTATTCACCGCTCAGCTTCATTCGGCCCTGGCGGACAAACTGCGCCAGCAGGTTATCCAGGGCGGCGACCAGATCGCCCTGGCTGCTGAGTTCGAAAGGTCCGTGTTTTTCGATCATGCGAATGCCATTTTCCTTGACGTTGCCGGTGACAATCGCCGAAAACGCCCGGCGAAGTTCCGCGATCAGTTCGTGCCTGGGCAGATCGCGCGAGAGCCGCAAGGCGGCGACGCTCTCATGACTGACGATGAAGGGTCGCTGCTGCTCGCGGGGAATCTTCAGCAACCAGTTGAAGTAGTAGGCATCCCCGTCACGTCGCCGCTGCTGGCGGACCTTGCGCATGCATGCGGACATGTGCTCCCCCACTGCCTCGGCATTGCCGATGATGATCCGATAGTAACTGGCGATGTCATCGCCGATCGCCAGCCGCAGGAAACGATCCAGTTCTGCAAAATAACTCTCGCTCCCGGGCGGCCCCGTAAACACCACCGGCAGTGGCAGGCCCGCATTGCGGGGATCGGTCACTATGCCGAGGATGTAGAAGATCTCCTCAGCCGTGCCAACACCGCCTGGAAAGATGAGAATGGCATGCCCCAGGCGTACAAAGGCCTCCAGCCGCTTTTCGATATCCGGAAGGACCACCAGGCGATTCACCATTGGATTGGGAGGCTCGGCCGCGATGATGCCGGGCTCCGAAAGGCCGATATAGCGGCCCTCCTGGATGCGCTGCTTGGCGTGTCCTACGGCAGCACCTTTCATGGGTCCCTTCATGGCTCCAGGACCACATCCGGTACAGATATCGAGCGCTCGCAAACCCAGGTGATAACCCACTTCCTTGGTGTACTCGTATTCATCCCGACTGATCGAGTGCCCTCCCCAGCAAACCACCAGATTTGGCGGCTGGTTGGGTTCGAGAGCGCGGGCATGCTTGAGAATCTGGAATACTGAATCCGTCAGCAGTTCCGAATCAGCATCCTCATCGGCCAGCAGGTCGGAAAACTCGGTACCGATGAAGACGATGTCCCGCAACACGGAAAACAGGTGCTCACGAATACCCTCAACCATCCGGCCACGAACAAAGGCCGATGCCGGCGCGCCATGAATGACCAGCTTGAGGCCACGTGTACGGCGAACCACTTCGATCCGGAAGTCCGCGTAGGCGTCAAACAGGGCTTTGGCATCGTCCGTTTCGTTGCCGGTGTTGAGCACCGCAAGCGCACAACGCCTGAACAGGTCCATGAGATCCATGCGATGCGCGGTGTTGGTCAACGCCGCTACTTCGAGTTGCGACAGCACCTCCAGTGTGCCGCGGGGAGCGACCTGGGCGTTGATCTTGCCGTTGACCCGGGTGGCCGGAGGAATTGCGGAATCGTTCATCAGTCAAAAGTGTAGTTCACGCCGAGATAGTACTGGCGAGGCATGGCGATGAAATAACGATCATTGCCAAACGCAAAATCGGCCCGGTCGGCATAGCGGTCGTTGGTGAGGTTGATGATTCGCGCAAACACCTGCAGTTCAGGTGTGGCCTGCCATTCGCCACGCCAGTTCATGACGAGGTTGCCTTCATAACGGCGGGTGTTGTCGGCATTGGTGTAGTACTTGTCCACCCAGTTGAGATCAAGTTCCTGATGCAGGCTTTCGGTGATCTGATAGCCCCAGCGCAGATAGCCCATGAACCGGGGCGCGGTATCCACGTCGTCCCCCTTGTTGATGGTCTCTCCACCGCCCAGTGCCCGATTGAAATCATACCGATGGCGCGCCCAGGTAAGGGAAGCCGAAAAATCGCTGGGGTCGGCGGCCAGCGTTGAAGACAGTTCGATCCCGTGGGACTTGGTGCGTCCTTCGCTGATATTGAACCCACTGGAATCGCGCAGAATCACGTTCCGGGTTCGCTCGGCAAACGCTGCCGCCTGCAACCAGCCTGATCGGTAACCCGCTTCCACCGACAGCAGTTCCTCGCTGTTCAGATCGGCAACCTGCTGGCCGGATTGCAGACGATAGAGTTCCACGGCCTGGGGTGGACGGAACCCGCTGCCGACGGTGAAAAAGAGCTGCTGGTCAGCAAACAGATCGACGGAAACACCCAGGCGTCCGGCAACATCGGTGAAACTGTCCTTGCGATCGGCTGGCCGCGTGTAGAGACAGTTGCCCAGTGCGCAAGGCTGGCCATCGTCGCGTGTGTTGCCGTCCAGAGCCTTGTTATCGTAATCAAATTCCTGCCATTCCACGCGTCCGCTGTGCAGCAGATGCCAGCGCTCTCCAATCGCCAGGTCAAGATCATAAAAACCGGCTGCACTTCGCCCGTCCACTTCATAATCGTAGTGCAGTCCCTGTGGTCTGGTCGAGACGATGAATGGTGAGCCGATGGAGGGTGCCTCCTGAAATTCGCGCAGGCCACCACGAAAGGCTTCGATCTGCAATCCGCTGTTGACCACCAAGGTGTCGCCTTCGAACCGATGCCCCACGATCATGCCCGCACTGGTCTGATCGTTGTCCTCCAGTGGTTTGCCAACCAGGAAATGCTGGATGAAGTTCATCTGGCTGCGGCGTGCATAGGGCACGATGGTCCATGCATCACGGCTGAACTGGACGGCCAGGCGTGCAGACCAGGCATCCCGAAACGCTTCCGGATTCGGATTCGATCGTCGCAGTACACCATCTTCGTAGGCATCCGTACCCACGACAAAACCGGCGGTTTCCTGATGCAGCACCGTCCCGGATAAGGTCGCGCGCATCTCCCACTCACCCAGCAAACCTTCCAGCACCGAATTCAGCTTGTACTGCTCCAGACCTGTCTGAGACTGATAACCATCCGAGCGCGTCGCATTGGCGGTGATCCCCCAGGCAAAGCCACCCACTTCCGTCCGGTTTTCCATTCGGATCTGACCGTGCCCGTAGGAGCCGCCTTCCACACCAATCCGGGTTGCATCGGGCATGCGGGTAATGACGTTGATTGCACCTTTCATCGCGTTGCCACCCAGCACCGCGCTGCCCGGACCACGCCAGACCTCGACGGCACTGGCCTGCTCGATGTTCATTTCGAAGAGATTGTTCACGTTGCAGAAGCCGGTAGGACGGATCGGGATGCCATCTTCAAGCAACAGGAAAGCGCCGCAGGAACCCGCGCCCGTCAGGGTTGCCGAACGAATGGCGGTCAGATGCTCCTGACCGGAGCCTCTGGTGATCCAGACACCGGGGATCTGCGACAGCACCTCGGCCGGGTGGGTCGGTCGAATGCGATCGATAGCCGCTGTGTCGAGCGCCGAAAAGGAGGTGCCTCGCCCCGCCTTGGCTTGCAGTGACCCGGCAACCACGACAATTTCTTCGATCCGCTCCGTGCCGGATTCGCCTGCGCCACCTTCAGTTTCTGCCGCAGACACGCGCGTTGGCACCGTGGCGCCAGCTACGGCAGCCAACAGGATTGTCGAAACAATCTGCAGGTGGAGACTTTTCATCAGGTGATACCTCTGGGGGCGAACGGCACCTTACTCAATGGATCACCTTGACGGCAACCGGCAGCCTCACCCGACGCAGCAGCCTGCGGGACAGAAGATCGACCAGTTGGCACCCTCGTGTTGACCTGACCCGCATCTGCACCCCCTGTTTTTTCATCCCGGAACGGGATCCAGCCGGGCAAGCCGAACCCGGAGTCAGCTGGAGGCGATGCGATACCGATACGGACTGTGCAGGATGCCGCTCACCGCCTTCAGGCGACTTGTCTGCGGCGCGATTGTGCATGCAAACCAGACTGCTGCAGGATTCCTGCCTGCCAGAGTTGCGTGTATCACCTTGTTGAACCCGGCGGCTCACTTCAGATGTACACTGAATGTCACCTCGCCTGTCTTGCCGGCTTCGAGCGCTTCTTTGAAAGCCCAGCGTATGGTCGTGTAGTCAGCTGCCTGCGCCGCCGTTTCTACACCATCCCTCGTCACTTTCAGTTCACCGGGCTGACCAAAGGTCTCACCAGAATCGACGCTGAAAGTGATGTCTGTGCCGCTGCCTTGTGCCGTACCTTCGATATAGACGGTATCCGGTGGCAGTGGATTGGTGATCACGATGCTGCCTGCGTCCACCAGATCGGTGCCACTGTTGGAAAAGCTGATGACATACTGCAGCGTATCCCCCGACACCACAGTGGATGCATCCACCAGTCGGCGTACCGGTTGGTTGTCCCCATCCATCTCCATGACAACCTTGCTCACCGAGGTCTTCAGTTCTACCTGCGCAAGTAGCGGCGTGCTGAGTCCCGTGGCAAGCAGCACGGCCAGAACACCGCAGGCGCGCCGGAGACATCCGGATTGTCCCGATCCCGCGTTGCCAGCGCCGCTCATGCCTTTTTTGAACATGGTTCCTCCTTGGTGAAGTGTGCCGACCTTGTATCCATCACCCTATGGTCGCAGAAAACCTGATGACATGGATTCCACTGCCGCCGAGGTTTTGCGATTGGCACCCGCACCGTCACCTGATTCAGAACGAAGACAGGTTCAGGGGAAGCGTGGCGGTCAGATTTGCGCGGCATCGTCTGATGCCAGGGAAATCCGGCACCTGGTGGCGGAGCGCCGCGATCGAAGGATCGTTCCACCCTGTCTGCTCAGACAAGGTGATCGACACAGCTCGCATTTGCAGTGGAATCGGGCGGCCCGGCAGGAGCGCCTGTTGGGATCACCGCACGAAGTACCGTGTGCACCCTGCACGGGCCGCGAAGCACAGTGCGTCCCCTCCTGCATGGGATCGAGTACCACCGATACCAGACGGCAATCCCGGGGCACTGTACCGCTCGAATTCCAAGTTTGTTGACGCGGGATAGTCAACGAAACGCGTCAACCAACATACCTCTTCAGGGCCAGGTAATTTGTCATCTAACCTGTCTATCGGTTGAAGCTGGCAGAATGTGGATCGTTTGGGCGACCGGATCGAAGTCTATCCGTGCTTCGCCCCGCTGCAGCTGCCTGCGCACATGCTCGCATTTCTGCATGAGCGACCATTCCCGTTCGCCATAGTCGGTTCCTTCCTGCAACACAAAGTTCTCGATCACCCCTTGCAGCGCTTCCGGCGAGATCGAATCGAATTCAATTTTCATTTCATGTTCATCCCGGTGCCTTGTGCCGCCACCATGGTTGTCACTGCCATCGCCGTTTCCGGCATACCACCACCGGAATTTCCAGCAGGGTCCGTCCAGAGTCCACTGGCTCAGGGAAATGCGCAACGTTCGAGCCTACATGGGTTCTGGCTGAAGTCTGACAGGCGGATGCCTCCTGGGCACACCCCGCATCACCCGCTGCACTGCACTCCCGGCCCGAACGTGACTGAGTGCACGTGGTGGATGCGTTCCCGTTGAATTCAAAGGACAATCCATGCATAACTCTGGCATGACGACACGCGGTCCGTTGCCTTTTGCAGCCGAGCTTGCTGCCCAGGCGGAAATGCGGTGCCGCTGAACCCGTCACTTTGTTCCAACCGGATAGGGAACCATGGCTGAACAGGATCACATACTGGTCGTCGAAGACGAACCGATCACTCGCGAACAACTCGTCTCGTATTTTGAAGATGAAGGCTTTCGTGTTTCGTCCACCGGCAGCGGTGACGAAGTGCACAGACTCATCCGTGATACGGACGTCATTCTCGTGCTCCTGGACATCAAGTTGCCAGGCAAGGATGGATTGACGCTGACTCGCGAGGTGCGTGCGCATTCCGACATCGGAATCATCCTGGTGACCAGCAAGAACGAACAGATTGACCGCATTCTCGGCCTCGAATCGGGCGCCGATGACTATGTGACCAAACCTTTTGATCCTCGTGAGTTGCTCAGCCGCTCACGCAATCTCATACGCCGGGTACACATCCAGCAAAGTCAGAAGCGCAAGGGCCATACACGTACCTTCGCGGGCTTCATGCTCGATCTGAACAAGCGAGAGATCGTTGACCCCGATGGCGAAGCCTGTCAGCTGTCTGCCGGCGAGTATCAACTCCTGCTGGCCTTCATGGAAAAAGCGGGTGAGGTGATGAACCGGGATCAGTTGATGAACCGGATCCGCAATCGGGAATGGTTCCCCGATGACCGTTACATCGATGTGCTGGTCGGACAGCTGCGAAAGAAGCTGGGTGAGCGCGCAGCCAGCGCGAAGATCATCGCCACCATCCACGGCACCGGGTACCTCTTTACTCCAGAAGTGGTTTGACCGCGACGGGAAGAATCTACGGGAGTGCCACGACCACCGTGCACCGGCGGGAGCACGGTGGACACTCGTTCATCATCAAGACCCTGCAGCCGGAAGCGCGTACTCCCAACGCGATCGCGCGCTACCAGCATGAATTCCATATCAATCAGTCGCTGACCAGTCCGTTTGTCTGCCGGGCCACCAGTTTTGACGAATCGGACTACTCGATTCGCTACGAGGACGTTGGTGGCGAGTCGTTGCGCGAACTCGAACGCCAGCAGAACCTCAGCTTCGAGAATCGTGTGCAAATCGCGATCCAGCTGGCCGATGCGATCCAGTCGATTCACGATGAAGGTGTCATTCATCGTGATCTGAACCCTGGCAACATCATCGTCAACCTGCAGCGGAACGATCAGCAGGTGTGGTTGATCGACTTTGGCCTGGCCACTCTGGCCCCAAGGGAAAACCAGAGCGCGGAGATCAGCAGCAGCCTGTCGGGCACCTTGCCCTACATCGCTCCGGAACAGACTGGCCGGGTCAACCGGGTGGTGGACTACCGCACCGACCTGTATTCGCTCGGTGCCACGCTGTATGAACTGTTTGGCGGACGCCCACCGTTTGTCAAGAATGATCCACTCGAGTTGATACATGCGCATATCGCAAGTACGCCGGAAGCGCTGAAATCCATTGCCCCGGACATACCGGGCTGGCTCTCCGACTTGACCGGGAAACTGCTGGCCAAACAGCCGGAAGCCCGTTATCAGAGTGGCGCCAGTGTGGCCGACGATCTGCGGGCCGGGATACGACAGGGTAATGCCACCGTCTTTCGCCTCGGTGCGACCGACTCGCCCAGCCAGCTGTCTATACCGCGCAAGCTGTATGGCCGTGAAACCGCGTTCGCAAGCTTTGCGGAAATGATTGAACGATGCCAGAGCGGTGAATCACTGTTTTACCTCGCGACCGGCGGGGAAGGCATGGGCAAGGCAGCACTCCTGGAGGCACTGACACACGAAGCCAAACAGGCCGGCGCACTGGTTGCAGGTTTCCACGCCACCGATTCCGCCACCGATCGAATTCTGTGGACCAGCTTGTTGAGATCGTTCCTCAGACAACTGCTTTCAGGTGCGGACCCACAGAGCCAGCAACTGGTCGAGAACATCGCAGCCCGGCACAGCGAAGGTTTGCAGGCACTGGCGCGCGGTTTCCCGGAACTGGCAAGTCTTGTCGGCCACGACGGAGAACGTGGTGCCTGGCAGGACGGGGTTGCCGAGTTCTTTGCCGAGCTGACGCCGCGAGTCTGTTGCCTGGTCGTGCATGGTATCGATCTGCTGACAGCGGAGCGGCTGCAGGGGTTGCTCGAAACCACCATCCGCCTTCGTCATGTCCTGCTGGTGTGCTGCGCAGAAAGTGCAGTGCTACCTGCGTTTGATCAACCCAAGATCGCGACCAAGACCCATCATGAAATCCTGCAGAATCTGCACAAGGGCAGTATCCGCAACCTGCTGGCCGACATGCTCGGGCACAGTCAGGCGAGGGTCCGGGAACTGGCCAGCGAACTCCACGCCAAGACCGATGGCCTGCCCTCACATCTGATCGCCCTGATCCTTGAACTGCACAGTCAGGGATTGATCCATCGCGAAGAAACCACGGGACAGTGGACCTGGAACATCGAGACCATCCGCGCCCACTACTTTTCGCACAGCACCAGCGAGCGGGTGGAGATCCAGTTCCAGGGACTGGAGCCGGCTACCCGCCAGGTGCTGGCTCTCGCTGCGTGTATCGACCTGCAATTTGATGTGGCCATGTTGAGTGAGTTGAACTCGGAATCGGTGAACGGTTCTGCAGCTTCGCTGCGTAGTGCAATCACCGAGGGGCTACTCCATTCAGATGGCACGCACTACAGTTTTTCGCACCCTCGTGTACGCGCCATCATCTATGGCAGCAACCCGGAAGAGCGGCGTCGGCACAACCATCGACGGATCGCGCAGTGGTATCGTGCACATCCGTCTGCAGGTGAAAACACGCTGCCGCAGATCACGGCTCACCTCAATGCAGCCTGCGACCCCATCGCCGACACCGACACCGATCGCCGCGAACTCGCCGAACTCAATCTGGCCACTGCGCGCCTGCAGCTTGAAAGTGCCCGATACCAGCAGGCTTACAAGGGGGCAAGAACCGGACTCCTGCTCCTGCCAGACAAAGACCGGAACGGCATAACCCATCGGGAACTTGTGGATACCGCAGCAGAAGCTGCGTTCCTGTGCGGCGATCTGGAACAGCTCGAACACCTCCTTCGTCCTGGACTACCGGTCACCAGCGCGTTGCGCGAGATGGGGGTACGGGCAGCGCTGATGCGCAATGATCTGGTCCAGGCCAGGCAACTTGCGCTGACCCACTTGCTGGAACTCAGGCACACGCCTCTCTACCGTCCATGGAGCAGTTTGCGCATTCAGGCTGCCCGCTGGGCAAAGGAACCGCGGCTGGCAGGCTTCGAGACCTTCTCACTGCAACAGGCAGAAGTGTTGACCGACGCACGGATACAGCACGTCTTCCGCCTCGTGTGTGACCTGCTGCATGCCAATCGACTCATGCGGGCACCGGGTAATCGCCGGTTTGCCGAGGATGTTCTGCAACGGGCCAGACAGTCGGGATACAGCGCGGAGGTGGGATACTGCTTTGCCGAGCGCGCCAGTATCGCAATCGAAGACGATGACATCGAACTCGCAACCCATCTGGCAACCAATGCACGGATGCTGGCGGATCGATTTGTCGATGACCGCCTGGCCGTCCGATCCCTGATTCTGCTGCATGGTCAGGTAGATCCCTGGACGCCGGCATTCGATGTTTCCCTCAAGGCACTGGCGAACCAGATCATTCACGCCACCCGCGCCCGTGATTTCGAAGGCGCAGCGTCCGCCTGCGTGTTCTACGGAATCAACGGTCTGCTGCAGTCCCGAGAGATGAGTACACTACGCCGCGAACTCGCCGCCAGTCTCGAACCACTCGAGCAACCCGGCAACGTCACTGGCATGAACCTCGCCAGCTTCATCCAGCGCATCATCGGCAGCCTGCTGGGTGAAGCGGATGAATCGCAGGCCAGCGACGCGACTCAATTGCCAATCAACAATCCGAGCGATGTCTTTGCCTTTGCTGTCGTGTATGTGCTGCGTACCTGGTACGCCGTGATGTTCAACGATTTCAAGGGTGCCGCGGCGACCCTGGCACTTGCCGAACAACACGTGCAGGCACTGGCCAGTTCTCCGCTGCTCATGATTCATCAACTGTGCGCGTCAATCGTCAGATTGCGCAACAAGGATGCCGACGCTGGACGGATTGCACGCCGTCACCTGCAGTCACTCGACCGTGCCCAACGGAACGGCTGTCGGTTGGCCAGCAGCAAGCGATTCCTGGTCGAAGCAGAACTGGCGTGGTTCGAAGGGAAGACTTCTGCAGCCCTCGAAGCCTGGGAAAAGGCAGCAGAAGAAGCCCGACGCGCTGGACTGGCCGCAGATGAAGCGCTGGCCTACGAGCTTGCAGCCCGCGCCTGTGAAGATCGCGGTCGCACCGACTTCGCCCGATTGTTCATCCGCAACGCGTATCTGGCCTGGCAGCGCTGGGGAGCAGTCGCCAAGGCAGCGGAACTGGAGCGGGATTTCCCGGGCTGGCTGCATGAAGCGGCGGATCACCGCGCCGAAGGCTCGCTGTCGGTCGGTGATCTGGTTGATCTGACCATTCGCGATCTGCACACGGCGACTGCCAGTATCGAGACAGTCGACTACTCGGCTCGACTGATCGACACCACGACAGTCCTGCGTGCGGCACAGACCATCTCCGGCGAGATCATGCTGGAACGCGTGCTGTCGAAACTGCTGCGTCTGGTGCTCGAACATGCTGGCGCACAGAAGGCCTGCATGCTGTTGAACCAGGATGGCAAACTGCACGTCGAGGCGGTGGTCGCTGTCGACGGCGGAGTCTCGCGGCGCTGCATTCCTCCCGAGCCCTTTGACACCAGTGATGACGTGCCATCAGGCATCATCCAGTTTGTCGCCCGGACCAAAGAACCACTGGTCCTCAAGGATGCAGGTCGTGATGAGGTCTTTGGTCGTGACCCCTATGTTCAACGTTGCAATCCGCTGTCCGTCCTTTGCCTGCCCATCCTGCATCGGGGCGAACTCACCGGCGCAATCTATGTCGAACACCGTTGGCTGACAGGTGTGTTCACTACACAGCGTGTGGAAGTCCTGAACCTGCTTGCATCGCAAGCGGCCATCTCGATCGAAAACGCGCGTCTGTACGCCGACCTGCAGGCCACTCGCGATCAATACCGCGCGTTGTACGACAATGCGATCGAGGGTCTGTTCAGGGTGAACGGGGAAGGCCAGCTGGTCAGTGCCAATCCAACCTTTGCGCGCCTGTACGGTTTTTCCACCGTGCCGGCTCTGATGAGCGAATACCGGGACCTGATCGATCGCATTTTCCTGCGCAGCGATGCAGCCCAGCACTTTCTCTCGGAACTTGACGAGCAGAAGCTGGTCAACGGATTTGAAGCCGAGACGGTGGCTGCGGATGGCCGCGTCTTCTGGATGGCGCTGACCGCGCGGCTGACCGAGAGCGAAGATGAAGGCAACTTCGTCGATGGATCCGTCATCGATATCACCGAACGCATCGAGCGCGCGGAGGCTGACCGACAGTTGCAGATCGCCGAGGCAGCCACGTTGGCCAAGAGCGAGTTTCTCGCCAACATGAGCCACGAGATCCGCACACCGATGAACGCCATCGTCGGTTTCTCGCGACTGGCGCTGGAAACCGAGCTTGACCGAAAGCAGCACGAGTACCTCACCAGCATCCGCGATGCCGGGGAAAGTCTGCTGTCGCTGGTTTCCGACGTGCTGGACTTTTCCAAGATCGAAGCCGGCAAGCTGACTCTGGAAGAAAGGCCATTCAGCCCTGACGACGTGCTGGAAGAAGTCGGCCGCCTGTTCAGGACCGATCTGCGCCGCAAGCGCCTGGACTTTCAGATCCAGTCCACATTCAAGGAACACCCGTTGTATCCCGCCAGTGGCGTGGTGGTTGGTGATGGGCTGCGATTGCGTCAGGTGCTGGTCAACCTTGTCGGCAATGCCATCAAGTTCACCGAGCGTGGCGGCATTTCGTTATCGACCCGGGTTCGCTCACCTTCACCTTCGGTATCCGCAGCAACCGCATTTGAACTCGAGATAGCCGTTACAGACAGCGGTATCGGGATTGATCACGGCCAACAGGCCAGGTTGTTCGAGTCGTTCGAACAGGCAGAAACCTCCACTACCCGTCGTTATGGCGGCACCGGCCTCGGCCTGACAATCTGCAAGCGTCTCGTTGAACTGATGGGTGGCACGCTGCTGGTCGACTCCGAACCTGGCCGCGGCAGCACCTTCACTTTCTCGCTTCGTGTGACCAGACCGGACACCGAATCGATGCTGGTCCCGGCCGAACGCAAGGGCCGTCTGGGAAGTGGATATCTGCGAGGAAGACGCATCCTGGTAGCAGAAGACAATCCGATCAACCAGCAACTCGCGCTGGAGTTCCTGCGCCGCATGGGCGCCTACGTCGACATCGCCGTCAACGGTCGTGAGGCCATCGCCCGCATCACCGAAAATGAATACGACATCGTCCTCATGGACGTGCACATGCCCGAGCTGGATGGGATGCAGGCAACGCAGGTGATCCGTGAGCAGGGCCTGACGGTTCCCATCATTGCCGTGTCTGCTGATGCACTCGCAGATCGACGGACGCGAATGCTCGCCGCTGGCTGCAACGGTTATGTCACCAAACCAATCGACTTCGAAACATTGCTCCACGAAATTTCCCTGCATCTGCCAGCCCCGGAAGATGTCAATCTCGGCCGGCGATCAAGCGATCCCACCGCAGAAGAGGCGGCCGAGAGCAGCCTGGCATTTGCCGCCACCCGCGTACCGGGCATCGATCTGGGCAAGGCGATCAAGGCACACAATGAAAACGTGCGACTGCTTGTCAAACTGATGGGCGACTTCGGTCGTTACTATTCGGATGCCGCTGCCAAGATGCGGTCACACATTGCGCAGCGCAAACTCGAGGAGGCTGAGCGGCTGGCGCATAACCTGCGGGGAGTTGCCGGCAGCTTTGGTGCAGCACGACTGCAGGAAGCTGCCAAGGCGCTCGAACTTGCATTGGTTGCGTCCCAGCAGGGAGATGACGGCGTATCCCTGGTCGGTCTGGTGCAGAGTTTCGAGGTTGCCTTGACTGAAGTGCTGGAATCTGCCGAAAAACTGGCCAGCAACGAAGTACCCCTTCGTTCATCGGACATCGAAGCGGCAAACCGATAACGGCGCGGCGCACGCCAGCCTTTCAGCCACCGACCCTGTCAGTCCCGACCAGCCTTCGCGTCCAGGGACCAGCGAGATGCGCCGTGCGCGGCCAGCAACAAAAGCCCGGCAACGATGCCTAGATTCTTGATGAAGTTCTGCATCTCGTGTTGCTGACTGGTCCCTTCATAGACATTCCAGAAATCATGCATGTACAGACAGATCACGACAGTGAGTCCGGCAAGCAGGAATGCAAAGAGTCGTGTCTGCCATCCCATGATCAGTGACACGCCACCGCCTACCTGCAGGAGGGTCGTCAGAACCAGCAGCGGTACGGTCAGCGGTACCCCATGCTGGGTCATGTAGGCAACCATGCCGTCGAAGCCGGTGATCTTCATGATGCCAGGCAGGAGGAAATACAGTCCCAGCAGGACCCGACCCGTAATTTCCATGGGCAATGCGAGTGCATTCATGTCATGTCCTCTGGCTATGAACAAAATGAGAGAAAAAGAACGCAGCGATTCTGGCCATCCACCGACTCAGGAGAAGCGCACCGGATCAGTCACACCGTCCCACTCATCGTGAATCGCTTTCCAGCGGGCAAATGTGGCCCTGAGAGGGGCATTGTCTTCGTACAGTTCGACAAAGCAGCCCAGTACCTTCCGGGTATCCATGTAGGCCACGCGCGCCGCGGAAACCAGCGTGGTGACGGCAGGAAATCCGGCTGCTTCGTAACGACTGTACTCGGCGTCGAAATCGGCTGGCAGAATCGCAACGTGATGAAAGCCGAGACTGCCCGCCGCGACCATCTCGCGATACACGGACGGCGCATCGTTATGCTGCTGGATGAGCTGGATATGCGCGGGCCCAGCCTGCCCAAAGGCATAGCTCAGATCGGCCCGTGATGGTTCGCCACGATGAAAGTGCTGCGGGCTGACATGGTGGGGAGAAACAAAAAACGGCCCGGCTCCGGTCAGCGCATGCCATTGGTGGCACGCCGCTTCGATGTCATCGACAACATAGGCGTACTGGAAGATCGGATGGCGAATCGGGCTCATCGAGGCTTGCTCCTGGAACTCGGGTCTGGGTCGGGTCAGAGATAGTTTTCATAAAAAACATACTGCGTTGAATAGTCACTCACCTCGAAATACACCTTCTTTTCACCGGCATCCTTCTGGTGATTGAAGTTGAGGTCCACGATGCCGTACCCGTAACGATACGGGCGCGCTTCATCGCCCATGGTCGCGTCGGCGGTGGTGAGTTTGTCGATCTCGATGAACCGCATCACCAGCTTTTCGCCAGCATAAACGTCGAGCACACCGTTGGTGCCCGTCCAGTTCTGTATGCCACGCCCGATGCGGTTCTGGGTTTCCTGCGTACACCCGGTTACCAGCAGCACCGACAGCAGGGGTAACCACATCGTCCATCTGCTCATGACCCACCTCCGTTTTGACAATTCAACTCACGCGACATCAAATTCCAGCGGCAGGTGCCAGGGCTGGATGCGTATCGCAATCGGCGTCGGCTGGCTGCCCCGCTTGAACCGCGGGTTGCGAATCACCTCCATGAGCAGGCGGGTACCGATGACCGTTTCTGCCCTGGCCAGCTGATATCCGGCGCAGAAGTGTTTTCCCAATCCAAAACCCAGGTGACCACTGCGCCCGGCCTGCTGGATGCCACCTCGCATCTCCCGACCCAGATACAGGTCATCACGAAAGATGTTGAAAGTGTCCGGGTCCTTGAACACACGTTCATCCCGGTTGGCGCCATAGATTGACAGACTCACGTAGGAACCGGCCGAATGGTCTCGCCATGCAGCGTCACATCGTGGATGGTCTTTCGCATCTGGGCTGCAGCGGGTGGATGAATGCGCATCATTTCCGAAAACGCCTGGTCCAGCAGTTCCGGGTTTTCCCGCACTGCCCGCCATTGCTCGGGATTGGCCAGCAACTGGTACCAGAGGTTGGCGATCGCCTTGTCCGTGGTTTCCGCGCCGGCAACCAGGATCAGGCTGGCAAATGACTTGATCTCCTGCTTGGTCATGCGTTCGCCATTCACCTCCGCTACCGCCAGACGCGACAACAGATCGTCACCGGGATCGGCAGAGCGTGCATCGATCAGCGGATCCAGATAGGCGTGGTACTCGGCATTGGCCTTGACTCCAAGCCTGCGCAACTCCGGCCCACCGTTGATGCCGTTCATCATCGCCGGATACCACTGGTGGAACATCTGGTGTGCTTCCTGCGGCAGGTTCAGCACATCCAGGATGACGTTCAGGGGCAGCCTGGTCGCAAAGTCATCCACGATGTCGATCTCGCCACGACCTGCAGCATCGTTGGCAATCCTTCGTGCATGCTGCTCGGTGAATTTCCCGATCAGCGCCATGGCATTGCGTGTCACGACCGGCAGCAGGCTCTTGAGTTTCATGCCGACAAACTGCGGAGCGACGATGTTGCGCAGCTTGCTGTGTTCGTCGCCGTCGTACTCCATCAGGGTCGGCCCGAACACACCGCCAATGCTCTCGCCGTTGGGCGAAGCAGAATAGTTCTGGTTGTCGGCAAACGCCGCGACCACATCATCGTAACGCGTGATCATCCAGACCCCGGTGACCGGATTGCGCCAGACAGGGTAGTGATCACGCAACTGCTTGAGCACCGGGTAGGGGTTTGCTGCAAAGTCCGCGCTTGTGAAGACCGCGGGATCGATGACAGGTCGTTCAGGGGTCATGCAAACAGCTCCGGTTCGGGACAGGCGATCATCGCACACGACCGGTTTGTGGCCACCTTCAATCCTTCGCATCCAGGGGTAGCAAGGACAGCAGGCGATCCGCTTTCAGGCCACCAAACTCGAACAGCTGCCGATCGCCAAGATGGGATGGTGCAACGTTGGCCAGCGAACGCGCAATATTCTCGACCCGACCAGGGTACTGCCGATCCCACTCACGCAGCATCTGCCCAAGCTTCTGGCGTTGCAGGTTTTCCTGCGAACCACAGAGGTTGCAGGGAATGATGGGATGCAAACGTGCCAGCGAGTAACGTTCGATGTCTGCCTCCCGGCAGTAGTAGAGCGGCCGGATCACGACATTGCGTCCATCGTCGCTCTTCAGCTTCGGCGGCATGGCTTTCAGTTTGCTGCCATGAAACATGTTGAGAAACAGCGTTTCGACCACGTCATCCAGATGGTGTCCCAGGGCAATCTTGTTGGCACCGCGCCTGACCGCATGGGAATAGAGAATGCCACGCCGCAGGCGGGAACAGATCGGACAGGTGATCTTGCCTTCGGGTGTACTCGCCTTGACGATGCTGTAGGTATCCTCTTCCAGAATTTCGAAGGATACGCCAAGGGTGCCGAGCCATTCCGGCAGCACGTCCTGCGGAAACCCCGGTTGTTTCTGATCGAGATTGACCGCCAGCAATTCAAAGCGGATGGGTGCGTTGCGCTGCAGCGACATCAGCATCTCGAGCATGGTGTAGGAGTCCTTGCCACCCGACAGGCAGACCATCACCAGATCGCCATCGTCGATCATGCCGTAGTCAACCACCGCCTGGCCGACCAGGCGGCGCAGGCGCTTGGTCAGCTTGTTCATTTCGAGTCCGGTCCTGCGGGAGTCACGGCCCGGGCTGTCAGACGCGGCGGCTACCGGCTCATCCGGGTCGAAAAACTGGATTGGTTCCTGGGTGTTTGACACGGTGGGCACTGCGGCACTGGAAGGGTCGCCTTTGTACCGCCTGAAGGTTCCGGGTGCAACGTCGACTCATCCGCCGACCGGTTCAGGAAACCTGACGCAAGGAGCTCGGTGAGAGGAACTCCAGAAAATTGTCGAACGGCAGCGGCCTGGCGTAGTAATAACCCTGAGCGTAGTCACAGCCGATCTGACGCAGCTTGCGGACCTGGGATTCCTCCTCCACCCCTTCGGCAACCACCTGCATGCCGAGGATGCGACCCATCGAGACGATGGCAGCCACCAGACCGAAGTGCCTGGTGTCCTGGAGGTTGTCAACAAACGACTTGTCGACCTTCAACACGTCGAAGTGGAAGTCGCGCAGGTAGCTCAGCGAGGAAAAGCCGGTTCCGAAGTCATCCAGTGCTGTCCGGTAGCCAAGACTGCTGGCCGTGTTGAGAAACTGGTGCACACCATCCCGGTCTGCCACCAGCGCACTTTCCGTGATCTCGAGCGTCAACCGGTGCGCGTCCTCGGCCTTGAGCAGCTCGATAAGGCTTGCGCGTGTCGGCTCATCCTGCAACTGGGCTGCACTGACGTTGACCGAGATGCGCAGTCCGCGCAGTGCGGGGTCGTTGCATTCCCGCATGTAACGACCCACCCGTTGAATGACCCAGGCACCCAGTTCAACGATGAGTCCGGACTCTTCAGCAACCGGTATGAACACACCAGGCGGAATCAGCCCGCGCTCCGGGTGCTGCCAGCGCACCAGTGCCTCTGCCCCCGTGACACTGCCATCCCGCAAATCGACCAGGGGCTGGAAGTGCAGCAGCAACTGGTCTTCACGAATGGCCTTGCGCAACGCCGAAACCAGCTCCAGGCGCTGTTGGGCTTCCTGGTTCATCGCCGTTTCGAAAAACGCGAATCCGTTGCCGCCCCTGACCTTGATTCGGGCCTGTGCGGCGTCTGCCCGCTGCAACAGCTCACCACACTCGGTGCCGTCGTCGGGGAAGACACAGATGCCGATGCTGGCCGTCAGTGTCACCTCCTGTCCTTCTTCCAGATACGGGAGATTGATCTGCTCAAGGATGGCTCGAGCCAGACGTTCGGCTTCGGCGTAGTCCTCGATCTTCTCCACCAGAACCGCAAAGTGATCACCGGCCATCCGCGCAACGGTATCGGCTTCCTGCACGGCAGTGACAATGCGGAATGCTGCCTGGGTCAGCAGGTGATCACCTTTGGCTGCGCCAAACGAGTCGTTGAAGATCTTGAAATCGTCCAGATCGATGCTGAGCACGGCACCACGGCTGCCCGGTTTCAGATTCATCAGGACGCGTGTAAAGCGTTCCTGGAACAGATTGCGATTGGGGAGCTTGGTCAGCGTGTCGTGATGCGCCTGCCAGATCATCAACCGCTTTTCTTCCTCGCTGCCCGCAGAGTCCTGCGAAACCGTCAGCAGACACTGTGTTCCCGTTTGCCCGTTGTGGAAGACCTTGCGAACGACCTTGTCCGAAAACGCTTCGCCCGAGCGGCTGCGCAACCAGAACTGTCCGTCCCATGCACCCTGCTGCGTCAGACGGCGGTGCATGCGCGCAATGGATTCATCGTCGAACCGATCCGCATGATTGAAGGTCAGGGGCATGCCGACCACTTCATCCCGGCGATAGCCTGTGAGTCGTTCGTAGGCAGGATTCACATCCAGGATCACGTCCGCCAGATCGGAAATGACCATGGCACACGGCGACTCGGTGAACAGCCGTGAACTCAGCGATACGTCGGCTACGGACTTGGGGGCTGCCCTGCGCAAGTAACGAACCAGCGCAATGCCAACGATTGCCACACCGAGAGTGTCGAGAAAACGAACGATGGTGGTCAATTCGCCCAGCAATACCCTGGCCTCGTCCATCCGTTCTCTCAGAATTTCGTTCACTTCCGCAGCGGAGTTCTGCGCGATGCTCATTTCGATGTTCTGCGCCATGCCGCTGAGGATGAGCCCGAACGTCCACGCAATACCGGCGCCCAGCAACCACCAGAGCGGTGAATCCCGAACACGGGTCTGCTGATGCCACCAAGCAGCGTCCAGACGCTTGTGGAGAGGTAGGTGCGAGGGAGCCATGCCGCTAAGCTATTGCAGGCAAAGGTCCGGCGCAAACCTTGAAAGCGTGATTCGCGGATCAGTTCACTTTGATTTGCATGGAGTTTTTCGCAGCAAATCAACGCGTCAAATGAACGTCTCCAACGTATGTCCAAGCGGCAGGATCATGACGCATTGCCACGCAGGACCAGCATCGGCGGAGTGGCGACCAACCGCTGGGTGCCGATCAGGCCAACGCCACCGATCAGCACCGCTCCGGCCAGTGGCGCGAGAATCCACAGAGCGGGATGCAGGGTGACCGGCAGCTGGAACACCTGCAGGTGCAGCACTGCGACGGTAATTTCAGCTCCAAACACGGCGACCAGGCCCGCCATGCCGCCAAGCACCGCAAACTCGATGGTGAGTGCCCCTCGAATCAGACGTTGGGTACCCCCCAGTGCACGAATCAGTGCATGTTCTGCCTCGCGGGCATCCCGACTTGCCTGAATGCTTGCCAGCAGTACGAGGCAGCCCGAGGCGAGTACCAATGCGAGAATCAGCTCCACCGCCTGGGTCACCCGGTCGACAATACGTTGTACCTGCTCGATGATGGCATCGACCTCAAGTACCGTGATGGTCGGGAATCTTGACAGCAGTTCATTCAGAAACGGCTTGCGATCCCGTGTCAGGTGAAACGAGGTCATGTAGGTGGCCGGATAACCCTCCAGCACCGCCGGTGAGAAGATGATGAAAAAATTGGGTTGCATGCTTTCCCAGTCCAGTTTGCGCAGCGATGCCACCTCGGCACTGACTGAACTGCCGGCGACGTCGAAAACCAGTTGGTCACCAACCACGATTCCGAATTCCCTCGCGTAGTCCGTCTCGAGACTGACCAGCGTCCGCTGTTCATCGGCGGCCCACCACGTTCCCGCCGTGAGTTCATTGTCCTTTGGCATCTCCGTGGCCCAGGTGAGGTTGCGCTCGCTGCCCAGGCGTGTGGACTGATCGTCTCCACCCGACTCGCGCTTCTCGTCAATCTGCGTTGCCAACACGTCGTTGAGGGCTGTGACCCGGCCACGGACGATGGGGAAGCTGCCCCCTCTTCGGTCACTGGTTGCATCGATCATCCGATCGATCTCCGGGCGCTCTTCCGGCGTGATGTTCATGACGAAGTGATTCGGCGTATCCGGCGGAATCTGTGCTCGCCAGTCATCCAGCAACGCAGTACGCAGCAGTGTGAGCACTGCCAGGAGCATGATGGCCAGGCCAAAGATCAGGATCTGGGCAACATTTTCCCGACGACGCCTCTGCAACCCGGCAAGTGCCAGACGCCACAGGCTGGTTGCCTGCATGCCGACCAGTCGGCTGCCACGCAACAACAGCAGCGCCAATGCGCCGAACAGCAGCAGGACACCCACACTGCCAAGCAGGGTCCAGAGCGTCAGCATCAGACTCTGCGTGTACCACACCAGCAGGCCAAGACTGCCCGCGATGGCTGCACCATAGGTGATCCACTGTGAAACCTCGGTACCACCAAGATCGCGGCGAATCACCCGCATGGGGGAGATACCACGCAGGTGAATCAGGGGCGGTAGAGCAAACGCGAGCGTACAGACCAGCCCCGTCAGCGCACCCACAACAAACGGTCGCACGCCAGGAGCAGGCAGTTCGACCGTCAGCAGGGCTCCCAGCGCGCCAACGATGGCAAAATGCAAAGCGCCGCCTGCCAGGAGTCCGATGAAAATCGCGATACCACCAACAATCAGCAGCAGTCCGAGATAACCACGCGCGATTGCAGACGGGGTCGCGCCCAACGTTTTCAAGACGCCGACGTGGTCATAGTGCCGCTTTGCATAACGATGTGCCGACAGCGCCACGGCGACACCTGCGAGCAGAACACCCAGCAACCCGCCGAGCAGCAGAAAACTCTCGGCACGATCAAGCGCATTACCTACCCGGGGACTGGCATCACGAATGCCGACCCACCGATGTCCCGCCGCCAGCGGCAACTCTTCCTTGAGTGCTTCCAGCGTGGATTCCGGTCCGGCCAGCAGCAGACGATAGTTGAGACGGCTGCCAGGTTGAACAACCTCGGTGGCTGGCACATCGGCAAGATTCATCAGCAGGCGAGGCCCCATATCAAAAAAGCTGCCCCCTCGATCGGGCTCGTTGACCAGGACCTGGGTGACCCTCAGAGCTGCCATGCCAACTTCGACCTGGTCACCACGCTTGATACCAAGCGCGGGAAACAGTCGTGAATCGAGCCAAACCTCGCCTGGTCCCGGCAGCGCCCGCGTGGGCGTGCCACGAACAAACGGTGCATCGGCCACGATCAGCTCGCCTCGCAGCGGATACCCGGTGCTGGCAGCCTTGACGCTGACCAGTTGGTTCCTTTCACCGGCCTCCCCGTCGGCAAACACCATCGACGGAAACACCATGACCTCCGATGTGGTCAGACCACGTTCACGCGCGGTGATGCCGAAGCTCGCGGGCACAGGGTCGGAGCTGGATATGTAGCGGTCAGCGGCCAGCATGTGCGTTGATTCGTCGAGCAGCGCGTTGTGGAGCCGGTCCACAAACAGGCTGATGGCGGTCACCGTGCCAACTGCGATGACGAGCGCTGCCACCAGCAGCACCAGTTCTCCCGACCGCCAGTCGCGAGCGGCCATGCGCCAGATCAACAGCGGCTTCATGGCACCAGCTTCCCGCCACTGATGACCAGGCGGCGGGAACACCGCTGCGCCAGTCGTTCGTCATGGGTAACCAGAATCAGTGTGGTATCAAATTCACGATTCAGCTCGAACAACAGTTCGATCACCCTCTCCCCGGTCGCGGTGTCCAGATTGCCGGTGGGTTCATCCGCAAACAGGACACTTGCGTTCGACGCAAAAGCCCGGGCGATGGCCACCCGCTGCTGCTCACCACCCGAAAGCTGGCGCGGGTAATGATGGGTGCGGGCGCCCAACCCGACTTTTTCCAGCAACACCCGCGCGTCGGCTGCGGCCGTGCGATCTCCGCGCAGTTCGGCCGGAAGCATCACGTTTTCCAGCGCGGTCAGACTGTCCAGCAACTGGAAGGACTGAAAGACAAAGCCGACATGCCGGCCCCGCGCCAGCGCACGCTGCTCCTCGTCAAGTGCAGTCAGTTCGGCGTCTTCGAGGAAGACCCGGCCAGAGCTGGGAAGGTCGAGCCCGGCCAGGATGCCGAGCAGAGTCGTTTTGCCGGAGCCGGAAGTTCCAACCACGGCGACTGATTCGCCTGCATTGATTTCAAGACTGACCGCGTCCAGGATGACCAGCTGACCCTCAGCTGTAGGCACAACCTTCGAGACCGCATCGGCTCGTACGACCACCCGACTCATGATTGTCTGTTACCGCCCTAAATCGTCATCAAGTTTCGAAACTGCAGTAGCCTGGATTCGCCGAGCGAAGCACTGCTCGATTCTGGCCACCTGGCTGGTACTGCTACCTCTGTCCGCCAGCGCCGCGAAGCCGATGACGATCATGATACTGGGAGACAGTATCAGCGCAGCCTATGGCATACAACGCGAAGCCGGCTGGGTGGCATTGCTCGAGCAACGCCTGCGCAAGCAGCACCCTCAGGTACATGTGGTGAATGCGAGCATCAGCGGCGAGACCACCGATGGCGGACTGACCCGACTGCCATCTGCACTGGCCCAGCACAAACCGCGGATCGTCATCCTTGAGCTGGGTGGCAACGACGGCCTGCGTGGTTATCCCACCCGGCGACTCGAGGAAAATCTGCAGGAGATGATCGATCTTGTGGTGGATGCCAGAGCAACACCGTTGCTTGTTGGCATGCAGATTCCGCCGAACTACGGCGCTCGTTACACCACAGCCTTTCGGGACACCTACACCCGACTGGCAGCTGCCAACCAGATCCCGCTGGTGCCGTTTCTGCTCGAAGGCGTCGCACTGGGCCCTGAACTCATGCAGAGCGATGGCATCCATCCCACCGCGCTGGCACAACCGACGATGCTGGACAACGTGTGGCAGGTCCTTGCGCCCCTGCTGACCAAACCAGGTCATCCGTCACCCTGAGTGATCACTGGGCTCGACGTGGCATTTCGGCGCCGATGTGTTTCTGTCCTCGCTGTTCGGCCAGCAGCATCTGTCGCTGGCGTTCTCGAAAGCCTGCCCGTGAAGCGTCTGGACGCTCGACGACACAATGCGGGCAGCACACACCCAATTCGTAATCCGGGTGCCGTTGATCGTCGGCTGACAGCGGTCGACGACAGGCGAAACACTGGACAAAATCGCCCTCGGCAAGCGCATCGTTGACGGATACCCGCTGGTCAAAGACAAAACACTCGCCCTGCCAGCGATTGGCCTCCGGTTGTACCGTTTCGAAGTACTTGAGTACGCCGCCATCAAGTTGGTAAACGTGTTCAAAACCCTGCTCGAGCATGTATGCGGAGGCTTTTTCACAGCGGATGCCACCGGTACAGAACATTGCAACCGCGCGGTATCGGTCTTGGTCCAGATGCTCCTGAACAAACGCAGGGAACTCGCGAAACGAACGGGTGTCGGGTTGTACCGCGCCCGGGAAACTGCCCACCGCACATTCGTATCGGTTGCGGGTATCGATGACAAGAACGTCCGGATCATCGAGCAGCTCGTTCCAGCGCTGCGCATCGACATGTTCGCCAGTCCGCGCAGAAGGGTCCACCGAGGGCAGGCCCAATGCCACGATTTCACGCTTGATACGTATTTTCAGACGATGGAAAACTTCGTTGTCCGCAGCCGCGGTCGAATACTTGACCTGAAGATCCGTCAACGCAGCCTGCTGGTTGAGCTCGCGAACAAACAACTCCAGCGATTCGCGTCCACCGGTCAGCGTCCCGTTGATCCCTTCGAAGGCAATCAACACCGTGCCACGCAAACCGAGTTTCTCACCCGCCTGCTGCAGACGGGATTGCAGTTCGGGCAACGCTTCCAGCCGGACAAATTTGTAGAAAGTGCACACCAACACTTCAGGCGTGCCTCCCCTGTCGGGCACAGGGTGGGGACATCGGCGCTTCACCATGCCTGCGCTGCCACTCCGTCGGGGTGTAGGTATGGACAGCCAGCGCATGCATTCCCGATGCAAACTCACCAGCCAGCAGTGCATTGATTCGCCGGTGCCTGGCCACACGGTTCTGGTTCTCGAAATCCTCCGAGACGAGCACGACCTTGAAGTGGCTTTCCGAGCCCGCCGGCACATGGTGCCCATTGCTTTCGTTGGCGACTTCAAGGTGCAGCAAGGGCAAGGCTGCTCCGAGCACCGCTTCGATCCGGTCAGTGCGATTCATCAGGTGTTTCCAGTCCGTTCACGGGCCATTATACGCGGAGGATGACCAGCGACACGTTGTCCCTGCCACCCGCATCCAGTGCTGTACCCAGCAGCCTGTCGGCAAGCTCCGCATCGTCCCCCTCGCCACCACACACGCGGACAAGCGTCTCGTGCTCGATCATGTCGTTCAGACCGTCGCTGCAGAGCAGGAATCGGTCACCGGCCTGCAGGTCAACCGTCTGCAGACCGACCACCAGTGGTTCGCCCAGACCCAGAGCCTGGGTGATCAGGTGCCGATCCGGTGCATGCCACGCTTCACTGGCGGTGATCCGGCCTGCTTCGAGACGTTGTTGTACAACCGAATGGTCGCGTGTCAGCAATGTGGTGGTCGCGCCTCGCAGGCGGTAGCAGCGGCTGTCACCGACATGCGCAACAATGGCATGGATCGCCGAGAGCCGCTGCCACACGACGATCGTCGTACCCATGACCAGTTGACGGGCCAGACCAGCGAGGTGGATCGCACGGTCGGCTCGCTGGACAGCCGCCTGCACCGCATCCGCCGACGCGGGTCGTGTCTGCCTGAGTTCATCGAAAATGACTTCGACCGCAAGGTTGCTGGCCACCTCACCGGCGGCGAGCCCGCCCATGCCGTCAGCGAGCACCGCAAGCCCGACTGCAAGGTCACAGCGAATGGCATCTTCATTATTGGTTCGCACACGACCGACATGTGTGCGAACCGTGATGACCATCGGTGTGGGGATTTCAGTAGACTGGGACACGGCTGCATTCAATCACAGCCTAACCATGCGAACCATACGGGCCGAACCATAGGGGTCCGAACCAAAAAACCGTTTGCACCATCCATCTGAGTCAGGGAGGATCTATCGCATGCTGGCGCTGCTCTCACCGGCCAAGACACTGGACTTTCATACCAAGGTCCCGACAGCCAGGTCGAGCGCGCCACGGTTTCTCGATGAATCGCACACCTTGATCGAAAGGCTCCGGACGTTTTCGGCGGCCGAACTTTCGGCGCTGATGTCCATCAGCGACACGCTCGCCCAGGAAAACCGGAATCGCTACCAGGACTGGTCTCAGGAGCTGAAACGACCTGCCGCGCGCCAGGCACTCTTTGCATTCAAGGGCGAGGTCTATCTCGGCCTCGAGGCCAGCCGCTTTGGTGGACATGACCTCAACTTCGCCCAGAAGCATCTGCGCATCCTGTCCGGACTCCATGGCCTGCTTCGACCACTGGACCTCATTCGGCCGTATCGGCTGGAGATGGGCTCCAGGCTGCCAACTCCCGTCGGAGTGGGGCTGTACACATTCTGGCGGGAGAAAGTCACCGCAGCGCTCAACGAGGATCTGGCCGCAGCAGGCAGGCCGATCGTGCTCAACCTCGCCTCCCACGAATACTTCGACGTTGTCGACAGAAACCGCCTGCAGGCCCGTGTCATCGACGTGAAGTTTCTCGATCTGAAAGACGGCAGCTACAGGTTCCTGTCCTTTTTTGGCAAGAAGGCGCGTGGGCTGATGGCCGCCTGGTTTGTCCAGCAGCGTGCTTCGTCACTCGCATCCCTGAAGCGATTCGACTGGCATGGTTACCGGTTCAGCGCCGAGGCCTCCAATGCCGACCTGTGGACGTTCCTGCGCGATGTTCCCACCGATTATCGGGGATGATCCGCCGTTGCGCCGGGATTCTGTCCGACCAGACCACCCAGTTGCCCGGGACGCAGCTGGACATGGGCCCGCCGCTTCTTCTGTGCGCGGATGTTGAGCAACTCGACGCCAAACGAAAACGCCATCGCAAAGTAGATGTAACCTTTTGGCGTGTGAAAATCGAGCCCCTCGCCCATCAGCGTGAAGCCGATCAGCACCAGGAACGACAGGGCCAGCATCTTCACCGTCGGGTGTTCTGCAACAAAGCGGCTCACCGGTTCGGCCGCCAGCATCATGAAGCCCACCGATACGACAATCGCAGCCACCATGATCTCGATGTGGCTGACCAGACCCACTGCCGTGATGACCGAGTCGAGCGAAAAAACCATGTCGATGATCGCAATCTGGGCAAGCACACCCATGAACGTGGCACTGGCCACCTGACCATGAACCTCCGTCTCCCCTTCCAGCGAGTTATGGACCTCACGGGTCGCCTTGAAGATCAGAAACATCCCGCCCAGCAGCAGGATCAGGTCGCGTCCGGAAAATCCTGTTCCCATCACATGAAACAGGTCCGCGGTCAGCCCCATCACCCAGGTCAGCGACAACAGCAGCGCGATCCGCATGAACATCGCAAGACCCAGCCCCACCAGACGGGCCCGTTTCTGCTGCTCTTTTGGCAGACGGCCCGTGAGGATGGATATGAACACGATATTGTCGATGCCCAGCACGATCTCGAGCACGGTCAGAGTCAGGAAAGCACCGATCAATTCCGGGGTCAGCAGGTCCATGCGCATTGTCCAGTCAAACATCAGCTGCGAGCTTAAGTGTTATGATTCAAGGAGCAAAGCACTGAGGAGATTCAACTGACATGCCCAGCGATATCGAACTCGAAGCCGCAGTCTTCCGTCGGCTCCTCGCCCATCTGGATGCCAACAAGGACGTCCAGAACATCGACCTCATGAACCTTGCCGGGTTCTGCCGCAACTGTCTGGCCAAGTGGTACGTCGCCGCGGCCGACGAAGCCGGTGCATCGATCGGGTATGAACAAGCACGTGAACGGATCTACGGCATGCCGTACAGCGAGTGGAAGGAGAGGTTCCAGACCGATGCGTCCGCCGAGTCCCTGGCGAGGATGCAAGCCAACGAGCACTGACCGATGTCGGCTGGCGCCTGCAGCAGCGCGGACAGGTGATTCACATAGTGATCACAACCCGCGTGGTCCGCAGTACACCGACTGACAGGATCCCGGTTTAAGCTGCGGCACTTTCCGATTGGGAGCCGTGGTTTGCGCACCAGTCTTGCTGTTCAGTTTGCCCGTCTGCCACTCACCGCGTGGTCACGATTGTCCCGCGCCTGTCGCGACCGGGCGGTCGGTCGATTTCTGCTGCTGGTCGGCGCATTGGTGGTGTTTCGCAGCATCATCCTCGACTGGAACCAGGTACCTACCGGATCGATGCACCCGACCATTCGAGTCGGCGACCATATCGTGGTTGACAAGCTGGCCTACGATCTTCGGGTGCCTTTCACCCACAAGTCTCTATGGCGACGCGCTGATCCGCAGGCGGGGGACATCATTGCATTTGCCTCTCCCGTCGACGATACGCTTTATGTGAAACGGGTCATTGGCGGGCCGGGTGACCTGGTTGCCATGATCGACAACGTTCTCATCGTCAACGGGGTGTCGGCGCGATTTTCGGCGATCGGGGCCGAGCGCGGCTTGAACGGCATCGAGGAGACCGTCCTTGGTCATCGCCATCTGATTGCGCTGGATGGTGAGCCGGTGGAGGTGTCCAGCTTCGGGCCGCTTCGTGTTCCGCCCGACGCCTGGTTTGTCATGGGTGACAACCGCCTGCAGAGTTTCGATTCCCGCTACTTCGGATTTGTCGACCGGCACCGGATATTGGGTCAGGCGACGCGGGTGGCATTCAGCCTCGACTACGAACATGGCTTCAAACCAAGGTCGGATCGGATATTTGAGCGGTTGCTCTGACCGTTGCCCTCTGGTGTGCCCGCCGTTTCCGGTCAGCGACGAGACCGGATGGCTGCGATGAGCGCTCCGGCCAGCGCGCCAACGGCGATGACCGTACCGATGAACAGCACACTGACGAGAGCATGGTCCCGCAACTGAGCGATTTCCACCCCCATCTCGCGGACGATGTAGAACATCACCGCGGCGAGTGCCAGCATCCCCAGCACCACCGAGCGGGCAAGTCGTCCGGCACCGACCGAACCTTTGCGCTCGGTCGCGACCCGGCGCTCACGGTAACGATGCCGAAATGATCCCGGCGGCGGACGCGGCGTCACAACGACTGGCCGTACCGGCCAACTGGCCAGGAGGTGCCAGGGCGCCGTCCTTTTTCACCGATGGCCAGACCACCCGTCACCATCTACTCGATGGCCAGCAGTTCGACCTCGAACACCAGGGTCGCATTGGGTGGAATCGCCGGTGGCGATCCGGCTTCGCCGTAAGCAAGGCCCGGTGGAATCACCAGCCGCCACTTGGAACCGACCGGCATCATGGTCAGTGCCTC
This sequence comes from Pseudomonadales bacterium, assembly GCA_041752315.1. Taxonomy (GTDB): domain Bacteria; phylum Pseudomonadota; class Gammaproteobacteria; order Pseudomonadales; family Azotimanducaceae; genus SYFY01. The sequence continues at coordinate 106,090 of JBGSHJ010000044.1, forward strand.
GATCCAGCCCTTGATGACACCGTTGACAGGGAAGCTGACCGGCTCGCCACGGTCAACAGAGCTGTCGAAGACCGTGCCGTCTGTCAGGGAGCCGTGATAATGCGTGCTGACCTTCTTGTCGGCAGTGGGAATCGGGCCCGTTCCGGTTTTCAGGATCTCGTATTGCAGCCCGGAAGCAGTTGTCTTGACGCCAGCCCGCTTCGCGTTTTCGGCACGATACTGATCGCCCGTCTTGGCGGCGGCACTGCCCGCCTCGGCCAGTTTGGCATCAAGTGCCTGGCTCATGACCTGGAAAGCCGCTTCCGCTTCCGCCTGGCTGACGCGGGAAGCCTGGCCGGCGAGAGCCTCGGCAAAACCGGCTTGCAGCGCTGCCTTGTCGACCACCGGTCCCAGGCGCTGGAGAATCTGCATGCCGGAGCTGTAGCCCATCAGATAGCTGCCTTTGTCGATTTCGGATTCGAGCGGCGCCGCAGCGGCGGCAACTGCGGCAGGCACCATACAGAACGACCAGCCGGCAACGGCCAGACCGGCAACGACGAGAACTGATTTGCGCATCGATGACTCCAAGCTGAAATGAACAAAAAAGATGGTGGCCAATGGGTTGCACCGCCTGCACTGCGATCGTTCTGCAGCAGTCCCTTGCAATCCGGGGAACCAGCGAGGTGTCCGCGCGGTCGAAGGTCAAAGGGCCACAGCCTCCTGCCAACAGCGATTGTCCGGGTCTTGCTGGCATTTCAGAGCACGGGTTACATTGGCGCTACACTGGGCGACTGCAGGCAGGTGCTAAGCTCCCCGGATCGTGGGCGGAAGCACCCTACACGCGACCAGCAGATTTGACTACCAGTTTCATGGCCAAACTGAACGCCGGTCCCGTCGATGAAAGCGTTCGGCTGACGGCCCGGTCCAACCCCAGACAGACACAACCGGGAAGCGACCGGACAAGATACTGGAAGGCAAGCTTGGGGTGGGTCACTATCGTCATGCGTCGGGTGTCGGGCAGTACCCTTGGCAGACGCACAGTCAGGTGGCAGTCATGTTGTTGCAGGCAGAATGCAGGCTTGCGGGAGTGCTACCGGACACTCTGAACCAGGCGACTCATCGCTCTGGCGAAGACCAGATTCGGACTCGAGGTTGTTTTACAGGCTTAGATGAGGTTCGTATTCCAATGAAGCAGTTGCGCGTGAAGCTCCTTGGGTCTGGCATGCTGGTGATTGCCCTGTCTGCATCGCTGGCAGCAGATCCGGCCCCAACCAGCACACCTGCACAATTCGATCGACCGATGGCCGCCAGATCGGTTGCCAACACTCCCCTCGCGGTCTCACCAACTGTCCTCGAACCGCTGGATGTCCACAAACGCACAAGTGCGACCATCGTTGACCAGCTGCGCCACGCCCACTACCTGCGCAAGGAGATCGACGATTCGCTGTCCAGTGAGGTATTCGACAAATACCTGGAAAGTCTGGACAGCCAGCGCATGTACTTCCTGCGTGCGGACATCGATGTACTGGAAGCCAATCGATACGTCCTGGACGACGCCATCAAGCGCTCCGACGTACAGGTTGCGTACAGGATATTCAATCTGTACCAGGAGCGCATGGTCGAGCGCCTCCAGTTCCTGATCACCGAGATCGACACCAATCTGGTGAACTACGATTTTTCCACGGACGAATCGGTCGAGCTCGAACGCAAGGACGCAGCCTGGCCGAAGGACCAGGCGGAAATGGATGACCTGTGGCGCAAACGATTGAAGTCGTCCGCTCTGGCCATGCTGCTGAATGACAAGCCGATGACCGAAATCAAGGATGTGCTCGGCAAGCGTTATCGCAATCGATTGAAGCAGACGGAGCAGACCAAGAGCGAGGATGTCTTTCAGACTTACCTGAACGCATTTGCCGGTGCGTTCGACCCCCATACCCAGTATTTTTCGCCGCGTACTTCGCAGAACTTCAACATCAATATGTCGCTCTCCCTGGAGGGAATCGGCGCAGTCCTGCAGAGCGAGGATGACTACACCTCGGTTGTTCGGCTGGTGCCGGCAGGACCTGCGGACAAGGCTGGCAATATCAAGCCTGCCGAACGCATCGTCAGCGTGGGCCAGGGTGAAAAAGGCCCGCTGATCGATGTTGTTGGCTGGCGACTCGACGACGTGGTGGAACTCATCCGTGGTCCCAAGGGTTCGACTGTCCGGCTGGAAGTGCTCCCCAAGGAGGGAGACACAACGCCCGCGCGTACCGTCAGCATCGTTCGCAACACGGTTCAGCTCGAGGAACAGGCCGCTCAGAAAAAGCTGCTGACATTGCAGCGCAATGGTCACCCCTATCGTATTGGCATCATTGAAATCCCGACCTTCTATGCAGATTTCAAAGCCCAGAGCGAGGGTGATTCGAACTACAAATCGACCACTCGCGACGTGGCGATGCTCATCGAGGAGTTGAAGAAGGAAGGGGTCGACGCATTGCTGGTTGATCTTCGCAACAATGGTGGCGGTTCACTGCAGGAAGCCGATTCACTGACCGGACTCTTCATCGAGACCGGACCAACAGTCCAGGTGAAATCGGCGCGTCGAACGGCCAACGTCTACTCCGACAATGACAGCTCGATCGCCTGGGATGGCCCAATGGCCGTGCTGGTCAATCGTCTGTCGGCATCCGCGTCGGAAATTTTTGCCGGCGCAATCCAGGACTACGGCCGCGGCCTCATCGTCGGCAGTCAGACCTTCGGCAAAGGGACGGTACAAACGCTGATTCCACTGCACCGCGGACAAATGAAGATCACTGCAGCAAAGTTCTATCGAATTTCCGGACAGTCCACCCAGCATCAGGGAGTCATCCCGGACGTCAACCTGCCTGAACTCTATGACACCAAGCTGATCGGCGAGTCGAGTCTCGACGACGCGTTGCCATGGGACATGATCCAGCCAGCGCTCTATCATCGGACCGGGGACTTCCAGAATGTTCTGCCACAACTGAGGTCTCTCCATGACCGACGGGTCGAACAGGATCCTGACTTTGCTTACCTGCGAGATCTGATGACCAAGGCTGATGAGACCAGCGCACGGACACATGTGTCCCTGAATGAAGCCATCAGGCGCAAGGAACAGATCGAAGAAGACAACTGGCGGATCGCCCTCGAAAACGGGTTGCGCAAGGTGAAGGGCAAGCCGCTGATCACTTCAATGGACGATCTGGAGAAAGAAAACGAAGCGCTGGAACCGGCCAAGATTCCTCCGGAAGACGACGCCCTGCTGCGCGAGACCGGCCAGATTCTCGTTGACTACGTGAGCCTGACCCGCCAGGTCGCCCAGGTCGAAGGATCAGGCACCAAGCCAGCTCTGCCAAAGGAACTGCTCCACGAGGGCTGACAGGCTCTGCAGGCGTCAGTCACCCCTGACGCCCTTCCCAGGGTTGTCGACCATGCAGGCTTCAAGCATCCGATGCGAGGAATGAGACTCCATGCCACACGCGCCTGACGTCAGGGTGAGGATACACCGTGTTCCAGACCTTCATTTTCCGATCCCGCTTGTTTTGACACCCCTTTTATTCACACTCCTTTTCGCACTCCTTTTTACATTGGGGAGCTGCACTCCGGGCACGGAACCATCCGGCATGACACAAAAGCAGGCAAAACCACCCGTCGCCGATCGGATCGAACATGTAACCGAGCACCACGGCGTCACCTTGAACGATCCATACGCCTGGTTGCGTGATGCTTCCTACCCGCAAGTTGATGATAAGAAGGTGCTTGATTACCTGAATGCCGAGAACGCCTGGTTCGAAGCCATGATGGCTCCACACACGGCGATGATCGAGACGATCCATGCGGAATTGAAGGGTCGGGTCAAGGAGGATGATGCATCGGTCCCGCAGCAGGATGGTGACTTCCTGTACTGGTACGCATGGCGCAAGGGCGACGAATACCGTACCTGGTACAGGCGACCGGTTGGTGGTGGCGCAGACGAGGTCCTGCTGGATGAAACAGCCCTCGCCGCAGACCACGAGTACTTCCAGCTCGGCGGCCTTGATGTGAGTCCTGATGGAAAACTGATGGCCTATGCGGTGGATGTCGATGGCTCAGAGCGGTTTGTCCTGCGTGTGCGAAATCTTGTCACGGGCCAGGAGCTGCCGGACCGCATCGAAAACTGGCGTTACGGACTGGTATGGGGAGCCGACAGCAAGGGGTTCCTGTACACCGACGCGGACGAAAACTGGCGTTCCAAGAAGGTCTTTCATCATCGGCTTGGTGAATCACAGGCGCAGGATCGGATCCTGTATGACGAGCCCACCGCAGAATTTGGTGTGCAGATCGACCAGACGCAGTCTCGAAAGTACGCAGTTCTGACGACCGGCGACAACGTCACCAGCGAAGTGCGCCTTCTGCCTACCGCGGATTTCGAGGCGGAGCTCCTGCTGGTCTCCGCTCGACAGGCCAATCGTCAGTACGACGTCGAAGAGCATGACGATGTGCTCTACATCAGGGTCAACGATACACACCCGAATTTTCGGGTCGTTACAGCCAGATTGAGTGAGCCTGGCAAGTGGCAGGAACTGATTGCGGCAAACAACGAGCATTATCTGCAGGGTCTGGTGACCTTTGCGCAGTTCCTGGTCATCGAGGAGCGTATCAACGGTCTGTCGCAGATCCGGATCAGGGACTATGCAGGTGCAGAACGGTACATCGCCTTTCCGGAGGCCAGTTACGTGGCAAACCTCGGCGACAACCCGGAGTATGCCGTCGATCGATTGCGCATCGAGTACCAGTCCATGGTCACGCCAACCACGACCTTCGCCTACCATCTGGAAGGCAACAGACTCGAAACGCTGAAGGTTCGCGAAATTCCGAGTGGTTACGACGCATCGCAGTACGTCACCGAGCGTCTGACGGCAACGGCGCGCGATGGTGTGCAGGTACCGGTGTCGATTGTTTATCGCAAGGGATTTGTGACCGATGGCAGTCAGCCGCTGCATCTGTACGCCTACGGTGCCTATGGTTTTGCCTATCCGCCTGGATTCTCCGCCAATCGTCTCTCGTTGCTGGATCGCGGTTTTGCCTATGCCATCGCCCATATTAGGGGAGGTGATGATCTCGGTTATCAGTGGTACCTGGACGGCAAACTCGACAAACGAACCAACACGTTCAACGATTTCATGGATGTCACGAAGTTCCTGATCGAACGTGGTTACTCAAGTGCGCAGCGAATGAGCGCTTCTGGCGGATCGGCAGGTGGTGAACTGATGGGTGTCATCGTCAATCAGGCGCCGGAGCTCTACGGCGCAGTGGTCGCCAATGTGCCTTTTGTCGATGTGCTGAATACGATGCTGGATGACACCCTGCCACTCACGCCTGGTGAGTGGCCTGAATGGGGCAACCCGATCACCGACAAACAGGCTTTCGAGAACATACTTGGCTACAGTCCGTACGACAACGTGAAGCCGCAGGCTTATCCGGCCATGCTGGTGACGGCAGGCCTGAATGATCCGCGAGTGACATACTGGGAGCCCGCCAAATGGGTCGCCCGGCTGCGTGCAACCAGAACCAACGATTCGCTTCTGCTGCTGAAGACCAACATGGGCGCCGGTCATGGTGGCAAGTCCGGACGATTTGAGTCCTTGCGGGAGGATGCAGAGGAATACACTTTCCTCATCAACCAGACCGGCGGCGCGGGAGTTCAGAGATAAGGCGTAAACAACGCCATTGCTGCATCCCGCAATCGGCGCAGACGGCCACGACCAAGCAGACCTGCAACGGTTTCTTCCGATCCTGTCATATCCGAGCGAACGACCACTTCAATGGCGCGTGCAAAATCCGCATCGAATATCTCGACGCCCACTTCGAAATTGAGACGCAGACTGCGTGGATCAAGATTGGCACTGCCTATGAGCGCATAGCGCCCGTCCACCGTCAGCAGCTTGGCATGGGAAAACGCATCGCGCCTGAACACACGAACCCCCTGCGCAACAAGCGCGGGTAGTGCGTGCTGCATCGCCCAGTCCACATACGGCAGATTGCTGCGTCGTGGCACGACAACGATCACCTCTACCCCGCGCAGTGCAGCGGTTTGCAAAGCCACGATGAGATCTCGTTCCGGCAGGAAGTAAGGCGTCATGATCAGTATGCTCTCGCGAGCGGTGGCAATGGCGCTCTGGATGATGAAGAGCAATTTGTCGAGGTCTTCATTCGGACCATCGGGTACCACCCGGCACAACATGGTCCCGTACACCTGTTCATCATTCAACAATGGCGCGGTCAGGAGTGGCAGGGTCTCATTCGCCGCAAAGCGCCAATCGTCCAGGAACAGGCGTGAAAGGTCGCTCGCCACCGGTCCGCGCAGGCAAAAGTGTATGTCATCAACTTTCCGGCCCGCCTGACCCTGCATCACATGTCGGGCGCTGATGTTCATGCCTCCACAAAAGGCGATGTCGCGGTCCACCAGCAGAAGTTTGCGGTGCGTTCGCAGATTGACATAGCCGAACGGTGGCAACCAGCGAGGCGGCAAAAACCGCCGATGCTGGATGCCCGCACGCCTGAGCATCCGGGAAATCTGAGGCCAGGAGTAGAGTTCGCCAATGGCATCAACCAGCACGCGGACTTCAACACCACGTTGCACAGCCGCCTTGAGCGCCGCTACAAACTCACTGCCAACCCGGTCCGCATCGAAGATATACGTACACAGCAGTATCCGTTCGGATGCCCCGGCAATTGCCTTGAGCATGGCCGGATACGCTTCATCACCATTGAACAGCATCTCCGCCGTATTGCCTTCCCGGGCCGGCATGTCGGCGACGCGGTTGCCAATCACCAGATAGGGTCCATGCCGGGTCAAGGATTCCCGCGACAGTCGTGGTGTTGTCACCCCATGACGTTGTGGCTCGTAAAGTCGTCTGGCGCGGGTCTGGATGCGGTTCACGCCAATCGCGAAGTAGATTGCCGCGCCGGCGATGGGAATGAACAGGCAAATGAACAGCCAGACCTGCGCTGCTCGTGGTTCCGTCTTGTTGAGAAGGGCGTGCGCCCCGGCCGCCGCACCAAGCAGCAGATAGGACCCGGTGAGCAGCAGCGCCTGCCAGTCTTCAACTCCCGGGACCTGTGCCAGCATCTGTTCTACTGTTGTCATGCTCACGGGGCTGGTATCCACGTGGTCAGGACCGACAGATCAGGGTAGCCGGAACTGCAGGCTGCGTTCCCGGATGCTGGTCTGTATCGCATTCACAAACGAATCCACCGACATCGTGTGCTGGTCCTTGTGGCCATAGCGCCTGAGTGTGACAGTTTCATCAGCCACCTCACGTTCGCCGATGATCAGCAGGTTGGGGATCTTCTTGACCGTGCCTTCCCGTATCTTCTTGGGCAGCGTCTCGTTGGAAGATGCGATTTCCGCCCGGATGAAGTCCTTGCGCAGTCTGGCGACGATCCCCTTGGCATAGTCGTCATACTGCTCCGAAACCGTGAGCAGCTGCACCTGGACGGGCGCCAGCCAGGTCGGGAATGCACCGCCAAAATGTTCGATGAGGAACGCCACGAAACGTTCGTGGGTACTGAACGGCGCGCGGTGAATGCAGTACGGCGTATGTTCTTCCCCGTCCGGCCCGACATACTTCAGGTTGAACCGCTCCGGCACCGAAAAATCGAGCTGTATGGTAGAAACCGTTTCTTCCCGGCCGGTGACCGTAACGAACTGGATATCGATCTTAGGCCCATAAAACGCCGCTTCTCCAGGACCTTCGACATACTTGATGTCCAGTTCTGCGAGCACTTCCGCAAGGATGGCTTCCGACGATGCCCAGGCCGCAGGGTTATCCACGTACTTGTCCTTGCCTTTCGGGTCCTCCGGATCCCAGCGGGAAAGACGGATTCGATAGTCGGACAATCCGAACACCGCATAGGCTTCCTGGTACAGCGCAAGTACGGATTTGAACTCATCCTTGATCTGCGCTTCCGTCAGATAGATGTGTGCGTCATTCATGCACATTCCGCGTACACGCAACAAGCCACTGACCGCACCGGATTCTTCGAAGCGGTATACCTGACCGTATTCGGCAATGCGCAACGGCAGCTCACGATAGCTGCGTGGTTCGGCTGCAAATACCTTGTGGTGGTGCGGACAGTTCATGGGCCGCAGTCGATACGTTTCCTTGACCTGGCCAGTGCCGTCTTCGTTTGACTCCATCAACTCCATCGGCGGATACATGCCATCCGCGTAGTAAGGCAGGTGTCCCGAAGTGTAATAAAGATCCTGTCGCGCCAGGTGCGGCGTTGCCACGCGCTGATAACCACCCTTGAATTCCAGTTCCTTGGCGAGTTTTTCCAGTTCGTCCCGAATGACCGTGCCATTGGGCAACCATAATGGCAGCCCCTTGCCAATGTCGTTATCGATCTTGAATATCGACAACTCCCGCCCCAGTTTTTTGTGATCACGCGCCTGCGCATCAAAAAAACTGGCCACGTGCGCATCGAGTGTTGCCTTGTCGAGAAACGCCCACGCATAGATGCGCGTCATCATCCGGTTACGCGAATCCCCTCGCCAATAGGCACCGGCGACGCTGCGCAACTTGAACCCGTCGCGGGGAATGTCCTTGGTGGTTTCAACATGCGGCCCTTCACACATGTCGAGGAACGATCCGTTTCGATAGAAGGAGAGCCCTTCCAGCCCATGCTTCGAAACCAGTTCGTCGGCATATTCCCGCTTCCAGGGCTCGCCCATGCCATCAATGCGCGCCAGCGCCTCGGCGGCCGGGAGGTCTTCGCGATAGAACTTCTGTCCCTTCTTGATGATCTGCCGCATGCGCTTTTCGAGTTCCGGAAAGTCCTCATCGGTCAAAGGCTGCGGCAGAACGAAGTCGTAGTAAAAACCATCCTTGATCGGCGGACCGAATCCGAGTGTGGTCCCGGGCCGCAATTCAAGAACCGCCTGTGCCAGTACATGGGCAAGACTGTGTCGCACCCTGTACAGCTCGTCCTGCTCCTGCGAATCTGTGCCATGTTCGAATCCAGACATTTCCGAAAGCTCCTGTAAACCATTGTCCACAAACCCAACCTGCAAAAACGCCAAACCCCGGAAGGCGGTCGCCGGCCGGGGTTTGCAGGTGGAGTGGTACCGGAACCCGTGGCGACCCAGTCCGGGTCACCGCGACGTGTTCGTTACCGAATGCACGCACGCAGTGGCCCGCGACAAGTGCGAGTCGCTGTGCCTGTCAAAGTGCGCGTGCTGAAATCACGGAGTGAGTACATGACTTGATGATAGTGCGCAGTCACCTGATTGCAAGACTCTGATTCCAGGAAACAGCGATCGTCGAAGTCGGATCACGACACTTGAATCCCGCAGGACCCGACCCCAGATACGTCGCATGGACATTGAACAAGACGGCGTGCTGATCGCACCCGATGACAAACAGATCGTGCCGGCCGGTGATGCCCTCCCCGGTCTGCTCCACATTCTTCCGCATGACCAGAGGCCGTTGTTTCCCGGTCAGGCACTGCCACTTGTACTCTCGGCAAGCATGTGGTCAACGACAATCGAAGCCATCCGTGAGCGCAACCAGGACGTGGTTGGTCTGATCGGGATCGATGGCACCGCTGAAGCCGGGTTCAGCCCGGGCAGTCTTTTTCTCACCGGTACCGCCTGCCGTATCCATCGTGTGCATCGTGATGGCGAAGTGCTGCACGTGCTGCTTGAAGGCTTGCAGCGCTTCCGCGTCAGGCAGTGGAGTCGATCGGAGCCTCCCCTGCTTGCCAGCGTGCAGTATTTTGCGGATCGCAGCGACTCTCCACCGACGGAGCAGATGGCGTATGCGGTGGCCATCATCAACATCATCAAGGAGCTGATACCGCTCAACCCGCTTTATGGTGAGGAACTGAAGGTTTTTCTGGCTCGCTCAAGCCCGAATCGACCTGCAGTGCTGGCTGATTTTGCAGCCTCGCTGACTTCGAGTTCGCGGGAGACCCTCCAGGAAATTCTCGACGCTGTGAATCTGGATCTGCGCCTGCAGAAGGTCGTCGAGCTGTTGCACAGGGAGCTGAAGATCGCGCAGGCGCAAAAGGAAATCCGCGACCATGTCGAAAAGGATATCCAGAGCCATCAGCGTGAACACGTACTCAGAGAGCAGCTCAAGTACATCCAGAAGGAACTCGGGATTTCCAAGGACGACAAGACAGCGCAGATCGAAAAATTCCGCGAGCGGGCAAAAACGCTGACTTTTCCGGATCCCGCGCTTGCCCGCTTCAATGAAGAGATGGACAAGTTCGCACTGCTCGAGTCGGGCTCACCGGAATGGAGCGTGACACGCAATTATCTCGACTGGCTGACCAGCCTGCCCTGGGGAGTGGTCAGCGAAGATGCCACGGACCTGCAGGTGGCCGCCAGGGTCCTCGCCCGTCATCATGAAGGGCTGGATGATGTAAAGGATCGCATCCTCGAATTCCTTGCGCTCGGTGTCAGCCGGGGCAATGTAGCCGGTTCCATCGTCTGCCTGGTCGGCCCACCTGGCGTAGGGAAGACATCACTCGGTCGAGCCATCGCGGAATCCCTCAATCGCAGGTTTTTCCGCTTTTCCATTGGCGGAATGCGCGACGAAGCGGAAATCAAGGGCCACCGACGCACCTACATTGGTGCATTGCCCGGCAAGATCCTGCAGGCTCTGAAGGACTGTGGTACACAGAATCCCGTGATCATGCTCGATGAAGTCGACAAGATCGGTTCATCGTGGCAGGGCGATCCTTCCTCGGCGTTGCTTGAAGTCCTTGATCCGGAACAGAACGCGACCTTTCGTGATCATTATCTGGATGTCGACTTTGATCTCTCCAAGGTGCTGTTTGTCTGCACGGCAAACCAGCTCGATACGATTCCAGGACCGCTGCTTGACCGGATGGAAGTGGTCCGGTTGTCCGGTTACCTCGATTCCGAAAAGCTCGCCATCGCCCGAAAGCATCTCTGGCCACGCCAGCTGGAACGGTCGGGGCGCAAAACCCGCGATATTCGTATCGATGCGGATGCACTGCGGGAAGTGGTTGAGCACTACGCTCGCGAGGCTGGTGTGCGACAGCTGGACAAACATCTGGCTCGAATCATTCGCAAGGTGGTCGTGAAACTCCTGAGCGGGACCAGAACGCCGCTGACGATTCACAAAAACGAGATCAGGGACTATCTCGGCCCACGACTGTTCGAAAATGAGCGCATGGAGCGCGGGGTAGGTATCGTCACGGGGCTGGCCTGGACCGCCATGGGAGGTGCGACGCTGCCCGTCGAGGCAGGTCTGGTCCATCGAGGCGGTGCCAGTCTGAAACTCACCGGGCAGCTCGGCGCCGTGATGCAGGAGTCTGCCAATATCGCCTATTCGTTCATCCGGTCCGAAGCAGAAACATTGGATCTCGAACCAGAGTGGTTCAACGACGCCGCCATCCACATGCACGTGCCAGCAGGCGCCACGCCCAAGGATGGTCCAAGCGCAGGTGTAACGATGGCAACCGCGCTTTGCTCGCTCGCCAGTGGCAAGACTGTCAAACCCAGACTCGCGATGACCGGTGAACTCACCCTCTCCGGTCAGGTTTACCCGGTGGGTGGCATACGCGAAAAATTGCTGGCCGCCAAACGGCAAGGCGTTCGCCAGGTCATCCTCCCGGCCGACAATGCCCGCGATGTGGAGGAGATTCCGCTACCTGTCCGAAAAGGTCTGGTCATCAGCTTCGCACGGACGTTTTCAGACGTTTACCGGCTGGCTTTTTGAGTCGGACTGGTCGGGAACCGCCTGCCGCGAGTTGCGCTGACGGCGCTTGGCCGCAACCAGAGCGATGTTGCGACGTTCGAGGGCGATAAGTCTGGATTCGTTGCGGCTGACCACTCGATCTTACCTGTACTGCTGGTGCGCGCAGGTTAGCCGCGTGTGTCGACTCTCCATGAGAACGGGTTCAAAAAGTCGATGTATGGGGTTGTAAGTTCCAGGGCGAGGATGGGGTGAAGTCTAGCTTGCGACGTTGCGGAGTATCACTAACGACAATGGCGCTGGCGCGCCATTGCGGGGGAAGAAAGACCGACAATGGCGCTGGCGCGCCATTGCGGAGGGAAGACCCGACAAAGTCGCTGGCGCGACTTTGCGGGGGGGTTATCCCGCCCTGGCTATCAGGTTGTTCAGCACGTATTGCAGGATGCCGCCGCACTTGAAGTATTCGATCTCGTTTTCGGTATCGATCCTCGACATGACGGTGACTTCACGCTTGCCCTTGCTGGTGCTGATCACCAGGACCATGTCCTGCTTGGTTCGAACCTTCGATTCGCCCGCTGGCAATCGGATATCGATGATTTCGTCACCGGTCAAACCAAGGCTCTTGCGTGTGTCTCCGGCCTTGAACTGAAGAGGCAGGATACCCATGCCAATCAGATTGGAGCGGTGGATGCGCTCGAAGCTCTCGGCGATGACCGCATTGATTCCCAGCAATCGGGTACCTTTGGCAGCCCAGTCACGGCTTGAACCGGTCCCGTATTCCTTGCCGGCAAAAACCACCAGAGGTGTGCCCTGGCCCTGATAGCGCATGGATGCATCATAGATGCTGAGCTGGTCGCCTGACGGAATGTGCCGGGTGTAACCGCCTTCAACGCCCTTGACCATTTCGTTCTTGATGCGGATGTTGGCAAACGTCCCACGCATCATCACTTCGTGGTTGCCACGCCTGGAACCATAGGAGTTGAAATCGGTCACCTGCACGCCGTTCTGCTGCAGGTAGTGTCCGGCTGGGCTATCGGCCTGGATCTCGCCGGCCGGCGAGATGTGATCCGTGGTCACCGAATCGCCCAGCAACGCGAGAATGCGTGCGCCACTGACTTCGACACTCTGTTCCAGCTTGGCCTCGACGGAGAAAAACGGAGGCTGTTTGATGTACGTGGAATTTTCCCAGCCATAGGTTCCGGACTTCGTGACATCGATCGCCTGCCAGGACGCAGGCCCGGTGAACACGTCGCCGTACTGCCGGTCAAACATGTCAGCAGACACAGAGGCCACGGCATCAGCCACTTCCTTGTTGCTCGGCCAGATATCCTTCAGGAACACGTCCTGGCCATTTTTATCCTTGCCCAGAGGATCACGACTCAGGTCGATCCGCGTCGTGCCTGCAATGGCAAAGGCAACGACCAGCGGTGGTGATGCCAGCCAGTTGGTACGAACTTCCTGGTGTACCCGCCCTTCGAAATTGCGATTGCCTGACAGCACGGAAGAAACCACCAGGTCACCCGAACCGATGGCGGCAGAGATTTCCTCAGCCAGTGGACCCGAGTTGCCGATACAGGTGGTACACCCGTAACCGACCAGATTAAAACCGATCTTGTCGAGAGATGCCTGCAGCCCTGTTTTTTCCAGGTATTCGGTCACCACCTTGGATCCGGGTGCCAGAGAACTTTTTACCCAAGGCTTGGTGGTCAGGCCCTTGGCAATCGCTTTCTGCGCGACCAGTCCGGCGCCCAGCATGACCGCCGGATTGGACGTGTTGGTACAGGATGTGATGGCGGCAATCACAACATCCCCATGACCGAGAGAATAGTTTTTTCCAGGGACCGGTACCCTCGCTTCTTTTGTGTCGGCCTTGCCTTCCAGGTCCAGCACTGCATCGAACGAGGTTTTCATCGTCGACATGGTTACGCGATCCTGCGGCCGTTTTGGGCCGGCCAGGCTGGGCACGATGGTGGCCAGGTCCAGCGACATCGTGTCGGTGTAGGTCGCTTCCACGCTGTCGTCACGCCACATGCCTTGCGCCTTGGCATAGGCCTCGACCAGCGCAACCAGTTCAGGCGGCCGACTCGACAGCTTCAGGTAGTTGATCGTCTCCGCGTCAACCGGGAAAAAACCGCAGGTTGCACCATATTCCGGTGCCATGTTGGCAATTGTCGCCCGATCTGCCAGCGAGAGATTGTTCAGTCCGTCGCCATAAAATTCAACGAACTTGCCGACAACACCCTTCTTGCGCAGCATCTCGACCACCCGCAGGACGAGGTCAGTCGCAGTAATGCCTTCCGGAGTGCGGCCGGTGAGCTTGAAGCCAATCACTTCCGGGATAAGCATCGACACGGGCTGACCAAGCATGGCCGCCTCGGCTTCGATACCCCCTACACCCCAGCCCAGAACTCCAGCACCATTGATCATGGTGGTATGGCTGTCCGTACCGACGAGGGTGTCAGGATAGGCGACGGTACGACCGTCCTCTTCCCTGGTCCAGACCACACGGGCCAGATACTCGAGGTTCACCTGGTGACAGATACCGGTGCCCGGCGGAACGACGCGAAAGTTGTCAAACGCCTGCTGGCCCCAGCGCAGAAAACGATAGCGCTCCGTATTCCGTTCCATTTCGATGGAAACGTTTTCATCAAACGCGCTTGCGGTGCCCGCCTTGTCCACCATCACGGAGTGGTCAATCACCAGGTCGACCGGTGACAGCGGATTGATGATGTTCGGGTTCTTGCCGGCTGCCACCACGGCCCCACGCATGGCAGCAAGGTCCGCAACCGCAGGCACACCTGTGAAGTCCTGCATCAGCACACGCGCCGGACGAAAGGCAATTTCCTGGTCATCCGGTGGATTGGTTGCCCAGTTGGCCAGAATCCGGATATCCCCTTCCGAGACGGTCACGTTGTCCTCGAACCGCAGCAGGTTCTCCAGCAGCACCTTGAGGGACACGGGCAGCTTGTCTACCGTGCCAAGACCTCGAGCCTGCGCATCAGGCAGGCTGAAATAATCGTATTCGCGGTCGCCAACCTTGAGGGTTTTTCGGGTCTTGAAGGAGTCGATACTCATGCGTCCTCTGCCTGGTTCGTGAAGAAGGGAAAAAACGACAGATATTCTGCCTCAGAATCAAACCGGAAACAGCGATCGACCAGTTATCTCGAACAATAACAATGAATGACGGGCAGTGCCTGCTGACACCGCCCGTCTGCGATCTTGATCGGTTTCTCCTACAGGTTGCAGAAAGTCGCGGTGTGCCCGCCTTTGACAACCGGCTAGTGAACCTGGACTTCAATTCGCCTTGGTACTGCCTTTTCCTGCTTGGCAATCGCCAGTTTCAGCACGCCGTTGTCGCTGCGAGCACTGATCTGGCCTGCGTCTGCGTTTTCCGGCAGTCGGAAGGTGCGGTTGAACTTGCCGAGTGACCGTTCGGAACGATGCACCCGAGCACCTTCTGCGTCGGCCAGCTTGCGCTCGCCGGTCACCATCAGGATCCCGTCATTCACCGCAACATGAATGTCCTCCCGAGCAACTCCGGGAAGGTCGATCGCAATTTCATACGCTCGCTCAAGTTCAACGATATGGACCGCGGGGAGAAACTCATCGCGGCCCAGCGGCTCGCCAAGATTGGCGAAAGTGCGAAAGAGATCATCAATCGGGTTGTAACGAATCAAGGTCATGGCTGTATTCCTCTGGTTCCACTGTTTGGGTTTGGCTCGCCATCTGGCGATGTACCCTTTCTGGAGTCGTCAGCAGGAAAAACAAGATCTTGAAATTCGCGTTCAGAGCCACCATTAGGCAGCTTTTGCAGGTGGCCTTCGCCGATCCCGTCCTGGCTCATTGCACACACAGGCATTGACCACCCGCTGCCAGCCCGTTCGGTTCCCGTCCCCGGGACAGGGCGTGCCGCAGTCTGCTGGCCCGGTCTATTCATGAATCTTCTACTGCGACTGCCGATATACGCGAAAACACAGCGCGTGCTCCCTCCAGGTGCTCGCCGTACTGTTCAGTACGACTGCGCGCCTTCCGGTCCGCGCCACTCTGTCTTTTCGCGCATCTCGTCACCCTCGCGACGAATCTTCATGAATATTCCGGGCTAGCGAGTCGGACCGGCCGCGCCGCCGGGGTTTCTCGGATCTGCCATTCCGGCATATCCCCCGTCGACGCGCATCACGCTGTTGGCGTCGCCGATACCACGTGGATACGGCCATGGCGTGAGCCCCTGGTGGCCTCGTTCGGTGAGCTTGCGCACGGTATCAGGCGACAGTCCCTGCTTTTCGTAGAGGATCACATCGGGTTGCCACTGGTGGTGAACACGCGGGCTGGATACGGCATCAGAAAGGTCCATCCCGTGGTCGATGACATTCACGATCAGCTGCAGTGTCGTCGTGATGATCGTGCTGCCACCAGGAGAACCCGTGATCAGCAACGCCTTGCCATCCTTGACCACGATGGTCGGTGTCATCGAACTGAGCATGCGTTTGCGAGGCGCAATGGCATTGGCTTCCCGTCCCAGCAATCCAAATGCGTTTGGTGTATCCGGCTTCGATGAAAAGTCATCCATTTCATTGTTGAGCAGCATGCCGGTACCCGCCGCCACGATCTTCGAACCATAGGAGAGGTTGAGCGTCGTTGTGTAGGCTACGGCGTTGCCTTCCTTGTCAATGAACGAGGCATGTGTGGTATCCGGGCTTTCCGCGGGCCAGGTACCAGCGCCTATATCCGCGCTGCGGCTGGCCCGGGCTGGATCGAAGTCTGCAAACCGTGTCGATGCATATCGTTTGTCAGCAAGCTGTTCGATCGGCACCTTGATGTAATCCGGATCGCCCAGGTGTTCTGCACGATCCGCATAGGCACGACGCTGCGCCTCAACCATCAGATGCACTGCATCCGCGCTGCCCCAACCCATTGCCTTCAGGTCGAATGGCTCGAGCATGTTCAGCATCTGTACCAGCAGCACTCCGCCTGATGATGGCGGCGGCATGCTGACGATCTGATGACCACGATACTGCCCGATGACCGGCGTGCGCCAGACGCTGCGATACTCACTCAGATCCGCATGGGTGATGAGCCCACCGCCGCGCTGCATTTCTGCAACCAGAAGATCCGCAGTGCGGCCGGCATAAAATCCCTTCTGCCCATGCTTGCGAATGAGATCCAGCGTGCGCGCCAGATCCTTCTGGACCAGAACATCACCTGCCTGCCATGGTTTGCCCTGGTTTGAAAACACCAGCATCGACGCGGGGTACTTCTGCATCCCCGGCAATTGCGCCGCAAGGTCACGCGCCATATCCCGGTCAATCATGAAGCCGTTTCGGGCCAGCCGGATCGCCGGTCGCAACACTTCGTCGCGTGACATCGTCCCGTATTTTTCAAGCACCGCCAGCAGACCGTCCACCGTCCCCGGCACGCCCACGGCAAGATGTGAGTACGTCGACAGGCCCGGTACGACATTCCCCGCCTGATCCAGGTACATGTCGCGTGTTGCGGTGATCGGTGCCCGTTCCCGATGATCATTGGTGATGACGGTGCCATCGGCCAGTCGAATCACCATGAATCCACCGCCCGCAAGGTTGCCGGCGGAAGGGTGGGTCACGGCCAATGCAAAACCCGTCGCTACCGCTGCATCAATCGCATTGCCGCCCCGATGCAGGATATCGGCTCCCACCTGCGAAGCGATTGCAGAACGACTGGCGACCATCCCGTCGGTGTCGAACTCCGCCTCGGGAGCGATGGCGTGGAGGCTGGTTGACCAGACCATACCCATCAGCAGGAACAGTCCGTGCGATTTGGTGAAGGCTTTCATACACTCCAGGGGAAAAGATGAATGAGGCATTGTGAGCGTTGGCCAACAGAGCATCAACCGCACGCGTATACGCAGCATCGGATATCAATCCCCGATTGCGTCGTCTCGCCGTGTCGGCACAGGGTCTGGGTACCTTGAACCCTTTTGGCAAGGGCAAATCTGCGGTGCTCAAGGCTATCGAACGCCTCGGGTACGTCCAGATTGACACGATCTCGGTGGTGGAGAGAGCGCATCATCATGTCCTGTTCAGCCGCGTCCCTGACTACCAGACCGAACACCTGGAAACCTTGTTGCGCACCGGCCGGATTTTCGAGTACTGGCACCATGCGGCCTCGTTTCTGCCCATGCGGGACTATCGGTTCGCCCTGCCGCGGATGGCACAGTTCAAACAAGGCGATGAACGTTGGATTCGCAGTCGGGACCGTGACGAGATGAAGCGGACCCTGGAACGGATTCGGGCCGAAGGACCCTTGCGTTCGCGGGATTTTTCCGAATCTGCCCAACCGCGCGCAGGGTGGTGGGACTGGAAGCCGTCCAAAAAGGCACTCGAACAACTCTTCATGGAGGGTGAATTGATGGTCACCTCCCGCGACGGATTCGAAAAGACCTATGACCTGACCGAGCGGGTACTGCCCTCCTGGGTGAACACCGCTTCGCCGACACTTGCCGAACTTGCGGGACATCTGGTGGACACTACGCTTGCCAGCCACGGCTGCGCTCAACCACCGACGTTTACCCATCTTCGGCGAGGTTTTCCCCTGCGCAAGGCAGTTGAAAAAGTCCTGTCGGAAAAAGTCGAGGCGGGACTTCTGACAAGACTTCAAACCGATGATGGCCAGACCTGGCTGATTCCCTGCAATCTCTGGGAAACCAGACTGCCAACCATGCGCAGGCCAGCCGTTACGATACTTTCGCCGTTCGACAATTCGGTGATTCACCGCAATCGCGGCCAGCGCCTGTTCAACTTCGACTATGTGATCGAATGTTATGTACCGGAACCAAAACGCCGGTTTGGCTATTTCTGCCTGCCACTGCTGCTTGGTGATACATTCATCGGCCGGCTTGATGCCAAGGCCCATCGACGCGAACAGAGGCTTGAACTCAAGCACCTGCATCTGGACTGCGAACCCGACGCCGAACTGCTGGATTCACTGGTTGCGGGACTGCGCGCCTTTGCAGCATTCAATCGATGCACAGGCATCAGCGTCACCCGGACGACGCCTCACCGTGTCAGAACGCAATTGCTGCGAACACTCAAGGAGATTCCATGAACAATGCAATCCTTATCGAACCTGCGGAACTGATCGCGGAACTGGGTCAGCCGGATCTGCGCATCTTTGACACCGCTGTTTTCCTGCATGCTGCCAAAACCGGCTATCGGGCCGAGTCTGGTTACGCCGGTTACAGCCAGGCGCACATCCCTGGCGCTGCCTTCATCGACCTCATCAAGTCTTTTTCCGACACGACCTCGGGTCTTGGCTTCACACTCCCACCGGTGGAGGCGCTTGTCAGCGCAGCAGGCAGTGTCGGCATTGGAACGGAACACCAGGTTGTGCTGTATTCGTCGGGGCACATCATGTGGGCGACTCGCGCCTGGTGGATGCTGAGGTACCTCGGCCACCGGCATATCAGGGTTCTCAATGGCGGGCTTGCGCAGTGGCGCGCGGTGGGAGGTGCCATCGAGAGCGGCGAGAACCGCTACCCGCCTGCCTTGTTGACCGCGGCACCACAGAAGGATCTGTTTGTCGATCTGCAAGGTATGGAGGCTGCGATGAGCGATGGCGTCTGCACGGTGAACGCGCTGTCACGCAATCTGTATACCGGTGAAGGCGATTTCAACTACGGCCGTGCTGGTCACATCCCCGGATCATTGCATGTGCACTATGAAAGCCTGATGGAGAACGGTGTGTTCCGGGACGCTTCGTCACTGCGCAATACACTGGCAGCGCAAGGTCTGATGAACAAGTCACGCCTCATCATGTACTGCGGAGGTGGCATCTCGGCAACCGTTGACGCGTTTGCATGTTTGCTTGCCGGGCATCAGAACGTGGCTGTTTACGATGGCAGCATGAGCGAGTGGGTGCGGTCCGGAAAACCGCTTGTCACGGGTGCTGCGCCCTGATACGGAACCGCAGGTTCATCTGCACAAATTTCCCCTGCGGCCAGTTCAGGCCGGTTGAATCCACCCGCACGGCACTTGGCCGGAGTGCCGCGCGCGACCTCGACATGGTTGTCTCTGACGAGCGATCTCACGCGATTCCCTGAACCGGGTCCCGGATGAACAGGACCGTTCGTTCAACTTCGATTCACTTTGGGTTCACTGCCGATTCAGCGGCGCAGTTGCACACTGCGTGGACCTTCAAAGGCATGGAGATTCTGAAATGACATCGTCGCCAAGGCGGTCCACGGGAGTTCGGATACTGCTTGCGGCGGGATTGTTCTGCCTCGCGGCAAGTGCCTCCGCAGGCGATCGACGTGATCACGGCCGTCAGTCGGTGCGTGTTGATGTTCAAATGTACGGCCAGGGTGAATTGAACATCAAGCGCTGGCTCGAAAAATACGCCCGAATCGATACCGATCACTACTATCTGACCGGTGTCGTGGTTCATGCAAATGGTCGTCACCGCGGTCCAGGGGGACACGCGCTATTGCGGATCGGCAGCAATTACTCGCCACGAATCGGCCTGAGGCCGGGCTCGAACCACATCCAGGCACCTCGCTATGACGATGGCAAGTGGAGACTTTATGTGCGGGAAGGTGCGTATGTGCATGCAGTCACCTTGTTGATCGAGCCGCGCTGGCGTCATGGCCCCGGCCGAAATTACGATCGTGGCTACGACCACGACTACGAGCGGCGCTTCGACCGGGATTACGAGCGGAACCACGACCGGGACTACCGACACAACCTGGGACCACAACATGGATCACCCCTCGGACCTGCCTATCAGCGCAGTCGCGAGGATTGATCGGCTCCAGCCTGACCGGGTGGACTGCATGCAAAAGGCTGGGCAACGTCCCAGCCCATGGTCATGCCACCGCAGTCGAGATGTCCACCGGTTCCCCGAAGGTACTGCGCAGCCACACACTGCCTGCTCGCTCATACAGCGCCAGACCCTCGAGGAACCCTACGGAGTGCGTCACCGCCGGCTCACCCAGCCACTGGTCACGCAGCATGAGGATGGTCATGTCGTGTGTGACACACAGATCGACATTGCTGTTTTCCTGGCCACCCTGCAGGCGCAGCCACGTTGATCGCAGGATCAGGCGAGCAGCATCCCGCGCCGGAATCATTGCATCCGCGGCCACTTCACCTGCCGCCCATTGCCCGACAAAGGCTGAAAGTCCGCCGGCGAGTTGAAGCGCTTTCCACATCTTTATCTGGTCGAGAGCATAAAACACGCCAAGACTCTCGACAGGCCGCACGGTGCCTCGTCGACCGCCCCCGACTGCATGGGCGTCGATGATCAGTTTCGCAGTTTCCACACAGCGTTCTGGCGGACTTGCATAGCCGCGCAGATGCAACCCCTTGGGCAGCGCCTCGCCCATCTGCCGACAAAGCAGCCTGCCTTCATCCGTGAGCGGATTGACGAGGTCATGGACGTCACGATTGAACTCCCGCGCCGAGTGACGGGTGATCAGCGCCAGACGTTCGACGCCCTCGCCAACCAGGCGATCGACCAATGCAACTGACCCTTCCCCCGGAAATCGCTCCTTGTCGCGCACGCCGTACCCCGCTCCACCGCTTCGGTTTGGTATGCTGACGAGTGTATCGCAAGGCGGGGGAGCAACCGATGGGAAGACTGGACGACAAGGTAGCGGTGGTAACCGGCGCAGGCCGCGGGATCGGGCGCGAAATTGCACTGGCCATGGCCAGTGAAGGGGCCAGGATCGTGGTCAACGATCTGGGGGGCAACACGGACGGCACGGGTACCGGCAAGATTGCCGATGACGTGGTCGCAGAGATTCGTGCCAACGGTGGCGAGGCCGTCAGCAATACTGCCTCGGTTTCCGAAGTGGCGGGCGGCGAGAGTCTGCTCAAGACGGCGCTCGACGCGTTTGGACAGATGGATATCCTGGTCAACAACGCCGGTATTCTCCGTGACAAGACCATATTCAACATGGAAGAGGCAGACTGGGATGCCGTTCAAGCAGTGCATCTGAAGGGACACTACTGCTGTTCACGTCCATTCGCCCGTTACCTTCGGGAAAACAATCGCACGGGTTGCCGGATCATCAACTTTTCCAGCGTTTCCGGCTTGTATGGCAACTTCGGCCAGGCCAACTACGGCGCCGCGAAAGCCGGTATCGCGGGTTTCTCCCGTGTTCTGGCCATCGAGCTTGCGAAGTACGGTTGCACAGTAAACACCATTTCTCCAGGCGCGCTTACACGCATGACAATTCCGCTCCGCGAAAATCGCGGCGAGCAGGTCAGCAACGCGGAGCTGGAAGCCGGCGGCCCACAGCACATTGCACCGATCGTGGTTTGGCTGGCCACTCCCGAGTCAGCCGGGATCACCTCGGAGATTTTCCACACAGGCAGGGGTGGTGTTGCAATCATGCAGCAACCTCGGGTCATCAAGCAGTTTCGCAAGAAAGACGGCCTGTGGACCATGGACGAACTGGACCGCTATGTGCCGGAGCTGGTGGCCGCGCGCAAAGCGAATATCGCCAATGCAGACCAAACCGGCAAAGCCATCGAGATCTGAAAATGAACAAGACCCTCAACGTTTTTCTGATCGTCGTCAGCAGCACGCTGACAGCCTGTGGACAGCAGGAGGAAGCTCAGCCCGTCGTTCCGCCAACTCCCGAAGAGCAGCTCCGGCTATCTCTGGAAACGGCGAAGCCGGGTGACGTGATCACCATACCCGAAGGCAAACTCGTATTTGATCGTTCGTTAACCCTGAACGCCAGTGGTGTCACCATTCGCGGTGCCGGCATGGACAAGTCGGTGTTGTCCTTCAAGGGACAGATAGCAGGCGCCGAAGGATTGCTGGTCAACGCCAGTGATTTCCTCATCGAAGATCTGGCAATTGAGGACAGCAAGGGTGACGCGCTGAAGATCAACGAAGGCAAGAACATCACTGTGCGCCGTGTGCGGACCGAGTGGACCCGAGGTCCTTCAACGGAAAATGGTGCATACGGAATCTATCCGGTCCAGACCGAAAACACGCTGATCGAAGGTTCCGTCGCCATCGCGGCTTCCGACGCGGGCATCTATGTCGGCCAGTCGAAAAACGTCATCGTTCGCAATTCAACAGCGCGGCTGAATGTCGCCGGAATCGAGATCGAGAACACGATAGACGCCGACGTGTACAACAACGTCGCGACAGAAAACACCGGTGGCATCCTGGTCTTCAACATGCCGGACCTGCAGCAGAGCGGTCACAGCACGCGTATCTACGAAAACCAGATCTCGGACAACAACACGCCGAACTTCGGTGCACCGGGTACGGCCGTGGCCGGTGTTCCAGCGGGCTCAGGCGTGATCATCAATTCCAATGACAAAGTGGAGATCTTCAAGAACCGGATCGGAGGCAACAGCACGGCCAACATCCTGATATCCAGTTTTTTCAGTGCCGCCTACCAGGCCAAGGAAACCGCGCCAGGCTTTGATCCCTACCCGGAAGACATCTATATCTACGACAACGAGATGGGGCCTTCAGGGGACAAGCCGGATCGGGATAATCTCGAAGCCCTTCGACTGACGATGTACGGTGCAGACGGGCGTCTGCCTGACGTGCTCTGGGACGGGTTTGTCAACGAAACACGAGGCGACGCACCGGTGATCTGCATGAAAAATGGCGAGTCGCTGCTGTTGAACATTGACGCTAAAAACGAGTCCAGGAATCCATCGTCCACCATGACGGCGCATGACTGTGATCTTCCCAAACTGCCTGGAGTCACGCTGGCCGGTTCATGAGTGGGTTGATTACCCGGCACCTTTGCTGCCTGATCCTGATCCCAGTCTACGCCCTGCTGACCGGCTGCGGTCAGCAGGTGGTTTTGCACTCCCCCGAGGCATATCCACAACGGTTATCGGAGTGGCATATGGTCTGGCGCGATGGAAATTCGCTGGCGATCCATCGTGATGCCCTGGTCTACGACCTGAACACAGCCCTGTTCTCGGACTATGCGCTCAAGCTTCGCACCCTGTATCTGCCGGAAGGACAGGATGCGACGTGGAACGACTCCGAAAGTTTCGACTTTCCGGTTGGAACCATCGTCACAAAGACATTTTTTTATGCTGTCGCGAATGAGGGTTCTCCGGGGGCTCCAGCAGGACACACATCGTCAGTTCTGACAAGACACACCTCGTGGGACGGCACCGCGACAAAGGTCAATTTTGCCGATTTTCATGTCATGGAGACACGGATACTCGTACGTCAGACCGGTGGCTGGGACGCCCTGCCCTACATCTGGAATGGCAATGATGCTTTCCTGGCCATCACCGGCAAGGTTATTCCGGCGAATCTTGACGGTGAAACTTTTGCCTACCTGGTTCCATCCCGAAACGAATGCAGCGCCTGCCACGTCTCCAATCACACTGCAAAACACGTGATGCCCATTGGCCTGAAAGCACGGCATCTGAACCGGACGGCGCCATCCGGTGGCCAAAATCAGCTGGTTGCGATGCATGACCAAGGCCAGCTGAACGGTATGCCGGAAATCGGGAATGTGGCCAGAAATGCGGCATCAAACGACCTGAAGGCGACTCTCGATGAGCGCGCGCGTTCCTACCTGGACATCAATTGTGGGCACTGCCACAACGCGCACGGCGCAGCCGACACATCCGGCCTGTTGCTCGACAGGAGCATTGTCGACTTTCGCCAGCTCGGACAGTGCAAGCCAACCATCGCCGCTGGCCATGGAAGCGGTGGCAGAACCTTTGGGATCGTGCCTGGAAATCCCGACGACTCAATCCTGCTCTGGCGTATGCAGACTACCGACCCAGGGGCCCGCATGCCCGAGCTCGGGAGATCCCTGGTACATGACCAAGGTGTCGAACTGATCCGCAAGTGGATTGCCGATCAGTCCGGCACCTGTTCCTGAAACAGGACACACACGGCCATTTGCAAGCAAAATCGACAATCCCAGCAAGCGCTTGTCTGATGATCCAACGCCGCGCGTCAGCCTTCGTCGATCAACCTTCGTCGATCGGGCTCACAAATTCTCGGTGTGTGTCCCTGCGTTTTTTCGCTCGTTTCGATCGAGTGCCAAGACAAAGTAGCTCGCGATGGAGGCTGCAGCCAGCGCAGCCATCACCAGCATCGCCGTGTCGTAGCTGGCGTACTGCATGAGATTCCCTGTAATGGGTGGTCCAACCACTCCTCCCAGCATCGCGGTTGCGGGAAGCAGAGTAGACAGACGACCACCATAGTCGTGCGCTGCCAGCAGGCCCATAAGAAAAGGAATGAAGAAGTTCCAGGCGACATTGAACAAAACCACCGCCACGAGGAAAGGACCAAACCCTTTTACACTGCCAAGTGCTGCAACCGACCCGGCAAAGACAATTCCGGACAGGGTCTCCGGCCAGACCGTTCGAAACCGCCCTGCCAGGTATGCAGCTCCCAGTGAACCGACGATCCCGAGCAATAATCCCACAGCGATCACGGAGGCACTCTCTTTGGTATCGAGTTCGGCGTGCAGCGCCAGGCGACCCAGATAATTCCAACCACTGACTCCAGCGGTGTAGAAAACCACCAGGGTCGCCAAAACCCACCAGGCTGTTAAGGGCGTGCGCGAAAACTGGTCAGCGGACGCTGGTCTCGCAGAAGAGATGTGATCATTGTCTCGCGGCCAAAGCAGTGCGATGACCGCTCCGACCACGAAACACAGCGAAACTGCACCAACCAACCCACTCAGCCCAAGCATCGATACCGGCAACAGGTACAGGAAGGCACTGGCAAGGATGACATCGCTGGAAATCTTCAGGCTCATCGTTCGAGCGGGATTCGGTCGCCTGAGGAGAACACTGGAACAGGTGCTGGAAATGACGACGAGGCTGCCACCAAGTATAAATTGCAGCGCGTACAACAGGGATATGCCTGGAGCCAGCGGCAAAGCGTTAACACCGCAGGCATAAAGGGCCAGACTGCCAAGAACCACCCACCGCACACGCACGCGCGACACCCAGTAAGGACCACTTAACGAGGCGACAGCCCCAGCCAGCGTGCCCGCGGCAACAAAATACCCAAGCTGGGCATCGCTCAAGGAGTATTCACGAACAAGCTCGGCAGATAGCACCGGCATGATGTTGGGTGGAATTGCTGCGACACTGCCGACCAGAATCACGATGGCTGTCGGTGAAACGCGCAAATGCACCTCTGCTCCAGGAATGCAGCATTATTCCTGAAATTCGTGGTTGATGCCCTTTGCGCCTGGAAGTGTTGCAAGCGAATCGAGCACATCACCCATAGGCGCCTTCCGTAACGTATTCACTACGCGTCTCACACCGTCGAGTCTTGATAGCGCAAGTCACCTGCGACGCATGCATCGATACTGATGCCATGGCAACACCTCGCCGGGAACTCGTGGATCCCATACAACCGCTCTTCTACCATCTGGTTTCCAGGTGCGTGCGGCGGAGCTGGTTGTGTGGCTACGACCATTACTCGCGACGAGATTTTGGACATCGCAAAAAATGGTTGATCAAACGCATGAAGTTCCTTGCGCAGTTCTTCGCCATTGAACTGCATGCCTATAGCGTGATGAGCAACCACTTTCATCTGGTCATCTACCACGACCCACTGGCATCAACACGCTGGACGGACGAGGAGGTCGTGGACCGTTGGCTCTCCGTTTGTCCACCCCGGAGTCAAAAAAAAGACCCGGACGGATCGATCCTCTTTCTGCACAAAGAGATGCTCCTGGCTGACGAGTCAAAACTGTTGCACCTGCGCCGGGAACTGGGATCGTTATCCACGTACATGAAAATGCTCAAGCAGAACATTGCCAGGAAAGCGAACCTCGAGGACGACGTCACTGGCCACTTCTTCGAACAGCGTTTTTATTCGGGCGCCCTGCTCAGCGAGCGTTCAGTGCAGGCGGCCATGGCATATGTTGATCTCAACGCGGTTGAGGCACTGATCGCCAGGTCCATAGAGGAGATCGAGGATGCTTCCATATCAGATCGGCTGGCCGCTCTGGAGTCTGATCCAGACGTACTCGATGGCTACCTGGAGCCGCTGGTTTCGGGGCTGTCTGAAACGTCGCAAAAAGTCAGAATTTCGCTGCGGGCCTACATCGAAGTCTTGAAACTCGGCTGCGATCGTCGGACCAGCTACCATGAGAATTCGCCTGAATCGAGGTGGCTGCAGGATATTTGCCACGCTCGGTAAGCGCCAGCGGGCGTATGGGTCGCAGGCTATGCTCGAACAGTGGTCGGGAAAACGGCATTGGCGTCGTATTGATCTTCCGCTGTCCGGATGACGCGCAAACAAGTTTCCCTGTGTGTCCCGTCGGACTTTCCTTCCACTCCTGCTCCCAAACGCACCTGACGCCAGCAAATCTCAAGCTGTATGTCGATACACGATCGACATACTGTCTCGTTTTCCTCTGCTGTCACGGGTGATGCCCAGCGACAGGCTGTAGCGCACCCACTTCGCTGCGGTGCAGGCACTGATTCAACAGAATTTCCACCGTAGAGATGCAATACAGGGGGCTGACCCAGAGCGGACCCCGTAAGCAGAGCCGAATTCCGCGCTCCAACCCCTGTCCTGCACCATCCTCAACGCTTCCTCCACGCGCGGTGTGTGTCCTTGTCGAGAAAAATCGCAGCCGCAACCTCGGACGACAATGCATAATCCCGCCATGACCCCTCCAACCCTGGCCGACGCCAACCGCATACTGCGCGAACGCTACGGATTCGAGAATTTCCGGGGCACTCAAGCCAGGATCATCCAGCACACACTCGCCGGTGGCGACAGTCTCGTGCTGATGCCAACCGGCGGCGGCAAATCGCTCTGTTATCAGATTCCGTCCCTGCTCCGACCCGGAGTGGGTATCGTCGTCTCGCCGCTCATCGCGCTGATGCAGGATCAGGTAGACGCCCTCGTCCGTTTTGGAATCAGTGCCGCTTTCCTGAATTCATCCCAGTCCTGGGCTGAGCAACGCAACATTACCGAAGCACTGACCGCTGGTCACCTCGACGTGTTGTACGTCGCGCCCGAGCGCTTGCTCATGGACGACACACTAGCCCTCCTCGATCAAACCCCGATCGCACTGTTCGCCATCGACGAAGCGCACTGTGTGTCCCAGTGGGGACATGACTTTCGCAAGGACTATCTGGGGTTGCACAGACTGCGAGAGCGGTTTCCCGGTGTGCCGCGCATGGCGCTCACCGCCACCGCCGATCGCCACACACGCGAGGAGATCATCAATCGGCTGGAGCTCACAACAGCCGCCCGGTTTGTCGAAGGCTTTGACCGGCCAAACATTCGCTACACCGTTGCAGCCAAGCTTGATGCCCACAAGCAGCTCACGCGTTTCCTCACCAACCATGTTGGGGAAGCAGGAATCATCTACTGCCAGTCTCGGGCCCGCGTGGAGAAGATTGCGACTGCCCTGAATGCCGACAACATCCAGGCACTGCCGTATCACGCCGGAATGTCCGCGGAGACAAGGCGCATCCACCAGGCAAGGTTCCTGCGGGAAGAAGGCCTCGTCATGGTCGCTACCATCGCCTTTGGCATGGGTATTGACAAACCCGATGTCCGGTTTGTCGCACACCTTGACCTGCCAAAGAGCATGGAAGCTTATTATCAGGAAACCGGCCGCGCGGGACGGGACGGCGAACCCGCCGAGGCGTGGATGATCTATGGCTTGCAGGACATCGTAAGACTTCGCCAGATGGTCGACAGCAGTGACGGCCACGATGACTTCAAACGCATCGAACGTGGTCGCCTGGATGCGCTGCTGGGATGGTGTGAGATGACCAGCTGCCGACGACGGGCACTCCTGGCCTATTTTGATGACGATCCGGAACAGGACTGTGGCAACTGCGACAACTGCCTGACGCCACCAGAAACGTGGGATGCCACCGAACCTGCGCAGCAGCTCATGTCATGCATCTATCGGACCGGACAGCGTTTCGGTGCAGGACACGTACTGGATGTCCTGCTCGCTCGAACAACAGACAAGACCTCTGCGCATAGGCACGAGGCGCTCTCCACCTGGGGAATTGGCCGCAATCTTGGCGAACCACAATGGCGATCAATACTGCGGCAGCTCGTGGCGCAAGGGTACATCTGGTCCAACGCGGACCGATACGGCGCGCTGTGCCTGCACGAAAGTGCTCGCAGACTCCTGCGCGGCGAAGAGACTCTCGTCCTTCGTCAGGAACTTCGCCTGCCCCGGTCAAACAAGACGACGAACAACAGGAGTCCAGGCAGGAAATCCGATGGCACACCACGAACACTCGACCCACAACATCAATCCCTGTGGGAGGCACTGCGCCATTGCCGAAGAAACATTGCAGAACGGGAGGGAGTTCCACCCTACGTCGTGTTCCACGACAAAACCTTGCTGTCGATGGTTGAACGTCGTCCGGAGTCGATGACGCAGATGCTGGAGGTGCATGGAGTCGGGCAGAAGCGGCTGGAGCGCTATGGTGCTGAATTCCTGCAGGTACTTGCCAATCATCAGCAATGAGACTCGCCCTGGAACGGTTTGTGGCTTGGGCCGGAATTTCTCCAACGTCCGTCGCGGAGGTGACAAGATGCGAAAACACGCATCAAAAGGGTGACGCGAAGACTCAACTCAAGCGAGCCATCCAGCATGCAGACCCACTACAATGAAGCCAGTCCGTTGACATCAGTTTCCAGATGACCTCACTGCTGCAGTGCCCACGCCAGATCGTGCTCCCGGAATGGATCGACTACAACGGCCATCTCAACATGGCCTACTACCACGTGCTCTTCGACAAGGCTCTCGATCATGTCTTCGACCAGATCGGCATCGGCGAGGAGTACGTGCGCACCAGCCAGGGCTCGTGTTTTGTGCTGCAGGTGCATGTGCACTATCTGCAGGAGTTGTCCGAGGGCGATCCCGTCGATGTCCACTTCCAGCTGCTGGATCACGACAGCAAACGTCTGCACTTCATCGAGCAGATGTTTCAGGGTGAACAGGGATATCTTGCGGCTACCTCGGAACAACTGGCACTTCATGTCAGCATGCAAACCCGGCGCGCCTCCCCGTTTCCCCAGGAGGTCCAAGACAGACTCGCTGCCATGCTGAGACGTCATGCAAATCTGCCAAGACCCGAACAAGTCGGTCATTCCATGGGCATTCGCCGTCTCCCGACCAATTCGGCATGACATAATCCCATCTCCGAATCCCTCTCCACAGTCCAATCAGGAGTCAACGTGAGTGAAGTCGTTGAGCGCGTCAAGACCTGCCCAGTCCAGGAAATCAGTCCACTGCATCCGGACCTGCTGCGGTGTCCTTACGGGATGAACCGACGTTTGCGCGAGGAGTCCCCGGTTCATCGAGACCCGTTTACAGGCATCTGGTTCATTTCCCGCTATGCCGACGTCGTTGCCATGGCGCTGGACACCGATACGTTTTCAAGTGTGATGCCGGCCGCCATGGCGCGCGCAACGGCTGGTGATGACCCTGAACTCCGGGCGCTGATGGAACAAAGTTATCCGAATGTCGCGACGATGCTGACGCAGGATCCTCCACTTCAGCGTCGTTATCGCAAATTTGTGGATGGTGCGTTCGGACCGGCCAATCTGCGAGCACTCGAACCATTCATCGAACGCACGTCCCATGAGTTGATTGACCAATTTGCAGGCGCGGGGCGCTGCGAGTTTCTGAACGAATTTGGCATACCGCTGCCACTGCGGGTGATCGCGTCGCAGATCGGCACGCCTGAAAGGGATCTGCACAAACTGCGAGAGTGGACAGAGGCCTTCATCGGCAACCTCAGCCAGCAACTCGATCGCGAAGGCACCATCAAGGCCGCACGCGGTGTCCTCGAATTCCAGAATTATTTTGTCGAGCGCATGGATGAGCGCAGGGCAGACCCGCGTGATGACATCCTGTCGAAAGTGGTCAACGCGAGTTTCGACGGCGATACGACGCTCACCAACGCTGAAGGTCTGTCGATGCTGTCGCAGATTCTGGTGGCTGGCAACGAAACCACAGCCGCATCACTGACCGAAGGCATCTGGCTGCTGATCCAGAACCCGGATCAGTACGCGTTGCTGGAGCGCGATCACGGACCAGACATGATCAGTCGACTTGTCGAAGAAACCCTGCGTATTTCCAGCCCCTCCGCCAACATGTTCAGACGAACCACACGCGACGTCGAATTGCATGGCGCCACCATTCCTGCCAACTCCGTCTGTTTTGCCCGATTCGCTTCGGCCAACCAGGATGACGCGATGTTTGCGGACTCGCTGCGTTTTGATCTGATGCGTGACAACCTGAAAGAGCACGTCGCATTTGGCAAAGGGATACACCATTGCCTTGGAGCTGCCCTCGCCCGGCGCGAAATGAACATTGGCTTTCGGGTAATCTTCGAGCGGCTGAAGAACTTCAGACTCGCGCCTGGTGCAACGGCGCCGGATTTTGCGCCCAATGCACTGCTGCACGGATTGACCGGACTGCAACTGGCGTTTGATCTGCGCTGATTCATCCCGCATGCCCGTTTGTCCATGATCATGGACACTTCGGGTTGCAAGTCGAGGGGGCTCGGCGGGACTCGATCGCAAGAGGCAGGGGAAGGTCAAATCGGGGAGAAGAGAGTGAAGATACTGATCGCCAATCGTGGTGAGATTGCGATTCGCATCGCGCGCGCTGCAGCGGAAATGGGGCTGGAGACGGTGGCCATCCATTCACAGGACGACACACGTTCACTGCATGTCACGAAGGCTGACCAGGCGGTTGCACTGCCTGGTTCCGGTGCCCGAGCCTATCTCGATCAACAGGCAGTGATCTCCGCGGCGACAGCGAGTGGTTGCACCGCTGTTCATCCAGGCTACGGTTTTCTGAGTGAAAACGGCCCGTTCGCTGCTGCCTGCGCAGATGCCGGTATGATCTTCATCGGGCCTTCTGAAGGACATCTCGATCTCTTCGGAGACAAAGGCGCTGCCCGTCGTCATGCCGCAACACAGGGTGTACCGGTGGTGCGCGGTCTGTCCCACGAAGTCACCCAGGATGAAGCACTGGCTTTTTTCCGATCGTTGCCCACGGGCACGAAGATGATCATCAAGGCCCTGGCAGGCGGTGGCGGACGTGGCATGCGTGTGGTCACGAGTGAATCCGCACTGTCCGAGTCATTTGCGCGAGCCTCGTCCGAAGCCCACGCCTCGTTTGGCAATGGTGCGCTCTATGTCGAGCAGTTTGTTGAAGCGGCCCGTCACATCGAGGTACAGATCGCCGCGGACAACTCCGGTGTGGTGATGCATTTTGGTACCCGCGACTGCACAGTCCAGCGACGACACCAGAAGATCATCGAAATTGCGCCTGCGCCATTCCTTCCCGACATGATCCAGCAGACGATGCAGGATGCAGCGGTAAAACTTGCAAAGGCGGCTGACTACCAAAGCCTTGGCACCTTCGAATTTCTGTTCGATCCCGTTCACAACACCTGGTTTTTCATCGAAGCCAATGCCCGACTCCAGGTTGAGCATACCGTTACTGAAACGGTACTTGGCATGGATCTCGTTCAACTGCAAATCGGCTTGGCTCAGGGGAAGTCCCTCGCACAGCTTGGCTACTCCCCTGCTCAACCACCCATGCCGCACGGCTATGCGATCCAGGCCCGCGTGAACATGGAGACCTTGCAAACCGATGGCAGCACTCGCCCCAGCGGTGGCACCCTGACGGCGTTTGATGCTCCAACCGGACCGGGGATCCGAACGGATTCTTTCGGTTACACCGGCTACCAGACCAACCCGAACTTCGATTCACTGCTCGCCAAGGTCATCGTGCACAGCCGCAGCAACGATTTTTCGGTGGCATTGCGCGCCTGCGATCGTGCACTGGCTGATTTTCGCATCGAGGGGCTGCCGACCAATATCGGTTTCCTGCGCAGCGTGCTGCGGCACTCCCGCATGCAGAATCTCGACGTCCACACCCGCTTCATTGACGAGGCATTTGTCGAGTTATTGTCTGCCGGCAACGCCGAACAGCGTTTTTTTGCGCACGATACACAATCTGCTGCCCAGCGCGCGGGCGCCAGAGTCGATGCAGCAGATCCGCTGGCTGTGCTCAGTTATGGAAAATCGAACGCACAGGCTCCCATGCGCGGTGCACCTGCTGCACGACCGATGGTGACCGGCAGTCCGGAAGGCAGCACTGCATTGCTGGCACCCATGCAGGGCACCATCGTCAGCATCGACGTCCGCACCGGCGACAACGTGCGCCCGAACCAGGTGCTGATGATCATGGAAGCCATGAAGATGGAGCACGAAGTGCGGGCCAGCGTTGGTGGTACGGTGCGCAGTCTTACCGTCGGGATTGGCGACACCGTGTTCGCGGAACACCCCTTGGCCTTCATCGACGTGCGGGCTGATCTTGCCGAAGCCATCACCGAAAGGACGGAAGAAAATCTCGACATCGTGCGCAAGGATGTCGCCGAAGTCATTGCCCGCCACGACATTACGCTGGATGCAGCAAGACCAGACGCGGTCGCCAAACGGCGCAAGACAGGCCAGCGCACGGCGCGTGAGAACATCGATCAACTGTGTGATCCAGGCTCCTTCACAGAACACGGTCAACTGGTACTCACACCTGGAACAGGATTGCCGATCGAACAGGTCATCCGCAAGTTTCCCACCGACGGCATGATCACAGGTGTTGGCACGGTGAACGGCCAGGAGTTTGGGGAGGACAAGGGACGGGCCGTGGTCATGGCTTATGACTACACCGTTCTTGCCGGTACGCAGGGCGCGGTCAACCATCCAAAGACCGATCGCATGCTGGAACTGGCTGAAAAGTGGGAAATCCCCATGATCCTGTTTGCTGAAGGTGGGGGCGGACGCGCTGGCACAGGCGGCAAGCGTGAAGGTGGCCGATCCACAACCGGTGCAGGACAGGGGCGCGATGAAGGAGCCTACCGGCCTCTCGACACACCCACATTTGCCAGCATGGGGCGCCTCAGCGGTCTGGTGCCCATGATCGGCATCACGTCCCGCTTTTGCTTTGCCGGCAATGCCTCACTGCTCGGCTGCTGTGACGTGATCATCGCCACCCGGGATTCGAATATCGGGATGGGTGGGCCTGCGCTGATCGAAGGAGGTGGTCTTGGTGTTTTCCGGCCTGAGGAGATCGGGCCGATCGATGTGCAGATCAGGAGCGGAGTCGTCGACGTGGCGGTCGAAGACGAAGTCGAAGCGGTGGAAGTCGCGCGCAAATACCTCTCGTACTTCCAGGGGTCGCTGGCCGCGTGGACCTGTCCTGATCAACGTCGCCTGCGCAACATCGTGCCGGAAAATCGTCTGCGGGTGTACGACATCCGGGACGTCATCCGCACCCTGGCAGATGAAGGGAGCGTTCTCGAGTTGCGCGAAGGTTTTGGCCTTGGCATCGTCACGTCGTTCATTCGCATCGAAGGACGGCCGATCGGCCTGCTGGCCAACAATCCGGCATTCCTTTCCGGCGCGATCGACAGCGAAGGCTCGGACAAGGCCGCCCGTTTCATGCAGCTGTGCGACGCATTCGATATCCCGATGCTGGTGCTGTGTGACACACCCGGCATGATGGTGGGGCCTGAAATCGAGATGACCGGCCTGGTTCGTCATTGCAGCCGGCTGTTCGTGACGGGCGCCAACCTGACCGTACCCCTCTTCACAATCGTTGTACGCAAGGCGTACGGGCTGGGTGCACAGGCGATGGCCGGTGGCAGCATGAAGGAGCCGTTTTTCACGGTGGCGTGGCCCACGGCGGAGTTTGGTGGAATGGGGCTGGAAGGTCAGGTGAAACTCGGGTTCCGAAACGAACTGGAAGGCATCAGTGATCCTGCAGCACGCAAACAGCGTTACGATCAACTCGTGGAAGGCGCATACCAGCGTGGCAAGGCCATCAACTACGGCGTGGCGTTTGGTGTCGACGACGTGATTGATCCGGCGGATTCGCGTCGATGGGTTGCGCGCGCGCTCAGTTCGACCCTGCCGTTACCTGCACGCCACGGCAAAAAGCGCCGAAACATCGATACATGGTAAAGGCGGCGCATTCCGCCACCGGCTACCCGATCTGAAAACGCTCCTGCGTGCCTGCCGGCTGGCCAGGCACCGCTGGGTGGATTCCGCGGATGGAAGGGCTATCGGCAGTGGTGCAGAACGCTGTCACCCGGCTCTGCGCCGACCGCATTGGTTCAGACGATCCTGCCTGGTCTGGCGTTTGTGTACCCGTCAACGCTGTACACCAGTTCGCCATTCACATACACACTGTCGTAACCCGTGGATCGACGGACATAACGACGGGCTTCGCCCGGGAAATCGTCGACAAACTCTTCGTTGCCCACACTCACCAACGCCGCGTCGAACAACACGATGTCTGCAGCCTTGCCGGCTTCCAGCGTGCCCCGATCCGAAAAACCCCAGTCCCTGGCCACTTCGCCGGTCATGCGATGAACTGCCCGTTCGAGGGTCATCCGACCTGTTTCGCGCACGTAATGCTGGAGCAGATGTGTCGTATCTCCCGTGCCACAGAACTGCGTGATATGCGCACCTGCATCCGATGCGCCGAAGTGGCACATGGGATGATCGATCAATGCCGCGACTGCGGTCTTGTCTGCATTGATGACGTTTTTCAGCTGGAACTCGGTTTCCAGATCGTCGGCGAGCGCCAGGTCCAGTATCACATCGCCGAGTTCCTTGCCCTCTGTCTGCGCGATCTCCATGAGGCTGCGCCCCCGATAGCTCTCGTTGGCACGTGTATCACCAACGACCAGAAACGGCAGCGCTCCGCTCATGCCGGCAGCATTCTTCATTTCCATGACCAGTTGCTTCCGCTTCGCAGGATCACCAAATTGCGCCTGACGCTGACTCACCGGCAGATCCATGATCGCCTTCCAGCTCGGCAGGCCAAACAGCAGCATGCTGGTTTCCGACAGCCGCATGTTGAGATCAAAGCAGCGCGGCATCACCTGGCCATACACTCGTGCACCGCGTGCGTGTTCGGCTTCGAGCGCACCAATGATCTCTGCCGCATTGGGTGAGGTCGGTGAACTGAGTACCGGCTGCAGACTGCAGGGAATGCCGGCAGCGAGACTGATGTCCCCCAGTTCGCGAATGTTGTCGAGTTCGCGTTGCAGATCGATGAAAAACGGTACGATCTGCCAGATGCCACGGCCACTTTTGGCCATTGCCCTGGCCAGCGCTATCTTTTCTTTCAGATCCGCATACTGACTCGGCACCGGGCGCATGGTTTCATCCATGTCCACGTAGGACGACGAAATGCCCAGGGCACCTGCGGCCATCGCTTCTTCCACGATGGCACACATTGCGGCAATCTCCTCGTCGTTGGCAGCACGCTCCTGACTGGCTGCTCCCATCACGTACAGGCGGATGGCGGAGTGACCAATCAACGCACCAACATTGATACCGATCTTGTTGCGAATGAAATCCATGTATTCAGGAAAGGTGTTCCAGCTGAATGGCACGGCCTCGTCAAAGGTGCGTTTCTTGATGTCTTCGATGACACCAAACATGCTGACGATCCTGTCCGCGGCGGCCCTGTCGCGAATGGGCGCCAGTGACAGGGAACAGTTGCCGATCACCACCGTGGTGATGCCGTGTTCAATGGAAGGCGTCGCAAAGGCATCCCAGCACAGTTGCGGATCAAAGTGCGTATGAATGTCGATGAAGCCGGGTGCGACCACCTTGCCCCTGGCGTTGATCTCGTGGTCCGCCGTTCCCTGCAGATTGCCGACGGCAACAATCTTCCCGCCACTGACCGCGACGTCCACATCGCGTGCCGGTGAACCAGTTCCGTCGATGACCGAACCACCTCGAATCAAGAGATCCCAATGCGCCATCAACCTGCTCCCGGTGAATCTGTTGCCAATCAAGAAACAAGCGCCATTTCAGAGCGCTTCCAATCGGTACCCTTTCAGTCCGTACCTTTTCAGTCCGTACCCTTTCAGTCCAGTCAGTACTGGCGAACGGTCAGTAACCTTCCAGCTCGCCGTAACGATTGCGATGAAAGTTCACGTCACCAAAGGTCTGCTCGGCAACCGCCTGACGCTTGATGAAAAACCCGATATCAAATTCATCGGTCATGCCGATACCACCATGCATCTGAATGCCTTCCCGCGCTACCAGATGGTAGGTCTCACCGACCTTGGTCTTGGCAAGACTGGCCAGTTTGGCGATTTCGGCCGCGCTGCGACCCTCATCCAGTGCAGTCAGGGCTTCGAGCACACAGCTCTTGGACAGTTCAACTTCGCAGAACATGTTGGCAGCCCGATGTTTGAGCGCCTGGAAGGTGCCGATCTTCACACCAAACTGCTCACGTTCCTTGAGATAGGCAACCGTGCGATCAAAACACTCCTGAATCGAGCCGAACATCTCTGCTGTCATGCCAATACGGGCAACATCCAGCGCCGGATCGAGAACGTCGGCTCCCTTGTCGACGCCACCGATGATGGTGTCGTTGCCAACCATGACGTTGTCGAGGGCCACCTTCGCTGCATTGCGTGAATCCACCAGGTGGATCCGCTCTACATTTACGCCTGGCGCCTTGCGGTCAACCAGGAACAGCGTGATCCCGTTCCGGGTGTTTGTTTCTCCCGAAGTGCGCGCCGCAATGATGAGTCTGTCTGCAACATGACCATCGAGGACAAAACTCTTTGCCCCGCTCAGCGTATAACCGGTTGCATTCTTCACTGCCCGGGTACCCACCTGGTAAGGTGAGTGTCGGTGTGATTCTTCCAGGGCAAGTGCCAGCAGGAGTTCACCCGTGGAAACCTTGGGCAGCAGCTCTGCTTTCTGTGCCTGTGAACCACCAATATTGATGATCGTTCCGCCCACCCACACGGTGGAATAAAGAGGGCTGGC
This sequence comes from Pseudomonadales bacterium, assembly GCA_041752315.1. Lineage (GTDB taxonomy): Bacteria > Pseudomonadota > Gammaproteobacteria > Pseudomonadales > Azotimanducaceae > SYFY01. The sequence continues at coordinate 143,598 of JBGSHJ010000044.1, forward strand.
CAGCAGTGTCCGACCCGTTTCTTCAGTAACGACACCGAGCCCCTTGTAACCAAAGGCCAGGCCACCGTGTTCTTCCGCCCAGGGAATGCCAGCCCAGCCAAGATCGACCATGGCTTTCCAGGTTGCCCGATCAAATCCATCCGGATTTTTTTCATCCCGGATCTTGCGGAACTGACTGATGGGCGCCTGGTTCGTGCAAAAGTCCCTGGCGCTGTCTTTGAGCATGTTCTGCTCTTCGTTCAGGATCATGGGCATCCTGGTATCCCCCGATTTCGTGGCTGACTGGTAGGCCCGCGATCAAACCAGACTCATTCGGCATTGTCCACGCCAGATCCTCATTCCAGAGAGTGCCCGCCACGACTTACACGCCACTTACATCAGATACATGGCTCTGGCATCGCGGAGCGGAACGAACCGATACGATCAATTGGTGAGATTCATCACCAACATCGATAAAAAACCGTGAAGCAGGTCATTGTTCTGGCAAGTGTACTCTTCATCGCGATTTCCGCGATGACCGTGGCCCTGCCCGCCATGGCTGCTGCAGCCGACCCGGTTTCCACTGCAGCCAGTTTCGACTGGACCGACCTGCTGTCCTTCCTGCTCGCGGCGATGGGTATTGCCGGACTGCTCATCATTCGCCGCCAGGCAAGCCATCTCTGACTGCACCCGGTACTCGCCCGCTGGACCTGGAATGAGACCACCAGAAACGGACTGAACACGGCACCTCGGCGACTTCCGTCAACCCCTGACGTTTGCGCTGCTAGCATGACGGCATGACCGTTGCCGATCTCGAACTCCGATTGCACCGAACGCTGCCGCAGGCCCGTCTTGAAATCTGTGTCCTGCCCGACTGCGATGGCATCCGCCTGGCACTCATCAATGACGATTTTCCGCTCGGCCCGCTTGAGCCGGAGGTGATGCGGTCGGTCATCGCCCAGCCGGCATACTGGGCGTTCTGCTGGGGCAGTGGATTGGCGCTGGCCCGCCACCTTCTGCAATCACCCGAACGGGTCCGAAATCGAAGCGTGCTTGATCTTGGTTCGGGTTCGGGCATTGCCGGCATTGCCGCCGCCCGGGCTGGCGCCGCTCGGGTAGTCGCCTGCGATATCGACCCCGATGCACGGCTTGCCACACAGGTCAACGCAGAACTCAACCGGATGCGGATCGACGTGGTCGATGCGTTGCACGCTGACGAGGCTCGATTCGATCTGCTGCTGCTGGCTGACGTGCTCTACGACAAGGCCAATTTCGGGTTGCTTGATCTGGCCGACCGGGTTGCAGACGAGGTCATCGTCGCTGATTCCCGTGTTCGCAGGCTGGATCGTGTGGGCTATCGGGAAACCGGCCGGCGGGAGGCACTGACGCTACCGAATCTTGGTGAGTTCGACGAGTATCGCCTGGTGCGTTTTTTCGAACGCGTGTTCCGCACCGCCATGGATGGAGATCAGTTAAGATCGCGCATCCCCGGTAATTCTGGTCATGCTCAGCCATGAAGCCTTCATCACTTGGCCCGTTGTTTGTGTTGCCCCTGCTAGCCGACCTGGCAGCCGCGCACGAGGGACACGCACCGATCCTGGAAGAAATTGTCGTCTATGGGCGGGCGCAGCCGCTGCTGGACCTCATTCACTCGGCTTCCGAAGGTCGCGTCGGACTGGATGACCTGCATATCGCACCCATGCTGCGCGTCGGCGAACTGGCGGAGGTCATCCCGGGAATGGTTGCGACCCAGCACTCGGGCTCGGGCAAGGCCAACCAGTATTTCCTGCGTGGTTTCAATCTCGATCACGGCACCGACTTCTCGGCCAGCCTCGATGGTGTACCGCTCAACATGCGGACCCACGGACATGGCCAGGGTTATCTCGACCTCAACTTCCTGATTCCTGAAATGATCTCTTCTGCACACTATCGAAAGGGACCCTACGCAGTTGAAACCGGCGATTTTTCATCCGCCGGCAGCGTCGGGTTCATGTCGCTGGATCGTCTTGACAGTACGATCATCGAACTGACCGGCGGTGAACATGGTTATGCACGGGGACTCGTCGCTGGCACTTCAACGACGGCGCTGGGCGAGATCACTGCAGCGCTGGACCTTGCACGTTATGACGGCCCTTGGCAACGCGATGAAAATTCCAGACAGAACAAGGCCTGGGTGTCCATGCGAACCAACCTCGGCAACGTGCCAACCCGGTTCATGTTTCAGGGTTACGACAGTGATTGGGACGCAACGGACCAGATTCCGGAACGTGCCGTTGACTCAGGTCTCATCAGTCGACTTGGCAGTCTTGATCCTGACCTGGGTGGCAGCACACAACGTTATGCACTGACCGCAGCCTTCGATTTCACCAACTGGCAACTCTCTGCCTACGCAATCGACTACGACCTTGATCTGTACAGCAATTTCACCTATTTCCTGGATGACGAAACCAATGGTGACGAATTTGCCCAGCATGACTCGCGCCGGGTTTTTGGTGTTGCCGCCAACGGGGAATACGATCTGACGCTAGGCTCTGCGCCAGCAGTTGCCCGTTGGGGTACGGATATCCGGCACGACGACATCGATGACCTGGGACTGGACCGGACCGCTGCACGCTCACCGCTGACATCGTTGCGTGACGATGAAGTCCAGGAATCGTCGCTCGGTGCTCACGCTGAACTGGAGTGGCAGCTGGGCGAAACTGTGGCTCTGCAAACCGGCCTGCGCATCGATCACTACCGTTGGGACGTTGATTCACTGCAGCCGGAAAACAACGGGGCTGGTAATGACACACAGCTGAGTCCAAAGCTCTCACTGGTGTATCGGCCAGCGCAGCGCATCGCCCTGTTCGCCAACTATGGCCGTGGCATGCACTCCAATGACGTGCGTGGCACGACGATCCGGGTCGATCCACTGACCGGTGATCCCGCTGACCAGGTGCCTGCTCTGGTCGCGTCGGATGGCGCAGAAATCGGCGCCCGCTACGAAGTCGACGATCGTTTCAACGTTTCCCTTGTCACGTTCTGGCTGCAACTGGATTCGGAGCTGGTTTTTGTCGGCGATGCTGGCGGCACCGAGGCCAATTCAGGCAGCCGTAGAACCGGGGTGGAGTTGTCGGCATTCCATCAGTGGACCGATTGGCTTGCCGTGCATGGCAGCTACACCTGGACTGATGCCCACTATCGTGGTGTGCCGAGCGACGAAGACCACATCCCTGGCGCCATCGAGTCAACCGTCAGCCTCGGGCTGGATGCGGCGTGGCGCAACGGCGTCAGTGCCAGTCTCCGTCTTCGGCACCTTGGCCGGGCACCGTTGATCGAAGACAACTCCGTAGGCACAAGTTCGTCAACGCTGCTGAACGCCGGTGTCGCCTGGCGAACCGGACGGCTCGAATATCGACTCGATGCATTCAACCTGCTGGACAGTGATGACTACGATATCTCGTACTTCTATGCGTCTCGGCTGGCAGGTGAGCCTGACGAAGGTGTGGAGGACATCCACTTCCATCCTCTGGAGCCGCGATCATTTCGCGCGGCGTTAAAACTTTATCTCTAGGCCGACCATCGAAGGATGATCAAGCCCGGGAGGGAATGCGTCGGACGGTCGACGGACTGCCGCTCAGGAAGATGCACGAAACAACAGACCCGCAGTGGATCGATAACGCGCCTTCATGATCGACAGCTCCGTACGGGTATTCACATCGCGATGCCAGGCCAGCGCGCGACGCTCGTCCGGGAAATCGAAGACCAGCATCAGTCCCCAATCCTGTCCGCCTTCCAGTCTCGCGACCTCCCATCTCTTGGCCTCGCCGCCACCGTGTCGGTGAACGGTAGCCAGGAATGGGTCGACCTGGTCCATCACCTGGTCCGTGCGACGCGCCAGCAGCCAGACCACCCTTGCCATGCCACCGGCAGATTCGGCCACTCCAGCAGTCGCTGATTGACTGGCCAAGACCAGGCGTCCGGACGCCGTCCCGGCCATGGCCTGAAACTGGGGACTGGTCCGCAGGCGGAAATAGTCTGCACCGGCAGGCAGCGAATAGAAGGTCAGTCGTTGCCACTCATCCGCCATCAGTTCGCCATCCAGAAGTTCGACAAGATGGCCCTGGTACTGGACCTTGCCACTTTCTTCACCCACCAGACGCGCAAGGGATTGCGCGTCCTTGCCGGCCAACTGGTATCGGCTTGTGCCACGATGGGAAAAATCCAGAAAAAGCACTGCTTCCTCGCGTAGATCCTCGCTGACCAGCAGTTTGAGCTGCGGGCCCAGCCACCATGCAGCCCCCAGGCCGATGCCCAGCAGAGCGATCATGAAAACAAGGAATATCACGAGGTGGCGGTTCATGGCGCGATCATAGCCCAACACGTGCACCAGTTAGGTCTTTTCGATAAAGTCGGCCGGGTTTCACCTCACCCACCTGGAATGCCGCCATGTATCAGGAAATCACCTACGAAGTACGCGATCCGGTCGCCATCATCACCATGAATCGGCCAGAGGCGCTGAACGCGTTCACCAACCGGATGCTGGCAGAAATCAGGCATGCCCTGGCGGCTGCCGAACAGGATGCTGCAGTGGTCGGCATCGTGCTGACAGGCGCCGGCCGAGGATTCTGTGCAGGCATGGACATGAACGCGCTGAACTCGATGTCCTCAGGACCCGGCAAGCGGGAAGACCTCTCGATGTTCGAAGCCAATCCCGGTGATGCCAGTCTCGGTGACAATTTCAAGGTGTCATTCACCTACATCATGTCGATCAGGAAACCCCTGATCGCCGCCATCAACGGCGCTTGCGCCGGACTGGGTTTTGTCATCGCCTGCCTCGCTGACATGCGTTTTGTCGAAAAGCAGGCCAGATTCACCACGGCTTTTTCACAACGCGGGCTGATTGCAGAACACGGCGCGAGCTGGATACTGCCTCGCCTCCTGGGGTCCGGCAAGGCGCTCGATATCCTCTGGAGCGGGCGAAAATTTGACGGGGTCGAAGCCGAGCGCCTCGGGCTCGCCGAACGTCTGTTGGAAACCGGGACCGCCTGCCAGACCGCAGTTGACTACATCACGGAGCTGGCCAGGGTCGCCTCACCGACTTCGCTGCGTGTGATGAAAGCCCAGGTCTATCGCCATCTCAACATGCAGCTGGGCGAATCCGTCAGCGAGTCCAACGACTGGATGGCAACATCACTGAAGCGCGAGGATTTCAAGGAAGGCGTACGCTCCTTCATGGAAAAACGCGCCCCGAACTTCCGCCGGATCAGCAACGACTGATCGCGCCGTGAAAGAGATGACCGAGCACACCGTCACGGTGCGCGGAGTGAGTCTGCGCTTGCTGGACTCGGGTGAGCCACCACAGGCTGTCCCTCAGGACGGCTCCACGCCTGCGCTTGTTTTCCTGCACGGCCTGCGTGACGTCGCCTGGGCACTGACGCCGATTGCACGTCCGTTTGCAGGGCGCTATCGCATCGTGTTGCCGGACTTGAGGGGTCATGGGCGCAGTGATCAGCCCGGTGCCTATTCGATGGAGCACTTTCTCATCGACCTGCATCGAATCATCACGGAACATGTGCGCAGGCCGGCATGGCTGATCGGGCACAGCCTCGGTGGGCAGATTGCCTCGCGTTATGCGGCCATGTTTCCGGAACAGGTGTCGGGCTTGGTTCTGGTGGAGGGACTCGGACCACCGGCGTTCCCGTTTGCCAACGAAACAACAGGATGGATCAGGAGTTACCGGGAACGTGTGCTGACACGATTTGCCGAGTCCACACCCGGACGTGACCTGCAAACCATCGAACATGCAGCCAGCCGGTTACTCGCCAACAATCCCCGTCTGCGGCCTGAAACGGCATTGGAACTTGCCGCACATGCCACGCGACGCGATGCACAAGGCCGCCTCCAGTGGGCGTTCGATTCCCACGCCGGGGCTGTATTCGTGAATGCGGCAATGGGTGAGGGAGAGCGTTTCTGGTCGCTTGTCGCGTGCCGCACACTCGTGATCAGCGGCGATCTGGCCTTTGAATACTGGCGCACCCAGTTTGGCAATCTGCCCGGTTTTGATGGAACGTATGCGCCCGGTGAAATGGAAGCTCGCGCGCGGATCTTTCCACATGGCGAACATTGCGCGTTCCACCATTCAGGGCATATGGTGCACTACGATGAGCCCGAGCGATTGATCGAAGTGATCCGCGAATTCATCGAGAGGTCATCCTGATCGGACGGACCGGACTGGTCTGGTCTGGTCGCGGCGCAAGCAATACAAGCAACAAAGGGGGAACAACATGAGCGAGATCCTGGCGACAGATCTGACGTCGTTTGACGGCGAAGCCATCGTCAATGACCTGAACCGTTTGTTGAGACTCCGCACAACACCGATCGGCATGAAAATGTTTCGCACCAGGGCCGAGATGGAAGCCATACCCAGGATCCGGCGGCCATCCTCCGTTCACACCACGGATCAGATCGTCGGCCAGGCTTCGCGCAATGGCTGGACGGTGGGTATCACGGCGGAAGATCTGGTCGGCGCGCAGTGCAGCACCGTCATCGGTCTGCACCCACGCAGCGAAAACTGGTTGTCCGGAGACCGGATGACCGGTGTCTGGTACAAGACTCCGGCGGATGCAGGTGCACATCAGGCAGCCATGGACTGTGTGCCATTTGGCCGATACGAGGCCATGGCCGCAAGCCCCCTGGCCAGTGGTCGACTCAATCCACCGGATATCTGCCTGATCTATGCCACGCCCGCACAGATGATCCTCTTCATCAACGGGTTGCAGTGGACCGGCTACCGGAAACTCGATTGGGGCTGCGTCGGCGAATCGGCCTGTGCTGACAGTTGGGGGCGTGCGCTGGCGACCGGCGAGCCAAGCCTTTCCATTCCCTGTTTTGCCGAGCGTCGATATGGGGGTGTCCAGGACGACGAGCTGCTGATGGCCATTCCACCCGCCTTCCTGCCAAAGATCATCGTCGGGCTGGATGCACTCAGCCGCAACGGGTTGCGCTTTCCGATCCCCCCCTATGGTGTGAACAACGACGTACGCGCAGGCATGGGTGTGAGTTATGCCGACAAGCCGAAAGCCTGATGGAACTCTACACGGCCATGAGCACGCTGCGGGCGGTCCGCAAGTTGCGGCCGGATCCGATACCTGACGAAGTCCTGAAACGTGTTCTGACTGCAGCGACCTGGGCGCCCACCGGTGGCAACCACCAGGGCTGGCGGATAGTTGTCGTCAGGGATCCTGCGACAAAACAGAAGCTCGAGGATCTCTATCGCCCGCATTGGGATGCTTACGCGCCAAACTATGAGCGGCATATGCACAACATGCCGACCGCGGAAAGGGAAAAGTCAGCTCGAGCACTGAACGCAGCCACCTGGCTCTCACGCCACCTGCACGAAGCACCGGTCATCGCCGTCTTCTGTTTCAATCCGGAGCGCATGACGATTACCGATGCCGGACTGGATCGTCCAAGTGTGGTCGGAGGGGGTTCGGTCTATCCGGCCGTACAGAACCTGCTTCTTGCCTGCCGCAACGAAGGACTGGGCTGTGTACTGACGACATTGTTGTGCATTGAAGAAGCTCACGTGAAGCCATTGCTTGCCATCCCCGACGGCTGGTACACCTGTGCGTTTATCCCGATCGGCTATCCGGTGGGGGTCGGTCACGGCCCCATCAGCCGAAAAGAGATGGACGAGATGGTGTTTACGGAACGCTTTGGCGATCGAATCGATCTGCCCTGATTCCTGGGCGGCTTCAAGCCTGCAGCGGAATCGCCGTTGCATCCGCCAGCCCGTCAAACCGGGTCAGCAGCGAGACACCCTGCGGGTGTTCGAGTATCTGCAGCTTGAGCAGGACGTACGCGGTCTGCGCCGCAATCCTTGGCTGTTCATCTACCGCCCAGCCCACCAATCCCTGCCAGAAACGGTCAATCAGAGTCGCCGCCGGTATCGTTTTTCCATCCACCGTCCGCAGATGGAGTTGCCTCAATTCGCCCAGATACAGCCGCAGACTCCAGACATGGATCTCTTCATCGGTACGTATGCGTTCAATGATCTGCGCCGCTTCCATGGCTGCCGCCCGACGATCGACAAACAGGTCGGGGGTACGCAGGATCGCCTGTGTGCTGGCAAAGCCGATTTCGGCACGAAACTCGATCAACAGCAGATTCATCAGGAAGCTCAGCATGCCTTCAAACGGTTGGGCAATCTCGGGCATCCAGCGCTTGCCAGACTCCGGTCTGGCGATGCTCTCTGGCGGTTCCACATCACTGTGCGTACCCGGTGTGATGACAAGATCCCGGGCCACAAACCACATCACATCATGTCCACCGATGCCACGATCAGGTTCGCCGCCCTCATCAATCCCGTGAGCATGCAGCAGCCCCTTGTTCAGGTGCCCGATCGCCATCTTCGAAATGTCTTCAACGACCACCTGCTGCAGATCGGGAAACTGCATCTCGGCAAGGATCCGGCCACGCCCTTCGATCTTTCCCGTTATCGTCAAGCCGTTCCAGAAGGGTCGGGTTACCCCGTTGCGAATCAACAAACGTTGTTGTTCGGCATTGGGCATGCGAGGCCCTGTCAGCAGACTGCTGTCGGCGGTAAAAACCTCCCCACCTCTTGCTTCGAGCGCCTGCTGCCAGTTTTTCAGGGCTTCAACACGGGTGCGTGAACGTGGTGGAACGTAACTGCCCGAGGCATCAAAGCCTCCATGCAGTTGTTTGCCATCAATGACGTGAGGTGAAGCATGAACATGCTCGTCGTTCAGTTCAGCTCGCGAGTAATCGAGTTTCATGGACAAGGTCTCCCCCTGTTTCTGCTGACCTGCTGACCTGCTGACCTGCTGACCGGGTAAAGAATGCCACAACCGCTTTGGCGGCGCCTGATGCATCCATCATGACGTCAGGCATTGCCGACCAGCCAGGCCATGTACACGATGTATCCGCCAATCAGGGCGGTCCCGCTGATGCGACCGATCCTCTTCATGAAAGACACCATCGTCGTGAGCACCAGTGCAAAGCCCAGCATCGCAAACAGATCCGACCAGCTTACGCCACCCATCTGCAGGGGTTCGATGGCCGCCGTGGTTCCCAGGATGAACAGGATGTTGAAAATACTGCTGCCAACGACGTTCCCGATGGCGATGTCGCCTTCATTGCGCAGTGCCGCCACGACACTGGTCGTCAACTCCGGCAGGCTGGTGCCCAGTGCCACGACGGTCAGTGCTATGAAAGCCTCACTGACCCCGACCAGCCGCGCAATGTCGACGGCAGATTCGACCAGCAAATGGGCGCCCAGCACCAGCAGGCTGAGTCCTGCGGCAATGAGCAGCGAAAAATACCCCACACCCTTGCCGGGTGGTGGTGACAGCAGGTGGACCACTTCGCAGTCCGGCTCCGGATCGGCCATGGACTCGCGTATGCAGACGATGATGTA
>JBGSHJ010000045.1:0-7336 GCA_041752315.1 Pseudomonadales bacterium
TGCCACGAGTCCTGATGGAAGCCACGCTGCTCGGGGTCACCTGGAGCATCCTCAGGGCCAATGCGCCCCGGGGTGACGGTCATCCCGTCATGGTGTTGCCCGGCTTCATGGGCGGCGACGAATCAACGCTGCTGCTGCGACGTTTTCTGACCTCCCTCGGTTACAAGGTGTTGCCCTGGCTGCAAGGCCGCAACCTCGGACGGCCGGAGTTGCTCGAAGGGGTGATGCGGCGTTTTTATCGGGCCTGGCAGGCCTACCAGACGCCCATTTCCCTCGTAGGCCAGAGTCTCGGGGGTGTTTTCAGTCGCGAGATTGCACGGAAGTTTCCCGACGCCACGCGCTGCGTCATCACGCTGGGCAGTCCATTTGCTGCCACCGAACATGGCAATGCCAATGCGATGATCGGACGACTGTTCGAGGAAATGTCGGGCTTGTCGGTCGAAGAAATGCGGGCGCGCTTTGGTCAGGGTGACCCGCTGGCTCCGTTGGGGATGCCCTCCACCGCGGTGTACAGCAAGCGGGATGGGGTGGTCGCCTGGGACACCTGCATCGAACGTGATTCACCCCTCGCGGAGAGCATCGAAGTACAGGGCAGTCACTCCGGCATGGCGGTCAGTCCGGATGTGCTGCATGTCGTGGCCGACCGATTGGCGGAAAGTCCGGCCACCTGGCGGAAATTCGACCGCAAACTGGGTATGCGCTGTCTGGTGTATCCAACGCCGACCTACGCGCCCTGAAGCGGTCGTTGTCGGTTAAGCGGGCACTACCAGATTTCGCCAGCTGGCTCGAACGGTGGCCGCTTTCGATGGGAAGACATTGTGCCGGTATTCTTCGCCTGTTTGATCCGGTGCTCACGAACCCTCAGGTTCCTGCGGTTCCAGTGAGTGGCGCCACCGATGTTCTTCACGATCAAAGATCCGCCGAGATTCACGGGGCCCCCAGCTGCCAGCCGGGTAGGTCGGTACATAATCGGATTCGCTCGACCAGACCGACAGCACGGGGTCTACCACGCGCCACGCGTATTCAACTTCGTCATAGCGCAGAAACAGTGAACTGTCCCCTCGTATCACATCGAGCAGAAGATCTTCGTAGGCTTCTGTCTGTTCATCCTCACTGGCACGAAAATGTGCATCGAGCGACAACTGCCGTGTACGCATCTCGAGTCCGGGTTCTTTCGCCGTAATTTCCACCCGCAGCGATTCCTCCGGCTGAATGCCAAGAATCACCCAGTTGGAATGCAGCCGATCCACGTGTGTGCCACGAAAGAACTGCAATGGGGGATGCTTGAAACAGATCGATACCATCGATCGCGCTTCTGCCATGCGCTTGCCGGTGCGAAGATAAAAAGGGACGCCACGCCATCGCCAGTTGTCCACGTAGACCTTGAGCGCTGCATAGGTTTCCGTGACGCTCTCGGGCGTCACCTTCTTCTCGTCACGATAGGCGGGGACACGCACACCACCAATCTCTCCGGCACCGTACTGCGCGCGAAATGCCTGGGAATGCACTGCGCTGCGGGAAATGGGTCGAACCGACTTGAGCACCTTTACCTTCTCGTCACGCAGCGATTCGGCTTCCATTGCCGCCGGTGGCTCCATGGCCACCAGTGTCAACAACTGCAGCAAATGACTCTGAATCATGTCACGCAGTGCGCCAGCGCCCTCGTAAAAGCCCCCGCGGGAGCCCACCCCCAGGGTTTCGGTGTGGGTGATCTGGACATGATCGATATGATTGCGGTTCCAGAGCGGCTCCATCATCAGATTGGCGAAGCGGAACACGAGCACGTTCTGCACGGTCGCCTTGCCGAGATAGTGATCGATGCGATAGATCTGCGATTCCGCCACGTGTCGGCCGATCTTTCGTTGCAGATCCTGTGCGCTGAGCAGATCGTAACCAAACGGCTTTTCGACCACGATGCGTCGCCAGCCAAGTTCCTCCGACAACAGGCCCTCCTGGCTCAGGCGTTCGGTGATCGGGCCGAACTCCGCGGGACCTACCGACATATAGAACGCCACATTGGGTGTTGGCGACTCGGCAAGTTGGGTCTTGAGCGCCCCATACATCGCCGGGTCGTGCAGATCACCTCGAAAATACTGCAGCCTCCGGGAAAAACGTTCGAACACGACGGCGTCCAGACCACCCCGGGCCTTGGCATCTACCCAGCCCCTGACAATTTCACTCCACTGCATCGGGTCGTGAGCCGCGCGGCCACAACAAAGGATGCGCACATCGGCATGGAGTTGCCTGGCGCGGTCAAGGTGATACAGGGCCGGCAGCAACTTGATTGACGCGAGATTGCCCGTGGCACCAAAGATCACGCAGGTACAAGGTTCAGTCACTGACAACGTTCTCCGTTCGGGTTCCGGTCCAGTCAAAATGGAAGTGTCGGCCCGCAGGTGCATCAAGTCGCTGATACGTATGCGCACCAAAGTAATCTCGTTGGGCCTGCAGGAGATTTGCTGGCAGTTGCTCCGACCGATAACCGTCAAAAAAGGATAGCGCCGCTGTGATCGCAGGCAATGAGATGCCACGACCTATGCCAAACATCGTCGCTTGCCGCCAGCCGCTCGCATGCTGCGCAAATTCGCCAACAAAAAACTCGTCGATCAGCAAATTATCAAGGTCGGGACTACGCTGGTAGGCGGCCTTGATCTGGTCCAGAAAGCGACTGCGGATGATGCAGCCACCACGCCAGACCAGTGCGATATCGCCAAACGCGAGCTTCCAGCCATATCGGGCCGCAGCGGCGTGCAACAGCATGAAACCTTGTGCGTAGGAGGCGATTTTTGAGCAGTAGAGTGCAGACTCGATCGCGCTGGCCATGGCGACCATCGATTCTTCTGTGGTCGACGAACCGGCTTCCACAAGCACCGTCGAAGCATTTGTGCGTTGCGCTTTCAGCGATGACAGGAAGCGGCTGCTGACCGCTTCAGCAATGAGTGTCAACGGCACGCCCAGATCGATGGCACTGATCGCGGTCCATTTGCCGGTTCCCTTCTGACCACTGCTGTCGAGGATGTTGTCGATGAACAGTGTCCCATCCGGGTTTTGTGTGCCCAGAATATCTGCCGTGATTTCGATGAGATAGGAGCTCAAGGGGCCATCATTCCACTGGCGAAAAGTCTGCGCCAGCTCGGTCGACGTCTGCCCGAGACCCTCGCGAAGCAACTGGTAGGCTTCGCCGATCAACTGCATGTCGCCGTATTCGATTCCGTTGTGCACCATTTTCACGTAGTGACCCGCGCCTCCGTCACCGATCCATTCGCAACAGGCGACGCCGTCCACTTTCGCAGCGATGGACTGGAACATCTCGCGCACCACCGGCCAGGCAGCCACCGATCCCGATGGCATCATCGAAGGTCCGTACCGCGCGCCTTCCTCGCCACCCGAGATCCCCATTCCGATGAAGTACAGGCCACGTGCCTCAAGTTCGGCGAGCCTGCGGTTGGAATCCTCCCAAAGCGAGTTCCCTCCATCGATTATGATGTCCCCTGCCTCGAGCAGTGGGATCAGCTGAGCGATCTGCGCGTCGACCGCGGCACCTGCCTGAATCATGAGCAGGCAGATACGTGGTCTTTGCATGGCCCGGGTGAATTCAGCCAGGCTTGGGCAGCTGACCAGGGGTTTGTCTGGGTTCTCGGCAATCAATTGTTCGATCCGGCCGGGCGACCGGTTGTGTACCGCCACGGTGAATCCATGGTCAGCCAGATTGAGCGCAATGTTGCGCCCCATGACCGCCAGACCGATGACGCCGATATCCGCATGTTTCATTGGCTTGTTACCCTGTCCCTGTAGCACAAAAAGGTCGATCGGCGAGTTGCCATACACGCGTTTTGCTGGCTATCGGCCGGGTGGAGAACGCGATGTCCAGCGCTGACCGGTCGTGAATCCAATTGATCCATCTCACCGGATACTACGCATTCTGCAGCTTCAGTTCGACTGCTGGAGACTGCTCTGGGTCGACCAGTCGCCGGCTCTTCCCCATCAAGGGTGAAGCTGCTGGTGCACGCCTGCTTCATCCGTGCGACCAAAGGGCACACTCGGATCGTATACAGGTGCGTCCATCAAGGCCTGCCGGGACATGTCGACCGAAACCGTGTTGTCGGACCACTCAACAGTCTTGATCCTGTCGGTCGCAATCAATACTTCGTGCCCATGCCACCAGCTGCCTGTGCTGACGATCAGGAAGCGAACTGCCCAGGTGTTTTCATCGACCAGGAAACCCTGGACATGACCGACCTCGCCGTCGCTGGCATGAACCCGATAGCCGACCACTTCATGGCAGCTGCGCAGATGCGGATCGTCCTGCTGGCTGTTCGCCGCCAGTTCGCGATCGGCGACGTCCGGCTGGCCAAAAGGAGCAGGTGTCGTCCCGAAGCCAACGAGCCCGGGCACGACGATATAGGGATAAAGCCCACCGCCCCAGAGGCCGGTACCTCCCCAGTACCAGGGATAGCCATAGTGAGAGAGGACCGCTCTCTCCTGCTGCCGACTGACCGGCTGATCCGTGTCTGTATCCGGACTTGCCTCGATCTGATCCCGGGTGAGGCTTATCGGGAGCGTGCGTTCTTCCCACAGATCGGGCTTGCAGACGGCCATGGGCGAGATCAGCACCTTCCGGCCCGACAGCCAGCTGCCGGTATCGACGATCAGGTAGCGGATGATCCACTGTGCATCATCGAAGTAAAAATCACTGATCTCGCCGATGGCACCGTCGGTGGCACCCAGGGCAAGTTTTTCGAGGTCCTGAGTATTGCGCAGCATGTCTTCTCTCTTGTCATCCAATTCTGCCAACGGGGGATTCGCCAGCTTTGCTGGCTCAAAACCGACTGTAATCGCCGGGTGTGCAAGTTTCTGTACGCGGCCACACAGGCGGCGCGCTGCGTATCTCTGCGCGGGAAATGCTCAAGCGCGACAGCGCACATACAGACTTGCCATCGTCAGCTATCTTTGAATCAGGTGCAGTTTCTCTGCAATGCTCCAACAGATCAGGAATCACCCGGCCATGAGTACCCGCGAATTGCACGCACTTGGCCAGCGATTGTGGCTGGACAACATCAACCGTGAACTGCTGGACAACGGTGCACTGGTTCGATACTCCAAAGAATTTTCCATTACCGGGCTCACATCGAACCCGAGCATTTTCGACGCCGCGATTGCAGGCACGTCTGCCTACGACAGCGAGATTCGCATGTGGCACCACGCAGGCGTTTCCAATGAGGCCATCTTCAAACAGATTGCGCTCGTTGATCTACGGCGGGCTGCGGATCTGTTCCGTCCAATGTTCGACGACAGTGACGGCCTGGACGGTTGGGTTTCGATGGAAATCTCACCCCTGTTTGCCAACGACACCTGGGGAAGCGTCGAGGCCGCCCGCCAGATCCAGCAACTGGCACACCGGCCTAATCTGATGGTCAAGATTCCTGGCACACCTGCTGGCATCACTGCCATCGAGAAGTCCATTTACGCGGGCATTCCCGTCAACGTCACGCTGCTGTTTTCGCTGGCGCATTATCAGGCTGCAGCAGAAGCTTATCTGCGGGCCCTCGAGCGGCGACTGGTGGCAGGTCAGGATCTGCGCGTCGCGTCCGTTGCCTCGATCTTCATCAGCCGTTGGGACGTGGCTTCAGCGGACCTGTTGCCGTCCGAACTGCAAGGTCAACTCGGGATCACCATAGGCAAAAGGGTGTATGCCGAATATCGCGAACTGCTCGCCTCCGCACGCTGGCGACGGCTGGCCGACGCCGGTGCGAGGCCACAACGGCTACTTTGGGCCAGCACGGGGAACCGTGACCCTGGCACATCTCCCACCCGATATGTCGATGCACTGGCAGCACCCGATACCATCAATACGTTGCCGGAAAAAACCCTGCGTGCAGTCGTCTGCAATCAGAATGCCATCCATGTCATGTCAGAGGACAAGCACATGGCGGAGAGCTGCCTGCAGCGGTTCACGGCAGCCGGCGTCGACATCGACGGTCTTGCGCAGCAACTGCAGCTCGATGGCGTGGAGGCGTTTGTGAAGTCGTGGCATTCATTGCTGGGACGTATTGCCGAGAAGTCAATGATGGGTGCGACCGCACACAGCATGTGACGAACGCCGATGACGAGGTCGTACGCGTACCTGTGCCGCTGCAACATGCATCGCGACAGGTTGCCGTCGACGGGCTGCTCGGGAATTCGAGCGCTGCTGACGGTTTTTTCACGTGACGCCTTCCGAACCTGGTGACCAGGCCGCATCGAATCCCTCTGCCGCACCTGTGGTACTTGCCGTGAACGGAGGTTCATCGAGTATCCGCTTCGCATTTTTCCAGGTGCCTGCGCGGTTCGGCCCTGACGATAGACTCTCGCGAACACTTCATGGTCAGATCAGGCGCATCGGTCGAGCCGGTACGACGCTGATTTTCGGTGACGGTGCAACGGATTCAACGGGTGAACACCCGCTGGAATCGTCCGACTATCCCGCTGCGGTCAGCCATCTCCTCGGGTGGCTGGAATGCCGACCTGAGTTCGGAGCGCTCCAGGCCGTTGGACATCGGGTTGTCCATGGGATGCGCCACAATGCGCCGGCGTTGCTGACCACCCAGCTTGTTGAAGAACTGCGAAGCAACATTGCGTTGTCTCCCGAGCATCTGCCTGGTGAAATCGCGTTGATCGAAGCCTTCAGGACACGGTATCCCACACTGGTCCAGGTGGCCTGTTTTGATACCGCCTTCCACCATGATCTTCCGCAGGTTGCGCAATGGCTGCCGATTCCGCGACGTTTTGCAGCGCTGGGGATGCGGCGCTACGGATTTCACGGGCTTTCCTGCGAATATCTGATGACGGAACTGGAGCGTGTGGCGGGAAGCGCGGCTGCGGCCGGCCGAGTCATACTCGCGCATCTGGGCAATGGTGCAAGTCTGACTGCCGTCAACAACGGCAGGTCCGTTGATACCAGCATGGGTTTTACTCCCAGTTCCGGGCTGCCGATGAGCAATCGTTCAGGGGATCTTGATCCGGGACTGGTGGACTACCTGACCCGTACGCAGGACATGGACCTGGCGGATTTTAACAAGATGGTCAACACACAGTCCGGGTTACTTGGCATTTCCGGGTCCAGCGCCGATATGCAGGACCTGTTGTTGCTGCAAGCCACTGATGTCCGTGCAGCGGAGGCCATCACACTGTTCTGCTATCAGACCAGAAAGTGGATCGGCGCATTTGCAGCCGCCCTTGGCGGTGTGGACACCCTGGTGTTCGCTGGTGGCATTGGCGAAAACGCACCCGAAATTCGCGCCCGCATCTGCAATGGGCTCGGCTTTCTCGGCATCCAGCTCGATCAGGAACAAAACGC
>JBGSHJ010000046.1:0-84340 GCA_041752315.1 Pseudomonadales bacterium
CGCGTCGCCAGCGCCCTTGAACGCGCCGGTGTCACGCGGGCGCCGGTGGCACGACCGTCATGAGCGACCTGCGCATCAACGACCCCGGTACGCTCGCCGAACTGAGAGCGGAATTCGAGCGATACGAAGATGCGCTGGTGAACAACCGGGTGGCAATACTCGACGAACTGTTCTGGGACTCTCCGCTGACCATCCGCTATGGCACCGGGGAAAACCTGGTGGGATACGCAGCCATCCAGGCGTTTCGGGCAGGCCGCTCACCGGCAGGTCTCGCTCGTTCGCTGCGCAGCACCGTCATCACCACCTACGGCCGGGATATGGGTACGACGATGACCGAGTTTGTACGCGACGGGGCTCCGCGAGTACGCGACGGGACAACGCAGATCGGGCGACAAAGTCAGACCTGGGTCCGATTTCCCGACGCGGGCTGGCGGGTTGTTGCAGCACACGTGAGCCTGCTCTGAGTCTGCCGATCTGACGGACAAAACCGCTGCATCGCTCCGACCTCGGACCAGACTTGGGGTATAGTCGCGACCGCCAAACCTGTCGGACAATTCGAGCCCGAGCATGCCCCGCCGTATTCTTGTCACCAGCGCCTTGCCCTACGCCAACGGGCAGATTCACCTCGGGCACCTGCTCGAGCATATCCAGACCGATATCTGGGTACGTTTCCAGCGCATGCGCGGTCATCAGGTGCTCTACGTCTGTGCGGATGACACACACGGCACCGCCACCATGCTGCGCGCCGAAAAGGAAGGCGTGACACCCGAGGTGCTCATCGAAGGACTGCGCGCCGACCACGTCCGAGACTTTCAGAGTTTCCTGGTTGCCCACGACAACTATTACTCCACGCACTCGCCCGAAAACCGCGAACTTTCCGAGCTGATCTACACACGGGCGAAGGCAAACCAGCACATCTTCACTCAAGCGGTGGAGCAGCTGTACGATCCCCTCAGGAAGCTCTTTCTCGCAGACCGGTTTGTCAAGGGTGGCTGTCCTCGATGCAAGTCACCCGATCAGCCAGGCGACAATTGTGATGTCTGCGGTGCCACCTATGCTGCCACTGAACTGGTTGATCCCTACTCGATGATCTCCGGGGCGACGCCTGAACTACGCTCCAGCGAACACTTTTTTTTCGACCTGCAGGCGTTCACCGATCTGTTGCGCGACTGGCTGGTCAACGGCACGCAGCCCGAGGTCGCCAACAAGATGAAGGAATGGCTGGATGCCGGACTCAAACCATGGGATATCTCGCGTGATGCACCTTACTTCGGCTTTCTCATACCAGGGACAACCGACAAGTACTTCTATGTCTGGCTGGATGCGCCCATCGGGTACATGGCCAGCCTGAAGAATCTGCTCGCCAACCGGAACGACTTTTCGTTCGATGAGTTCTGGAATCCAGAGGCCACCGATACGGAAGTGCACCACTTCATCGGCAAGGACATCATCAATTTCCATTGCCTGTTCTGGCCGGCACTCCTCACCGCGTCCGGATTCCGGCGTCCAACCCGTGTGCACGTGCATGGATTTGTCACGGTTGATGGCACCAAGATGTCCAAGTCGCGGGGTACCTTCATTGAAGCCGCCACCTACCTTGAGCACCTGCGTCCGGAGTATCTGCGTTATTACTACGCGACCAAGCTCAACGGCAGTGTTGATGACATCGACATCAACCTCGACGACTTCGTGCAGCGTGTCAACTCGGACCTCGTTGGCAAACTCGTGAACATTGCCAGTCGCTGCGCCGGTTTCATCACCAAACAGTTTGATGGCCAACTGGCCAGTGCCTTGCCGGAACCTGAACTGTTCGCCGAATTTGCTGCAGCATCGAAACGAATTGCCGCGTGTTACGAAGTTGATGACACGGCACGGGCAGTGCGCGAGATCATGTCACTTGCAGACCGCGCCAATCAGTATGTTGCAGCCAGCGCACCCTGGACCCTGGCCAGGGATCCCGCCCGACGGGACGACGTGCAGGCAGTGTGCACGCAGGCGTTGAACCTCTTCCGTCAGTTGCTCATCTGGGTCAAGCCGGTGTTGCCGGAAATAACCGTGGCGGCAGAGAAATTCCTGAACGTGGCGCCACTGCTGTGGAGTGACTCCAGCGCACCGCTGGTCGGTCATCGAATCAATACCTATGTACCCTTGCTGACCCGACTCGAACGTGAGGCCATCGACCGTATGGTTGAAGCATCGATCGCCGACCAGCAGGCTGCGGAGTCTGCATCTGCGCCAGGTCAGGTGAGTGTATCCAGCCCAGCTATTGTCAACCAGGAGACCGCAGTGACCGAGGCTGCCACCATTTCCATCGATGACTTTGCCAAGGTCAAACTGAAAGTGGCAAAAATTCTTGAGGCAAGCGCCGTTGAAGGTGCTGACAAACTGCTTCAGTTGCGGCTTGATCTGGGCGACCATCAACGAACCGTATTTTCCGGCATCAAGAGTGCCTACGACCCGGCCACCCTGGTTGGACGACTCACGGTGGTTGTGGCCAACCTTGCGCCACGCAAGATGCGATTTGGTGTTTCGGAAGGGATGGTTCTTGCTGCGGGGCCGGGCGGTGCTGATATCTTCCTCATCGCTCCGGACAGCGGAGCACAGCCCGGTATGGACGTAACCTGACCGGGGCAGGTGTCATGGGCGAATTGCTGTCGATTCTCCTCGGTGCCATGCTGGTCAACAACTTCGTGCTCGCCCAGTTTCTCGGTCTGTGTCCGTTTTTCGGGACCACCCGCCAGTACGAAACGGCGATGGCCATGGGTCTGGCGACCACGTTCGTGCTCAGTCTCTCGGCCGGCCTGTGCCACGTCATCTACCATCAATTGCTGGTACCCTTCGAGCTTGGCTATCTGCAGATCATCACGTTTGTAGTCGTGGTCGCAGGGACTGTTCAGTTCACCGAGCTCTACATCCGCGCAACCTGGCGCCAGCTGTATCAACTGCTTGGTATCTATCTGCCTCTCATCACCAGCAATTGTGCAGTTCTCGGCGTTGCCCTGTTATCGATCCAGCAGTCGCTTTCGTTTGTGCAAACCATGGTGTTTGCCATCGGTGCCGCGCTTGGATTCACCATGGTACTGGTGCTGTTTTCTGCACTGCGTGAACGACTGGATGCGAGCCGGAGTCCAGCGGCCATGCAGGGAACCCCACTGATGCTCATCAGTGCCGGGATCATGAGCCTTGCTTTTCTGGGCTTTGCCGGCCTGCGCGACTGACCTGCGATGTTTGAAGCCCTCTCCATCATGCTCACACTGGTTGCCGTGGTGAGCGGCGGCCTGTGGTTGGCGGCGCTGAGGTGGCCGGATGAAGAAAGCAGCCTGGTTGCGGAGATCAACGCCCTGTTGCCACAGACACAGTGTGCCCAGTGCGGATATCCGGGTTGCCTGCCGTATGCACGCGCGATTGCCGATGGTGCATCCCTCGATCGGTGCGCACCAGGAGGCAGCGTCACTCATGATGCACTGATTCGCCTGTTGCCCGGGCATGATGCGGGTACACGCCCGGCGAACCCGGCGATCCTGGTTGCATCCATCGACGAGGATCGCTGTATCGGCTGTTTCCTTTGTGTACCAGCCTGTCCCGTTGATGCAATTGTCGGCGCACCCCGGTTCATGCACTCGGTGCTGATTGATGCGTGCACGGGCTGCGGACTGTGCATTCCACCCTGTCCAGTGGACTGCATCAGATTGATTGCCCGCGGTGCCTCATGATCGGGGCAATAGCTGCTCCTCGCGTGCTTGGTTATCAGCTGGGCAGGAATTCCAGATGGTGTGTACAGCCCGGCGATCACGTGCTGAAAGGTTCGCCCATTGCCCAGGGTGAACGTTGGCAGCATGCCGCTGCATCAGGGGTGGTCACAAGTGTTTCAACGCTCGCCCTGATCGAAGTCCGGGAGGACCAGCAGGAAGTCACGATGCCACCCCTCGATGCCGAAACGACCAGTGCCAGGGCGCTGATCGAGCGTGTGCAGACCGCCGGCATCGAGGGGCTTGGTGGAGCGGGCTATCCAACCCATCTCAAGTTGCTGGCAGCGATCCGTCACAAGGTGCACACCGTTGTCATCAACGCCATCGAATGCGAATCAGGGATCAACTGTGACAAGGAGCTGGCGCGTTTTCATGCAGACAACCTGCTGCCGGCACTGACTGCCCTGCTGCGGTTGCCGGGGATCCATCAACTGACCATTGCCTGTTCGCCACAATCCCGGCCAGCGATCACCGGCAAGTTCGAGATTCGCGAATTGCCACGGATCCAACCCACCGACGGTGAAGAAAGGCGGCTGCTCCGCACCCTGTTTGACGTCGACATTCCACGTCACGCCCTCCCGGTACAGGCGGGATATGTGGTCATCAACCTCGGCACACTCTTCGCCATCAGCGAAGCACTCGCGGGCATGGCACTGATTCGTCGATTGGTCACCTTGACTGATGGTGTTCGCTGGGTCCCCATCGGGGTGCCGATTGCCTCCCTGGTATCGACGCCGCTGTTCCGCTCGGGGGGACCTCTTTCCGGTGTGGTGTCCAGCCTCGCACAGAACACCGCGCATGCCTTTGTAAACAAGACCACCAACGCGATCTTCGAAGTCACACCGACGCCTGCGTTCGAATGCATCCGCTGCGGGCGCTGTGACGCGAGCTGTCCGGAACATCTGCCCGTGGCTCAGCTCCTGGCCTGTGCAGGTGCCGGCCAGGTCGCCCGGCTATCCGCACTGAAGCTGGAAAGCTGCATCCAGTGTGGCCTGTGCAATCCCGTATGTCCGAGCCATATCGACGTACTCGCAGGGCTGCGAACCGGACTCGTTTCACTGCACGAAGAACGGCAACGCAAGGTGCAGATGCAGGAGGCTCTTGCCCGTTCGTCACGACATGTCCATCGACTCGCAGAACTTGAGCGTGTCCAGGCCGACCGGCGTGCCGCACGGCTGGATCGACTCCGTCAGGACTCCAGTGATGACTGATCACCGCAGCACACGCCATGTAATGTTGTGGGTCGCCGGTGCACTCATGCCTGCATTGCTGACGGCCTGTTACTGGTTCGGTTGGCAGGTGCTGGTCCAGGCAGCCGTCGCATTGGCAGCCTCCGTTGTGACGGAACTGATCTGCCTGCGCCTGCGTGCAGCGCCCCTGGTTGCGCTGGGTGACGGCAGCGCCATGGTGACCGCATTGCTGATCACCATGTCATTGCCACCCGCCACTCCGATCGGAGTTACCGTCGCCGCCGTCGTCCTGGCCATTGGCCTCGGCAAACACGCCTTTGGCGGCCTTGGACAGAACCTCTTCAACCCGGCCATGGTGGGGTACGCCATGGTTCTCGTTTCCTTCCCGGCCGCGCTGGCAGCATGGCCTGTACCCACCGATGCCGTGAGTGGTGCGACCCTGCTTGATGTGATGAAACATGACCAGGGTCGCACGCTTGCGGAACTTCGGTTGGACCCGGTATCGGGTGGCACGGGAGCCTGGGGTTTTGAGTGGATCGCTGCCGCGTCATTGGCAGGTGGATTGTTGCTCATGGCAAAAGGTCTGCTCGCGTGGCGCGTCAGCATTGGCGTTCTGGTCACCTGCGGCCTGCTGGCGATTACCCTGCACGACGGCGGCAGCACCAACAGCCTTGGCACCCCTGTCCAGCAATGGTTCTCTGGAGGTCTCATTCTGGCAGCGTTTTTTGTTGCCACCGATCCGGTAACACATCCACGTTCACACACCGCACAGTGGCTGTTCGCACTGGTGGTCGGCAGTACCATCATGGCCATTCGTGGTTTTGGCAACTATCCCGACGGCATCGCGTTTGGCATATTGCTGGGCAATGCCTGTACCCCATGGCTGGATCGACGTTGGCCATGAACTCTCGCACTCGCGGCTTCCTGGTGCTGATGGCCACGACGCTGGTGGCGATTTCGACGCTGGCCGCTGTCCATGAGGCCACCCGCAGTCGGGTGGAAGGCAATCGGGCACGGGCGCTGTGGCGTCACGCGCAGGCGCTCACCGGCATTGATGACCTGCATCTGCGCGGGACGCCGCCAGCCGCAGGTTCGACGATCCGGCTGGAGGACGGTCGTCGTCTCCTGTTTGGCTCCGTGGAGGGATATGGGGGTCCCATCGATTTCCTGACTCTCTTGACACCGACACGGACCATTGCTGGAATCCGGGTGACTCGACACCAGGAGACTCCGGGCATCGCCGATTTCATCGACCAGCCGGACTCTGAATGGCTGCACCAGTTCATCGGTCTTGATGCTGGCTCACTGAACCTGATCGATGGTGTGACCGGCGCGACGATTACCACCAGTGCCATTCGCCGTGGCGTGCATGGACTTGTCAACCAGGTCGGGGATCTGCCATGACTGCCGCTTCGATTGCCGTTGCGGGGATGGTTGAACGCAATCCGGCATGGGTTCAGATGCTCGGGCTGTGTCCGTTGCTGGCCGTTTCTTCCAGTGTTGTCAATGCCCTGGGTCTGGCGGCAGCATCCACACTCGTTCTCATCGGCAGCAACACGATCATTTCCCTGATGCGAAAGCTGCTTCCGGAGTTTGCCAGGCTGCCGGCTTTCATGTTGCTGATCGCGAGCCTGACCACACTCGCCGTCATGCTGATGGAAGCGTTTGCGTACGAACTTTATCTCGGTATCGCGCTGTTTGTGCAGATCATCGTCACCAACTGCATCATTCTCGGCCGGGCCGAAGCGTTTGCCAGCCGGCAACCTGCCTGGCCTGCGTTTCTTGATGCACTGGGTACCGCTGCCGGGTTTGCGACCGCCTTGATCATTCTGGGCGGCGTGCGTGAAGTGATCGGCCACGGCACCTTGTTCGCAAACCTCGATCAATTGCTGGGCGCAGGTGCTGCAAACCTGACGATCCGGATTCTCCCGGAGCACCAGCGTCTGCTGCTGGCGGCGCTGCCACCCGGTGCCTTCATGGTTGCCGGCCTGCTCATGGCGCTGGGCCGCAGGCTGTCGCAACAGCCGATCCAGTCAGGAGATTGATGAGTTGAGAAGCGCCGATGCCGCCCTCATGTTCGCCCGTCTGCAGGCAACCATGCCGGCCCCGACCACCGAGCTGAACTATTCCACACCTTTCCAGTTGCTGATCGCCGTCATGCTGTCTGCACAGGCCACGGATGTCAGTGTCAACAAAGCCACGCAACCGCTGTTTGCACGCTACGGGACACCCGCGCAGATCAAGCGACTCGGCGTGACGCGACTGAAGAGTTACATCCGCACCATCGGCCTGTACAACACCAAGGCCCAGAACGTGGTGAAAACCTGTGCCATTCTCATTGAGCAGCATGGTGGGGAAGTACCGCAGGATCGGGAATCGCTGGAAGCACTCCCCGGTGTCGGACGCAAAACCGCCAACGTCGTTCTCAATACCGCGTTTGGACACCCGACCATTGCGGTGGATACACACATCTTTCGAGTCGCCAATCGGACGGGCCTGGCACCAGGCAAGGATGTTCGCGTGGTCGAAGATCGATTGATGCAGGCAGTTCCCGAGGAGTACAGGAAAGACGCGCACCACTGGCTGATCCTGCATGGGCGTTACACCTGCATCGCACGCAGGCCAAAGTGTTCAGCCTGCACGATTGCCGACCTGTGTGAATACGGCGAGAAAGTGTAAACGGCCGGGACTGCGGGTCCTGTCCGGAGCGGTGCATCCATGCACCACCTGCAACCCGCCTTTGCCACCTTCCGGGGCAGACGTGGCTCACTGCGGCTGTTTGCGCGTCTCCCAATAGATGGCAATGCCGGCCGCAACCACCGCAGCGCCCATGGCAACACCTGCCGCCACCGGGAATACCGCCGCACCGGCTACTCCAAAGGCTCCCATGCGCAGGCCAAGCCCGAGCAGTGCCATTGAAGTCCCAGCCGCGGAAGAAGATTGGGCGGTGTTGCCGCCTCCGGAAACGATGCCGATTTCCTCACCAGTCAGTTCTCGCATGTTTGCTTTCCTGTCAGTTGTCTTGGGTGTGGCGATGACAGGCTCCGTCGGGACGAAGCCGGTCTTTCGCGCCCGATCAACTTAAGTCCGGCAGCGTGATATCACGGTGAGATTGCGGTCATATCAGTTTGCAGAGATCGGTGGCTGCCGTCGTGCGAATTCACGCATTCGCAAACGGGAGCCCCAATCTCCGGCTGACAGTCTCCGGCTGACAGTGTCAGGTCGCCAGGTCTCCCACCGATCGCCAGTACGTCTCCAGTGCGTTGACATGATCACGAGGTGACAACAAACCCTCGCCCTGGCCACGCAACGCCATGGCTCGCATCGATACGTAGTCGACATCGGCTGCGATCAGGTCTTCGATCTCCTGACGCCATCTTGAGGCACCGGACTGGTAGTTCATGAACGACTCGGTGCCAAACTCGCCCGGCTTTCGCCCGACCGCAGCCAGCGCCTCACGCACCTTGGCAAGCGCCGCAAGATTTTCCTGGTGCCCACTGCCAAACATGAATCCATCGCCAATGGCAGCCGCCCGGCGGAAGGCAATCTCCGTGAATCCTCCGAACCAGACAGGGATCTGGCGCGATGGCAAAGGCTTGATACCGGCACGATCGATCCGATGCCACTGACCGGTATAGTCGATGACCGACTGACCCCATAACTGGCGCAGTACCTCGACCTGTTCAACCTGGCGTTGACCACGATTGGCAAACTTTTCGCCGAGGCTTTCGTACTCCACATGGTTCCAGCCTGTGCCAACACCCAGACGCAAACGTCCACCGGAAAGCACGTCGATTTCTGCAGCCTGTTTGGCCACCAGAGCCGTCTGCCGCTGCGGCAGGATCAGAATTCCGGTGGCAAGTTCAATGCGCGAGGTGCAGGCCGCAAAAAAGCCGAACAGCACAAACGGTTCATGGAAGGCGGACTCCTCCGTATAGGGACCCCACAGCTTCGGTTCGCGATTGGCATGCACGGCTCCGAGCACATGGTCATAGGCAATGATGTGGGAATAGCCGAGACCTTCGGCAGTCTGGGCCCAGTCACGAATCACTGCAGGATCGTTGCCGATTTCCAGATGCGGAAAGATGGCGCCAATTTTCATCAGGTTCTCCCAGGATGCCAAAACCACGAAGTTTGAAAAGACGAAGGCTGAAACAGAAAGAATAAGCGCGTTGCCGTGTCTTGGCCATGCGACCCGGCCAGCGATCGAACAACTCAAAGATCGACGAGTTCTACACCAGGCAGCGGACGGCCAAGAAAGTATCTTCCGACGCGGCGAAATCGATCAGCGCCATCGGTTGCCAGATATCGGTGTACACCATCACCGGGCCGCTGACAGGCCGGTGTACACGCCGCCACGGCGGCGGCGGTCGTCGAAGCAGAGTCCACGATCTGCACGGCATCGCCCAGCACCTGGGCACAAATACCCCTGAAGACGGGAAAATGTGTGCAGCCCAGCAGGAGCGTGGTCGGCGCAGAGGAACCACCCAGACCGTCCAGGTAATCCGCAACGACATGCCTGGCGAGACTGCCCTCCGCCCTGCCTTCCTCAGCCAGCGTCACCAGCAGCTGCGCGGCGCGTGCGTACACCTGTTTTACGCCAAGCCTCAGCAGTTCCCGGTTGTAGGCGCCTTGACGCACCGTGCCCTCGGTCGCCAGGAGCGCTACGCTGCCACCGTTTGCCGCCACACTCGCCGCAATTGCTCCAGGTTCGATCACCCCGTAAACCGGCAGTGGCGCAAATTCCGCCTTCAGCTGAGGCAGCGCCGCGGAGGAAGCGGTATTGCATGCAACCACCAGTGCCTTGATTCCCAGTTCGACAAGATGGGTTGTCGCTCGCACGGCATAACGCCGAACGGTTTCTGCGCTTTTTGTGCCATACGGAAGGCGGGCGGTGTCACCAAGAAAGATGAAGGTCTCACGCGGCATTGCACGTTGCAGCGCCGCGAGCACGGTCAATCCACCCATACCTGAATCGAACACACCGATCGGCAGATCGGTTGCGGGAACATTCAACAATCAGCGCGCCTTGCCAAACCAGCCATTCATCTTAGTCGCCGGTTGGGGGTTTTTGGCAGGTTTTTCTTCGGCCGCCTTGGGTTCATTGCGGTCTCGCAGCGCCTTGAGTTTCTTGCCAATCAGCACATCTTCCTTGCGCTGCTTCTTCTGTGCCTGTTCGATGTCCAGTCCACATTTTGCACAGAAGTCTGCAAGCAGTTGCAGATGACTGCAACGTGGGCACTCCACATGCGCAGCCGTCAGGTCGCGGACGGTCTTGTCGCGCCCCGCATCGTCAAATTTGAACAGGCTTGAGGACGTCGAGCGGGCCGTGTAGTCCTTGACCCGACACACCGCTCCCAGCGCCGTGAGGATTGCCACCAGAGACTGCGCCTCGGCTGCAGAAAGCTGGCTCTTGAGCACCACGGTCCGCCCGGAAAAGAGCTGTTTGGCCTTGCGTGCATCGATACCGAGCGTGCGCTGAAGCCCGAGCATGACTGACTCAGGCTTTGAACCTGGTGCAATCTCGCCGCTGAAGAGTACGTGGAAGTTGGTCATGGTCCGCTGTCCCTGGTTGATGCCTGCGCATCCATGCACCCATGGCCCGGTCTGTTCATGAAGAGTCCGGGCCAGCGGGCTGCCGTGCCAGCTTCCAATTTGCTGCACATCCGTCGATTCCGCCCATTGCCGCCGGGCAACGCCCAGACCCGCAAGCCCGGACGCAGTGACAGGCTGGGCAGTGGGATGAAGCCCGCATCGTTATCGCGATGATACGCAGCACCCATTCCTGCAAACGTGATGACTTTCTCACGGACACCAGCGCAGCCTTGCCAGGTGCCTTGTCCATGCTCAACTTGTCTACCCACGCTGCCGCAGCACGTCGATGTTCGGCTGCTCAGGTTCCTGGGCGTGTATCCGATTCGACCAAAGGCAAGTCCGGGATCTGCAGGCGCGATCACCACTGGAGCCGTGTTATCGTGCGCCAATGTCCATGAATAAACGTTTTCGCGGCTTCCTGCCCGTGGTCGCCGACATTGAAACCGGTGGCTTCAACTCAGTCATCAACCCGATTCTCGAACTTGCTTGCGTCATCCTGACCTGGGAAAACAATCGGCTGCGGCCACTGAGCAGCCATCGCTGGGCCGTGACACCGTTCCATGGATCAAGTATTGATCCTGCTTCCCTGAAATTCACCGGCATCAATCTGCAGGATCCCAATCGGCGAGCGGTATCCGAAGCGGAAGCGGTCAAGGGACTGTTTCGCGAAGTCAGGGAACAAATGAAGGAAACGGACTGCCATCGCGCGATTCTGGTTGCCCACAATGCGGCGTTTGACCGTGAGTTTCTGATGCGGGCCGTGGACCGGAACAACGTCAAGCGCAATCCGTTCCATCCGTTCACGACGATTGATACGGCCTCGCTGTCAGCAGTCGCGTACGGCCATACAGTACTCAGGGAAGCCTGCGCGCGCGCCGGCATCGATTTTGACATCAATCAGGCTCACGGCGCGTTGTATGACGCCGACAGAACCGCGCAGCTGTTCTGCCGCATCGTCAACTCCACGCCCATCGCAATGGATGATTGACCTTGCCAAACCGCAGCCGCGCGTGCTGCGACCCAACCTATTCGTCGGTGCCAACCGCCTCGCGAATAAGCGGCTCAAGTTCGCCGGCTTCGTGCATTTCGGTGACGATGTCGCACCCGCCAATCAGTTCCCCACCGACAAACAGCTGGGGAAAGGTCGGCCAGTCCGAGTAACCCGGCAGTGTCGCCCGGATTTCCGGATTGGACAGGATGTCCACATACGCAAACCGTTGCCCGCAGGCGATCAAGGCCTGGACGGTTCGCGCTGAAAACCCGCATTGAGGCATCTGCGGCGAGCCTTTCATGTAGAGGATGATCGGGTTGTCTTCGATCTGCTGCTTGATGGTGTCCAGAACTGTTGCTTCTGCCATGGGGCACCTTTGATCCGGGAGTGAAACTGCCTCATTCTAGCTGAGCCGCAGCGATCCCCCACAACGTTTTTGCGCATGAGCTCATGACTACATTCGATTTTGATGCCGTTGCAGACCGGCGCCCGACGTCCAGTTCGAAGTGGAACAAATATCCACCGGAAGTCCTGCCGTTCTGGGTCGCCGATACGGACTTCAGGGCACCCGATTTCATTCTGCAGGGCCTGCACGACCGCATCGAACACGGCATCATCGGCTACACCGTGACACCACCGGGCCTGGAAACCGCATTGTGCGAATGGCTGGCGCGAACCTACCACTGGACCATCGATCCACAGTGGCTGGTCTGGCTGCCCGGAGTGGTGACCGGGTTCAACCTTGCCGCCCGGGCAGTGTGCAGGCCGGGTGACGGAATCCTCATACCCAAACCGGTTTATTATCCGTTCCTCGAGGTGCCCGCCAACACCGGCAGTCGTGCACTGCTGAGTGACCTTGTCCTCGATGGTGGCAGGTGGGTGATGGATTTTGATGACCTCTCTGCCAAGGCGGTGGATGCGTCGCTGTTCATGCTTTGCAATCCGCAGAATCCCACCGGGCGTGTCTACTCGAGGCCGGAACTTGAGCAACTGGCACAACTGTGTCTGCAACACGAGCTGACCCTCATGTCAGACGAGATCCATTGCCCGCTCGTTCTTGATGAGTCCGCCGAACATGTCCCGATCGCAACACTGATTCCGGAACTGCTCAACCAGACCATCACCCTGTTCTCGCCAACCAAGGCCTACAACATTCCG
Organism: Pseudomonadales bacterium; assembly: GCA_041752315.1. GTDB lineage: Bacteria > Pseudomonadota > Gammaproteobacteria > Pseudomonadales > Azotimanducaceae > SYFY01. The sequence continues at coordinate 12,684 of JBGSHJ010000046.1, forward strand.
GGCCTTGGCTGCGCTGTTGCAGTGATTCCAGACAGCACACTTCGAGCGCGTTTCATCGCCGCGCGAGGTGGTATCGTGTCCGGTATCGGTCCGCTGGCCTATCTCGCCTGCGAACTCGCCTGGTCCGATCGTGGGCCCTGGCTGCCCGCCTTGATCGACTATCTGCGTGGCAATGAAAGGCTGGTGCGCACAGTCGCCGGATCGCGCATGACGACGGTCGAAGGCACCTATCTCGCCTGGATCGATGTTCGGGATCTGGAGGCAAACCTGGCAACAAAGAACATCCAGGCGCACTTCCTGAAACATGGCCTGGGTCCATCATTCGGAGAGCAGTTTGGCGGACCGGGATTCATCCGGTTCAATTTTGGTTGCCCTCGCCCCACCCTGCAGCAGGGACTGATCCGCCTCGGCACCGCGTTGCACGGGCCTGGCTGAGCCAGGAACGGGTCGGACCTGATTCCTGGGACAGGATCAACGATCAATGACCGCACCGAAGCCCTGCAGGGAGTTCGTTTGAGCTACATTGAACGGAACTGAACGACATTGAACTGACCCGGGGCTTTCAGTACGATCCACGACTTTTTCGCGGCGTTCCGGGAATCTGTACTCAGGTTCCCGGCTCAGTTGTTTTTTTACGGCGACCTCCCTCGGGAAGGAAGTGCACATGTCCGATTCGAACTCTCCACATCTCATGCAGACCTATGCCCGCCTGCCGGTTGCGTTCGAACGAGGCCGAGGTGCGTACCTCGAGGACACCAACGGCAAGCGGTATCTGGATGCACTGACCGGACTGGCAGTGGCAGGGCTTGGTCACGCACATCCAAAGGTTACCGCGGCGATTGCCGAACAGGCCGGACGAGTGCTGCATACCTCGAATCTGTATGGCATTCCCAACCAGTCAAAACTTGCAGACAAGCTCTGTGCGGTTTCCGGCATGGATCGAGTCTTCTTTGGCAACTCAGGTGCCGAAGCCAATGAAGCGGCGATCAAGATTGCACGTCTGCATGGACATGCGCGTGGCATCAAGCGCCCGACCATCATCGTCACCGACGAGAGTTTTCATGGGCGTACCATGGCGACCCTGACCGCCACGGGCAATCGCAAGGTTCAAGCCGGTTTCGAGCCCCTGTTGCCTGGCTTTGTGCGCGCACCGTTCAACGACATCGACGCCATTGTCCGCATTGCAGAAAATGAAGACGAGATCGTGGCGATTCTCGTGGAGCCGGTACAGGGCGAAAGCGGGATCAACATTCCAGCCGACAACTACCTGGCCCGACTGCGCGCATTGTGTGATGCAAACAACTGGCTCCTCATGCTCGACGAAGTGCAAACGGGCAACGGTCGCACCGGTACCTACTTCGCCTTCCAGCAGAGCGGCATCATGCCGGACGTCGTGACCACCGCGAAGGGCCTGGGCAACGGTGTGCCGATTGGCGCCTGTCTGGCCCGTGGTGCCGCTGCCGAACTGATGCAGCCCGGCAATCACGGCAGCACCTTTGGTGGCAATCCTCTTGTCTGTGCAGCGGCGATCGCCGTCATCGATACCATCGAGTCCGAAGGCCTCTGCGCGCGGGCGACCGAACTGGGGAATCGCATCCTCGATGGCCTGAGGCAAAACCTGAAGGGCAACAACAATATCCGGGAAATTCGTGGCAAGGGATTGATGCTGGCCGTCGAGTTCACAAGCGAATGCACGCACCTGGTCCGGGACGCACTGGCAGCAGGCATGCTCATCAATGTCACCCATGGCAACGTCGTCCGACTGTTGCCACCGCTGACGCTGACCAACGAAGAAGCCGATGAATTGATCGAGCGACTGTCCAGCCTGATCAATCGCGTGTGACATGGGAAAACGTGACTTCCTGACCCTGTCGAGCTTTTCCCTGCAGGAGCTCAACCAGGTCCTCAATCGATCCCACGAACTCAAGCGCCTGCAAACCGCAGGTGTGCTGCATCAACCGCTGATCGGCAAAACGGCCGCCATGATCTTCGAACTGGCCAGTACCCGCACGCGGGTCGCCTTCGAGGCAGGCATGCATCAGATGGGCGGGCATACCATTTATCTTGATCCGCAGGTCAGTCACCTCGGTCGCGGTGAGCCAATTGCCGATACCGCCGCAGTGCTCTCCGGCATCGTCGACGTTGCGATCATCCGGTGTCTGTCGCAGGCCAGCATCGAGTCGTTTGCGCGTCATGCCAGCATTCCTGTCGTCAACGCGATGACGCGGAGCGGGCACCCGTGCCAGTTGCTGGCGGATATCCAGACATTCGAGGAACTGCGCGGGCCGCTGGCCGGACGACGTGTAGCCTTCATCGGCGATGGTTACAACATGTGCAATTCCTACATGGAGGCATCGTCATTGTGGGGTTTCGACCTGCGCATCAGCTCACCGCCCGGATTTCTGCCGGACGCCGCGTTGCTGAAAGCGCACCCACGAACCCGGATCGTTGGCTCTCCCCGGGAAGCGGTCAACGATGCCGACCTGGTCGTCACGGATGTCTGGTCATCCATGGGGCATGAAAAGGAAGCGGGGGATCGCAAGGCGGCCTTTGCCCCATATCAGGTCAACGAGTCCCTGCTGGATCTGGCCAGCAAGGACGTTATGTTCATGCATTGCCTGCCCGCACACCGCGGCGAGGAAATCAGCGATACGCTGCTGGAAGACCCGCGTTGTGTTGCATTTGCGGAATCCCACAACCGTTTGCACAGTCAAAAGGCACTGCTTGAATTCCTGCTCACGTGAGTTCGGTCCTCGATTGTCCTGATCGGGAGTGATCCTGATCAGACCAGATCAAAGCACCAGCCGCGACAGTTCGCATGGCTTTTCGATGCTGTATCCCTGCGCGTAGTCAACACCGATGTCCTTGAGTGCCGCGAAGATGGCGTCAGTCTCGACATACTCGGCAATGGTCTTCTTGCCCATGTAATGGCCAATTTCATTGATGGACCGAACCACTGCCTGGTCACCGGGGGTGGAGATGATGTCCTTGACAAAAACACCATCGATTTTCACGTAGTCCACCGGCAGCGTGCGCAGGTAGGAATAGGACGACAGGCCAGTACCAAAATCATCGAGCGAAAAACGGCAGCCAATGATCTTCATGCGATTCATGAACTCGACGGCATTGTCGAGATTGGCAATCGCCGCGGTCTCGGTAATTTCAAAACACACTTTGGAAGTGGGTGCCTGCGTTCGTGAAAACTGTTCGAGCACAAAATCCGGAAACATCTCGTCGTTGACCGAGTGTCCGGACACGTTGATCGAAAAACCACCAAAGTGATCAAGCCTGCTGCGGTGATCTGCAAGCCAGGTGAAGACCCGCTCGATCACCCAGCGATCGATCACCGTCATCCGGTTGTAGGTTTCAGCAGCCAGTATGAAGTCCGACGGTGGCATCACCTCACCCAGCTCGTCACGCATGGTGAGCAGGATTTCGTAGTGGCCTTCGGTCCGGCGGTCCGGATTGCTGATCGAAGCTATGCGCTGACAATTCAGAATGAGGCGATCCTCGTTGATTGCCTTGTCGAGTTCGGCGACCCACTCCATGACACCGCGTCGCCGCAACATGCGGGCGTCGCCCAGTTCGTATTCCTTTACCCGGTTCCGTCCTGCGTCCTTGGCCGCATAACAGGCCTCGTCCGCATACTGCATCACACTGTCGACCGAATCGGTTGATTGATCGATGAACACCAGACCAACGCTGGCGCTGAGGGTGTAGGTCCGTCCCTGCCAGGTGAACTTTTCGCTGCGAATGGCGGTCAGCACGTCGTCGGCCCGCTTGCGGGCGTCGGCATTGGAAACGTTGGTGAGCAGCACACCAAATTCATCACCGCCAAGACGAGCCACACTGGCCGGCAACCCCTGCAAGGGTTTGGCCACCGTCACGCCCATGATTTTCAGCAGCTCATCACCGGCCGTATGTCCGCTGGTGTTGTTGACGATCTTGAACTGGTCAAGGTCGAGATAGAGCAGAGCATGCTGTACACCCGTGCGACGGGCCTGTGCTATTGCGCTGTCCACCGCCCTTTCGAATTCCTTGCGATTGAGCAACTGCGTCAGGTCATCGTGACTGGCCTGGAACGCCAGTTGACTGTGCATGTTTTCCAGCATGCGCTGGGAAGCGCGTTCCATCAGCGGCAGGTCAAAATCCTCGAGCATCGTGATCTTGCCTTCGTAGAGATTCTGCGCCATCGCGCGCAGGTCAAGCTCCCGGTTCTTGACCCCTCGTCGATTCACCAGCACAAAGGATCCGTTTGCATCACCAACAAAGGCGATGGTGAGAATGACGGGGCGCCCCTGCACGTCACTGGCAGCCAGCCATTCCCCCACCTGGATCCGGCGGGCCCTGACCAGTGCCTTGGAAAAGTCCTTGCGAAGACTCTCGTCATCACTCTGGATATCCGGATTCAGCTCCGGCAGCAAACCGTCGAAGGAGAGGAGCCTTTCCATGCCCCCCACGGAGACATCCTCGAAACTGACAGGTGCCTTCTTGCCGGCAGTATCACCCACCAGCGCCGCCGAGAGTTTCATGATCAGGGGCGTGCGTTTGCTCGGATCAAAGGAAATGCTGTTCAGTCCTTCCACGACCCGCTTGAGCAACTCGTCAGGATTGACAAACTCGGCATGCTCGGGCCTCAGCCCACCGGACAGCTGGCCAAACATCTGGTCGACAATGGCGAGTTGATCGCGCCATTCCGCAGACTCCGGCCCCTTGCGCAGATGAGTATGCACCAGCAGGTTGCGCCAGCCCGGGTTGAGCAGATCCATCAACAGGGTCGGCACCTTGCGATTTTCGAAGCGGGTGCTCATCTCATCCAGCACGGTGCGCCGCGCACGGGCCAGTTTCTGCTGGCCTTCACTGGCCTTGATGGTCCGCTCTACGTTGCCTCGATAGGATTGTGTCTGTCGGTCAAGCAGCGGATGCAGTTCATCGACCACCTGCTCGATGACTTCCGGGTTCTTGTCGTACTCGCGAACCACACGCTGCAGCAATTCGTCAACTCGCACCCCAACCTCACGGTCGATGCCCTCCTGTACATCGGTTGCGTTCCCCAGCCTTGCCAGTTGGTTCAGCATCTGGACCGCACTGTGTGGACGGTCAGCTTCGTGGCGGAGGAATTCAGGGTCCCTCGCGGCGAGCTTGTTCAGCGTCACTTCCAGACGGCGCACCCAATCGCGGATGCCACCGGTGATGAAGCGGTCCTCGGATATGGAGTCGACCAGTCCCTCCATCAATTCCAGCGTGTCGTAGTCTTCCTCGGACAACAGCTTGCGGCCGCCATGCCTGGCTTTCAGCACATCGATCAGTCGCGACCGCATGCGCCGGTCCGACGCTGGCATGCCATCGGCGTCCTGCTCGACTCGCGCCAGCGCCTCCATGATGTCGTCCGTGTTGATGAGATCAGCACGTCGTGTGTCCGGCTTGGCAAGCAGGTCGTCCACCGATTGTCCCATCCGCTCGCGTGCCTGGCGACGCAGACCTAGCAGACTGCGGGCGGTGTTGTAGACTTTCTCACCTACACCCTCATGGGGCTGGAACGGGTTGAAGTCGAGTCTTCCGGCGCCAACACCATCCGCCGCCATCGCCGCATTGCGAACACTGGCATCCATCTTCTGGTAAGCGGCTGTGTCTACCCGTACACCGCTGGCTGTACGACGAATCACGCTGGTCTGGAGCTTGCGGCGCATCTCTTCGATGGAGGGAAAGGCCCCGCTTTCGGTGAGTACCTTGGTCAATGCCCCGTACAGCGGCGACAGCACAGGCAGCATCGCCGACTCGAAAATCCGGCAGAAGTCTTCCCGGACCTGGCGACGCAGATCAAATCGACGCAACACATCGTCGAATACCCACATCAACGTGGCGGGTCCCATCGGTAGCACATCCTTGTGGGACCAAGGCCGCGACAGCAATCCCATCAGCGCTCGCAGATCCAGCAGTTCCTCGGCATAACGCTGTTCGGTCTTGGAGATGATCTCGGTAATCGACAACCATTCTTCGAACTTCTGGGTATCCACTATTTCCAGCTTCTGAGCATCTCCCGTCTGTCTTCGACGACGCTTTTCCAGCACCTCTTCGATACGCGGCACCCGTTCGACCTGAGCCAGGATCTGCGCTGGAATTTCCTGCAGGAAGTGAGTTTCGTGCCGCTCCAGCACATTGAGTCCTTCGAAGTACATGAGTTGGATCGCATTGGTACCGGCATCACGCGCCTTGACCAGCAGTTCTTCCTTCCCGTACTTGATGAAGTTGCTGGCGATTCGTTCCACGGCTCGCTGCGTCACCACTTTGATGCGGCCCCGCACACGCGCAGCGTCTAGCTCACTGATGCGCTTGTCGCGCAGAAAGGCTTCCGGTATCTCGGTGGCCAGCCGGCGGATTCCCTCAACCTCACCGTCTGTTCCCGCTGCCACATCACCGCCTTCGGCGAGTGCCATGCCAGCGGCGATTGCAAAGTCCATCAACGAGCGATACGCAGCCGGGGCAAGTGCTCCGTCGGCAAAACGAACACCCATTCCCAGTCCGTCGTCAGTCAACCGCACGACTACAACCCGGGTGCGGAAATGGCGGATACCCTCCCGTGTAGCTACGGAAAAGTGCATCGAAATTGACGATTGCGGTGCAAACCCGCTCGATCTTGCGGAAGTCAGGCGACCTGAGGCACTGCCGACCAGCAGCATGCCGGCTTCACAGAAGTCGCGAACCGTGCAGAGCCAGGATCGGCCTTTCTGAGGATGCGCCAGCGCAGACAGCTGAATGGGATGGCGTACGGACTGACGTCGATTCAACACAGGTGAACTCAAGAGTTTGCCAGAATGCGGGTGATGCGCTGCGCGAACCTTACCTGATTCGATCAGCGGCAAACAATTCGATTAGCCCAGCGCGCAGGGCTTGATGGCGGACTGACAGGTTACCCGTCAAACAGGAGGCGCCGATCCGTGTCTTCAGGCCATCACCACCTGGTCACGCCCACCGTGTTTGGCCTGGTAGAGCGCCTGGTCAGCGCGCTCCAGCAGTGCCGCCAGGCCCTCGCCGCGTCGGTACCCTGTGACACCACAGGAAACGGTGAACTGAACGATGCCGAGATCGGATCGCGTCCGTAGTTCGCGGGTACGAACGCACAACCGCTGAGCCACGTTCCTGGCGCGTTCGGCGCTCGCGCCTACCAGGACCAGCAGAAACTCTTCGCCGCCAAGTCGGGCGACATAGTCCGCGGATCGAACCAGGGACCCGGCGAGTTTTGCGAAGTCCTGCAGTGCCCGATCGCCGCCTGCATGGCCAAACTGGTCGTTCACCGCCTTGAAGTGGTCCAGATCGCAAAAACACACCGCCAGTGACGTGCGCTCACGATCGACGTAGGCGATTTCCCGCGACAGGACTTCCATGACAAACCGGCGATTGAAAACTCCCGTCAGTTCGTCCTGAAAGGCTGCCGCGCGCATACGTTCGAGATTTTGTTTCAATCCCTGCCGTTGCCAGATCAGCTGCCGATGCAGATCGGCAATCTCGACGCCGCTTGTGACCATGCCGGCCAGTGAAAGGCTAAACAGCGCAAAGGCAATGAGTTCCACCGGCACATCGATGTGCGTCTCGATGATCAGCGCGGTCAGAACAATCCCGTACGTCAGCCACGCTGCCAGTGCGCTGACAAGAACCTCCATTGGAGACAACCGCGTCGAGGCGAAGGCGATACCGATGAACGGAACACACAGGAGAAGGTAGCGGGAAGCCCCGGGAGTCAGCAGCGCCAGCGCTACCGCGCCGACGTTCAGCCAGATGACTCGCAACGACGCCAGCCGCAAACCCAGGTGCAGGACAGCATCTGGCGGAAACAGGACCAGCACCAGCAACCCGCCCGCCCAGAACAGGAGCAGCGTCTGATCAACCCGCGTGCGGCCGGTTTCGGTCTGCAGCTCAACCAGCTGCCAGCTCAGCGTAATGAACAGCAGGAAACCAAGCAGCCAGATCGACAGACGTACCGAGCGGGATTGCATGAAGGGAAGCACGATGCTGCGATGCCTGCCAAAAAAAATGGTTGTGAAGCCAGAGGGATGACATCGTAGCCAAGCCGGACGACGAGGCGATGGCAGCCTTGTATTCTATTGTGCGGGCAGTGTTGGCTGATTCCGATTTTGTGCGGAGAATCACACCAGCAGCGCCTGCCTGACCGCGTGCTGCCAGCCGGCCAGGTGCGCAGCACGTTCTGCCGCCGCCATGGCCGGCGTGAAGAGAGCTGCCTCCTGCCAAAGAACGGTTGCAGCCTCGAGATCAGGAAACAGGCCATGGCCAACGGCTGCCAGGATGGCTGCACCGAGTACCGTCGTTTCCGTCACCCGCGGACGCTGGACCGGCACCGCGAGCATGTCTGCCAGGAACTGGCACAACCAGTTGTTGACGACCATGCCGCCGTCCACCCGCAGTGACTCGACTGGCGCGCCATCAGCCCTCATCGCGGCGAGCAGGTCACAGGTCTGATAGACCACACTGGCGATCGTCGCAGTGACCACCTGCGCCGTCCCGGTATCGAGCGTCATCCCGGTGAGCAGGCCGCGTGCGTCAGGCTGCCAGTGCGGCGCTCCCAGTCCGGTAAAGGCAGGGACCAGATAAACACCGCCGGTATTCCCGCCGGTTGCACGGCAAAACGCTTCGGTTTCCGAGGCATCGCCAATGATCCGCAGTTTGTCCCGCAACCATTTGACAGCCTGGCCAGCAACAAAAATGCTGCCTTCGAGCGCGTACGTGGTTTGTCCGCCAACACGGTAAGCCACGGTGGTCAACAGATTGCTGCCGGAGGACGGTGCGACGAGACCGGCATTGGTCATCACAAAACAGCCGGTGCCGTAAGTGCTCTTGGACATGCCCGGATGTATGCAACCCTGCCCGATCAGTGCCGCCTGCTGATCGCCGGCAACACCGGTCACCGGAATCGATGATCCGAACCACTGGCTGTCGATCACACCAAACTGGCCGGCGCTGTCGACGACTGTTGGCAACAGTTCCCGGGGTATGTCGAACAGTTCCAGCAACCGTTCGCTCCAGACGCCCCGGTGGATGTCGAAGAGCAGTGTTCGGGAAGCGTTGGTCGGGTCTGTCACAAAACTGCGGCCACAGGTCAAACGGTAGATCAGGAAGCTATCCACCGTGCCAAAACAGAGCTCACCACGCCGCGCCCGCAAACGCAGGGAAGGATCCTGATCGAGCAACCACGCCAGTTTGGTGGCTGAAAAGTAGGGGTCCAGCAACAACCCGGTCAACTCCCGCACCCAGGGTTCGACGCCCTGTGCCCGCAACTGCGTGCACCGCTCTGCGGTACGGCGATCCTGCCAGACGATCGCATTGTGAACCGGTCGCCCCGTTGCGCGCTCCCAGAGCAGAGTCGTTTCTCGCTGATTGGTGATGCCGATCGCCGCGATGTCGCCACCGGTCAGGCCGGCTGCGGCCAGTGCGGATCGGGTTGCTGACAGCGCAGTGCGCCAAAGGACTTCCGGATCCTGCTCGACCCAGCCACTGGCCGGGAAGCTCATGTCGAAGGGTTCCTGACCGCGCCCCTGTACCTGCCCGGCTTCGTCGACAACAAATGCCCGCGAACTCGAAGTGCCCTGGTCCAGGGCAAGCAGGAAAGTCATCGATGGGCTCCGGGAGGTCACAGGGAGCACCAATTTCAACCATCCGCAAGGGGGCTGCAACTACCAGTTGAGGACACCTGATCACTGTATTGGAGGGCCTGCCGGGAACACACAGGTTATCCACAGCTTTTTTCTTGCAAAACCCCCGACACCTCACTATCTTGTGGTCAGCCCGCTGGAAAACACTATATGTTGTGTTTTTGCTCTCGAACGAGCCCTATTCCAAACATTTTCCCCAAGGTCGGATCTCCATGGCCGGAATTCCATAGCCGGAATCACATGGCAGGAACGACATCGCAGGAATTCCATGGGAAGAGCGCTGGGCGAGGTGCTGTTCATCCGATGGGCCGATCGAAGGGGTCATTATGAACCCGGCGGGAGCCAGATGGGATCCTGGTGAGAAGCTGATGAGAACCTGATGAGAACCTGAAGAGAAATAGACGAAGCCGGAGCAGACCAGACCTAGGTCAGCGCCAGCATCCGGAAGCATCGAACCTGGCAAAACCTCTCGTGCGCTGCAGTGACGCGCCGGGAATCCAGGGTGGTGAGGCGAGTTTCCCGGCATGAGGCCATGCAAGGATCTGGCCCCGCCGGAGAGGATACTGATCGATGACAATCGTAGAAGATGACAATCGTAGAAGCAGAATCAGACGGGTGTTATTGCGGCAGGTCCACGCTGGACTGTCCGGGCCCTCCCGATCGGGCCTGCTCTTCCGGTCCTTTCATAGGGGAGGTTTTTTAGGAGGGTCATGTCAGGAAACTTCCGCAGATTGACCAGGGAGCTGCGGAACAGGGAGCGGAACAGGGGATAAAACCGCGCACCGCGCGAATGGAACAAGCACAAATTCACGGGCTTTCAAATCGCCCACACCAAATTGAGGGAGCCATATGCAAACGGACACTCAGGTTTCCACGTCCAGAACCGGTCAGGCCAGTACACCAGCGATTGCACCCGCCTTGTCGGCGGCTATCACTGCGACGGCGCCGGGCGAACTGCGAATCATCAAGCGCAACGGCACCGTCGTACCGTACACGGACGACAAGATCGCCGTCGCAATGACCAAGGGATTTCTCGCCGTCGAAGGAGGCACCGCCGCGGCTTCGCCACGCATTCGTGAACTGGTGGCTGCACTGACCAGACAGGTGACCGACGCCTTCAAGCGTCGTCTGCCCAGTGGCGGCACCTTGCACATCGAAGACATACAGGACCAGGTTGAACTCGCCCTGATGCGTTCCGGTGAGCACAAGGTCGCCAGATCCTACGTGCTGTATCGCGCCGAGCGGGCCCGGTTGCGGGAAGAAAAGAACAGCATTCAAAAAGCTTTCACGCCGGTCGCAACGATTCACGTCACCCATGAAGATGGCACGCGCGCGCCACTGGATCTGGACCGGTTGCGAACGCTGGTCCACGAAGCCTGCCAGGATCTGGGTGATGTGGATCCCGAACGGATCATTACCGAGGCACTGCGGAACATGTACGACGGCATTGCCGCCAAGGATGTTGCGATCTCGACATTGATCACCGCGCGCACGCTGGTCGAAGAAGAACCCAACTACACCCTGGTCACCGCTCGACTGCTGATGGACGAACTGCGCACCGAGGCGCTCGCTTTCCTCGGCGTACACAGGCAGGGCGCAGCTGCAGGTGATTACAGTGCAACCCAAAGCCAGATGCCGGAAGTTTATCCCGCCGCTCTGGCAGCCTTCATCCACAGAGGCATCGAGCTGGAGCTGCTGGCGCCACAGCTGGCAACCTACGACCTGAATGCGCTGGGTGCCGCGCTCAAACCGGAGCGCGACCTGCAATTCAGCTATCTCGGACTGCAAACCCTGTACGACCGATATTTCCTGCACAGCAACGAGGTTCGCTTCGAACTGCCGCAGGTGTTTTTCATGCGGGTGGCCATGGGACTTGCCTGGCGCGAGGAACAACCCAACGAACGTGCCATCGATTTCTACAATCTGCTGTCGTCCTTCGACTACATGAGTTCGACTCCGACGCTCTTCAATTCCGGCACGCTCCGCCCACAATTGTCGTCCTGCTTCCTGACTACAGTACCGGACAATCTGGACGGAATTTATAATGCCATTCACGACAACGCGATGCTGTCCAAGTGGGCGGGTGGCCTCGGCAACGACTGGACGCCGGTACGGGCACTTGGTTCCTATATCAAGGGCACCAACGGCAAGTCGCAGGGGGTTGTACCGTTCCTCAAGGTGGTGAATGACACCGCTGTCGCCGTCAACCAGGGTGGCAAACGCAAGGGTGCAGTCTGTTCCTATCTGGAGACCTGGCATCTGGATATCGAGGAGTTCCTCGAGTTGCGCAAGAACACCGGCGACGACCGCAGGCGCACACACGACATGAACACGGCCAACTGGATTCCGGACCTGTTCATGAAGCGGGTCAGCGAAGAACTGGAGTGGACACTCTTCTCGCCCAGTGATGTGGGTGAGCTGCACGATCTCTATGGCAGCGCTTTTGAGCGTCGCTACGAGACCTTTGAAGAAATGACCCGCACGGGCGAGCTCAAGTTGTTCAAACGCGTGAAGGCTGTCGACCTCTGGCGCAAGATGCTCTCGATGCTCTTCGAAACCGGACATCCGTGGATCACGTTCAAGGATCCCTGCAACCTCCGTTCGCCTCAACAGCACGTCGGTGTGGTGCACTCTTCGAACCTCTGCACGGAAATCACGCTGAACACTTCGGCAGAAGAAATTGCAGTCTGCAACCTCGGCTCCGTCAATCTGGCCCAGCATATCGTCGACGGTCAGCTCGACCTCAAGAAACTGAAGAAAACCGTCAGGACCGCCGTTCGGATGCTCGATAACGTCATCGATATCAATTACTACTCGGTACCGCAGGCGCAAACCTCCAACATGCGCCATCGGCCAGTAGGCCTTGGCATCATGGGTTTCCAGGACGCCCTGTATCGCCTGCACATGCCTTACAACTCGGAGGCTGCGGTTGAGTTTGCAGATCGATCAATGGAAGCGGTGAGTTATTACGCCATTGATGCATCCTGCAAGCTGGCCAAGGAGCGCGGCGCCTATGCCACATTCCCGGGTTCGTTGTGGAGCCGTGGTGTACTGCCAATCGACTCGCTCCGTCTCCTCAAGCAGGAGCGTGGCGAAAGATATCTGGAAGTGAATTTTGACAGCACACTCGACTGGGACAAGTTGCGCAAGAAGGTGCAACTGCACGGGATGCGCAACTCGAATGTGATGGCCATTGCACCAACGGCAACCATTGCCAACATCACCGGTGTGTCTCAGTCCATTGAGCCGACCTTCCAGAATCTGTATGTAAAGTCGAACCTCTCCGGAGAATTTACCGTCGTCAACCCGTTCATGGTCCGTGATCTGAAAGCCCTGGATCTCTGGGACAAGGTGATGGTGAACGATCTGAAGTATTACGAAGGCAGCCTGATGTCGATCGAACGGGTACCCGATGCCTTGAAACAGCTGTACGCGACAGCATTTGAAATCGCACCACGCTGGCTGGTGGAGGCAGCGAGCCGGCGCCAGAAGTGGATCGATCAGGCCCAGTCGCTGAATTTGTACATCAACGGAGCCAACGGCCAGAAACTGGACATCACCTATCGCATGGCATGGCTGCGTGGTCTGAAGACGACCTATTACCTGCGGGCGCTGTCGGCAACCAGTGCCGAAAAATCGACGGTGAGTCGAACGAAGCTGAACAGCGTGGCATCCGCCGCGGCGAAGCCAATCGACCTGGCTCCTCTGGGCGAAGCGGCACCTGTACCCGAGGCCTGTTCGATCGATAATCCTGATTGCGAATCCTGTCAGTAAGCAAAAGGACAATGAATATGCTCAGCTGGGATGATTTTGAAGAAGGTGGCAACAAGCCTGTCACGGCGCCGCTGGCTGGTCTGAAGCAGGAACTGCCGACCGCGGAGATCATGGTTGCGGAGGTAGCACAACTGCGCAGCGAAGCCCCGGAGGCTGCCGCACACCCGCAGGCCAAACATATGGCGGCGGTGGCACTGCCACCGGTCGGACCTCTTTCCGGGCCGGCTGCGGGACTGACCGTGGTACGGACCCCGGAGACTGCAGCCGAAGCCGCCGCGCGGCACAGCTACGAGCGGGTCACGGTTGACCAGAAGGCGATGATCAACTGTCGGGCAGATCTCAACCAGCTCGTTCCATTCAAATACGAATGGGCATGGCAGAAGTATCTCGACGGTTGTGCCAATCACTGGATGCCGCAGGAAGTGAACATGACTGCGGATATTGCGCTCTGGAAGTCGGGTGATGGGCTCAGCGAAGATGAGCGGATCATCGTCAAGCGCAGCCTCGGCTTTTTCTCGACTGCAGATTCCCTGGTCGCCAACAATCTCGTGCTGGCGCTGTATCGACACATTACCAATCCGGAATGTCGTCAATATCTGCTGCGCCAGGCGTTTGAAGAGGCGATTCATACCCATGCCTACCAGTACTGCATCGAATCCCTTGGCATGGATGAAGGCGAAATCTTCAACATGTACCACGAGGTACCAGCTGTGGCTGCCAAGGCGTCCTGGGCGCTCAAGTACACACGTGACCTGTCGGACCCTATGTTCAAGACTGGCACGCCACAGAACGACCGTGTTCTGCTGCGGAACCTGATTGCCTATTACTGTGTACTCGAGGGAATCTTCTTCTACTGTGGATTCGCGCAGATCCTTTCCATGGGACGCAGAAACAAGATGACCGGCACTGCCGAGCAGTTCCAGTACATCCTGCGTGACGAGTCGATGCACGTGAATTTCGGCATTGATGTCATCAACCAGATCAAACTGGAAAATCCGCATCTTTGGGATCAGGAGATGCAGGCTTCGGCGAGGCAGATGCTCCTCGAAGGCACACAACTCGAGATCAACTATGCACGAGACACCATGCCACGGGGAGTGCTTGGCATGAACGCAAAGATGATGGAGGAGTACCTCCAGTACATCGCGAATCGTCGGCTGGTTCAGATCGGTTTGCCTGAACAGTATCCCGGCATGAAAAACCCCTTCTCCTGGATGTCCGAGATCATGGATCTCAAGAAAGAGAAGAACTTCTTCGAAACCCGGGTCATCGATTATCAGACCGGCGGACGATTGACTTGGGAGTATTGAACAGCCGATCACCAGTCAGCGTCCTGTTTCCTCGCCAGGCAGTTGCCCTGTTGGGCGCTGCCTGCATGGCACTGTTTCCGCTCACGGTGCACGCCGGGAAACCAGTTCCGCACACCGCAACCTCCTCCCACGCACCGATCTCCATGCACGTTGCCGGGCTCGAACGCCCGGCCGAGATCATCGTCGACCGGCATGGTGTTCCGCATCTTTATGCGGAGACACATTACGACGCCTTTTTTCTCCAGGGCTTCAACGCCGCCCGCGACCGTCTCTGGCAGATCGATC
This sequence comes from Pseudomonadales bacterium, assembly GCA_041752315.1. Lineage (GTDB taxonomy): Bacteria > Pseudomonadota > Gammaproteobacteria > Pseudomonadales > Azotimanducaceae > SYFY01. The sequence continues at coordinate 27,718 of JBGSHJ010000046.1, forward strand.
TGTGGAGGCGACGGGGGCTTGGTGAATTGTCCGAAGTTTTTGGACCTGCGTATGTCGAACAGGATCGTGCTGCACGGCTCTTTCTCTACCGTGGCGACATGTATCGCGAATGGCTCGCCTACGGCTCCGATGCCAAGCGTATCGCCGAGGCATTTATAGCCGGCATCAATGCCTGGATCGACCACATTGCACATCATCCGGACCTGCTGCCACCGGAATTCCGGCAGCTCGACTACCGGCCGGCAAACTGGTCTGCGGAAGACGTCGTTCGGATACGCAGTCATGGCCTGCTGCGTAATGTAGTGCAGGAGGTTCAACGGGCCCGGCTGGTGTGTGCTGGAGGACTGGAACTGGCCGCTGCATGGAAAAAGCTTGAACCACCATGGCAGACACGTGTACCGGATGGACTCGATCCCTGCGCGGTTCCCGTCGATGTGCTGAACGACTACCTTCTGGCGACGGCGCCGGTCACCTTCAAGCCAGCTGCACAGACCGTATCGATCGCCAGATCAATGGCCCTCACGGATGACACCGGCAGCAACAACTGGGTGGTCGCGCCTTCGAGAACAACTACCGGACGGCCGATTCTTGCCAACGATCCGCACCGTGGTCACGCCGTTCCCTCGTTGCGATACGTCGCTCATCTGGTTGCCCCGGACCTCAACGTCATCGGCGCTGGCGAGCCTGCACTGCCGGGAATTTCCATCGGCCACAACGAGCGCATCGCCTTTGGACTGACCATCTTCCCTGTTGATCAGGAAGATCTGCATTTCTACATCCGGGAACACAATGGCTATCGTTATGCCGGCGATGTCGAGCCGTTCCGCGAGGTGAAGGACACCATCAAGGTTCGTGGTGGCGCCGACGCGCAGGTCACCTATCGATTTACTCGTCATGGCCCTGTTGTCCGGGAAGACGATCAGCTCGTCTGGGCCGTTCGTGCAGGCTGGCTTGAACCCGGAATGTCACCCTATTTTGGCTCCGTGGAATACATGCGAGCAAACAACTGGCGACAGTTTGCCGCTGCACTCAACCGATGGGGAGCGCCAAGCGAAAACCAGGTCTACGCGGACGTCGATGGCAACATCGGCTACAAGGCAGCTGGACTGACGCCCATTCGCAGGACGTGGGATGGTTTGTTGCCCGTGCCCGGAGACGGTCGTCATGAGTGGGCGGGATTTGCCGACATGGACGTCTTGCCAACCGAGTACAACCCGGCTCGGGGTTTCACTGGCACGGCCAACTCCATGAACCTTCCCGCTGACTTCGACATCAATGCGCATCGACTCGGTTTTGAATGGTCTGCTCCCTGGCGATACCAGCGACTGTGGCAGGCACTGGGTACCAACGGGCAACACTCGCCACGGGACTCCTTCGTCCTGCAACGCGACTATCACGAACTGCTGGCGGATGAAGTGCTGCGCCGCACTCCGGCCATTGGCCAATCCGGTAAAGGTGGGGCCATGCTGGCCGGTTGGGATCGTGTCCTGTCTCGCGACTCGGCAGCCGGTGCGTTCTGGGCAATCTGGTTCTACGGACACCTGACTCCCGCCGTTGCCAATGCGATCGGCGGCAAACATGCAAAACTCCTCGAACCCCTTGATCCCTTTACGGTCATTGACACTCTCGACGGGAAGCTGCCGGCGGTCAATGTTCACGACCTTGTCAGCCGGAGTCTGGATGCTGCGTGGCTTTCGGCACTGCGTCAGCTGGGTGGTGACCCTTCGACCTGGCGGTGGGGAACCCTGCACCAGATCAGGTTTGCGCACCCACTCATGCCCCGCCTGGACGCTGCTCACCAGAAACTGTTTGCCATGCCCGTCCTTGAACGAGGGGGTTCCGGCAACACGGTCAACAGCACCGGTTTTTCGGGCAACGACTTTCAGGTGAGATCAGGTGCTTCGTGGAGGATGGTGCTGGACGTCGGAAACTGGGACGCGGCGCGAATGACCAACGCTCCGGGCCAGTCCGGAGACCCCCGATCGCCCTTTTATGCCAACCTGTTGAACGACTGGGCGGATGATCTCGATTTTCCGCTGCTGTGGAGCAGGAAGCAGGTTGAAGCCGAGCAGGCCATCGTGCTCAGACTGACTCCAGTTGAAGGGGAACGCCGCCCATAACCCCCTTTTCCCACGCGGCGACACTTCCAGCCCGGATCAGGAACCGGTCGTGCGAACCGCTGGATTTTCGATCTTGCGGGTTTCCCTGCCATCCCGGACCGCCAGCAGGCGAGCATGCAGTCGCTGCGCGGCTTCGAAAGGATCTTCTCCGTTGATGGGCGCCACGTGGTGCTTGCCTTCCCATGTCATGACGATGTTGTCCTTGACGCGTAACCAGGGTGGCAGTTCATGAGGTTCCGCAGCCTTCTGCTTTTGCGTCAGCGGCAACCTGGCCGCTTCAGCCGCACTTATGGTGCGACCCATGGGCGTCAGCCCTGACATGGTTGATGGATCCGCGCTGCCTGCCTTGTGCGCAGAGCCCGACCGGGATCGTGAACGTACAAGGGAAAAGGCATTGATCAGCAGCGCCAGCCCGCCAAGCAACATCGCTGCAAGCGATGCACTTCCCAATTGCAGCGTGATGACTGCAACATAAACGCCCGCCAGCAGCATATTGACCAAGGCGATCCTGACGATGGTGTTGTTCATGCGGAACTTTGCACACGGTGCCGATCATCGGCGACATCGATATCCTAAGAGATGCGACATGAGTGAATCTTGTCGTAGCTAACGACTTCGCGGGGGAAATTCACAATCGATATCGGCGGTGTGATGTTCGTCACGCTCCGGCACTTCGCGCGGCAGCAGCAAAAACAGAAAAGGGGGTGCGACGATGACCCGCTACCATCCAGCAGACGCAACGAGTAGACAAAAATGACCTTGAACTGGGGAATCCTCGCCACCGGCCGCATCGCCCACGCAATGGCCGCAGCGATTGGTGCAACACCGGGCAATCGACTCACTGCAGTCGCGAGCCGCGACCAGCAGCAGGCGCAGATTTTTGCGGCCAGATACGGTGACGCCGTCGCAGCTCACGGTTCTTATGCTGCGCTGCTCGCCGATCCACAGGTTGATGTCGTTTATGTCGCAACGCCGCACCCCCTGCACGCCGAGTGGACGATCAGGGCACTGACGGCAGGCAAGCACGTACTCTGCGAAAAGCCACTGGGCCTGAATGCGGCGCAGGTCATGGCCATGACCCATGCTGCAGGCTTGCAGCGTCGATTCCTGATGGAAGCGTTCATGTATCGCTGCCATCCACAGACGCGCATGGTCCGCGAACTGATCAGGAACGGCGCCATTGGCGAGGTGCGACACATCAGCGCCAACTTCGGCTATCACACTGCTGTCGACGTGAACTCCCGCCTGTTTGCCAATGCGCTTGGTGGCGGCGGTATTCTCGATGTGGGCTGCTACCCGGTATCTCTGGTGCGACTGCTGATGAATGACGAACCTGTCAGCATCAAGGCTCACGGCCACCTGGGCAGCACCGGCGTTGACGAGTGGGCAAGCGCGCTGCTTACGTTCCCTGACGGTGTCGGCGCCCAGGTGGCTACAGCAATCCGTGCCGGTCTGGACAACAGTGCACGAATCAGTGGCAGCAAAGGTCACATCCACTTGCCAGATCCATGGCTGCCAGCCGATGCCGACGGTAACTGGCACTTCGAGCTTTCCAGCAGGGGTCGTACCGAGCAGATCGCCGGCACGAGCAAGCCACTCTACGTACTCGAAGTGGAAGCCGTCGCCGCGGCCATCCGGAGTGGAAAACTGGAATCGCCTGCCATGTCATGGCAGGACTCACTGGGCAACGCCAGGATTCTTGATGCCTGGCGGGCGGAAATCGGCCTCGAATATCAGGAAGAACAGCCGGCTACACATCGTGGACCGCTGGCCGGGATGGATCATTCGGTTACAGCCGCTGCCCCGATCACTCGCGGCATGGTGAAAGGGCTGGCACAGGGCATGGCCCACCTGGTGATGGGGTGCGACAACCAGCCCAACGCAAGCCATGCCGGTGTGATGTGGGATCACTACTTTGAGCGCGGTGGCAACGCCTTTGACACGGCCTTTGTCTATGGCCAGGGCAGCATGGAAAAACTGCTCGGTCACTGGCATCACCAGCGCAGGTTACGCTCGGAAATGGTGATCATCGGCAAAGGAGCACACACGCCGCACAACTTTCCCGAGCACATCGGCCCACAACTGGACATCAGCCTGGAGCGCCTGCAGACCGACCATGTGGACGTTTATTTTCTGCATCGGGACAACACGGACGTTCCTGTCGGTGAGTTTGTCGACGCGCTGAACGTCGAGGTCGCGCGCGGAAGGATTCGGGTTTTTGGTGGTTCCAACTGGACCTTGCCCAGAGTCCAGGCGGTAAACGCCTATGCTCGCAAAAACGGCAAGCAGGGATTCTCCGCGGTCTCCAACAACCTCTCGCTGGCGCGTATGGTGACACCCATCTGGCCAGGTGTTGAATCAGCCTGGCAACCGGAATTTCGGGCCTGGCTGCAGGACAGCGGTACAGCACTGATGCCATGGTCATCCCAGGCAAGAGGCTTTTTTACACCATGGGTAGATGCCGTGCTGGCACAACAGGGACAACGGACAGGCGCTGGCACGCGTGTCGAACCGACCATCGATGAACTGCAACGCACCTGGTTTGCCGAGGACAACTTCGAACGTCGACGCAGGGCTCTCAGCCTGGCCCAAAACCGCGGCACAAACGCGATCAACATCGCACTGGCCTACGTGTTGCAGCAACGGTTCCCGGTCTTCGCACTCATCGGACCACGCACGCTGGCAGAACTGGACAGTTGTATCGGTGCGCTCGCCGTCCAGCTGTCGGCTGCCGAAATCGCGTGGCTGAATCTCGAGTCGGACTCGCCCTGACCAAAGCAAATCCGTCCGCAGCAAATCCGGACAGGCACTCCTTGCCGGCGGGACACGCGGCCCGGCAGTCAGCGACGTCGTTTGAACATCGAGACGACGTTTGCTCCACTGCGTTCCGGTCGGGCCTGCGAAAACGCAATTTCCCAGGTCAGCACTGCGCCACGTTCACGCAGGAACCCACGGCAGCCGATACCCTTGTCCGTACCAAACAACGATATCGAAACGTTGATGGTGCCGGCTTCGTTCCACAGCATGGCGTGGTTCGGTTCACTCTCGAACTTGCCTGTCCCATCCAGCCTTGCTCCGCGATGGAAGACATCCAGCGTGTAGGTACCCGACTCGTTTTCAACGACCCGCGCCGACAGTTCGTCGATGCCATGACCGACCACCGACAACGTGCCTGTGATGGCGAGTGCTTCGGGCTCGTGCACAATCTTGAGATCCGCTGTCAGAGGCAAGCCGAGGCTTCGTCCTTCGAACAGAACACTGCCTTTCCCCTGCCAATCGCCTTTACCCAGCAACATCAGCCTTCCGAGCCCCCTGAATCAATGGAGAGATGAGTGGAGAGATGAATGGGCTCGCCAATGGCAGCGGCCGCTTGTACACCCTTGTTGCGAGCGTTATTGACGTACTCTGACACCGGCACCAGGTCCAGCGCCATGGGCAGACGCGAGCTGAACAGATCGGTCATTTCCAGCGTTGGAATCTCGGGCTCAAGCCACCGGCGGGCGTCCTGAATCGACAGCATCACGGGTTGCCGGGTATGCAGGAACAGAAAGTCAGGGTGAGCCGGCGCAGTCAGAATCGTGAAGCTGAGCAGCTCATCACCACTTTCGGGATTTCGCCAGTGGTCCCACAGGCCTGCGAGCAACAGCCCGGCATGGCGACTCGGTTTGATCAGGTATGGCACCTTTTGCGCCTGCGTTCGACTCCACTCGTAGAAGCCGGAAACCGGAACCACGCACCGGCGTTTGCGAAACGGCTCACGAAAGGCCGGGCTGTTCGCAGCGGTTTCCGACTTGGCATTGAACATCGAATAACGGGTGGAAACTTCCTTGGCCCAGTAAGGTGTCAACCACCAGCGCATGGGGACCAGTTCGGGTTCACCTGCCCTTTCGTGTCCGGGCGGAGCGATACGCAGCACCGGAATCTTCTCGGTTGGCGCCGCATTGAAGTTGTCCTGACCGCTGTAGGGCATATTGACCAGTTCCATCAACAAACGGGCCAACGGGTCGGAGGTGATGTTGAATCGCCCACACATCGTCGTGTTACCGTGTCCCGAGGGTCGGCTCGGACAGCTGGGATCTGCTCGGGAGAGTTCGGTTCGCCATGGCGTCCTTCCGGAATAAACCTCGAATTGTAGTGGTTTGGGCCTCCCCCTTCATTGCAGAATGAGGTGCTAAGGGGGAGACACATCATGAGCGATCTGCAGGCTTTCCGCATCGAAACACGCACCTGGCTGGCCGCCAACTGCCCACCCGGTGCCAGGGGCGATGGTCCGATATCAACGGGCAGCACCAAACTCAAGGTCGCTGACGCTGATACCCGGTTGTGGCTGAAACGCATGGCAGAAAAGGGCTGGACTGTCCCCACCTCGCCACGCGAATACGGCGGCGCAGGCCTCACCACCCAGGAGTATGTTGTCCTGGCAGAAGAGATGCGACGTATCAACGCACGTCCACCACTGACCGGCATGGGGGTGATCATGATTGGTCCAACCCTGCTCGAACACGGCACGGCGGAACAGAAAGCACGCCATCTGCCGCCGATTGCCCGAGGTGAACTGGCCTGGTGTCAGGGTTACAGCGAACCTGGAGCTGGATCCGACCTCGCCAGCCTGCGCACACGCGCAGATGATGCTGGAGATCATTTTCTCGTCAACGGTCAGAAAATCTGGACCTCCGGCGCCCAGTTTGCAGACTGGATGTTCTGTCTCGTCCGAACCAATCAGGACGTGCCAAAACATGATGGCATCAGCTTTGTGCTGTTGACGATGCATCAGCCAGGCGTCCGTGTCCGGCCGATCCGGCTCATCAACGGCATTTCGCCATTCTGTGAAACCTTTTTCGACAATGCCATCGCCCGCAAGGAGGACCTTGTTGGCCAACTCAACCGTGGCTGGACCGTAGGCAAACGCCTTCTGCAACACGAGCGAAGTGGCATGGCCTCCCTGGTCGGCGGCCGCGCTGTCGGACCCAGCGGCTCCCTGCTCGAGACGGCGCGCCAGTATGTTGGCGAAGAATCAGGTCGGATTGGTGATCCCGCCTGGCGACAGAGGATCATCCGCCACAACCTCAACCAGCACGCATTTCGATTGACGCAGATGCGCACCGTTCAGGAAGCGTCAGACGGCAGCACTCCGGGTGCTGCAACCTCGATCTTCAAGATGTATGGCACTGAACTTCAGCAGGAAAAGTCGGAACTCATGTGTGAACTGAAGGGTGTTGCAGGATTCCGCACGGCAGAAAGCGCGGGATTGGAGAATGATCTGGAGTGGACTCGCACCTGGCTTGGCAACCGGGCCGCCTCGATCTACAGCGGTTCCAACGAGATTCAGCGCAACATCATCGCCAAGCGGGTGCTGGGTTTGCCCGACTGATCAATAGCTGCTCTGCTGGCGCTGACGGCGTTCCTTTGCCTCATTGGCCTGCCGCATCCGTTTCTTGATGATGTTCTGCACCACATTGATCGTGGTCCAGTCATGCAGCATCTTGCGATGGCATGCCTTGCATTCCACCTGCTCGGCGTCGCCTACCAGGCGCAACAGCTCGCTGTATGGCAGGCGGGTAATGTCCTTGCAACTGGCGCATTCGAGCCCAACTACCGGATCGATGCCGACGTAATCCATGGCGAAGCAGACTCCCTGTCTTGCTTAGAATCGAGAATGGGGTCGATTGTAGGTACACACTCGGAACTGCATAGACTGCGCCTCCGCGTTTTGTGATGAACTACCCGCAGTTCAGGAGATTGCGTGCGCCTGTTCTCGCAGCGCTTCACGAAACTGCGGTGCGGCAATTTCGATGAGCGCGTCTGCCCGGGCCCGGGACGAGCGATTCCGCAGATGCGCGGTGCCATACTCGGTGACGATGATATCGACATCGGTGCGTGCTGCAGTCACCAGTTCAACCCTGCCCACGATCCTGGAAACTTCGCCCTCCTTTGCCGTTGCAGGCAAGGCCACGATGGACCTGCCCCCCCGGCTCGCCCGAGCACCACGCATGAAATCAACGGCGCCTCCAGTACCACTGAGCTGACGTCCGACTGCAAACTCCGCATTCACCTGGCCAAACAGGTCGATCTCCACTGCGGAGTTCACGGACACAAAGTTGTCGATGGTGCGCAGAATGCCCAGCTCATGTGTGTAGTTCGCACCACGGAAAACAACACTCCCCTCATCGGCGAGCCATGAGTACAACTGCGCAGAGCCCAGCGCCATGCCGGTAATGTGCTGGTTGGCGTCGATACGCTTGCGCTTCCCGTTCACCACACCGCGTCTGATCAACGCCATGCCACCGTCGTCGATCAAACCGCCGTGCAGCCCAAGATCGTTGCGATCACCCAGGGAATCAAGAATCGCTGCAGGAATGGCGCCGATACCCGTCTGCAGACAATCTCCATCACGCACGAGGCTTGCCACACGTTCCCCGATGCGACGTGACACATCGTCGATGGTCACCAGGGGTGCGTAGTATGGCTGGCGATGGGTGGCAAGCGTTGCCGTGACGCGATCCGGATCGACGGCAAGACCGCCAGCTGGTGCCACCATGGCGTCGTTCACCTCGACCATGACAACACGCGCCGACTGCATGGCGGCTTCCAGAAAGTCGACATTCGGACCAAACCGCAACGTGCCATCACGGTCCGGTGCTGCCTGCGCAAGAACCACATCGATCCCGCTCGACACGTAGTCGTACACATGGCGCATCTGCATGGGCTGGAAGTGCAAGCGCAATGGCGCGGCATGACGCAACGTCGGCGTCATGAAAAACGTCGTCTGCTCGAAGGTCGGGTGCCACGCCGTGAAGTCTTCGCGGTTGTACCCCGGGATGGGGAACTGGATGAAATGGAGTTTGTCAGGCAGTTCCGCAGCTTTCAGTGCAGACAGCAACCCGGAGGGTTCATTGGCACTGCCCACGACAAAAATCCTGTCGCCAGCGCGAAGATGTGCCGCCAGTGCCACCATGGTTCTACCTTCTCCCCTCGCCGTGTTCCGGTATGGTCTGGTCCTGCATCCTGATACAACCCGCCTCAGACGACCTGAATCAGTGACTGATTGCGCTCACTCATCGATTCTGCAACCAGCGGGCCATCATCACCCAGCCCAGTGCGCCGGTTACAAACCCTGGTACCAGCAGCAGTGCATGCCAATTCCATCCATCACTACCCGACCCATCACCGGACCAGGGCACCAGCATCACCAGGCCGAGAATGGCGCCACAGGTCGCTGCCAGTTCCACACCCTGGCTGGGTGAGAGCGACGAACAGGCAAACCCGCCACACGTTCCAGCGAGGAGCGGGACAAACCAGAGGGCCGCCACCGAAGGCAGCAGTTGATACTGGTTCAGCAGGGCAGTCGTCAGAACGGCCGTGAGAAGGCCGATTGCAGTCCGCAGGAAAAGGAGAAGCTGGTACATCCAGGCACTATAACAATCCAGGTGCCGTGCTGCGCTGGCGCGATACACGCCCAAGTCGCGATAATCCTCAGGATGTCCAACCCTCCAGCACTTGCTCTTTTTCACCCGACGATCCAGCGCTGGTTTGCCAGTCGTCATCCCGGGCCAACTGCCGTGCAGACGCAGAGCTGGCCGGTGATTGCCGGAGGTGGGCACGTGCTGATCACCGCGCCTACCGGCAGTGGCAAGACACTGACTGCGTTTTTGTGGGCCATCAATCGCTTCCTGACCGGCGAAGTCACCACCGGTCGAACCCGCGTCGTGTACGTGTCGCCACTGAAAGCACTCAACAATGACATTCGTGTCAATCTCACCCAACCACTGCAGGCCTTGCAGGAAGATCCCGGTCTGCCGCGCATCAGCGTCGGCGTGCGCTCCGGTGACACGTCGACAACCGATCGGCAGCGCATGCTGCGTCAGCCCCCCGACATCCTGATCACCACACCGGAAAGCCTGCATCTGTTGCTGACAACAGTTCGCGGTCGGGCTGCCTTGTCATCAGTCGACTGCCTGATCATCGATGAAGTGCACGCGCTCGTGAACAATCGACGTGGTGCACAGCTCAGTGTCAGCATGGAGCGCCTGGCACTGCTCGCGGGCGAATTCCAGCGCATCGCGCTGTCTGCCACCGTGCACCCACTCGAGCTGGTCGCAAACTGGGTGGCTGCGTGCGACGTCGATCATCAACCTCGCCAGATCACAACCATCGCCGCAAGCGCCGACAAGAAGATCGATTTTCGTGTCCGCTTTCCTGTTGCAGCAAGGCAGGCTGCGGCCGCGGGGAAAAAAGTATGGGAGCCGCTGGGTGAGGAGTTCGCAAGACTCATCGAACACAATCGATCCACGCTGTTTTTCACCAACAGTCGCAGGCTCGCCGAGAAAATCACGCTGCACATCAACGATTCAGCCGGGTCGACGCTGGCCTTCGCCCATCACGGCTCACTTTCCCGCGAGATCAGAACCGAAGTCGAACAGCGGCTGAGGGCAGGCGAGTTGCGCGCCATTGTCGCCACCAGCTCGCTGGAAATGGGCATCGATATCGGCTCCCTCGATGAGGTGGTCATGGTGCAATCCCCGCCCGGCATCGCGCAGACGTTGCAACGTATCGGCCGGGCTGGTCACCAGGTCGGCGCCACCAGCAACGGCACCCTGTTCCCGAGTCACTCACGCGATCTGGTGGATGCCGCGGTGCTCGCCCAGGCAGTCCGTGATCGTGACCTCGAGCCAATCCGACTGCAGCAGGCACCACTAGACATCCTGGTGCAGATCATCATCTCGATGTGTGCCAACGAATCCTGGCAACTGGAGGCGTTATTCGACGTCATCACTCGCGCGTCGGCTTACCGGGAACTCGACTACGCGCTTTTTCTTCTGGTCATCAACATGTTGTCCGGTCGATTCGCTGGAACCCGCCTGCGCGAACTGCGACCCCGCGTACATCTTGATCACGCAACCAACACCGTCACTCTCGCCAAAGGCGCGCTGTTTGCCATGTACTCCAGCGGCGGCAGCATCCCGGACCGGGGCTATTTCACATTGCGCCTGTCTGATGGTGGCGCGGTCATCGGTGAACTGGATGAAGAATTTGTCTGGGAAGCCTCCATCGGCCAGTCCTTCACCCTGGGCACACAAGGCTGGACCATACAGCAGATCACGCATAACGATGTCCTGGTTCGACCGGCATCATCCACGGCACCATCGCTGCCTTTCTGGCGGAGTGAGACCATCTTTCGCAACAATCACTTTTCGGAGCGCATAGGTCGATTCCTGGGCTCTGCGGAACAGTTTTTTGCACAGCGTGATCCGGATGGCTTGCGCGAGAGCGTACTGGCGCTGGGATTCGATGAGAGCGGCGCGCAGGCACTCACCGAATTTCTGGCGTCACAAAGACAGGTCACCGGCGCCCCCCTTCCAGACCGTTACCATCTACTGGTGGAGTTGGCCGCCGGTGGACCGGATGGTTACCGTGGGCCGGACTCACCGCGCCAGCTGATACTGCACACCCTTTGGGGGGGTGAACTCAATCAACCCTTTGCACTGGCGTTGCGCGCCGCGCTCCAGGACGAAGGCTGGGAGAAGCCGTCCGTCCATGCGGACAATGACGCCGTGGTGGTGCAGTGCCGCGACTGGCCTGATCCCGCATTCATCCTCGGTCTGGTCACGTCGGACAACCTCCACCGGCTGCTCAGGGCATCCCTTGAGAGCTCTGGACACTTTGGCGCACGGTTCAGGGAGAGTGCACAACGCAGCCTGTTACTGGCCAAACCCCGTTTCAACCAGCGCCTGCCGCTCTGGATGAGTCGCATGCAGGCGAAGAGGCTGCTCACCACAGTCAAGCGTTTCGACGACTTTCCCGTACTGCTGGAAACCTGGCGGACCTGCCTGCAGGACGAATTTGATCTGCCGGCATTGTGTGGACGTCTCGATGAACTGCACAGTGGTGCAATCCACTGGACAGCCGTACGCACCAACGCTCCCAGTCCGTTTGCCAGCAGCATACGCTTCGATCAGATCAGCCCGTTGATGTACGACACTGACGAACCGGATGATCCCGGCGCAAGTGAATTGCGGCAGGACCTGATCGGTCGTGCACTGGCGAATGCGGAACTGCGACCTCGGCTTGACAGGGGTACCATCAGGGACTTCGTACAGAAGCGGCAGAGACTGCTGCCTGGCTACGTGCCAGTCGATGCGGATGACCTCGATTCGTGGGTGCGCGAGCGGGTGCTGATCGCGGAAGTTGAATGGTCTGAACTGCTGAGTCTTTCAGGACTGGCACCTATCTGCAGCGACGCACTGTTACGAATTCACCACGGCTCCAGGAGCTGGGTGATCCATCGGGACTTCATTGCCATCTTCCAGCCGCTTGCCGATCGCGTGGAGGGCTTGGGCAACATCGAGGTCTGGACCCACGGACACCATGCACCAGCCGATTTGGACCTGATGGGTCTGGTCATGGAAGTCCTGTCCTTTTATGGTCCCTTGACACGCCCGGTCATCGAATCGCTCCTGCCGACAGTACCGGATGCACTCTGGATGCAGGACAGACTGGTCGCTGACGTCGTTGTCGAGGGGAATCCGGAACCACACTGGTGCGAGAGGGAGAATCTCGAGATCCTCCTCCGGTTGCAGCGATCGAAACAGCGTTATGCACTCGAACCGCTGGCGGCCAGGAAACTGCCTGCATTTCTGGCGCGTTTGCACAACCTTGCACAGTCACCCATCAGGCACACCCCCGATCGCCACCTCGAGATGGCCAGCCATCTGCAGCGGCTCGCTGGTTTTACTGCACCGGTGTCGGTCTGGCTGGAGGACCTCCTGGCAGCTCGAAGTGGTGACGGCACCGATGGAGAACTGGCCACCGTCATTGCGATGGAGGGCCTGCACTGGCGTGGCAATGGCAATGAACGGGTACAGGTTGGAACCACCGCAGAGATGGACCTGTTCGCAACGACCGATCCGACAGACGCCGACCTGCTGCCCCTGATTTCAGCATTTCGTGACCCCAGCGCCGGATATACATTCAACCAGATCAGCGATGCCAGCCAGCAAAGCGCAGAAGCGCTGAACACCCAGTGGTGGCAGGCAGTGTGGGGCGGAAGGCTGGCCACCGACGACTGGACCTCGCTGCAACAAGCCGCCCGACGGAAATTCCAGCTGACCGACGTGCCCACGGTTGCCAGCGTTTCCACGCTGCGCCGAAAAATGCGCGGCATCGCTGCCGGTTGGCCGGGCAGCTGGCACCTGCTGCAGAAAACCAGCATCAACAGCCCCCTGCAGGCATTCGAAGACAGCCGGTTGAAGGTGCGTATCCTGCTGGATCGATATGGATTCCTCTGTCGTGAACTGGTCAGCCGGGAAGGGCAGTCGTGGGGGGCCTGTTTTCGCGCATTGCGGGTCATGGAGCTGGCCGGTGAAGTCTCAGGAGGTCTGTTTTTCCAGGGGCTTTCGGGTCCGCAATTCGCCCTGCCAGCGACGCTGCACCGCCTGCGTGAGTCTATACCTTCGACGTCAGTCTGGTGGGTCAATGCAACCGACTGCGCTTCTCCGTGTGGGCTCGGTCTGCACTGGCCGGAACTGCCCCAGCGGCGCTCCACCAATTACGTCGTGTTTGTCGGCGAGGAGCTGGCTCTGGTGATTGAAAACGGTGGCAAGGTACTACGCTTCTTCATTGAGCCGGAACACCATTCAACCGATGAAGTCCTGGAGGTACTGGTCCACCTCGCACGGCTGCGCAGGCGTCTCGAAGTCCAGAAAATCAACGATGCGGAGGCCATAGGCAGTCCGTGGCTGACGGCTCTGGACCGTGTTCTGAAGATACAGGCTGACCACAGACGGGTCGAACTCGAACTGCGCTGATCCGGGCATGGCTCATGACGGATTGACGCCGGCAACCAGCGACGGGAAACGGCTGCGAGTGCTTCTCCTGTCCTCGCAACGGCGCTTCCTGGTGCACGCTCCGTGGGTCCGGTGAAAGGCGAACTGGCCAACGTTCCTGTTGCAGATCCACTGCTAGACTTTCCGCATAAGTCTTCAGAACAGGATTTTCGCTTGCGTATCGCTGCCTTTTTCAAGGAAACCCGTCATCGTGCCTTCGTGGCAGCGGTCATGGGGGCGCAGGACTGGCTCTACATCCAGTGCGAAACGCTGGCCCAATTTGCCGCCCTGTGTGCCAGCGTCCATCCGCCAGAACTGCTCATCAGCGACGATCTCGCCTCGCTGCTGGTCGCTGGCGGATCGGACAGCCATCGCCTCTATATCGGCGACCTGCGCGAACTGCCCCCTGGTGTAGGTCATGTGATGCCCGGGGATTCGGCAGGTCTGCGCAACAGCGTCACGACCTCTACGAGCGTCGCCAGGCTTCGACAACAGTTCAGCCAGGTTGAAAAGCTCGAGCCGATCACCCGGTTGCCACGACATACAGAAGTACTGGAACAGGCACGGCGTCATGAGGGCACCAGTGTTGGTCTGGTGGTCATCCAGCTGGATCACGGAGAGTTCCTGTACTCCGATCTTGATCCAATCAGCAAGACCGACCTGCTCGGTCACCTGGCGGACTTCCTGCAGGCGCAACTCGGTGCGGGCGAGCAGCTGGGCTTTTTCGACGCAACCTGCTTCCTGGTCCTGCTTCCGGCTGCGAGCGAACCGATGACCGAGAGCTGCGCTGCGAACCTGGTTGCGGCCTTTCGTCCGGGCATCGCCTATCGGGGAGGCACATTGCACGTCACCGCCAGCGCCGGATACTGCGTGGAATCGCGATGCAATGATCCGGAGCGTCTGTGGCATGCGGCATGGGCTGCCAAGGCGCTCGCCGCCAGCCAGGGTGGAGATCGTGTCATTGGTGCACCTCCATCAGCACTCGGTTCGAGGATTCCCCAGGCACTGCAAAGGGAAGAATTTTCGCTGTTGCTGCAAGCACAATGGACCGCAGATGGCGAACACATGACCGGCGTTGAAACTCTACTGCGCTGGCAGGGTATGGAAGTGGGAGAACTCGCACCCAGTCATTTCATCCCGATCGCCGAGCAAGCCGGTCAAATGGCACGAATCGGCGACTGGGTGATCGAAAAAGCCTGTCGAGAGGCATCCACATGGTTCGAAAACCTGCTCCAGCCCATCATCCTTGCCATCAACATTTCACCCCAACAGTTCGAAAAAGGGGTCATCAATCAGCAGATCGAACGATTGTCGGGTGACCGGTGGCTGAACCCAGCCATGCTCGAGCTGGAACTTTCACACGAACACCTGCTGTACCTGGTCGACAACCAGCGTACCAACCTCTACAAGTTGCGGGATCTCGGTGTGCGTTTTGCCATCGACGGGCTGGGTTCCGGACTGATCGAAGCAGACAAGCTCTTGCGTTGCCCTGCCGATACCCTGAAGCTGGATCGTTCGTTGGTAGCGAGAATAGACGTCGACTCCGCAGCCACGGCCCTGGCCGCTGAACTCTGTCAGCTCAGCCAGCGATTCAACCTGCGAACGGTTGGCGTTGGCGTGGAGACGGAGTCGCAGCTGAAGGTCCTGCGCGAAATCGGCTGCGCCGAGGTACAAGGGTACCTGCTGTCGATGCCTGCGCCCCTGGAGGGATTTCAGTCCTACCTCGCACGACGTTTCAACGCAACACGAACCGGCACCTGACGGGCGTGCATTCCCGGCTCGATCAGGGCCGCTGCTGCATGAGGTAACGAGCCGCCCCGGCGAGTCCAGGCATTTCGTCCAGTACCAGAAAGAGCGGAATCTGACGGACCACTTCAGTCAGCATGCCACGTTCGTCGAACCGTCTGCGCATCGGACTCGAAACTGCAAACTCCTTCAACCTCGGCACGATGCCACCACCGATGTAAACGCCACCGGTCGCCAACGTGGTGACTGCGAGGTTTCCCGCCGCCGTTCCGAGAAATCCGAAAAAGAGTTCC
The DNA here is from genome assembly GCA_041752315.1 of Pseudomonadales bacterium. Taxonomy (GTDB): domain Bacteria; phylum Pseudomonadota; class Gammaproteobacteria; order Pseudomonadales; family Azotimanducaceae; genus SYFY01. Next base: position 43,699 of record JBGSHJ010000046.1, read on the forward strand.
AGCGTCTGATGACAGAGTGGATCGGCAACATCGACACCTGCAGCACTGATCTGCGCGGCCGTCAGGTCAGCCGGTGACACACCCCAGACTTCGCAGAGCGCCGCATAAAGATTGACCAGTCCCGGTCCACTCAAGACCGCTTCCCAGCAGACATGTGGAACCCGTCGTGACAAGGCAGCCCAGAGCTCGGCCTCCAGCGCGTTGGTGATCGCCAGATCAGCATGGCCGCCTTCACTGGGAAACACCTGATACTGTCCGGCGACCGGTACCAGCGTTGCCATTCCGCAGCCGCTGCCAGGGCCGATCAGCGCTTTCACTCCCTGTTTGGCGGTCGATGCATCACCACCGATCTGGCGCAAGTTGACCAAGTAGGGAACCGAGTGCGCAAGAGCAACAAAATCGTTCACCAGCAGAACACTGGTCGATAGCTCCTCGCCCAGTTCAACGCTGTCGAAAACCGCACCATGGTTGGTTATGCGGACCCGACCATCACGGATCGGCCCGGCAACTGCCAGGCAGATTCGCTCAGGCACTTTGGCCTCGAGCATCTGCAGGGCTTGTGTGATCAACTCACCGGCAGTACCCATCTGCTGGGTCTGGAGCACGACGGACCTGCCAGGTTCGCCTGCTTCATCGGTGAGCGCGAAGCGTGCATGGGTGCCCCCGATGTCAGCGACCAGTGCGATCATGGCAGAAGCCTGGCTTGTTGCATGGCAGTGAAGTGTCGGGCGAACATTTGAGCCGTATCGATGCATGCAGAAAATCCGTGTTCACGAATCTTGATGGTGCTGAGCAGCGTGGTGGCACCACCCATCGTGCCAAACACGGCGTCCGCAAATTCCCAGGAGGAGCCCACCAGCGCCGCCAGACTGTACGGCTGCAGCCGATGCTTCGTGACGAGCCGTTCCCACAGGTCTTCGTATTGTGGCATCACCAGACGCAGGTGTTGCTTCTCCGCGGGTCCCGCTGCAACACCCAGCATGCCCATCAATTCCGGCCAGAGCGCCGTCCACTCCACGACATCGCCATTGGTGACATTGTAGGTTTCATTGCGAGCCCGTTTTGACTGACCGGCCCAGAGAATGGCTTCTGCTAGCAGGTGAGCATCCGTTGCTTCCGTGACAAAACCGCTGCCGCCAGGATAGCCTGCAGGCTTGCCGAGAGCCTGCATCAACGCTGCATAAACACCAATCGCTGCCACCATGTTCATGGGACTGCCGACGGCGAGGCCACAGACAATCTGCGGGCGCACGATGGTGAAGTGCCAATCGGCGAATTGCTGCCGCTGGCGCACCATGTCTTCCTGGCTCCAGTAAAAATTCGGGCCAGGTGGCCTTGGCTGAGACTCCTTCCCAGGCAAGCTCATTGGCCGATAGTGTGCAGCATAGGCCTTGGTACCCTGCAATACCGTCAGGTGGTGCGTCGGCGAAACAAAGTCGAGCACGTTTTCCAGCATGTCGGTATTGATGCGGATCTGCTCTTCATCCTTCCACCCGGCGATCAGCGCAGGCTGCTCAAACAGTGCGCAATACACAATGTGGGTCACATCCTGCAGCGCTCCAAACGCTGACGCACAGGCCTGCCTGTGCAACAGATCAAGCTGGAGCCAGTTGGCACGTGTCGGAAAATCCGGTGCACGGCGGCTCACCGCCGTTATTCTTGCATCACCGGCCAACTCGAGCGCGTGGATCACCGCCCGCCCGACCAGGCCGAGACCACCAATCACCAGATAGTGTTTCATGCCGGCATTCTCGACGATGGTCAGAACTTGCGCAAAGCACTTCTGGTCCGGCCGAGGATCCTGGGGTGGGTACAGATCGAAGGCAGGATGGGCTATCGTTCGCACCATGAACATTCTTCGGCGGCTTGTATTCAAGGCATCGTTTCTGCTCCTGCTGACCACCCCGTTGGCAGGCGTTTTTGTGCACGCCGTCGCCGCCGTCCCGACGATACATCTGGGCCTGGCCGGTGAACCTGCCACCCTCGACCCGCATCGGTACAACCTTCGTGTCGAGGAGTCTGTGCTGGGCGACCTGTTCCTCGGTCTCACGACTTTCAGCGCCGAAGGCAAGATCATGCCCGGAGCCGCCACCCACTGGACGACCAGCGAGGACGGCCTGATCTGGACTTTCCACCTGCGAGCAGACGGTCGCTGGTCGGATGGCAAACCAGTTACCGCACACGATTTTGTGTACGCCTTCCAGCGCCTGCTCAACCCGAAGACCGCTGCAAGTCTGGCCTACTTCATGTATCCCTTGAAAAACGCTGAAGCGGTCAGCAAGGGCGAAATGCAGCTTCAGGACACTGGAGTCAGAGCCGTTGATGATCTGACTCTTGAACTGACCCTGGCACTGCCCTATCCGCACCTGCCGGAGCGTCTGCTGTACCCGACCGCCTTCCCCGTGCCCAGACATGTCATAGACCGTGTCGGAGATCTGTGGGTAAAGCCCGAGAACTGGGTATCCAATGGCGCCTACATCCTGCGCGACTGGAAGCCGCAGCAGCACATCGAACTGGCCCTCAACCCACAATTCCCGCAGGCTCCCGCGACCCCGTCCGTCTTTTATCACAGCCTCGCCAATGGGCAGAATGCCTATAACAGGTATCGCGCAGGAGACATGGATGCGATCGCCGGATTTCCGGCCGGTGAACTGGCAACCCTGAGTACAACCCGCGCTGCCGAGCTGAGATTATCGCCGCAGCTGTCGATGATGTACCTCGTCTTCAACACCAGACTGCCGCCGTTCAACGATGCCCGTGTTCGCAAGGCGCTGTCGATGGTGGTTGAGCCTTCCATACTGACGGACAAGGTCCTTCGTTCGGGTGACCTAGCCGCCACCTCTTTTGTGCCACCTATGGTTGCCAACTACGATCATCCGGTACTCCCGCATGCAACCGTACCGCTTCGCGAGCGACAGATGCAGGCGCGAGCCCTGCTCACCGCCGCCGGTTACGGCCCTGACAAGCCGCTCAACGTCGTGCTTCGATACGCCACGGGCACCGACGGCAAGAAGGCCAATCTGGCGACGGCCGCGTTCTGGCAACAGATCGGTGTCAAGGTCGAACTGCATCAGGCTGAACTCAAGGTTCACTACGGCGACCTGCGACAGGGTGACTTCATGGTCGCCCAGGCCGGATGGCTTGGAGAAAGCAACCCGGAACACTATCTCGGGCTACTGCATGGCAGCACCGGCGATACCAACTATGGCGGCTATCACAATCCGGGCGTGGATAAACTCCTGGACGATGCTCGTGGGCAAAAGGACATCGCAGTTCGCCATGCGCTGCTGCGTGAGGCGGAGATCCTTGCCATGCAGGACTATCCGGTCATGCCACTGTTTGCGCTCACCACACGACGCCTCGTCCGGCCGGATCTGCGTGGCTGGTATGAAAACCCGCGTGACGCACATCCGGCGCGTTTTCTGCAGCGTTGATCCGGGATGCGACTGATAGCCCGGCGGCTGGTCACCATTGGCCTGACATTCCTGGTGATTGTCACGCTGATCTTCCTTCTGCTTCGCCTGACACCGGGTGGTCCGTTCGACGGCGAGCGTGCCCTGCCACCGGAAGTCGAAGCCAATCTGCGCGCTGCCTACCATCTGGACAAGCCGCTGGTGGAACAGTACGGGCGGTATCTCGCAAGTTTGCTGCAGGGTGATCTGGGACCTTCGTTCCGGCAAAAGGACTTCACCGTTAACGAACTTGTTGCACAAGGACTCCCGGTCAGCCTGATGGTCGGTGCCTGCGCGCTGGTCCTGGCCTTGTTCCTGGGAATGCTGACCGGGACACTGGCTGCCTTGCAGCCAGGACAACTCATCGACGTGGCACTGATGGGTTTGATCAATCTGGGCCTGGCGATCCCGGGGATCATCATCGCGCCAATCTGCGTCCTCGTGTTTGCAGTATTGCTGGGCTGGCTGCCAGCCGGTGGTGTCGGTACGCCGCAACACTATCTGTTGCCGATCATCGCAGCGGCGCTTCCTTACGCTGCGGCGATTGCACGCCTGTGGCGCGGTGCCGTACTTGAAGCGCTCGGTGAACCGCATGTGCTCACCGCGCGTGCCAAGGGGTTGCCTCGATCCCGCCTTCTGCTGCGTCATGTCTTTCCCGTTGCCGCGATACCGCTGGTCTCCTGGCTTTCACCGCTCGCGGCGGGTTTGCTGACCGGCACGGTTGTGGTCGAACAGGTGTTCGAACTGCCCGGCATCGGCCGCTACTTCGTGCAAGCAGCCATCAATCGCGACTACACACTGGTCATGGGCGTGGCGCTGGTCTTTGCAGCGATGATCCTGGTCTTCAATTTCTGTGTCGACATGGCCTATCGACTGCTCGATCCCCGCATCAGAATATGACCAGTCGTCTGACACAGACCCTGTTTGGATCTGCAACCGCCTGGGTCATGACCGCGTTGCTCTGCAGCATCGTGGTGTTTGTAATGATGGTTCCGCTGCTGTCGGGCTGGGAGGCTGAGACAGTCGACTGGGACGCGCTCGAATCACCGCCCAGTGCCAGCCACTGGTTCGGTACTGACCTTGCCGGCCGCGATCTGTTGACGAGGATTGCCGAAGGTGGCCGTCTGTCACTTGGCATCGCGATACTGTCGACCGCGATCAGTGTCCTGATCGGAGTTCCGTACGGTGCGCTTGCCGGCTATCTGGGTGGACGAGTGGATCAATGGATGATGCGTCTGGTCGATACGCTGTACGCGCTGCCTTTCATTCTGGTGGTGATCCTGCTGGTCGTGGTGGTCGGACGAAATACCTGGCTCCTGTTTGCGGGACTCGGGGCAGTCTACTGGCTGGACATCGCACGTATCGTGCGCGGTCAGACACTGCGGATACGCAGTGCCGGTTACATCGCCGCTGCCCGCGGCATGGGAGCCTCGACCCGCTGGATCGTGCTGCGGCATCTGCTGCCAAATGTCGCTGGAATCGCGCTGGTGTATGCCACGCTCACCGTACCCGGAATCGTTCTGGCCGAGAGTTTCCCGAGCTTTCTGGGGCTGGGAGTGCAAGAGCCTGCTGCCAGTTGGGGGGTACTCATCGCCGACGGGGCAGCCAACATGGAAGCTGCACCCTGGACTCTCCTCTATCCTGCTTTTTTTCTGGTGGTTACGGTCTGGACTCTGAACATGCTGGGCGACCGGTTACGGGATGCGCTCGACCCACATCTGGCCCATCGCTGAAAGACGGTTGCCTCGCTTCAGATCTGCGCACTGCGGGGTTGTGCCAGGCGCGTCTTCACGCCAGCATTCACGACATGTTGCCCGGGAAGTGCAGTGACTTTACCGGTAGGGATTCTGACCAGGAGACACCAGCATGGGTATCGGAGCCGGTATCGGCATCGCCAACTTCACGTTCGATGATGTGCGCGGTTTTTGGCAATGGGTAGATCTGTGCGAAAGCGGTGGTGTCGATTCGATCTGGCAGAGCGATCGAATCATAGGGACCGACTCGAACCTCGAGTGCATGAGTGTCATGGCCGCCCTGGCAGGTCGTACCCGGAGATTGAAGTTCGGCATGAACGTGGCAAGCCTGGGGCTGCGCGATCCCGTGATCATGGCCAAAGCCTGCGCAACCATCGACGTACTTTCCGAAGGCCGACTGCTGCCTGCGTTTGGCGTTGGCAGCGCCGTGTCGCGGGACTACCTCGCAACTGGCACCCCCACCAAGGGGCGCGGTGAGCGGGCGGCCGAAGGTCTGGAGATCCTGACCCGCCTGTGGACCCAGGACAGCGTGACCTTTACCGGCAAACACTACCAGTTGCAGGAGGCATCCATCGCTCCGAGGCCGGTCCAGAGCCCCATGCCACTCTGGGTTGGCGGCTCGGCACAACAAGCCATTGAACGCACCGCGCGCTGGGGCACAGGCTGGCAGGCTGGCATCGAAAACGCGGAGGACGTACGGCCGGTGATCGCCGGTATCAAGGCACGTGCGCAGGTACTTGGACGACCGATGGATCCAGACCACTTTGGCGCCGGCTTCGGCTTTCGATTTGGCAGCCCGGATGAACCCATGGTGATGCGCTACAACGCGCTCTTGAGCAAGCGACTGGGCAAGGAAGCGAATGGGTTCACGGCAGTGGGTGACACAGCCGATATGATGGCACTTGCACACCAGTTTCTCGATGCGGGTGTTCGCAAGTTCATACTTCGGCCAATTGCCAACGGCACGGCGGACATGCTGAACCAGACCAGACTCATGATCGAAAAGCTGCTGCCTGAATTATCGGCACTCAACAAGAAGTAACGAGGCAAGGACGTAACCTGATGAACATCTCCGCCATCCCGACCGGCTGCAATCCACCTGACGACGTGAACGTGATCATCGAAGTACCCATTGGTGGTGAGCCGATCAAATATGAAATGCACAAGGCATCCGGAGCGCTGATGGTGGATCGTTTCCTGTATACCTCCATGCGCTATCCAGGCAACTACGGCTTCATTCCGAACACATTGTCCGATGACGGCGATCCGGTCGATGTCCTCGTCGTCAACACACGTGCCATCACCCCCGGCGCCTTCCTGAGTTGCCGCCCAATCGGCGTGCTGCTGATGAAAGATGAAGCGGGTGGTGACGAGAAGATCATTGCAGTCCCCACGACGCGATTGACGAGGCGCTACGAAAACGTCCTCAACTACACCGACCTGCCTGATATCACCGTGCAACAGGTGGAGCACTTCTTCGCCCACTACAAGGATCTGGAGCCAGGCAAATGGGTGAAGATTGACCGCTGGGCAGACGCAGAGGTCGCCAGACAGAAGATCATGGAGGGCATCCAGAGAGCAAAAGGTTCATTCAATCCGCTCTCACGAGTGCACAATTACCTGGTCTGAATCGCCTGGAGGCCCGTGATGAGAATAACGACGTTCGTCATGTTCACCGCAATGGCAGTTGTCGCGGCTGGCTGCGCGGGCAAGGCCGAGAACAAGGGGCCACCCCCATCCGTTGAAGCAATACTTGCCAGCAGCCTCACGGAATCCGACTACGGCAAACCCGAACGCTGTCTCAAGGTCAGCGACTACCAGAAGATCCGTGTGCTCGACAGACAGCACCTCCTGTTTGAGGGTCGAGGTGACAAGGTATGGCTTAACAAACTGCGGACCGAGTGTCCTGGCCTGCGCAAGAACGCCATTCTCCGCCTCGATATCCTGACTTCGCGGGTATGCAATCTTGATACGGTCACGTCCATTGAAGTCAGGCGTTATTACGTCGACAGGTTGAGTGCGACGTGCAGTCTGGGCCCGTTCATGCAGATACCGAGAGAGCAGGCTGAATTCCTGAAGAAGGAAATCCGCGGCAAGTAGCGAGAGAATCGTCTGTGAGGTACAGGCGAACTCACTCAATCTCGCACGCCCACCAGGACCCCGGTCACTGAATCGACCGCGCCTGGGCGACATAGCCACGATTCCAGGTCGGTGAAATGGTCAACTCGTTGATGCAGACGTGCCTGGGCAACTGGGCCAGGAAGCGTATCGTTTCGCCACAATCTTCAGGTTGCACCATAAGAGCGCGGTCTTGCGCAGAAGGTGGAACCGGGCGGCTGTCGAGAATGGCCGTGGCTACTTCCCCGGGACAGAATGCAACGGCCCGGACCCCGTGCATGCCGGCTTCCAGGTTCAGGCTCTCGTTCATCGCGTTCATGCCAAACTTTGCAGCCGAATAGGCAGGCCCGGTAACCGCACCAACGTGTTTTCCCGCCCACGAAGAGACATTGATGATCAGACCATCCTGTTGCGCGATCATGTGAGGCAATACAGCGTTTGCGCAGTAGAACGCACCGTCCAGGTCGATGCGGATCACCTGGTCCCAGTCTTCCATCGTCAGGTATTTCCAGTTCCGGTTCTTCACGTTCATGCCGGCGCTTGAGACCAGCACATCGATGCGACCATGGCGGGCAATGATGGTCCCGACAGCCTTGCGGACCGCAGCCTTGTCACTGACATCAAGCGCCAGAACCTCGCCGCCGGTTTTCCCCGCGACGTCGGCAAGCTTGTCAGCCCGCCGCCCGGACAACACGAGCTTCATGCCCGCCTCAGCCAGAGCAATGGCCGCAGCTTCGCCAATGCCCGAGCCTGCGCCCGTGATCCACGCGACCTTTCCCGTGAGTGACTGCAACATCAGGTTCTCCGTTTGTCGGACTGCTTTTACTTGAATATCTTCTGGTCAGTAGCATCAGGTGTGGACAGCATGGCCACATAGCCCAGCGACGAGTGAACCTGGATGCATCCGCATGGTCGGTGAACAATCGCACCACACAATAATGTCAGATCGCGGAACTTTCCAAGGCAGCTACGAGCGGACGATCCATACCTTGGCATCCTCGATGCACCGGATCAACATAAAACGGCGCAGACGCCCGGTCTTGCCGGATATGTCTAGCGGATCGATGTTCAGTCGCCCTACCGCCTTGACCAAGGTGCTCTCCCTTACCACCAACGTACCTCTCCTGCCTTCAAGAACGTGTTCTCTCCTGATCGATAATCCTGAATCAGTCGATCCAGAAAACGAAATCCTTCTCCAACTGCCGATGCCACTAGGTCATCAATACCCTTGGGCCGCCTCCTCACACTTTCTGCAAGCCAGGTCTTCATGTGAAGCGGAGCTCTTCGGTGCTGACCACCGCTCCCACCTCGACCGCCAGTCGCTGCGAAGCGTGATTTGCCCAGGACGTGCTGTACAGCGTGATGCCACCCAGTTACTGATGCGGAATATATGCATGCCATGGTCTCAAGTCATCCCGGAGGAGGTGCTCGTTGTCGTGACTCACCAGCAAAGTCTCATCATGCGGAGCATGACGAACCGGCAAACCAGTACACCGCTCCACACCAGATGATTGACTGCGATTCGTCCCGATCGAGAACTGCCCGATATTTCGCTGCGCCAAGTGTTGGAGCGGATGGTGTCCCGCGAAGTTTTTCATTACAAATCACGGCTTCCAGATCAGCGCAGAGACTCTCGGGCCGATCGCGACGAAAGCGCCTGATGAAACCATCATCGCTCGAGCCCTGCCAGAATCGCGGGATTGGCCGGTCGATCGCGATCTGGGCACTGACCGAGACCCGATGGCGCACTGGCGCGAAGATCGACAGGCTGATCGCGCGTCCGCTCCATTGAAGGAACTGGTCAGTGCAATCGCGGTGACAGCGGCGGCCGTCCCTCCAAGCACCGTAAGGCGCGACTGTTCTGGGTGCTGGTCGTTCATGGTGGGCTTCCTGTGGTGCTTCGACCTGTCTGAAGCGGTTGTGGTTCGCTTCCGATGCGCGTTCTGCAGGGTGGCCGTCGATTGACCCAAACGCGTGGCGCGACCAAAAGCCTGGTCCGAACCCGAGGATCGTGGCCCATGACCGTCGTGAGGCTTCGGGGCCTGCTCGATCAACGATGCAGCGCGCACGGGGAGGTGCGCGCTACTTGTCGCCTCAAATGGCGCTGCGAAGGGATTTAAACGCCGTGCGGAGTTCGGAGGTCAGGATTGCGGGTTGCTCCCAAGCAGCAAAGTGCCCCCCTTTGGCGACTTTGTTGTAGTGGATGAGCTTGGGGTACGCCCGTTCTGCCCAGTTTCGCGAGACCTGGTAAATCTCGTCAGGGAAAACGCTCACGGCGACCGGGATCTTGATGCCTTTGGGTGTGAAGAAACCGAGCTTGTTCTCCGCGTAGAGACGGGCCGAAGAGACGCCCGTATTTGTCAGCCAGAACAGCGTGACGTTGTCGAGAACATCATCACGAGTGAGGCCCTCCTTCCCGCCATCGAAGGACCTTGCGATGAGCTCAAGGCTGCTTGCATCGTGGTCAATCAGGAAGGTCGCGAGGCCCAAAGGCGAATCTGCAAACGCCATGGCTGTTTGCGGACGTGTTCCCATCCAGAAGGCGTAAAAGACATGTTTGTAGAAAAATACGAGCCGGTCGTAGGTGGCTCGCTCTTCAGACGAAAGGCCTGACGGGGCCGGTGCGTCGGCGAATGATGCGGCATTGATGTCCTCCGGAACCGCGCCCGGCATGTTGGTGTGAATTGCCAGCAGCTCGGGGGGCGCCTGGACGGCCATCATTTCAGTGACGACAGCGCCCCAGTCCCCGCCCTGTGCGACGTACTGCTTGTATCCCAGGCGCCGCATCAGCGTGGTCCATGCACTCGCGATCTTTTCGGGGCCCCAGCCGGTCATCGTCGGCTTTCCAGAGAAACCGTAGCCAGGCATTGACGGAATCACCAGATGGAAGGCGTCCGAAGCGCTTCCGCCGTAAGCGGTCGGATCTGCGAGAGGTCCGATGAGTTTCAGCTGCTCGACCACTGAACCCGGCCACCCGTGCGTCACGATGAGCGGCAACGCATGTTCATGCCTGGAGCGGACGTGAATGAAGTGGATGTCCAGTCCGTCGATTTCGGTGATGAAGTTCGGCACAGCGTTCAACCGGGCTTCGACCTTCCGCCAATCATATCCAGTTCGCCAGTAGGCGAGGACCTGCTCAATGGTCTTGAGCGGGACGCCTTGAGAGAAATCGGAGACTGTTTCCTTCTCCGGCAAGCGGGTCGCCGCCAGCCGGCGATGCAGGTCGGCGATCGCGGCTTCCGGAAACTGGACTTGAAAGGGGCGAATGGTCTCAGCGTGAGGGGCGGTCAGGGCTGTCCGCGGCAGCAGGCTCGAAGCACCTGTGACAACAGGGCCGGCCGCGGCGGCGGCCAACATCTGTCGACGATCATCGTCGGCGAGGTCTGACTTTCTCATTTTCATAGCGGAATCCTCCGGATGTTTGGGTTTGCTTGGCTGCACTTTCGTGCTGCGTAAAAGCTAGGCGCACGACTTCCAGAACACCCGTTAGGCGTTGTTAGGTTATGTTAGGCGTTGGCACCTCGGCGTTTTCCGGTCAGAATCACCGCAAGGCACTACCGAGGTCCGCGTCATGGACGCAGCCGAGAGCGGGACTCGGGACGGGGTGTCATTTGGCCCCTTCCAATTGCACATGAGCGCCAGACTGCTCACACGGGATGGCGCGTCCGTCGACGTGGGCGGCCGCGCGCTCGATCTGCTGATTGCGCTGACTTCCTCGCCAAACGAGGTCATCAGCAAGACAGATCTGATGGCGCGTGTCTGGCCAGACGTCATCGTCGAAGAGGGAAGTCTCCGGTTTCACATCAACGGATTGCGCAATGCGCTGGGCGACGGGAAGGACGGTGCGCGATACATCGCGACGATTCCCGGGCGAGGTTATTGCTTTGTCGCGGTCGTTTCGCGCGCCGACAGTTCACGGCGCGCTACCGTGTCTACAACACCTCCCGAGTTTCCCCATGCCAACCTTCCGATCCGTCTGAGCCAGATGATCGATCGAGAGCAGGACGTTGCCAGACTCGCGCTTCAATTAAAGACATCGCGCGTTGTCACGATCGCGGGTGCCGGAGGTATCGGCAAGACCACCGTCGCTGTCGCGGTGGCAAACGACCTGAGCGGGGCATTCGATGGGGCGATGCTTTTCGTTGATCTCGGGATGCTGAACGACCCCGAGCTGGTGGCGCCCGGCCTCGCCTCAATGATGGGGCTAACCGTCGGTGCGGGGGATGTGCGACCCAGCCTGATTGCCTATCTGCGCGACAAGAAGGTTTGCCTGGTGCTGGACACGTGCGAGCATCTCATAGAGGCGGTGGCTGCTCTCTCATCGACCATCATCAAGACGGCTCCGCAGGTCCACATCCTAGCGACGAGCCGTGAACCTCTGCGCATTGATGGAGAATACGTCTACAAGCTTGAAGCCCTCGCCTGCCCGCCGGACGATCCGGAAATTTCGGCTGCCTCAGCGATGTCCTACCCTGCGACACAGCTCTTTATGGAGCGCGCGGCCGCCAGCGGCGCAAGTCGTGATGTCAGCGATACGGACGCGCGTATCGTCGCCGGCATATGTCGAAAGCTGGATGGTGTCGCGCTCGCCGTGGAGCTGGCTGCACGCCGCGTCGAAACCTGGGGACTCTCGCAGACTGCTGCGCTTCTCGATCAGCAGCTGACACTGGGATGGCAGGGATCGCGTACTGCGCCGCCCCGTCAACGGACATTGCAAGCGACGCTCGATTGGAGTTTCAACCTGCTCACCTATCGGGAACGCTTGGTCCTTCGTCGCCTGGCAATCTTCGTCGGGCACTTCACACTGGATGCAGCGTTCGCAGTTGGAACCGATGCCGCCCTGGATCGATATGTCGTCTTCAGCGCCATTGAGAATCTGGTTGCTAAATCCATGGTGGCGACCCGGACGATGGGCGCAAGTACATGCTATCGCCTTCTGGATACGACGCGCGCCTACGTACAAACGACTCCAGTTGACGCCGACGAGTATGCTGCCTTCGCGGCGCGTCACGCAGCTTACTTTGGCACCTGGCTAGCGCATGCAGCGGCCGATTGGACGACACTGACAACTGGAGCGGAGCGCGAGCCCCACTTTGCGGCGCTCAACAATGTGCGCACCGCCCTCGAATGGTGTTTTGGTGACACCGGAAACAAGAGGGCAGGAATTGAATTAGCGGCGGCTGCGGCGCCGGCCTTTCTGGCGATGTCACTTCTCCCTGAATGCCGTCGCTGGTCGGAACGGGCCATTCTCGCGTTGGAAGAGAACGTTCGCGGCGGACCGGAGGAGATGCACCTTCAAGGCACGTTCGGAATGGCCTCGATGTACCTGCACGGGAAAAGTGACGCTGCCTTGGCGGCTCTGAGCCGAAGCGCGGCAATCGCGGAGCAACAGGGCGACATCATCATGCAGATCGGGATGCTCGGGATGCTTCGCACCTTCAAATTTCGCAGCGGCGAATTCAAAGATGCACTGAAGTACGCAAAGCTATGCAGAACCCTCGCCGCAGGAGCAGATGATCCAGCAGCTTCCGGACACGCCTGCTCGCTGCTGGGAAGGTCCCTTCACCTGACAGGGGACCTTGAAGGCGCGCGAATCGAGCTTGAAGACAGTCTGTGGCATTGGTCTCGCGCCAAGCGGACGACAATCTATCTCGGGCACGAACTCCATTATCCGAGTGACGTAACGCTTGCTAGGAATCTCTGGCTGCAAGGCCTTCCATATCAGGCTGCACAACGGGCTCACAAGGTAATTGCGGATGTTGTACGCATCGACCGTCCAGCGGCACAGGTGGTTGTTCTGGGCTGGGCTGCTTCGGTCTTTCTCTGGACCGGTAACCTGGAAAGCGCTGAGCAGCATATTGGGGCGCTGCTCTACCAAGCCGAAACAAACTCACTCGTCCCCTTCATTGCCGCCGGGCAGGCCCGCCAGGGAGAGCTTAGTATTCTGAGAGGCGATGCGCTAGGCGGTGTCGAGAATCTGCGGGCAGGCCTGAAGACACTTCATCAGATCGGCTACGAAACACTCACCACCGAATTCAGCATTTCGCTTGCGCTCGGACTGAAAGCATTGGGGCAACACGCCGAGGCCCTTGCTCTAACCGATCAGACAATCCAGCGCGTCGAGAGAAACGGCGAAGATCTCTACCTGCCGGAACTGCTGCGCGTAAAAGGCGGCATCCAGCTCGCGATTCAGCAACGGCCCAATAGACAGACAGAACTCTGCTTGTCCCGGTCGCTCGAATTGAGCCGCCGACAGGGCGCGCGCGCTTGGGAGCTGCGCACGGTAACCGACCTTGCCGATCTTTGGGCCAAGGAGGGACGCACAGATGATGCCAAGGCTCTGCTGCAACCGGTATTCGAACAATTTGTAGAAGGTCTGGCGACACCTGACCTTGTGTCTGCAGGACATCTGCTGTCGACGTTGAAGTAGCTTCCTAACGTACGCCACTGCGAACTGGGTTTCGAATGGGGATAGTGGCGGTCGATCGACACGATGACCGCCAACGACCTTCTCAGGCAGCTCTGCAGCCTTGCCGCGTTGGCGCAAGGTTTTGAAAAAAGCTTGCGCCCCCTCGCCACTCAACCTCGAAAGTGTCCGGCGATTATGGATTCGAACCGCCGTACCCCATCAGTCGAGAAGGATGGACGGCTTGGCTTTCAGCACACGCACTACCCCCTCATCGACCAGAATCTGGCTGACTTGCGCGATGCGCTTCAGCAACGCGAACCTTTCCTGGTGGCGTTCTCCTGCAAATGCCGCGGTATCTGCCCGTCCTGCGGCGTGCGTTGACTGATCGAAACCTCGGTTCACCTCGTTGACAACGTCTTCCCGGAAGTACCGATAAGCCAGTGGAGGCTGAGCTTTCCTGGACTCCAAGGAAGTGTGTCGGCTGCGTGTGACCCCAACACTGCAAATCCACGAAAAAGCAGTGTCAGCGCGCTGATGAAAGCAGTTGGCGCGCAAATAGTCACTCGTCAAGATCGTTCGCCCAGCGAAAATCGCACTCCGCGCTTCATCGAGACTTGGATCAGCTGCGTGCCAACGAGGTGTGAGAAATCCGGGCTAGCCTTTGACGATGCTGCCAAGGAACTCGAGTGTACGGTCATAGGCCGCAGGATCCGAGGACATGACGGCCGCATTAAAGTCCGTTACCCCCATGTCGGCGAGTCGCTTGATCTGTCCGCGGAGCAGGTTTTCATCGCCGAGAATGGCAATGTCCTCGGGATTCTTCAGCCCTTCTTTGTCCAGCATCGCCCGATAACTGGGCAGCTGACCGTATATCGTCAGCATCTGGCCCAGTTCTTTCCTTGCATCGTCCGGCTTGTTGGTCAGCAGTACCGGAAATCCTCCAACAACACGCGGTGATTTCAGACCAGCCTGTCGCAGCGATTTGATGATGTGTCCTTCCATGGTCTTCGGACCCACCATCCAGGTGTTGGTGCCATCACAAAGTTCGGCAGCCACTTTCAGCATCGAAGGCCCCAGGGCCGCGACGACCACCGGCACGTTGGTACCTCCCTGGATATCGAGTTTCAACCCATGCACCCGATACTGCTCACCCTCAAAGTCACAGGTTTCACCACGAACCAGGGGCATCAGCACCTTCAGGTATTCCCGCATGTGTCTGGCCGGCTGGTCGTAAGACAATCCCAGCATGCTTTCGATGACCACCTTGTGGGACAGCCCGATGCCGAGCGTGAAGCGTCCACCGCTGGCCGCGTGCGTCGTCATGGCTTGTTGCGCGATTGCCGTCGGGTGACGCGGATAGGTCGGGGTCACGGCCGTACCCAGCCCGATCCGTGAAGTTTCCCGGCCGATGATGGCAAGTGTCGTAATGGCATCGAACGAAAATATGTTGGCCAGCCAGACATCGTCGAGTCCGGCCGCTTCCACCGCCCTGGCCCTGGCCACGATGTCGTCAATCGTCGCCCGTGTTCCATCCGCCCCGATCATGATGCCAATGCGCATATCCGATTCTCCTGTGTGTAGACCTGCAACCATCAAACTTGAAACAGGGCGGGAGAGTACTGCATTTTCAGAGATTGCCGTATCGCTCGGAGACCATGCGCTGGAGTAATCTGTCTGGGCCAGAACCAGTTGCGAGACATGAATTGGCAGACGACTGCGCAGAAACACTGGAAAAGAAGAGTTCGAAACCGGTCAAGACTGTCCTTGAAGCGGTAAGGGAAATTTGCCTGCATCTGCCGGAAACGACTGAGGTCGTCTCCCATGGTTTCCCGAACTTTCGTGTCGCCGACAAGACCTTTGCCACGTTTTCAGTGAATCACCACGGTGATGGTCGGGTCGCGCTGTTGCTGGCGATGGGACCAGGAGCACAGATGTACCATGTCACCATCGAGCCCCGATATTACTTCGTGCCACCTTATGTCGGTCCGCGTGGGTGGGTCGGGGTCGAACTCAACAAGGGTCTGTCCTGGAAGACCGTCGCCCGGCGGGTGTGGGAAACCTATGAGTGGATCGCTCCAATGCGATTGAAGCAGTGCATGCCACCACTCATCCGGATCACTGCGCCCAAACCGATGAGTGCCAGCGACATCGATCCGATGAGCCCGGCTCGCATTCAGAAGATCGTCAAGCGGCTGGCAAACATCTGCCTTGCGTTGCCGGAAACAAGCGCCTCCACGAGTTTCGGCAACCCGGTATGGGTGGCAGGCAAAAAGACCTTTGCACAGGCGTGGCGTTATGGCGGGCAATTGAAACTGGCTTTCTGGGTAGGGCCTGACCGTCAGGATGCCCTGATCCTCGATCCTCGCTATTCGATACCCAGTTACATGGGACACAACGGCTGGATAGCCCTGGACGCCGAACAGGGTGTGAATTGGGATGAAGTTGAATCACTGGCCATCGACAGCTACCGGCACTTCGCACTGAAGCGGATGCTGGATGTCCTGGTGCATTGATCGTCTTATGCGCAAGGCAACCGGTCAACGTCATGCCCTCCACGTCGTTCCCTGATCTTCACGAGGATTCCTTCTGCGATTCGCGGCATACTTCGGTCGCCCTCAACTTCAGAAGCAGAGCAGTCAGCAAATGATCCAGTGGAAAGTTGGTGACGTCACCATCAAGCGCGTCGTCGAAATGGAAATGCCGGTTCCCTACCATCCGCAGCACGCGTTCCTGAAAGAAGCGAAGCCGGAAGTCCTGCGGGAAATGCCCTGGCTGTTCCCGCACTTCGTGACCGAGGACGGTGCGTTGAAACTGTCGATCCACGCACTGGTGGTCGAAGCGCCTGGATTGCGTCTCGTGGTCGATACCTGTGTCGGCAATGACAAACCCCGTTCATTGCTGGGCGGTCAATCGCTGCAGACCGGCTTTCTCAAGAGCCTGGCGGATGCCGGTTGCCCCGCAGAGTCCGTGAATGCAGTCATCTGTACACACCTGCACGTTGATCATGTCGGCTGGAACACCATGCTGGTGGAAGGCAAATGGGTGCCGACCTTTGGCAACGCCCGCTATCTGATCGGCAAGCAGGAGTTTGCGCACTGGAATGCCGAGGGAGATGAAGAACAGCAGACCATCCTCAGCGATTCCATCAGACCCATCTTCGATCACGGACTGGTGGACCTGGTGGAGATGAATCACGTCATCTCACCGGAAATACGCCTGACACCCACACCCGGGCACACGCCGGGTCACGTCAGCGTCCTGATCGAATCCAGGGGCGAGCGTGCCATGATCACCGGGGATATGCTTCACCATCCCTGCCAGTTTGGTCATCCGGAGTGGTCACCGACCTTCGACAGTGATCCTGTCGCCGGCGCAGGTATGCGCCGGGTGGTAATGGAAACCGTTGCCGACCAGCCGATCCTCGTGATCGGTACTCACTTCGCGGCGCCAACGGGTGGGCACGTTCGTCGCGACGGTTCCGCTTTCCGCTTCGACGTATAGCGGTTCAGGCCAGCCCCTCTGGGTTCCCGTTGGCAGGCTTCAGCCTGCCGACACTTCTTCCTCGACAAATCCCTTCCAGCCACTCATGTAAGTGATGAACGGTGCGCTCAGCCCTTCATTGGCAAGATAGGCGCGGCTGACGGGTGGCCTGCGTGGAATGAAGCCAGGATTGGACTGCAGTTGTGCCGGATAATCGTGATGGAGTATCGCGACCCTGCCAAGCAGCACGAAGTCCGCACCATGATCAAGCGCCCGCTGGGCATCGGCGGGATTGTGAATCTTGCCCGCCACACCTACCGGCACACTTCGCCGATCAAGATCGGCAAACCAGCTGATCAGTGGTTGAGACTTGAAAGCTTCTTCCTCCGGCAACTTGAAACAGTCCCACAGCGAAAGATCCAGATAGTCGACCAGTCCGGAGTCGATCAGCTGCTGCGCAAGGCTGCGGATTTCACCCAGTTGCATCCCAAAGCGTTCAGGTGACAAGCGAATACCAACGTTGAAGTCAGCACGGCACACCGAACGGATGCCGTGCAGGATATCGAAAATCAACCGGCTGCGATTGGCCAGGGAGCCACCAAATCGGTCCGTGCGCTGGTTTGTTTCAGGGCTGAGGAACTGACACAGGATATAACCATGCGCGCCATGCAACTCGACACCGTGAAAACCCGCCTCTTCTGCTCGTTTTGCTGCGGCAATGAAATCAGCACCAAGCGCCTCGACTTCCGCCGTTGAAAGGCCACGCGCGCCGGTGGCAGGATCGTCAGAGGGACAGACCGGATCCTGACCGACCAGGGTTTTTGGCGAACGATTGCCGGCATGGTGCAACTGCACGATGGCAAGGCTGTCATGTCCCCTGATGGTGCGGGCAAGATCGGTCAGGCCTCCGACATGCTGTTCACCAAATATGCCGAGCTGTCCGGAAAATCCCTGACCAACCGCCTGCACGTGCGCGGCACAGGTCATCGTCGCGCCAAAGCCACCCTTTGCCCGCAGCGAGAGCCAATGGTGTTCCTCTTCAGACAGCCGCCCATCTGCGTGGCTCTGACTGTTGGTCAGTGGCGCCAGCATGAAGCGGTTTTTCATCGCCGGTCCGCGTGGGAAAACCAGCGGTTCAAAAAGTCGGTTCACGGTTGCTCCCGGATTGCAAAAGCGCTGCATTCTACAGGTGGGATTCGGTTCTGGCAGGGCTTCGCCGACTGTGCTTTCATGACCTGCCTTTTTTCCGGGAAAACCTGCGTGTCCGGCAATGCTCAACTTTCGCTGATTCTGAAGGCCCTGACGCTGGCTGCCACCCTGGTCTTTCTGGGTGCCTGCGCCGGGCGAATGGATGGTCGCGTTCAGTGCGACAGCCTGGTCGACACGGCATGGAAGGAACTGGATCTCGCCAAGGCACAAGGCCTGGATGGCACCGTCAGTTACACCAAGGCAGCGAGCCTCATCGCGGCAGCCAAGGGCCAGCAGGTGATCGAGCGCTTTCCCAGTTGTATCAACAAGGCCAAACGCGCCCGCGTATACATCGCCGAGTCGAGGGCGGGCAGATAGAAAAACCCGGGTTACCGGGCTCGTTTCATCCAGCTTTCAACGGCCCTCGCGGCGCTGACTCCAGATCTGCCCAATGCAGATGGACCGGCCCACCGCAACTGAACAGGACAAATTCGACTCCGTCAGCGCCCGGTTCTTCCGGACCATTGCTGAAGCCACCTTCTACCAGGCGGATATCGCCCGTCTAGTACCGCCCTTCGGAACCGAATCGCATGTCCCCCGCCATGATGAAATACAGCGTGTCGTAGTCATGCCAGTGTTCCCCGGCCCGATAGCCGGGTACAAACCGCGTTCGCAAGGCCGACAGTCGGCCTTCGAGAAGTACCTGCACAGGCCTGCCGGGTCGACAAACGCCTGCCACGGCCTGGAATCTGCGGTGATGTGCAGGGAGATGTCGCCCGGTTGCAGGTCTGGAGGCAAATCAAGGTGCGACCATGCACAACCGGAATCGCCAGCAGATACCTTCACGGGATTCCTGCGCCAGACCAGATCTCCGCGAGCCACTCGTGTGCCATCTGCCAGGGACGCAGAACCAGTCTGCACCAAGGCAAAGCCCGTGAGGTCACTGCTTGCGGCCGGACTCAACCGGACGGCCGACACCGGCAACGGGTGGTTCAGCAAAGCGATCTTCTGTACTCCCGGAGCTGTGGATCGCCAGGCCAGCTGACCGGGCGATATATGCTTCCAGGTCATGCGAGTGATCCACCATCAACGCAGAGCACAGCGCCGTTGCAATACGTGGCATCGACGCCCAGGAAGTAGATCGCATCGGCAACCTCTTCGGGTGTGCCTGGACGCCCCATGGGTGAAACCATGAATCGGGTCAGTTCGCTGGCAAACGGGTTGAGTTCTGATTCCAGTACCGAACTCACCATATCCGTATCGACAAAACCCGGTGCGATGACATTGCTGCGCACACCCGATCGCCCGTAGGCTTTTGCGAGCGAGCGTGTCAGGTTGATGATCCCCGCCTTGGCTGTGGCATAGGTGTGTGCATCATCCATTCCCCTGAGGCCACCGCCACTCGAAACGTTGACGATGCTGCCGCTGGCTTGCGCACAGAAATGCTGCAGCGCCGCGTGGCAGAGAAAATACACGGAGTCCAGGTTGATTCGCAGTACCTCACGCCACTGCTCTGCGGTGGTGTCCTTCAGCGCCGACATCGAGCCTGGATTGCTCATGCCATGATTCCAGCCTACACCGGCGTTGTTGACAAGCCAGCCAAAACCACCCAGTTCCTGGGCTCGCCGCACCAGCAACCCGGCAGTACTTTCAACACCGACATCACCACTCTGAACAATGATGCGATGCCCGTTTTCTCCGGCCAGCATCCTTGTCTCGTCCAGCGCTGGCTGGCGTCGACCATTGGCGACCACCGTGAAGCCAGCCCTCGCAAACCGCAGCGCGGTGGCACGCCCAATCCCGCTGCCGGCACCAGTAACAATTACCGTTCGTGATTCTGTCATCGAAGTTCTTTCATGGAGGTTCTGTCCTGCAAATTCTGTCACGCGGGCTGGGCTGAAGTTTTCACTTTCATCTGCCCGATACGGGCATGGTAGTCGAGTACCGGCGGCCAGGCGCTGGAAATCACCACTGCGCATTCGTGCCACTCGACCACACGCGATGAAGTCCGCACAATCCGCGACTTCAACAGGAGATCTGCCATGAGCAACCGGTTCCAGGACCTCGAAGCCAGATTCAACGAAATCACGCAGCGCATCGTCTGGTGTACGGTCGCGACGGTGGATACCCAAGGCAGGCCGCGCTCGCGCATGCTGCATCCGGTCTGGGATGGGTCCACCGGCTGGATTGCCACCGGCCGACACTCCCACAAGGCCAAACACCTGACCGCCAACCCGTTCGTTTCGCTGACGTACTGGGATCCGAAACACGAACAGGCCATGATCGACTGCAAGGCAGAATGGCAGGATGATCTGGAAACGCGGGGCTGGTTGTGGAATCTCCTGAAGACCACTCCGGAACCCGTCGGCTATGACCCGGCCCTGTTCTGGCCATCTTTCGAGGACAAGAACTTTGGCGCCCTGAAGCTGACGCCCTGGCGGCTTGAGCTCTGGTCGCTGGCAGAAATGGCACAGGGCAAGGCAGCTGAGGTTTGGCGCCCATAGCCGTATGGGGTGGACCCGGGCATAATCCCGCGCTTTTCGCTGACAGAGGATTCCATGGCCAAAGAAACAATTGCCATTCTCGGCGGTACGGGTGATCTTGGTACCGGCCTTGCCATTCGCTGGTCGAAGGCGGGTTACAAGATCGTCATCGGTTCCCGCACGTTGGAAAAAGCGCAGGCCGCTGTCGCAGCACTGAAGAAGATCAGTCCGCAGACCCCCGCAGAGGCCATGGAAAACACGGACGCCGCAGCAGCTGGCGACCTGGTTGTGCTCACCGTTCCTGCTGAACACCAGCTCTCGACACTGGGTTCGGTGAAGGAGCATCTGAAGGGCAAGATCCTGATCGACGTCACTGTACCGCTGGTTCCGCCCAAAGTGGGTACCGTGCAGATGCCACCGGAAGGCAGTGCAGGCAAACGCGCGCAGCTGTTTCTCGGTGACGAGGTGTCTGTTGTTACCGCGTTCCAGAACATCGCTGCACACCTGTTGCAGGAAGACGTGCAGATCGAGTGCGACGTCCTGGTCGCCGGCAACAAAAAAGCTGCCCGCGAACGTGTGGTCGAGTTGATTACCGAAGCCGGCATGCGCGGTTGGCATGCAGGTCCCATCGAGAATTCGGCCGCTGCCGAAGCGCTGACGTCGATCCTCATCCAGATCAATCGCTCAGGCATCGTTTCCCACGCAGGCATCAAGATCGTCGGCCAGTCGGATCACTGACATGCCGATGCACGTCATCGCACTGGAAGGCCTGCCGATGGTTCAGCCTGGCGATGATCTCGCCACGCTGCTCCTCAATACCATTGGTGAACTCGGTATCGAACTGGTGGATGGTGACATCTTCTGTCTGGCGCAGAAGATCGTGTCCAAGGCCGAAGGGCGACAGGTCAGGCTGGCTGACGTGGTTCCAGGCGCGGAAGCAGAAGTCCTCGGCCGCGAATCGGAGAAGGATCCGCGCATGGTGCAGTTGATCCTAGATGAGAGCACGGACATCCTGCGCAAACGACCCGGTGCATTGATCGTTCGGCACAAACTCGGATTTGTAGGTGCCAATGCCGGAATCGATCAGTCGAATATCGATCACAGTGACGGTGAATCCGCCCTGCTCCTGCCCGAAGATCCGGACGCTTCCGCGACACGGCTACGTGATCACCTGATGAAGGCCGTTGGTCGCAAACTCGCGGTGATCATCACCGATTCCCACAATCGACCCTGGCGTCTGGGCACCATCGGGTCAGCAATCGGTGCGGCTGGCGTGCGTGTACTCCAGGATCATCGTGGTGGCCAGGATATCTTCGGACGGGAATTGAAGGTCACCCTGATCAACCGCGCCGATGCAATCGCCACAGCCGCCACGCTCATGATGGGCGAAACGACCGAGCGACTCCCTGCAGTGCTCGTGCGGGGCCTGCCCGCTGACGACACCCGGGATACCGCTCGCATGATCAACCGGCCGCTAGAAGAAGATCTCTTTCGCTGATGGGCCGATACATGGCCATAACCGGTGGTGTCGGGGGTGCCAAACTGGCATTGGGCCTGGCGCACGTCCTGCCACCGGAAGAAGTCATGTTTGTCGTCAATACCGGTGATGACTTCGAGCATCTCGGACTGACGATCTGTCCCGACATCGACACCCTCACCTACACGCTGGCTGATCTTTCGAACAAGGAGCTGGGTTGGGGACGCACAGATGAAAGCTGGAACTTCCTTGAGGCGCTGAGCGCGTTAGGCGGCGAAACCTGGTTCCGACTCGGAGATCGTGACCTGGCGCTGCACATCCAGCGCACCCAGCGACTGAAACAGGGAGCAACCCTCTCGGAAGTGACCGCTGAACTGGCGACACACCTCGGGATCTTGCATCGAATTGTGCCAATGTCCGACTCGCCGGTGCGAACGGTGGTTGAAACGACACTTGGACCACTGGCCTTCCAGCACTATTTTGTGCGCGATCGCTGCACGCCCAATGTGACCGGTTTTCGCTTTGCAGGTATCGAACAGGCACGTCCCGCGCCGGCGATCCTCGAATGGCTGCGCGACTGCGACGGCGTGATCATCTGTCCTTCCAATCCATTTGTTTCGGTTGACCCGGTGCTCGGGGTACCAGGGATCCGGGAGGCACTGCTGAAGCTGCCGGTGATCGCGATATCACCCATCGTCGGGGGCCGGGCCATCAAGGGACCCACGGCCAAGATGATGGCAGAGCTCAAGGTACCTGCGACGGCAGCCCAGGTGGCCAGCCACTACGGAGATCTGCTGGATGGATTTTTGCTCGATGAGGCGGACGCCGCACTGCACGGACAGTTGGGTGTACCAACTGTAGTGGCCCAGAGTGTCATGCTAACGTTACAGGACAGGATCGATCTGGCCGGCGTTGCCCTGCGTTTTCTGGACGACCTGAACAGCCGATAAACCCGTTCAGTGCCTGACCAGCGACAGGAGTCCCCCAGTGCCGTCCGGTCCATCTGCCCACTCTGCCTCATCACAGACGGTTGCCCCGCGACGGAAGATCTGGGCCATCGTTCCGCTGAAAGGCCTGGCGCGGGCCAAACAACGGCTCGCCAGCGTTCTGTCGGCCGACGAACGGCGATCGCTCATGCTGGCCATGGCGCGGGACGTCCTGACCGCGCTTGCCAGATCGACCCGTCTTGCCGGCACACTCATCGTCTCGCGGACGACAGAAGCCGATGCACTGGCACAGGCCTTCGGAACGGAACGGTTTGCCGAGCGGCCCGACGCTGATCTGTCCGAGGCACTGACCCAGGCAGCAGCCTATCTGCACGACCAGCTGGGTGCTGACGGCGTGTTCATTGTCCCCGCCGACATTCCGCTGCTGCGTGCGGATGATGTGGATCTCGCGCTGGAGCAGTCCGGTTCGGTCACCATCATGCCGGACGATGAGGAGATCGGTACCAATGGGCTGATCCTTGTTCCCGGCGACGCCATTCCCCTCCTGTTTGACGGCAAGAGTTTCCGGCCGCATATCGAAGCCGCCATAGCACGCGGCATCAGCCCCTCCATTCTGCCAATCCATGGCTTTGCACTCGATATCGACACCCCGGCCGACCTCACCGCTTTGCTGGCAAATGGGAAAAATACGCAGACCAGCACGTACTTAGACAAATCGGGTATAGCCGCACGCCTGGCCAATAACCATAATGGCGGACCTATGAGTAGTGAACCGGGGGCTTCGAATGCTTGATCACCTGCTGGAGCAAGCGCTGGCCGGCAGTTTGCCCACGCCTGAGGATGCCCGCCTGCTGGCGTCATGTGACGACACGCGCGCGCTGGCGGACGTCGCTGCCGAACTGCGGGATCGGGGCTTTCACAACGTCGTCACGTATTCACGCAAGGTCTTTCTGCCGCTCACCCATCTCTGCCGGGATGTCTGCCACTACTGCACGTTTGCGCAGGTTCCGCGCAAGGTGAAAGCCCCGTACATGACGATCGAGGAAGTGCTGGAAGTTGCACGAGGCGGCGCAGAACTCGGCTGCAAGGAAGCCTTGTTTACTTTGGGCGAAAAGCCCGAACTTCGTTACAAGGCAGCCCGTGAAGCGCTTGATGCAATGGGTTACGCCACAACGGTCGATTACCTGTTTGCGGCCGCCAAGGCCGTGTTCGAACAGACCGGCCTGCTGCCTCATCTGAACCCGGGCAACCTGTCGGCGGACGAACTGAAAACGCTGAAAAGCGTGTCCCCTTCGATGGGCATCATGCTCGAGTCCGCAGCCGATCGCCTGACCGAAAAAGGCATGCCACATTACGGGTCACCGGACAAGATCCCGTCGGTTCGACTCGAGACGCTGCGCCAGGCCGGCATCGCGCAGGTACCGTTCACCACCGGTATCCTGATCGGCATCGGCGAGACACGTCTGGAGCGGATCGAATCGCTGCTCGCGATCCGTGCCATTCACCAGGAATACGGCCACATACAGGAAATCATCGTCCAGAATTTCCGCGCCAAGGCCGAGACCAAAATGGTCAACGCGCCGGAGCCGGACCTCAATGAACTGCTATGGACGATCGCCGTTGCCCGGATCCTCTTTGGCGCCACGATGAGCATTCAGGCGCCACCCAACCTGAGCCCCGGTGTGTTGCCTCAGATCGTGCACGCCGGCATCAACGATTGGGGCGGGGTGTCCCCTCTGACACCCGACTTCGTCAACCCGGAAGCGCCATGGCCACATCTGGACGAGCTCACGCGCGAAACCGCCAGCGCCGGGAAGTTCCTTGCCGAACGGCTCACGATCTATCCGCAGTATGCGACGGACCTCGACCGCTGGGTTCATCCCGACCTGCATGAACCTGTGCTCAACCTGATCGATGCCGAAGGTTTTCCACGTGTCGATCCCTGGTGTCCGGGTGACCCGATAGATCCGCCGAAGGACGTACTGGATCTGGTGATCCACAAACCACGCCAGGTCTCGCGGGATCTGCAGGCGATCCTTGATCGTGTGGTGCAAGGCGACCTGCTGGAAGAGGCAGACGTCGTGAGGTTGTTCGCGGCTCGTGGCGATGATTTTTCCGCAGTGGTCAGAATGGCGGATGGGCTGCGTGCGAAGGTGAACGGCGAGACGGTGAGTTATGCCGTGAATCGCAACATCAATTACACCAATATCTGTTACTTCAAGTGCCAGTTCTGTGCGTTCTCAAAGGGCAAACTCAGCGAAAACCTGCGTGGCAAGCCATACGATCTGGATCCTGAAGAGATCGCCCGCCGCGTCGCCGAAGCCTGGGATCGTGGGGCGACGGAAGTGTGCATGCAGGGTGGCATCCATCCGGAGTATACGGGTGATACCTACGTCGAAATCCTGCATACCGTGAAACAGGCGGTTCCGGAAATGCACATTCACGCTTTTTCACCACTTGAGGTGTGGCAGGGTGCAGCCACACTTGGCATGCCGCTCGCCCCTTATCTGGAACGTTTGAAGGAAGCCGGTCTCGGTACTCTTCCCGGCACCGCTGCCGAGATACTTGATGACGAGGTGCGTGCCATCATCTGTGCCGACAAGATCAACACCGCACAGTGGCTCGAAGTGATGGAGACCGCCCACTCCGTCGGCTTCAGAACCACTGCCACCATCATGTACGGGCATGTGGAAAAAACAGTGCACTGGGCCCGGCATCTGCTGCGCATCCGCGATCTGCAGCGCAAGACCGGTGGTTTTACCGAATTTGTGCCCTTGCCATTTGTCCATATGGAAGCCCCCATGTACCTCAAGGGCAGGGCGCGCAAGGGACCGACATTCCGCGAAGCGCTGCTCATGCACAGCGTCGCCCGTATCACGCTCCACGGCCAGATCGACAATATCCAGGCCAGCTGGGTGAAAATGGGGCACGCCGGTGTGCTGGCCTGTCTGAATGCAGGTTGCAACGATCTCGGTGGTACGCTGATGAACGAGAGCATTTCACGGGCGGCTGGCACGTTGCACGGTCAGGAAACTTCTCCCGAAGAAATGACCCGCATCATCAAGAGTGCGAACCGCTCCCCCCGACAGCGCAATACCGTGTACGGGAACGTCAGCAGGACTCTGCACAAACGCAGTTTTGGTGCGGCGGAACTGTCGCCGATAGTCAATACACCGGCCAGGAAATACGAGCGGAAGCGGGAACAGGAACTGGTGAAAAACAAGCTGATCGATGTGATGAACATCAGCGCCGGCTGAGTCTCCCAAAGGCTCTGCCGATCAATCAGTTCTGCTGCCCGTCTCGATACTCGGCTTTGATGTCCTGGACCGTCAGGGGCCGGCTCCAGGCTGCAAACTCCAGCTGTATACCGTCCGGATCGCGAAAATAGATCGAACGGACAAACGTCGACTCGTTCATCTCGGGGCTGGCACCACCTTCCGTGTCGTCGTGGTTCACCACTTCCGTGACTTCGATACCCAACTCGATCAGTCGCTGACGATACCGATCGATATCTTCGCTGGAGACGTCAAACGCGACGTGGTTCATCATCCCTGGCGTAGATGCCATACGGGCATGAGCCGTGCTGTCGACACTCGCCGGTGCTTTGGCAAACTCGAAAAAAGCCACGCAATCACCACCGCCCGCATCGAAAAAATAGTGCTTGCCACGACCATTGTGGAAGTCAATGGTCTTGACCAGGGGCATGCCGAGGATGTCGCGGTAGAACCTGATCGTGCGATCCATGTCGGATGACATGAGAGCGAGGTGATTGATGCCGTTGAAGCGGAATCTGGAGTTGCTGGACATGCGCTTGTCTCCTTGCCGATGCCTTGACCCAACCTCACCCGGGCTGACCGTTGCAGTTGGCGCGTCGTCGGCCCTCTTCCGATATGGTAACAGCTGCCTCGCCCCAGCGACCGGCCCGGTTCAGGAACGTGGTGGTGTTGCGCGCAGATGTACTGCCTCATTCAACACACGAATGGTCCGTTCTCCCGACCCTGCACACATGTACCGATGGATGCTGGTGTAGTCCGGGTTGAAAAACATTCGTGGTGCCATGCCGATGACGTGCGCCGTCCAGACATTGATCACACCGCCATGGCAGGTCACTGCCACCCGCTTGCCGGAATTGGATGCCACGATGTGTTCAAGACTGCTGATGACCGTACTGGCAAACGAGTGGAAATTTTCATCCATGCTGCCTTGCATGAGGTTTTTCCAGCGCTCGTAGTCGATTTCCTTGAGTTTTTCCGTAGGCACGTAATGGCTTGCGTTGCGGTCGTATTCCGCCACTCCATCGGCCAGTTCCAGTGCGAGATTCAGGCGCTCGCCGAGTGGTTCGGCTGTTTGCAGCGCACGTGCCATCGGGCTGGTATAGAGCCGATCGATCTTTTCTTTCGCCAGCCACTCCGACATCCGTCGTGCCTGCACCCGGCCCAGTTCGGACAACGGTGGGTCGGCTGGTTTGCCATCGCGATTTTCGACATGCTCGGGAAGCCCGTGCCGTATCAACAGCAGTTCCATGCGTAACTCGGTTCAGGAGTGGCGTGAGTATAGCCTGCCAATTGCGCAGCTCTCCATCTATAGTCGTCCATCAGGTCCAGGCTGGTTCACGATCCATGATCACCGTACTCGGTCGCCGCAACTCACTGAACGTTCAAAAGGTCATGTGGGTACTGGGCGAGTTGGACATTGCCTATGAACGTCTGGATATCGGCGGCTCCTTTGGCTATCCGGAAGACTATCCAAATCCAAACAAGGTCGTACCAACCATCAGGGATGGTGATCTGGTCATCTGGGAGTCCAATGCCTGTGTCCGCCATCTGGCAAGAACGCACGGCTTTGGCACCCTCTGGCCCTCTGACAAGGTAACGCTTGCTACCGCTGACATGTGGATGGAATGGCACCGCAGCGACATCGCCAATGCGTTTTTCCCTCTCTTTCAGATGCTGGTACGCGGCTTTCCCTCAACAGCGGAAAAGATCGAAAAGTCCGCGCGTGAGGCTGGCCGGATATTTGCCCAGCTGGACAGGCAACTGGCCGGACGGAAATTCGTGACCGGCGACACGCTGACCATGGCTGACATCGTCAATGGGGCCATGATGTTCCGCTATTTCACGATGCAGATTGAAAGGCCATCGTTGCCCAACATGGAAGCGTGGTATGCACGCCTGCAGGAGCGACCCGCATACCGCAAGCATGTCATGGTGGAGTTCGGTCGCAACGTCGAGGAGTGGGCCCAACACGAAAAGGCCAACGAGGGCATTCAGTAGCGCACCGCCTGGACGGCCGTGCGATTTTTTCACCTGCAACCCTGAATCCGGCTTCGCCTGCTCCGGCAGCGAGGTCGCCACGATGGCACTGACCGGTTTGCTCAGCAGACAACCTTGCACGACGTCACAACCCGGCCCGCGGAGCACTTCCAGGGCTGCTTCGTCTTCGACTCCCTCGGCGACGACCTTGAGATTCAGGTTATTTCCAAGCGTGATCATCGAAGCAACGATGGCTGAATCTTCCCGGGAGCGAGCGATGTCCTTCACGAAGGTCCTGTCGATTTTCAGGATATCCATCGGCAGATTCTTCAGGTAGCCCATCGACGAATAGCCGGAGCCAGAATCGTCGATCGACAGATTGACGCCAAAGTGACGCAGGGTCAGTAGCGTTCCGGTGACGTACTCGATCGCGTCCATCACACAGGATTCCGTGATTTCCCGCTCCAGGAATCCCGTCGCCAACTGGCTGCGTTCCAGTGTCTCTCCGACATCGCGGATCAAGTCCCGATCCTTGAATTGCTGAACGGACAGGTTGACCGACATGCTGATGTCGTTGTGGCCCGATCGCCGCCACGAGCCCAGCTGCTCGCAGGCTTCGTCTAGAGTACCCAATCACCGATACCGACGATCAGTCCGCACTGCTCGGCCGCGGAAATGAACTCATCGGGCGGCACAAAGCCGAGCCAGCGGTTGTCCCATCGCAGCCGAGCTTCGAAACCGATCGGTTTCAGGCTCTGCAGTTCATGTTTGGGCGGGTACACCAGGAACAGTTCCCGGGTATCCATGGCCCGGCGCAGTTCGGCTTCGATGGCCGCCCGGCGATCTGTTTCAACCTGCCTGATCGAAGCGAACTCCGAAAAGCGGTTTCGGCCCTGTTGTTTCGCCTCCTGCATCGCCATCTCCGCATGGCGGATCCGTTCGTCGGCGGTCTGCACGTCATCCGAAACAGGCTCGCACCGGTGCTTCCACTCCCCCAGATCTCGTGTCCGGCAATCTCGAACGGCCGGGCCAGAATGCTGACCAGGTTGTCCGCAGCCGCCTTCCATCCATCGTTGTCGTGCACTTCTTCGAAAATGATCGTTAACTCATCGCCAACGATCCGGCAAATCGTATCGCTCAGGCGCAGCCTGCTTTTCAGGCGCGTGGTTACCGATTGCAACAATTGGTCCCGCAACGCATGTCCAGGCCGGTCGTTGATCGATTTGGAATGGTCAAGATCCAGGATCAGGAGGACCACGCGCCAACCGCCACGGACTGCCAGGGAAATTGCATGTTTGAGGCGATCGAGCATCAGCAGGCGATTTGGCAAACCAGTCAGCGCATCGTGGTATGCCTGATGACGGACGATCTCTTCATCGTTTTTCTTGTCTGTGACGTCATGCAGGCTGAAGACGTGCCCAACGACCATCCCATTGGGCAGTTGCGGAATTGAAGTCATCTCGAGATATCGACCATCTCGCATCGCGATCAGTTCCTGACCTTTCACGTCGCGGAGTTCGACGATCGCTCGCAGACTCTTCATGGCATGCGTGCGCAGACTGGCCGGCCCCAGGAACCTGCGCAGTAGCGGCAACACGCTCCTGCCGACGACGGCTGACTTTTCCCCATCGGGCCAGAGCCTGCTGAACTATCTGTTATGAGCACGGACCATCAGAGCCGTATCCACCACAACGATCGCATCAACTGTCGAATCGAGCGTTGAGCGGAGCAGGGAATGGGAATTCGCCAGCTTGTCCCGGGTCGATTGCAGTTCCTGGAGACGCAAATCCAGTGCTTCATTGGGCAGCCGCAGCTTCAACGAACTGATTTCAATCGACCTTTCGTGCAATTGTCGATCCTCATCGGCTGGGTGATACGCGCGGTCCACCGCATCCAGCACCGACGCCATTCCGGAATCTCCAACCGCCGGGGTCACCGTGGTCTTCTGGATCGAGCTGCGCGGCAAGGGATGCATCGTTCACTGCTCTTGAAAGCTGTGTCCTCGAAACGTTCGTTGCTATTGAAGAAAGGTGCGCCCGCGAATCATCCCGCGAGGTATGTCCTCGAAAAAACGAACGAATAAACGCCAACGAGGTGTGTCCCCGAATAAACGACGAGGTGTGTCCCCGAATAAACGCGAACGAATAAACGCCAGTGCACCTTCAACAATCCAGCCCCATCGAGTGAAGTCGAGGATCGGGATTCGCAAGCGCACACCGGTCCGGATCCATTCCCGCGCCAGATTGCTCAACGCTATCGTCATGAATGTCAGCAGTAGCAATTTGTAACAACTGTACTATGATGCGCCGCAATGGCCGTACGACCGTTCCGGTCAGCCTTCAATTCACCACCAGTCGGGAGAGCCAGACATGGCCAGATTCACAACTGCATATCTGATTCTGGGGATGACGTTGCCGGGAGCCACGTTCGCAGAAGAAGCCGCGATGGAAGAAGTGGTCGTCACCGCCACCAAGCGGGAAACGAGCGCCCAGGACGTTCCCTTTTCCCTCAATGTGCAGACCGAGGAAGACATCAAGCGATCCGGTGCCAGCAACATCGAGGAACTGTCACGCAATATCGCTGGTCTTACCGTCCAGAACCTCGGTCCAGGCCAGAGCCAGGTCGCAATTCGCGGCGTATCCGCAGGTCAGATCGTTCGTGATCAACCCGGCGTCAAGGAACAGGTCGGTGTCTATCTCGACGAATCCGTCATTTCACTGTCCCTGTTCACCCCGGACTTCGACCTGTATGACCTGAATCGGGTGGAAACCCTGCGCGGGCCACAAGGCACCCTGTTCGGCTCCGGTTCCGTCGGTGGCACCATTCGTTACATCACCAACCAGCCCAACCTGGAAGATTTTGAAGGCTCGGTGGAAGCCAGCCTGAATACCGTCGAAGGTGGCAAAGAAGGTGGCACTGCGAAGGGCATGATCAACGTTCCGATAGGCGGCAAGGCTGCACTGCGTGTTGTCGGCTACACCAACCAGCACGCTGGATTCATCGACGCAGTCACCGACAACGGCGGTCGCAGTGACGTCAACAGCGGCAGCAACAACGGGGTCCGCGCTTCGCTGCGGTTCGAACCCTCCGAGACGATTGCGATCACCCCACGGGTGATCTATCAGGAGATCGACACTGACGGCTTCAACCGCCAGGAGTCATACAACCTCTATGCAAATCCTTACACCACCACCCGCCCGGCAATCCAGTTGGGCGAGCGGGAGCAGTTCCTGCGCCTCGAGGAAGGGTTCGAGGACGAGACGATGCTCACCGACCTGACGGTTGAAGTCAGTCTTGATGTGTTCGACATCACTTCGGTGACCAGCTACCTTGACCGCGACATCCTCGTCAGCCGGGACGCCAGTGCACTCACCGGCTCCGTGTCGGTAGACCTCGGCTATCCCGACGACGCGGTATTACTGCCTTCGAATCTTCTCGATACCACCGACCTGGAACAACTGACCCAGGAACTGCGATTCAGTTCCAACGGTGAAGGTCCTCTGTACTGGGTGGCCGGCGCGTTCTATTCGGACGTTGAGCGCGTTTATGCCCAACGCCTGCCAACACCAGGCTACGATGCAGTAACCGATGCCGTACTGGGGGCAGGAACCTCCCAAGCCGTCGCCAACGGCTTCGGCCCCGATTCGCCTTTCAACTCCGACCTGCCTTATGACATCAAGCAGCTGGCTCTGTTTGGCGAAGTGACGTACGAAGTGACCGACAGTCTGGCGGTGACCGTCGGCGGCCGGTACTACGACTTCGAGGAAGAACGAACCATCACTACCGGCGGCCTGTTTGGCAACGGCGATCTGGGTCGAGTGGACGAGACGTCGTCGGACGGCTTCAACGCCCGGATACTCGCCAGCTACGCCGTGACAGAAGACGTCACCCTCAACGCCCAGGCGGCACAAGGTTTCCGGTTGGGTGGTGTCAACGATCCACTTAACGCAACCCTGTGCACTCCCGGCGACCGGGCGACGTTTGGCAGTTTTCAGGCCTACGACGACGAAACCACGTGGAACTACGAAATGGGTGTGAAAGGTGCATTCGACAACGGCATCAGTTTTTCCGCCGCTTTCTTCTACTCTGACATCGAAGATCTCCAGGTCACACTCGACGCCGGTTCCTGCTCGTCACGCATTTCCTTCAACGTCGAAAAAGCTCACTCGATGGGTGTCGAGTTTGAAATTTCGGCCCGGCCTTTCGAGCAACTCGAAGTGAGTCTGTCGGGGAGCTTCATTGATTCGGAATTCGACACGACAGTCCGCTCTGCAGCAGGGACCATTCTCGGTGGCGTGGAAAAAGGCAATCGCTTTGCATCCACACCGGAGAAACAACTATCCGGATCGGCGACCTACACTCTCCCAACGCAGCTGTTTGGCAACTCCGACTTCTTTGTGTCGGCAGTACTGCAATACGTCGGTGACCGAATCACCCAGCCGAGCGACCAGTCTCCCGGTGCAGGCAGCTTCCGTTCCGGCCTCCCGTTTGCAGGTGCCACCGGCAATGAGATTACCCTCATCGATCTGGAACTGGACGCCTACACGATCGGCAACGTCCAGGCCGGTTTTACGACAGAAGGCTGGGAAGCACTGGTCTACGTCAACAACGTCACTGATGAAAATGCGGATCTTGCCTTCGATCGTGAGCGTGGTGGCAGAGCGCGACTTGGTTTCCACACCAACCCGCCGCGTACGTTTGGTGTCATGTACCGGATGTACTTCTAGAGCGCCTGCAACCGGGCTGACAAGGGAGCACACCAAGGTGCTCCCGCAATCTTCGCCATGTCACGAATCTGGTCGATTGAAGACTACCCCCTCGCTACCGATCTCGAGATCCTCAGCGACGGTGTGTTCAGATTTGGCCGCAGCGAGGCCAGTGACAGCGACAGCAGACCCATCGCCTGTTTTCTCCGCGAAGGGAACATCGTCATTGCCGGTGCAGGCGGTCGAACCGAATTCCGCAGGTTGTTCATCAACCATCTGTGGGTCGATGAAGCAAGACGCAGCGCGGGAATCGGGACGGAAGTACTCCGCCGTATCGAAGGAGCGGCAGCCAGGCGATCCTGTGAGGACGCCCTGATCGAAACGCTCAGCGACCGCAACGCGGTCCTGTATCGGCATCTCGGTTATCGCCCAATCGTCACGATTCCACGATACGTCGGTCGTTTCACGCGACACATCCTGGTCAAGACACTAACGCCGGAACGCTGAGTTTTTGCAGGCCATTCAGCGGGGACGTGCGCCACCACCCACACGGATGATCTCGCCGCTGACCCAGCTGGCGGCATCGGATGCAAGATAGACACAGGCGGCGGCGATGTCCTGCGGTGTCCCAAGACGGCCCAGCGGGATCTTCCATTCGGCCAGCACTTCATCGAGTTGCTGTTCTGTCTTGCCGATCGCCTTGAGCATCACCTCGGTCGGAATTGCGCCGGGAGCCACGGCATTGACACGGATCCTCGGGGCAAATTCTGCGGCCAGTGTCCATGTCAGGGAGTTGGTACCGGCTTTTGCGGCGCCATAATGCGCACTGCCTGGCACCGGTCCGGTGCCGGCGCCTGATGTGATATTGATGATGCTGCCGTTCTCCATGTAACGGGCGGCAGTGATGCAACCGGTGTAGATGGAGGTGAGATTGAGTGCGATGGTTCGATCCCATTCTTCCCGAGGAAGGTCTTTCAGCGGCATTCGCATGGGCGAGCCACCAGCATTGTTGACCCAGATGGAAATCCTGCCAAATTGGTGCACCGCCGCCCGGGCCAGCGCGTCCAGTTGATCATCCTTCGTGACATCTGTGGTCACGGCAAACGCCTTGCCGCCTGTCGCGTTGATCGATGCGGCAACCGTTTCGATTTCACGGGTTCTCCGTGCCGCCAGAACCACACTGGCACCTGCTTCGCTGAATGCCCGAGCGATGCCCTCGCCGATGCCTCGTCCGGCTCCGGTCACGACGGCCACATGGCCGGTGAGATCAAACAGTTCCTGTATGCTGCGCGAGGTCATGCGGCGGACCTGCGAAGGACAAAGCCCGCATAACCCGCGTCAACAACCTGCTGACACTTTTCGGCGTAGGGAGGAAAGCCGAGGTATGGCATGAACACCCGCGCCTTGCCAGGTACGTTGGACCCCAGGTACCAGGAATTGCAACGCGGATAAACGCTGGTATCGCCGACCTCGTTCACGTGTTGCACCCACGCTTCCTGGGCGGCTGCTTCCGCTTCGATGGCGACACCTTCCTGGGTTCTGATCCAGTTGATGCAATTGGCGATCCAGTCCACGTGGTGTTCGATGGACGGCAACATGTTGGTCAACACGGAAGGGCTCCCCGGTCCGGTGATCATGAAGAGATTGGGAAATCCATGTACCGACAGGCCGAGATACGTCTTCGGTCCTTCTGCCCACGCGTCCTTGATCGCCTGCCCGTTACGGCCACGAATGTCCACCTTGGTCATTGATCCGGTCATCGCATCAAATCCGGTCGCAAACACGATCGCATCAAACTCGAAGCTGCGGTTGCGGGTTCGCAGTCCCGTCGTGGTGATGGTCTCGATGGGATCTGCGTTGACATCCACCAACGAAACATGGGGCTTGTTGTAAGTCGCGTAGTAGTTGGTATCCACGCAGAGTCTCTTGCATCCGACCAGACCCTTTGGTGTCAGCAATCGCGCTGTTTCCGGATCCTTCACGATCTGCGCAATCTTTGCACGAATGAACTCGGCTGCCGTCTGATTGGCTTCCGGAACAAACATCAGGTCTGCAAACGCGGCCATGAAGGGGAGCCCGCCTCGTTGCCAGCGACGTTCATACTCAGCCTGCCGTTCCTCAGGACTGACATCCAGTGCATTGCGCTCGCTGTAGTCGAAGTCGGCATGAAAGGCGGTCTGTCGATTGGCAGCCCGATACTCCGGGTAACGCGCCTTGACGTCGGCAATCAGGGCAGGATCGAGCAGCTGGTTGTGCGCAGGTATCGAGTAGTTCGGCGTCCGCTGGAAGACGGTCAACGACGCGGCTTGTTCGGCGATCAGTGGAATGCTCTGAATGGCGGACGAGCCGGTGCCGATCACCGCCACCCGTTTGCCGGTGAAATCCACAGGTACATGAGGCCACTTTCCGGTGTGATACCAGTCGCCCTGATAGGACGCCAGCCCCGGCATCTGTGGCAGGTTTGCCGACGACAGGCAACCGGTTGCCATCACGACAAAGCGCGCCTCCAGCACCTCGCCGGTGTCCGTACTCACGCGCCACTGGCTGCTGGACTCCTGGAATTGCGCGGCAGTCACCCGCGTGTTGAAGAGAGTATCCTTGCGCAGATCAAAGCGGTCAGCCACATGATTGATGTAACGCAGGATTTCCGGTTGTGTTGCATAACGTTCGCTCCAGTTCCATTGCTGCTGCAGCTCCCCGGAAAACTGGTACGAGTATTCGAGACTCTGGATGTCGCAGCGAGCCCCGGGATAACGGTTCCAGAACCATGTGCCACCCACGCCGTCTCCGGCTTCCACCACCAGCACCTTGAGCCCTGCCTTGCGCAAACTGTGCAACATGTACAGACCACCAAAGCCTGCTCCGACTACCACTGCATCGATCCGTTTGACACTCACTCTACCGTCCCCCTGGTTCACGTCTGTTCAATCAAGACCCAGCAATCGCCGGTTGCGGGCTGAGTCCTCGCCGGTACCCGCAAAATCATCGAAGGCCTTGTCGGTTACCCGAATGATGTGATCGCGGATGAACGCAGCGCCTTCGCGAGCCCCATCCTCCTGGTGCTTCAGACAACACTCCCACTCCAGTACCGCCCAGCCGGGGTAGTCGTACCCTGCGAGTCTGGAGAAGACACCTTTGAAGTCGATCTGACCATCACCCAGCGATCTGAATCGACCAGCGCGCTGCAGCCAATCCTGGTAACCACCGTACACCCCGCTGCGCGCGTTGACATTGAATTCTGCATCCTTGACATGAAACATGCGGATCCGTTCGTGGTAGGTGTCGATGAAGCCGAGATAGTCCAGCTGCTGCAGGACAAAGTGACTGGGGTCATAAAGAATGTTGCAGCGTGGATGCCCGTCCACTGCTTCGAGAAAGCGCTCGAAAGTCACGCCATCATGCAGATCTTCACCGGGATGTATCTCGAAGCAGATATTGACGCCCCATTCATCGGCCGTATCGAGTATCGGCCGCCAGCGGCGTGCAAGTTCGCGAAAACCCTCATCGATCAGACCGGCTGGCCGTTGTGGCCAAGGATAAAAATAGGGCCACAACAGAGCGCCAGGAAAGGCAACCTGATCCGTCAGTCCAAGACGCGCACTGGCCTGCAGCGCCAGTTTGACCTGCTCGACTGCCCAGGTGGTTCGTGCTTCGGGATTACCTCGTACGGCGGGTATCGCAAACGCGTCGAAGAGCTCGTCATAGGCTGGATGTACGGCAACCAGCTGACCCTCCAGGTGGGTAGACAGTTCGGTAATCTGCACACCTGCTGCCGCCATCCTGCCGTTGAGGTCATCGCAGTAGGCCTGGCTTTCCGCAGCCACGGCGACGTCGATGAACGCCGGATTGCCGATGGGTACCTGGATGCCAGCAAAGCCGAGCCTGGCCGCCCATTGAGCCATCGCATTGATGCCGTTGAATGGCGTGTCATCAGCCATGAATTGAGCCAGGAAAATGGCCGGCCCTTTGAGGGTTTTCACGACACCGCCTCCATATCCAGCCACTGGCCACCATATCGCGAACTGGCGACCACACGATCCAGGAACAACATGCCTCGCACACCATCTTCGATGCGCGGGTATTCCGCATTCGCCTCACCGCGAATATCGGCCATGAAACCCCGGTAGATATTCGCAAACGCTTCCAGAAAACCCTCGGGATGACCACCGGGCAAGCGTGTGGAACGGCTGGTGATGGGCGCCAGACTGCCACCCCCTGCCCGCAATATCTGCATGGGTCTGTCGATCAACCGCAGGATCAGGGAATTGGGCTCCTGTTGACGCCATTCAAGACTGCCCCGGTCGCCATAGACACGGATGCTCAGCGCATTTTCTTCTCCAACCGCGATCTGGCTTGCGCAGATGACTCCCCGTGCACCACCTTCAAAACGGAGCAGAACGTTGCCATCGTCATCCAGCCGCCGACCGGAAACAAAGGTGGACAGATCGGCGCACAGGCTCTTGATGGGCATGCCGGTCACAAAATGAACAAGATTCTCTGCATGGCTGCCAATATCACCGAAACATCCGCTGCCACCCGCCTGTTCCGGATCGGTCCGCCAGTTGGCCTGCTTGTTATCTACTTCCGCAGCCGTGGCAAGCCAGCCCTGCAGATACTCGCATTGAATCCGGCGCACGCGGCCAAGAACTCCACCAGCAATCAACGCCCTGGCTTCGCGAACCATGGGATAACCGGTGTAGTTATAGGTCACCGCAAGCGGCAATCCGGTGGTTCGAACTACCGATGCCAGGCGCTTTGCGGATGCAAGATCGGTCGCCACCGGTTTGTCACACGCCACTGGAAATCCGTGGTTCAGGGCAGCTTCGGCAATCACGACATGAGTGTGGTTCGGAGTTGCCACGATCACGAACTGCATGCGCTCGGCCGGTGCGCGTGCCCGTTCACCAGCCAGCATCTGTGTCACCGAGCCGTACGCTCGTTCGGGCGTGAGTCCATAAAGGCGCATGCCCGCGGCACGGGCGCGCTCCGGGGTGCTGCCGCAACAGCCTGCGACCAGTTCGGCTTCACCATCCAGTTCAGCCGCAAGGCGATGCACTGGACCGATGAACGCACCCTCGCCACCACCAATGAGCCCAAACTTGAGTTTTTGCATCGTCCCCATGTGGGCTACGATAAACCAACCAGAGGGGGAGGAGCCATGCTGCCAGTATCAGTACAACTCTATTCATTGCGTGCAGAAAGCGAGCGTGACTTCGATGGCGTTTTGACGGCATTGGCCGAGTCAGGTTTTCAGGGTGTTGAGCCCTTCAATCTCTTTGGCATGACGCCGACCGCGTTCCGCCAACGTGTGGAAGCCCTGGGGATGCAGATCTCATCAAGTCACTACCCGTTTGCGAATCGGACACCGGTCAGTCAGACCGTCGAGATCCTGGGCGAACTGGGTCTGACGCGTGCTGTGGGTGGTTACGCGCCGACTGACTTCCAGGATCTTGATGCAGTCAGGCAAACCGCGGACAGCACCAATCGTCTGATCGACGACCTCAGCGCTGTCGGCCTGACCCTGGCACTGCACAATCATTGGTGGGAGTTTGCAGAGTTCAGCGGCCGCCCTGCATACCATCTGTTCCAGGAACTCGTGCCGCGTGTGGAGTTCGAGCTGGATACTTATTGGGCCGCCAACTTCGGCGCATGCAATCCGGCAGAGGAGCTTTTGCGAATCAGTACGCGGACACCCCTCCTTCATCTGAAAGACGGTCCACTGGTCAAGGGCGCGCCCATGGTGGCCCTGGGGCAAGGCAGGCAGGACATTGCAGGTATCCTCGCAGCCGCCGATCCTCAGGTGCTGGAATGGGCGATCGTCGAACTCGACGCCTGTGCGACCGACATGCTGACCGCCATCAAGGACAGTCTTGTCTTTCTCACCACGAACAAACTGGCGGGATACCATGGCTGACATCCTGTACGACTTTGGTTCAGGTCGTTCGGACCCGGAGACGTTTCCCAC
Source organism: Pseudomonadales bacterium (assembly GCA_041752315.1). GTDB lineage: Bacteria > Pseudomonadota > Gammaproteobacteria > Pseudomonadales > Azotimanducaceae > SYFY01. The sequence goes on from JBGSHJ010000046.1 coordinate 82,930, forward strand.
CCAGGCGTTGAAAGCCGCAGCAATGCGGGTGCTCGACAGAGAGGGCCTGGAACTGACGAAGTATCCGGGCAACCTTGGCCACGAAGGACTGCGCAAGGTGATGGCGCGGCGGGAGAGCGACCGTGAAGGTGTGCCTGTCGATCCGGCTCACCTCATCCTCTGCAACGGTTCCATGCAAGCGGTGACGCTGACGGCAGAAGCCTTGCAGGAGAATCACGGAGACACCGTGATCGTCGAAGAATTCTGTTATCCCGGTACGCTGTCGGCCTATCGCGGCCTCAAGTACGAGATGGTCGGCATCACGCTGGACGAAGGTGGCATGCGTCTCGACCATCTGGAGAGCGAACTACTCCGTTTGCAGCGGGAGAGGCGGTCGCCGAAGTTCATCTATGCCATCAGCACCTACCAGAACCCCACCGGTTTTGTCATGCCAAAAGCACGGCGCCTGGAGATGATTGCACTGGCGCGACGTTTTGGAGTGCCGATCATCGAGGACAACTGCTACGGGGATGTTCACTACGACGGACCAATCGAACCTGCCATCTACGCCCTCGATGACGATCCTGCCCATCTGTATCTGTGCTCGCTCTCCAAGATCCTGGCACCCGGGACGCGGCTCGGGTACATCCTCGCCAGACCACCTATGCTCGATAAGGTGCTGGCAAGAAGGTTCGATGCAGGCAGCAATACCTTCGCGGCCGCGGTGGTCGCAGAGTTTTACAAGGATGGCATCGCGGCACACGCGGCCATTGCGAATCCGGTGCTGAAAGGCAAGCGCGACCTGACTGTACAGATGCTCGCTGAACATCTCGACGACATCTGTGTATGGTCCAATCCGGTCGGTGGCCTGTTCATCTGGGTGCGAATTCCAGATGATGTGGACCGAAGCAAGTTGTGGAAAAGCTCGCAGGCTTCAGGCGTGAACTACATTCCCGGCAGTTCCTTTCACTACAAGGGAATCAACGCATCCTATGTGCGCCTCGCTTTTGGTCACCTGACTCGTGAACAGATTGCAGTTGGAGTCCCCATCTTTGCACGCTGCCTGAAGGAGGCGCGAAGCAGCAACGAGCCGAGGCGCTTCCGCAATCTGTTTTCCTGAACGAGGACACACCTCGCTCACGCTAACACACCCCACGAGGACACACCTCGACCCACGGGTATGCGCAGGGGTGGCCGGAATGGCGGTCTCAGACGGCGAGCGCCAGGCGGAGCGGTCTTGAACCCGGAGCCCACTCCAGGTGCGGCGGGGGCAGGTTCCCGAACAATCGCTGGCCGGGATTCAAGGGAGGTGAAAAATGGGGGTTGGCCTGCGCCGTTTCATGAAAGCGCATCACGATCCAGCTCAGGCGGACAAACGATCCCCGAGCCGCTTCCAGTTCCGGGCGCTGCCCCAGGCCACCAGATCTCCCTC
>JBGSHJ010000047.1:0-52126 GCA_041752315.1 Pseudomonadales bacterium
GTTTCGACCGCGGGCCAGTTTCTCTGCACCAGGCGGTGCTTCAACCAGAGGGGCTGCATGCCCACGGCCTCGACGTACGGCACCGGTTGCAGCAGTGCTTCGGGCCCGCTCGTGCTCACCGCGGACACGCTGCCGTGGATCGGGGCGACGCTGCCGGCCTGGCGCGCACCGCTCGAGACGCTGCGGGTGCCGCTACTCGCGATCTGCGGTCTCCGAGATTACCTGTGCCCGCCCGAGACGTGGGATTCGTTCCTGGCAGTGCCGGCGCTGCGCCGCGTGGTCCTCGAGAACAGCGCACACAATCCGCAGATTGAAGAGCAGGCTCGCTTCGACGAGCTCGTGCGCGCGTTCGCCCGAGAACACACACCGAGCTGAGACCCGCAAGTCTTTTGGTTTCAGTCTGTGTCGGCAACGTTCTGAGTCGCCGTATCGGAAGGCGATCGAGCCGCAACCGCCGCGCGGCGAGGTGTGTCCTCGTGGTTTCTTTAGTTTTCCCCGAGGTGTGTCCTCGTAGTTTTTTCGTCCCCGAGGTGTGTCCTCGTAGTTTCCTCTTCGTAGTTTTCCCCGAGGTGTGTCCTCGTAGTTTTTCGTAGTTTTTCCCGGGGGGTGTCCTCGTAGTTTCGAGCAGGTGGCTTGATCGTCCTGTGCGCGTGCGTCATCCACTCTTTGGCTTGGACGCTTTGGCGTCCATGCGGGCGTACCCGAGGACAGGCTGCGAGGGCTGCATCAGCCCTTCCACTGGCTCTCCGGCCCAGTCGGCGCCAGCGATCATCAGATCTGCGTTTGTGCGGCCGCCCTTCGTAAATCGAGCGATTACACCCGGGCTAACGCCGAGCGCGTCGGCGACGTCGGCCCAGGCAAGCCCGCGCCTTTGTCGAGCGCGATCGAGCGCCCCGTGCAGCGCGATGGTATCGAACCGAGCGAACCGCTCGGGCACCGGCGGTAGCACCACAGTGCGTCCCGTCAGATGATCCGCCGCGCAACGCGGCCCAACGACAAAATCGTCGCAGCGCCGTCGTAACCACTGCAGGATGAGCACAACAGCATCTGCCTCGATCTGCGTACGTGTGGTCATGCCTTTGATCGACGGCACGCTGTAGTGAACTTCGTGCGCGACCTCCTTCCAGGTCATGCCGCGGGCAATACGTTCTGCATCGAGGGCTCGGTACAGGGCTTTCGCATCGAGAGTGGGTCGCAAGCTTGTTGTGGTCATGAACGCACTCCAAAAACAGTGAACCTGGTGATTGGGTGGTGGTCACTCAGGTGCCAGCGGTCGACCGGGGTTGTTGCAACTTTTCGTACCTGAGTCCCGCACCTCCTGTTTCGCCCTCGAACTCGCAGGACAACCGCCAGGATCCGCGCCTGATTTTTCACTTCTCCCGATGTTTCGCGACCGCATTCGCTGCGAACGCACGCCGCACAACTCAGACCATACGAGGAGTCCCGGGGCTGAGAAAACAGGCCGTCCAACGACTCGCTCAGGGAAACCGGGGTTTCCAGCAAACTGTCAGCCAAAGAACTCCTGAATCGACGGTCTGAGTTTCAGCCCATCCCGATAGCCCAGATCAATCAACGCCTGTGCGAATTTCCCATCGAACAGCAGATAACTGGGCATCCGCCATTCGTGGCCCCAGCCGCCTACCGTTCGCAGGAAGAGTCGTATGCCTCGCGGCATCTGGACCGAGTGGCGGGCAGCCACAACGCGCAGATCTTCGGAAGGCCGAATGACCATCACCCGGATCCTCCGCCTGCGCAGCGCTCGTCGCCGCCAGAATGGAATCGATTCGAGCAAGGTGTTGGTCTCTTCCAGTCTTTCGATATCGGTGTTCAGATTTTCGGAGAACAATGAATCCAGTGTGTAGCCTGCAATCTCTGCAATACCGGGCTGCAGTCCACCCGCGTCACCGGCCGGCAGTGATTCATTGCGTACGCCAATGACAAGAATCCGGTCCGCGCCCATCTTGATTACGGGACTCAGGGGTTGTGTCATGCGGAGGCTGCCATCGACGAAATATTCCTCGCCAATGCGCTCGGCAGGGAACAGGACGGGAAGCGCGCTCGAACCCAGCAGGTGAGCAACACCGATCTCCGTAGCGACGCTGTGGCGTCGACGTGTGTGCCACGCCAGCAGCTCCGGACGCGCCTGAAAGAATGTGGTGGCTTCTCCCGTGGAATAGTTGGACGCGGTAACTGCGAGTCCATCGATGATGCCGTGTTCCAGATGCCGGGCCACTGCACCTTCCGACAGCATTTCCCGTTCCAGCAACTTGCGCAGCGGCGCGTTGTTGAGCAGTGACGCAGGCTTTCCCGTCCTGCGGACAAAGGACTGCAAGGCACTGTATTCCATCAGGAAGACATCATCCGCCTGCATCTGCGTCCAGAGATGTTCAAGATGTTCCACTGCAGAGCGAAAGTCGTTCGCCCGTTGTGCCAGTCCCATCGCATTGATGGCGCCCGCGCTGACCCCGGCCAGCGTCCGGAATGGTAGAGTGTGACAATCGACCACACTCGCCAGCGCCTTTAGCACACCCACCTGGTAGGCAGCCCGGGCCCCACCGCCTGGCAACACCAACCCCGGCTCGCCGCTCAGGTGAATTGTTGGGGCTGAATGACGATCAGCCAAGCTGGCTTCTCACTTCGCCAAGACAGGCGATTGTTTCCAGCGCGACGTCCTGATCGGCACTGATGTTGCGTACGATGATGTCGGTGTACCCAAGTTCGCCCAGACGACCAAACTGGTCGACAATTTCGGCGATTGAACCCACTGCCAGTGCCTCCTCGGCAAAACCGCGATAACCCTTTGCAAGGTCAGGGGCCACGGCGGCACGCGCGGCTTCGCTGGAGCGGGCCACGCATACATCCCGGCGAATCGCGCTGGCACTGCTGCTCCTGTTGTGTTCGGCGCAGGCCTGACGATAGATGTTGAGTGAACGTCTTGCTTCATCGAAGGTCAGCGAGGGCGAGCCCAGCCAGCCATCGGCAAGCCGGGCCGTGCGATTGATTGCCGGCACTGCAGCGGACCCGATCCAGACTTCAATGGGTTCCGACGGTACCGGATTGATGCGCGCGCCCCGAATCGGCCAGAACTCGTCGGCATCAACGGTTTCTCCACGCCACAGCGCCTTCATGATGCGAAGCGATTCTTCGAACATGCCCACGCGACGTTTGAAGTTGATGCCCATCCCGGCGCTTTGTGCAGCATCTCCGCCAAGCGCGCACTGCAGGATGAATCGGCCAGGCATGATCGCCGCCAGCGTGCCAATCTGTTCGGCAAGCAGCACCGGGTTCCACAACGGCAGCAGGAACAGGGCCCCGGCCGGTCGATCACCCCACTGCGCCAGCATGCGGGCGAGGATCGGTACGTTCTGGTAGTACGCCGTTGGTGTGACGTGATGATCGCCGACAAAGAGCGAATCGAGCCCTGCATCGCACGATGCGCGAGCACGTTCGATCATGATTTGCGCTCCCGCTCGCGGATCCTGCAGACGATAGCTCGAGCAGACCGAAATTCCGATGCGCACCCTGACCCCTGTTACCGTGGTTGGATCAAGACTACTCACCCATGCCGACGCTGGGAATAGCGGAGTCGGTCCTCAATGCCCGGATAACGTGAAGGAGCGAAGGAGTCCGAGCAGGAGAAAGGTTCAGGCAGGTGTGGCGCGCAGTGATCCTTCAGGGTCAATCCTGACGGCGCTGTGGTCGATCAATCGTCGTGCAATCACCGTCCAGCTGCGACCTTCCGCAGAGGCACGACACGACTCGCGTGAAATCGTCAGGGCCTTGTTCACGGCAGTTGCCAGATCGTCATCGAGCCAGCCGCTGACCCCGTTGCAGACCACGTCCACAGGTCCGGTCACCGGGTACGCCGCAACCGGAGTTCCGCAAGCCATGGCCTCCAGCATCACCAGACCAAACGTATCGGTACGCGACGGGAAAACAAGAACATCTGCGGCAGCATATTCGGCCACCAGTTCACTGCCGTAGCGGTAGCCCAGCCACTGAGCGTCGGGATAGCGGCCCTGCAGCGAGATTCTGGATGGGCCATCGCCCACCACGACTTTATCCGCGTCAAGGTCGAGCGCCAGAAACGACTCAACGTTCTTCTCCGGGGCTATCCGACCGACATACAGCAGCCGTGGACGGGCTGAGCGCTCTCGCGCGGCAGCCGGCCTGAACTTCCTCGTATCCACGCCACGGTCCCAGACGACCAGGTCTTCCAGACCCCATGTTTCCAGCTCACGTCGATGTGTGACGGTCGTGCAGAGTGTCGTTTCAGCGGGGCCATGGAACCAGCGCAGAAATCGATAGCCCGCCGCCAGGGGCAGTCCGATACGGGTCTGTACGTACTCCGGAAACTTGGTGTGCAGAGACGTGGTGAAGGGCACGTTCATCCGCACCAGCAACTGGCGTGCATAACAGCCCAGTGGACCTTCTGTTGCAATATGCACGGCATCGGCAGAACAGCTCTCGATGCAGGTGCGCATTCGCCACGGGTTGATCGTGATGCTGATCTCGCGGTAGTTGGGCAGCGGAAGTGTCCGGAACAATCCGGGATGCAGAACATGCGCCTCCCAACCCAGTGCAGGCAGTTCCGCCAGTACCGACTGCAAGGTGGTCACGACACCATTGGTCTGTGGTGTCCATGCATCGGTGATCAGCAGCAGGCGTTTCATGCCCTTGCACGCTCCGGGAAAGGAAGGACTTCGAAGCGCACCTGGACCTCTTCCGGCCAGTGAACGATCGAAAATTCGCCGTGTTCGTCTTCCACCAGCGCAGTACAGGACTCCACCCAGTCACCACAGTTCATATAGCGCACACCTTCGAGATCGGTGATTTCGGCGTGGTGAATGTGTCCGCAGATCACACCTGCATACCCGTCCAGCCGGCACTGACGGGCAATGGCGATCTCGAACTCACTGATGAAATTGACGGCCCGCTTCACCCGATATTTCAGCCACGCCGACAACGACCAGTAGCCATAGCCAAACTTGCGACGGAAGAAGTTGACGTATCGGTTCGAGCGAAGCAGCAGCGTATAACCCATGTCGCCGAGAAACGCGATCCAGCGATGGTAACGGGTGATCACATCGTACTCGTCTCCATGGACCACCAGCAGTGATCGGCCGTCTGCCGTCCGATGCTGGATACGGTCCACAACCTGCAGATTGCCGATCTGCAGATCAGAGTATCGGCGCAGGAATTCATCGTGGTTGCCGGTGACATAGATGACTTCCGTGCCACGCTTGGCGGCCGTCAGGAAGCGGCGAACAACATTGCTGTGGGACTGTGGCCAGTAGAATCCTGACTTCAGGCGCCAGCCGTCAACAATATCGCCAACCAGATACAGCTGGTCACAGGTGTGCATCTTCAGAAACGAAGCCAGCCTTTCGGCCTGGCATCCCCGAGTGCCGAGGTGGATATCCGACAGGAAAATCGCCCGGTAGTGACGTGGCTCGATCGCGTTGATTCGCTGCATGAATCGTGCACACCCCGTGGTTTGATGCACGATGTGGCAAGGCGGTGTAGCTCATGTGACAAGCCGATGAACTTTCTGTGACAGAGGGATCAACGACCAGGAAATTTCAGGAGTTGGCTGGATACCGGGTCTGCAAGCCAGAATAGAGTCGTTCCGGAGCTTCCGGATGCCCGGTGTCCAGAGATTCCAGCAATTCGATGAGGTGTTCGTTGTCTTCGCGACCGTCCCACCGCTTGAGATAGGTGCCCTGCTTGTAACCATGGTCCTGTCGAAAGTGGTTGAGCACGTTCTTGCCCACATACAACCGGTAGAGCTCGTCGAAGTCCATGGGCAGTGCATCCATCGCCTCGATGAAGTCAGCAATCACGAAACCACGTTGCTGCAGCGTACTGCTTGCCAGCAATTCCACCGCCCTTCGAAATCGTTCCGGATCACCCTCGCTGCCCACGCTGGAAAACAAGTCCACCAACGCATCGTCCAGCTGGTCTGCACGAATCAGTTCGCTCAGTCCGAAGTGCCAGATGTCGACCAGTTCAAGTTTCACCTGTCCGAGGTCAGGCACCTGGTGTTTCCACCACTTCCAGCCGAAGTGATCAAGCAATTCCGCACACTCAACCCAGATCGCCCGATAGTAGTGATATCCCTGATGGCGCCACTCCGGATGCACCTGCCGGTTGTGATCATCCTGCATGCGCGCCATGGTTGCGAGCATGGTAATGCGAGCATTCCTTGTGTTCATATGTCTGTTTGTACGTCCCGCATGACCTGGATCCGGAAAATGTTGATAAACTCGTTCCCAGTCGGTGAACTCAAGGAAATCCCATGGACCTCAAACTGTTTTTCACGGTCGCAGCCACTGTCTTCCTGGCCGAACTTGGCGACAAGACCCAGTTGGCCACGATGCTGTTTTCAGCACGTGAAAACGCGGGCCGGCTGACAGTTTTCCTGGCCGCGTCCGTTGCGCTCATCGCAGCCAGTGGCATTGGCGTGCTCGCCGGTGGCCTGGTCTCACAGTACATCGAGCCCGCGATGCTGACGCGAGTGGCCGGCATTGGCTTCATCCTGATCGGCATCTGGACCATCTGGCAGGCCTGACCGTGTCAGCACGCGAGCAGCGCCTGATCGAGATCCGCCAGGATATCGTCGATGTGCTCGATCCCCACCGACAGCCGGATGGCTTCCGGTGAGACACCGACAGCACGCTGCTCTGCCTCCGACAGCTGCCGATGGGTTGTCGAGGCAGGATGGCAGGCCAGTGATTTGGCGTCACCGATATTGACCAGGCGCTTGAACATTTTCAGCGCATCGTAAAATCTCACACCCGCATCAAATCCACCTTTCACGCCAAACGTCAGTATGCCCGAGGCGTATCCGCCCATGTACTGACGAGCCAGTGCATGATGCGGGTGCCCTTCGAGACCGGCATAACTCACCCAGCCGACCTTGCCGTGACCCTGCAGGTGTCTGGCCACCGCCAGGGTATTGGTACAATGCCGCTCCATGCGCAGTGGCAGTGTTTCGATGCCCTGCAGGATCTGGAAGGCATTGAAGGGCGACAGGGCCGAACCGGTGTTGCGCAGCGGCACCGTGCGTGCCCGCCCGATATAGGCAGCCGCACCAAAAGCCTGGACATACACCACCCCGTGATAGCTCGCTTCAGGCTGATTGAACATCGGATAACGGGCAGCGTGCTCCGCCCACGGGAACAGTCCTGAATCAACAATGATGCCCCCAAGGGTCGTGCCATGACCACCCATGTACTTGGTCAGCGAGTGCACGACGATGTCGATTCCATGGGAGATCGGCTTCAGCAGGGAGGGCGTCGCCACGGTGTTGTCGGCAATGGTCGCAATTCCCCGTCGTCTGGCCATCGCTGCAATCGCCGCCACATCGACGATGTTGCCGGCAGGATTGCCGATCGTTTCCAGGAAGATGGCTTTCGTCCGACCGTCGATCAGCCTTTCGAGCGCAGCCGGTGAATCGTCTTGTGCAAACCGGACCTCGATGCCCTGCTTTGGCAGCATGTGTGCAAACAGTGTGTAGGTCCCGCCGTAGAGTTGAGGCACGGAGACTATGTTGTCGCCCATTTCAGCCAGGTTCAGTACCGCATAATTGATGGCTGCACTGCCGGCTGACACCGCAAGCCCGGCGATCCCGCCTTCCAGCGCGGCGACCCGCTGCTCAAGCACATCGCAGGTCGGGTTCATGATGCGGGAGTAGATGTTGCCGGGCACCGCAAGATTGAAGAGATCTGCACCGTGCTGGGCGCTGTCGAACTCGTAGGCAACGGTCTGGTAGATCGGTACCGCCACCGCGTGGGTGGTCGGTTCGCTCTGGTATCCGGCGTGAATCGCTATGGTCTGGTCCTTCATGCTTCGCTCTGTGCCTGATGACGAAGGTTGCATTCTGCCGTATCCACATCGTCATGCGATATCTCCTGCGCTACCATGCCGGGTTCGAGTATCTGGAAGGTGGGTGGCGACCATGGATCTTTCTTACGGGCCGGAATATGAAGAATTTCGGACGCAGGTGCGTGACTTCCTGCATGCCCACGGCGCCCGGGCGCCCAAAGGTGGTGGCATGCGGTCTCCTGCGGTCAGGGATTGGCAGGCGCTGCTGATCGAACAGGGTTACGCGGCCCGGACCATCCCGAAGGAATACGGCGGGTACGGTGCAGAACCGGATATTCTCAAGTCGCGAATCATCGCTGAGGAGTTTGCCTCCGCGCAGGTGCCCGGTGGTCTGGGTGGCCAGGGCATTTCCATGCTGGTGCCCACCCTGCTGGAGCTGGGTACACAGGCCCAGAAGCAGCAGTTCATCTCACCAACCATTCGCGGCGAGATGCTGTGGTGCCAGGGTTATTCGGAGCCTGGTGCAGGCAGCGATCTGGCCAGCCTGCGCACCGCCGGAGTGCTCGATGGGGACAACTGGGTCATCAACGGCCAGAAGATCTGGACCTCGACCGCGCACATGGCCGACTGGATATTCTGTCTCGTCCGCACCGAGCCGGATGCTCCCAAGCACAAGGGCATTTCCTTTCTGTTGTTCGACATGAAAACGCCAGGTATCGAGATCCGCCCGCTGGTCGACATGACCGGCAACGCCAACTTCAATGAAGTCTTTTTCACCGATGTCCGGGTACCCAAGAATCAGATCGTCGGTCAGCGGGGCCAGGGCTGGGCGGTGGCAAACAGTATCCTCGGGTTCGAACGAGATTCCCTGGGCGATCCCAACGCAACACTTTCACGCCTGAACCGATTGTTTGAGCTCATGCAGGAAGAAACCGTCGACGGTACTCGTGTCATGGACAGCGGCGCGATGCGCGATCGTGCCATGCAGCTCCAGGGTCGTGTCATGGCCATGCGCTTCAACGAGCTGCGAGTCCTGTCGGCCAAGGTCAACAACAGGCACGATGCACCTCTGGCCAGGCTCATCGGCAAGTTGCAGGGCACGGAACTGCGGCACGAACTGGAAGCGCTCGGCATCGATGTGCTGGGCGAGATCGGCCTCGCCTGCAAGGACAACCCGTTGTTGCGTGACGCCGGCATGTGGCAGTACCACTACATGTACTTCCTTGGTCTCATCATCGGTGGTGGTACCTCACAGATTCAGAAGAACATCATCAGCGAACGCGGTTTGGGAATGCCTCGAGAGCCCCAGGTCGTTACCGCCCAGGCAGAGAAAAAATAGTCATGGAATTTGGCCTCTCCGAAGAACAGGTTCTGCTCGTCGACACGGTCCACAAGTACCTGGATACATCTGCACCGCTCACGCGAGTGCGCGATTTTGCGGCAAATCCGCGGGACACGGATATCTGGCAGGGCCTGATCGACATTGGCGTAGGCGGATTGCTGGTGCCGGAGGCCCAGGGTGGTGTCGACCTGGGGTTTGTCGAAGCCGCGCTGATCGCCGAAGTACTGGGTGCCCATGTCACACCGACCCCGTTTTTGGGTACTGCCGTGGTCCTGCCCTCCGTGCTCAACCGTGTTGATCCCGAGTCGAGCCTGCTGGGCGAGATCGCCAGTGGTACCCTGCGTTGCGGGATCGGCCTGGCCGAAACCGTCGGCGCACGCAACGGCGCTGCCATTGTCTGCCGCAACGGCAGGCTCACGGGCAAGGCCCTGTTTGTGATCGACCCGGCAGCGCATGTGTTCCTGGTCGCCGATGCACGGCGGTGCCTGTATCTGGTCGAAAGCGGCGCGACGGGCATTGCGACCAAGCCACTTACCCATGTGGACACCACCCGACCGATGATCGAGCTGACACTCAACGAAACCCAGGGGCGATTACTGTCGGATTCACCCGAGGATCTGCTTCGTGCACTGGACGTTGCGCGTGTCATGCTTGCCGCCGACACGCTGGGCGCCGCGCAGAACATGCTGGATCAGGCGGTCACCTACGCGGGTCAGCGCGAACAGTTCAACCGGCCGATTGCCACATTTCAGGCAGTCAAGCACATGTGTGCGGAAATGGCTGCCGGACTCGAACCCTGCCGTGCGTTTGTCTGGTACGCCGCTCATGCGCTCAATACCCTGCCTGCGGAGTCCCGTTTGACTGCTTGTCATCTGAAAGCCCATCTGGCGGAGGTCGGCCAGTTTGTGGCACGGACTGCAACCGAAGTGCATGGTGGCATGGGCTTCACCGACCTGGTTGGTCTGCATTACTGGTTCAAGCGGATCGGATTCAACCGGCAGATCCTCGGCACACCGGAGCGTCTCCGGGAAGAAGCAGCCAGACTGCAGGGGCTGGTTGCATAACAATGGTTGACACTTACAGCACTCTGCCGATCCTGCCACTCAAGGATACGGTGGTGTTTCCGCACATCGTTGCCCCCCTCTCCGTCGGCCGCTCTCGCTCACTGGCAGCGGTGCAGGCAGCTGCAGACGATTCCCGCACGTTTCTGGCGGTTGCCCAGCGCGAAGGTGATACGGAAGAGCCGACCATCGATCAGCTTTATCCGGTGGCAACTCTGGTCAGCATCAGTCGGATAGAAAAGCGCAAACAGGGTGCACAAGTCATTGTCCAGGGTGAACGACGGGTACGCCTGCTGATGGCTTCTGACTCTGAAGGTTATCTGTCGGCAAACTACGAGTTGCTGCCGGTGCTGGCTTTTCCGCTGGAAGGCCCGGAGCAGGCTGAAGTTGATGCGCTGCTGCGTGAAAACCAGGCACTCTCGCAGCGCATCGCACTGCTGTATGACCAGGAGAACGGGCAGCAGATCTACCAGCAACTGGTGGGCGGGATCACGGATCCGATCGCCCAGATGTACCGTATAGCATCCCTCGCCAACCTGACCGTTGCCCAGCAACAGCAGGTGCTTGAACAGGACACCACACGGGATCTGATGCAGGCTGTGCACAACATCCTGCAACATGAATTGCGGGTCACGGAAGTCCGTCGTCAGATCGCCGGAAAAGCCCAGGGTGACCTGGAAACCCAGCAGCGCGAACATGTCCTGCGACAACAGAAAAAAGCCATCGAACAGGCACTGGGCGACAGTGATGATGACGGCGACGACCTCGATTCCCTGAAGGCCCAGCTGGATGCAGCCCAATTGCCTGACAAGGTGGCAACGGAGGTCGCCCGGGAATTCAAACGCCTTAAGCGGATGTCCGCGAACGCTGCCGACTATCAGGTTGCCCGCAGTTATCTCGAACTGGTCGCCGAACTGCCGTGGCACGCACGCACCACCGACTTGCTTGATCTGCACAACGCACAGATCGTGCTCGACGAAGATCACTACGGACTCACGGAAATCAAGGAGCGCATTCTGGAAACGCTGGCCGTGATGCGGCTGAATCCGGAAGCCAAGGCGCCGATCATGTGCCTGGTGGGGCCACCCGGCGTGGGCAAGACCAGCCTGGGTCAGTCAATCGCACGTGCCATGGGCCGGAAATTCGAACGGTTGTCGCTTGGCGGGTTGCATGACGAAGCCGAATTGCGTGGCCATCGACGCACCTACATTGGTGCCATGCCCGGTCGCATCATCCAGGCCGTGCGACGCGCAGGGGTGCAGAACCCGATCATCCTGCTGGACGAGATCGACAAGCTGGGGCGGGATTTTCGCGGGGACCCTGCTGCCGCCCTCATGGAAATCCTTGATCCGGCGCAGAACCGCGAGTTCCTCGACAACTACCTCAATCTTCCCTACGACCTTTCAAGGGTCATGTTCATAACGACAGCCAACTCACTCGATGGCATCCCTCGGCCATTGCTGGATCGGATGGAGCTGCTCGAACTTTCGGGATACAGCGATCTGGAAAAACAGGCCATCGCACGGCAGTATCTCATTCCCAGACAGATCCGTGAGGCAGGGCTTGTGCCTGAACAGTTGAACATCACGGAGGACGGGCTCGCATACCTCGCCCGGCGGTATACACGGGAGGCCGGCGTACGCGAACTGGAACGCACGCTGGGACGACTGGCTCGCAAACGCGCACGCATGGTGGTCGGCGAGTCCGATGTGAATTTGTCCAATGTGGATTCGTCCAATCCGGACTTGTCCAATGTGGCTTCGAGCAAGGCAGATGCGACCGGTACCGACACCGTGCTGGATTCTGCTGCGATTCGAGCGCTGCTCGGCCCGGAAAAATTCAAGTCTGAACAGGGTCGCACGGGGATGCGAGCAGGTGTTGCCACCGGACTTGCCTGGACCGAAGTGGGCGGCGATGTCCTGTATATCGAAGCGTCCCTGACACCCAAGGATGAAAAGGTCACGCTGACCGGCCACCTTGGCCAGGTCATGCAGGAATCGGCAAGAGCTGCGCGCAGTCACATCTGGTCGGTCGCCGAATCTCTTGGCATCGATCGCGCCCGCATTGAAAACACGGGTGTCCACGTCCATGTTCCAGCCGGAGCCGTGCCCAAGGACGGTCCCTCTGCCGGAGTCACCATGGCAACAGCACTGGTGTCGGCGTATCTGGAGCGACCTGTGCGCAGCGATGTCGCCATGACCGGCGAACTCACGCTGGCTGGTCTGGTATTGCCCGTGGGGGGTATCAAGGAAAAGGTTCTGGCTGCACATCGGGCTGGTATCAGGCACGTCTTCCTGCCCCGTGACAATGAGGCAGACCTCGACAAGCTGCCGGCGACGGTACGTGCAGATATCGAGTTCACGCTGATCGACAAGCTGGAGGACGTGCTCCCCAGTGCGCTCGAACCGGTGACAACACCCGGGTAACACCGCACACCGATTGATGGGGAAATTTCACATGCGTCATGGACTCGGGTTGCTGCTGCTGGTTCTGCCCGTGCTGGCAACCGCCGGCGAAGTGAGCTGGTATGCCGCTGGGCGGACCAGCATCGGCCGGATGATGATGAACAATGCCGATCATGGCGGAACAGTCGGGACCGGCGTCCTGATCGGTGGTGTCACGGACGGCGCCTTGCTGGAAACCTCCACGCGTGATTATTCCAATGGCATCGGTGGCGCGATCGGGCTGGATTCTGGACCCTGGCGGCTGGAGGGCGAACTGATCTGGCGGTATCGTTCCGATTGGGATCTGACGGCACCAACACCTGCCGAAGGCAACGTCACGCTGTTCCGCACCAACTATGGCACGACCACGCTGTTCCTCAATGCGATGCGTCGTGGTGCACTGGGTGGACGCTGGTTCTGGGAGTCTGGGGCGGGTCTGGGCCTGGTGCGCAAGAAATACGAGAGCGAATTCACCAAACGTGGTGACGCCCGTGGTCTCCCATCCGAGATCCTGCTCAAGGAGAGCAGCCACGGAACGGATTTTGGCTGGCAACTGCTGGCTGGAATCACACGCGGGATCGGCGAACACTGGAGCCTGCACATCCGCTACCAATACGCCGACTTCGGCAACCTGGAAGCCGGTCCTTACGGGCAACGCAACGAGCGGGTCAACGCCGATCTCCACTCCCACGAAATGACGCTTGGATTCGAGCGCAGCCTGTAGTCGATGCGCGGAATTCCATGCGATACTCCGACCCTTCCTGAGCCAGTTGCCTGGGTCTCAGGGCATCCCAACGACAATCCCGGAGAGAAGACATGAGCGCAGACGGCACCTGGAACACGACCATGAATACCCCGATGGGCGCCCAGCAAGGCACCCTGACCCTGGCGTCCGCAGGCGGCGCACTGAATGGCAAGCTCAGCGGGCCACAGGGCGAAATCGCGATCATGGACGGCAAGGTGGATGGCAACAACGTCACCTGGAAAGCCAACATCACCTCACCCATGGCGCTCACGCTGGAGTTCAGCGCGACGGTTGACGGCGACAAGATGAGCGGCAACGTCAAGCTTGGCGCTTTTGGCAACGCGTCCTTCAACGGCACGCGCGCCTGATGTAGTCCGTCAGATGGCCAGTGGAGGTCTCTTTCTACGATGAGCTGGGACAAAGAGATCGACGAGCTCCGTGCTCGTGAAACACTGGCCTTTGCCATGGGCGGCGCGGACAAGGTCGCCCGGCAACACGAATTCAACAAGCTCACCATCCGCGAACGCATCGCAGCGATTGCCGATCCCACAAGTTTTCACGAGATTGGCACACTGGCCGGTGTGGGCGAGTACGACGCCGAGGGCGAACTCCGGTCCTTTCGGCCCTCCAATTTTTTGTTCGGTACCGCTGAAATCGAGGGACGCCCGGTGGTACTGTCGGGGGACGACTTCACGGTGCGGGGTGGTTCCGCAGACGCGTCCATTCCCGGCAAGAGATTGCGCGCAGAGGGGCTCGCGCTTGAGTTGAAACTGCCGCATATCCGTCTGGTGGACGGCATGGGTGGTGGCGGCTCGGTAAAGACCATTGAAACAGCCGGTCGCACCTACATTCCCGAAGTACGTGGCTGGGAAACCATCGTGCGGCATCTCGCCGTTGCACCTTCGATATCGCTCGCACTGGGCTCGGTTGCCGGTATCGGTGCAGCACGTGTTTCCACCAGCCACTATTCGGTGTTCGTCAGGGATAGCGCGCAGATCATGATTGCCGGGCCTGCACTGGTCGACTGGGCCAGCCTCGGCGATGTCAGCAAGGAAGAACTCGGTGCATCGAAGATTCACACGCGCAATGGTGCCATCGATGACGAAGTGGAAAGCGAAGCAGAGGCCTTTGACGCCGCGAGACGCTTTCTTTCCTACCTGCCCTCCTGTGTCGACGAACTCCCACCGTTAGGCGAATGCACCGATCCAGTCAATCGTCGGGATGAACCTCTCATCAGCATCGTGCCCAGGGATGCGCGCCAGGTGTACAACATGTTTACGGTGATCGACGGCATCATCGACACAGGGTCATTTTTCGAGATCGGCCGGCGGTGGGGCCGCTCCATCATCACCGGCTTTGCACGCCTCAACGGCATCCCGGTCGCGCTGTTTGCGGAGAATCCGAAAATTTATGGTGGTGCCTGGACAGCCGACGCCTGTCGCAAGCTGATCCGGTTCATCGACCTGGCGTCCACCTTCCATCTGCCACTGGTCCATCTGGAGGACTGTCCGGGATTTCTGATCGGCAAGTCTTCGGAGGAGGCGGCGACCATTCGTTTTGGTTCACAGGCCTTCGCGGCGCTTGGCCAGGCAACCGTGCCATTCTGCTGCGTCATCATCCGCAAGGCGTTTGGTGTTGCGGGCGCTGCCAATCACAAACCGGGCAGCGAACATTTCCGTATGGCCTGGCCATCGGGAGACTGGGGTTCACTGCCCATCGAAGGTGGCATCGAAGTTGCGTACAAGGCCGAACTTGCGGACAGCCCCGATCGTGATGCCCACCTCGCATCAATCAAGGCGCGTCTGAACAGACTCAGATCACCCTTTCGCAGCGCAGAGTACTTCGAAGTGGAAGAAATCATCGATCCGCGCGACACACGTCGGCAACTTTGTCAGTGGGCTGCATTGGCCAGAAGGGCGCTCCGCGCTGTGCCACCAAGTTTCTGGTACCGACCCTGAGACACCGCTTGTCGATGAACATTCTGCTCTGGCTGCCCGGATGGAGTAAAAGATGCGGAAAGAGATGCGGTAGAAACCGTCGAATGGTTGAAAATCAGCCAGTTCGTTCCACGATTCCCACTGGTGTGCTTTCAGCGCTGATGTTGGTCGTCATGGGTTGCACAACTCCACCCACACCCGATCTGGACCAGTTGTTCCGCTCCGACCAGCCGATCAAGGTCGAAGGCGATTCCGTACAACCCCCTGTCGTGATCATTCCGGGTCTCTTTGGCAGCCGGCTCATCAATGCCCAGTCGCGAGAAGAACAATGGCCTGGTGGTGCCTTCAACGTCGCCTTCTCACAATACCAGGCCATTGAAATGCCTGTTGATGGCACGACCGTGCTGCCGGACGCATTGCCGAGCAACCTCGTGGCGGGAGGCATTACCGAGTCTGCCCTTGGTCGCGATTTTTACGGCCAGATCATCAACACCCTCATCGACTACGGTGGTTATCAGCGTGCTGACATTGGCCAACCAGCAAGCCTTCCCAACGAACGACGCGTTTATGTGTTCGACTATGACTGGCGACAGGACAACGTCACCACCGTCAGGGCGCTGGCAAGGTTTCTTGAGGCCATCCGCACCGACTACGGTGATCCTGCACTGAAGTTCGATATTGTCGCCCACAGCATGGGCGGTCTCATTGCCCGGTATTTCCTGCGGTACGGCACGGAAGATGTCCTCATCGGCAACCAGCTCAATGTGACCTGGGCTGGCGCAAACTGGTTCAACAAGATCATCCTGCTGGGCACACCCAATCTGGGATCGTTGTCGGCAATCGAAGGTTTTGTTCGTGGTCAGAAAGTCGGGTTTTCACGGATCCCCGAAGAAGTTGTCGCGACGATTCCGAGTACCTACCAACTGTTTCCCCATCGCATCGTCAACTGGTTGATCGACAGCGGCGGTCAACCGATTGATGCAGACCCTTTTGACATCGCCACCTGGCAGAAGTACCAGTGGAACATCTTCAATCCGGTCGTGAGGGATCGGGTGATCAGCCTTCGTGGCGAAGCACACTACGCGAATCTTACCCAGCGATTTGTCCAGTACGCCGAACGTGCGCGACGGTTCAGCTGGTCTCTGACGGTGTGCCCGGACTACGACGAGTCTTTGGGCAGGTGTGTATCGGGAGCCGTCGAACCTCCGGTGCGGCTGGTGGTCTTTGGTGGCAGTTGTACGCAGACGCCTGCTCGAGCGATGCTCGAGGTGATTGATGACCAACCGCACCTTCGTCTGCACGGTGAGGAAGTTGTGCGCCCTCCGAAGGGTTTCATTCTGGATCAGCTCATGCTGCAACCAGGAGATGGCACCGTCACCAAACCCTCACTGCTGGCGAGGGACTCCCTCAATCCCCTGACGCCTCGCCATGCGTACTCCTACTTTCCGCTGGCTTATGCGTTCCTGCTTTGTGAAGAACACGCGATGCTGACCGGCAACGTGCACTTTCAGAACAACCTGCTGGATGTTCTCCTGACTCGTGCACTGCCATGGGAACTTCATCTGGATCATACCCATCGAAAGTAGGAACAGGACGGACTCTGACGGTGCAGGCTGTTGTTCCCCGTGCGCGTATCCGCGTCACGCCCGTGCGCGTTCTCGCGTCAAGTCTGCGCGTGATGCGCAGGACAGCCGTTCACTGCCGGGGTTCCTGTTGGTGAGGAGCAGGTCGTTCGGCAGAAGGCTGCGACAACCCCTGGGCCATCGCATCGGACATCGACTTGAACTGGGGGAAACGTGTCGCAATTTCCGCAAGGGCATCGTTCATGGCCGGTGGCTGTCCATCTTCAACAGCGGCAGGTCCCTGACCTTGCGCCCGCGTCGAACCCGTGTACTTCGAGATGAGAACCGCAGTTGGTGACAAATCCGAATACCCTTCAACGCGCTCCCGGTCCGGCTTGTCACCCGTGAACGCAGTCTTGGGGAGCGTCATGACTTCGGCGATGGCGATGATCTGGAGATCCTGGTCATCGATCCCCACCGGCCGTGTATCACTGAATTGCCAGACCCCGTCTGCATCCTTCCAGCGATACGCCTGATTGACCGGCTTCACTGCCTCTGTCACATCCTTGACCTGATCAGGCACCCAGTCTTCAGCGGTCATGATGGGATCACCGGTCGGTCCTTTGACAAACATCGGCGCGACGACAAGTCCACCCACCAGCAGGATCAGCATGAGAATGAACGTTGGTTTCATCGGTCACCCCAATCCGGTGGGCAGATCAGGTTGGCAGGAAGTGCACTGGGTAGCTGATCGTGGTCGTTCGAACGTCCCGGTTGCCAAAGTCAAACATGCGAACACGGCTGACAATTCGTTCAACCAGGGAAGGATCGGCCAGTTCACTGGCCACTACCTGGCAATTCATCACTTCCCCCGTCGGGCTGATGACGAGTTCAAGCACAACCTTGCCCTGCAGTGAAGGGTCGGCGCGCAGCGCCCGGTTGTAGATCGCGAAAATGGATCCCTTGTTGCTGTCGAATACACGTCGGATGTCTTCGATGCTTCTGCTCCGCGCATCGCCTGCCTCGCCCGTACCATTATCATTGCTCGACGCAGTGACCGAGGCTCTGACACCCCCTGCGCCGATCGCGCCGTCGGACGCCGCAACCTTGGTAGTCTCACGGCCGGACAGTGCAACGCCACCGGTGTCCCTGGACAACGCCGATACGTTGACCCCTGCACTGCGGGTACCGGTTTTCGAAGTAATCAGCGAACGGTCGATAGTCGCCGCTTCACCGGTACCCCGCTGTATCGATGCCGTATCCTGGAGTTTGGACACATCGACCGACTCACGCATGTCTGCAAACGCATCCTTGAACGCGAGCAAACCGGATTCTCTGGCTTTCTCCCGCACATCTGCGACCTGCGGTTCGGGAGTCGGCGCGATCACTTTCGGCTTCTGCTGTACCGGTACCGGCTTCTCTTCCGGAATCACCCTGGGTTCCGGCTTGGGTGGCTCGGGTATGACAATGGGTTCAGGCTTGTCCAGCAGGATGCGCGCGAGGTCGACAGGCAGATCCTGTCGCTCCTCCTTGACCGGAACCGGCAGATCAAACAAGGGAACGGCAACACCCAACGCGGCAACTGCCGCGAGACAGATGGCCAACCATCGTCTGAAGACTCGAACATCCTGGCGATCCGGGGCCCAAGGTAAACCAAAGGAGGGTAGATCAAGGGAAGGCAAGTCAGAGTGCTTGCCGTTTGTTACCGCCGTCATGTCGCAACTCCTTCTCCTGGAGCAGCCACTGCCGGTGTCGGCAGTCCGGGTGCACCAACTTCGAGACGATTTACTGCCAGCGATATCTGTGTAAATGCCGTGTTCTGGCATGTCAGCATGATCTGCTTGAGCAGCCAGTAGGGAATTTCCCGATCACCCATGATGGTCACCTGGAATCCATCCGCCGGAATTTCACCCTGGCGCGCGGCCTGGAAGTCGAGTTCCTGCTTCAGTGCGGGAATGACGTTGTCCTGCGCACTTCCCAGTGTCCCCAGCGAAACAATGCTCTTGCCTTGCACGATCAGGTCATCGGCATTGATCGAAATCACCAGCCTGTTGTCTGGACGCTGTTCCGAAGTGGAGTCGGGCAGCTTGATGTTCGCAACCGTTTCCAGCACCTCTACTTCCGATGAGTTGACCATCAGGAAAAACACGAGGATGGTAAAGATATCCATCAGCGAAACGAGGTTGAGGGTAGCCACCTTCCTGGATTTTTTCTGCTGCTGGCGGCGACGGGTGTGGTGGAAGGCACTCATGATGCAGATCCGTCATTGACCACCGGTGTCATGGACACCTGCGTTTCTGCCGGTGGTGTACTACCGAGCGAAACCACCGGGAACAGTTCAGCGTTCACCACGTCAAGCCCCTGCACAACCGCATGGGACCGGACACGATCCATCACACTCACCAGTGTCTGATAGTTGGTTTCGTCTTCCAGGAGAATGGTGATATCACGCTTTTCCGGCATTCGGGTCTTCAGCTCGGTCAGGACCAGCGTCAGAGTGGCGTAGTCGTGGCCTTCCTCCGTGATCGGCAAGGTCTTGATGGCACCACCTCGGCCATCACCCACAACGAGTCGATCACCGTGGACGGTGACCTCGAGGTGGACAAGATCAGGGTCAATGGGTTCGCTGCTTTCTCCTGAGGGAAAGTTGAGATCGATGACGGTGGTGTGGGTGAACACCAGCGTCAGCAACAACACCGGAACCAGCACGATCATGAGATTCATGAACGGGGTGACTTCCAGTTCCGCATCCTCTGCCGTCATTCTTCTTGAATGTCGTCGACGTAACATGCCGAGGCCTCTCGATTGTGGTCAGCTGCCCAACTAGATTCGCGAAGAGGCCGGAGCCGCCGCAGGTTTGGCGCGACCAGACTGCTCCAGGATGTTGACGCACTTCACCATCGCAATCTCGAGGCTCTCGATGATCGAACTGGTCTTGCTTTGCAGCATCGAGTGAATCAGCAGGAGTGGAATCGCAACTACCAGTCCAAAGGCCGTCGTATTCATGGCTACCGAAATACTCTGCGACAGCAGTGCTGCCTTTTCTGCCGGGTCCGCACTCGCCACTGCAGTAAACGCCGCAATCAGGCCAATGATCGTTCCGAGCAGTCCAAGCAGGGTTGCGATGTTCGCAAACGTCGCCAGATAGGGTGTACGGCGCTCGATATTTGGCAGGATCTCAAGCAACCCTTCTTCCATGGCATATTCGATGTCCTGGCGCTGCCGTGCGCCAGAGGAAAATCGACTGACTCCATCGGCAACAATGCGGCTCATCGCCGACTTGGACAACCCAGTGACACTGGCGAGTTCCTGCACCTTGCCGTTCTGCAGCAGCGGCAGCATGGCGTTGAAATCGCGCCGATTGACGCGTATCTGATTCGCCAGATACAACCAGCGCTCCACAGCGATGGAAATGCCGATCGCCAGCACGATCGCAATCGGGTACATGAAGAGGCCACCTTCCTGAAAGAAGGCAATCAATCCGTTCGTAGAATCCATAGTCATCTCCTTGAATGAACCACGCTACTGACAAATCCGTCAACGGCGTCCGTACGTACGTCAGCCCGGGAGGCAGGTCCCGGACCCTGGAAGACCCCGATCAATCGGCGCTTCCCGCTTTTTCCATCAGTCTTCGATCTGCTCCATTCGTGCAAGCGCGTCGCGGTATCTGAGTTCGCGCTGGTAAGCCGCAGGCTGCACACGTCTGAAAACACGTTCATCATCGAGTCCGGCACTGAGCGAAAGTGACGGCCTTCCATTCGAACTCTGCCAGGGAAGGATATACAGCACCTTGGGCAATTCCTGGTTGCCGGAGATCACGGTTTCGTTCATTCGCACGCGATCCGCACCGTTTTTCTCTTCAGCCTGCGCTGAGCCCAGCCAGGTCAGAGATGAGGTCAACGTCAAAGTGGTCAGCATGGCGCCGAGGTATTTCATGAGTCGAGCCTCCGTTCCAGGTCCATGACCCAGCCACGGACCTTCGCTTCCGGGTCAGGACTGAGAGCCAGATACTGCCGGTAAGCGACCAGCGCATCTTCCATACGACCCAGGTACAGTTCATAGAGAATGCCGAGGTTGTAATACGTGTCCGCATGCGTGGGAGAAACGGCCAGGCATGCCTGATACTTTTCCTGTGCGGCGGCAAACTCTCCCAGCTTGCGCAGCAGTACGCCGTATTCGGTATAGGCGACGCAGTTGGCCGGATTGGCAGCCACCGCCTTGTCCAGCGCTGTTCGCGCGGCGACATAGTCCTCATCGACCATGTGCAGTCGCGCCAGATTGATCCATGGCCCGGCCAGTCCCGGCTCTGCTTCGGTTACCTTCAGCAACAGTTCGCGTGCTGCCGCACGATTGCTGGCACGAATCTGGTCGAGTGCTGCCTCATAGGTCGTTTCGACCTCAGCACCGACAACAGGCTGCTCGACGATATCGACCACAACCTGCTTCCCGGCACGATCATCGCCCACGAAAGGGATCATGGAGAGAGGGCTCGAACCCGCACAACCCTGGAGCAATCCGGCGACGGCCATCGCCATTGCACCTCGTACCAGTGTTCTGGTTGGTCTTGCCCGGGTCATGCCACACGTTCCGATGATAGTCATGATGAACACTCCATCGCAGCGATCAATGAATGGACTCCACATACGCCGTCTCGATTTCGACTTTGTCGAATCGTGCTGGCAGCATGCGCTTGAGTTCGGCGAAGGACCGCTTGACCCAGTCGTCATAGATGCCGTCCCAACTGCGCTGCATGTTGATTTCATGCAGGGCAATCGCCTTCTCCTCAAACGGGTAGGCTTCTTCCTCGAGCAGCAACACGTACTGTTCGAGTTCTGCGGCATTCAGTTCGCGGGGTCGTTCCGAATCGATGATCGCCCTGGCCAGTGCCGTGTACAGATCGGCAATCTGGAACGTCGCCGCCGTCATGAACTCCTGAACCTTGTAACCTGCAACCCGTTCATATGCTGAGACGGCGTGCTCAAGTGCAGCCTGTTTCTGCTTGAGGCTGCGAGCGAGCGGTTGCTGCAGGCGAATGCCATCAAAAGCCAGGCGCTCATCCGCTGCAAGCGCAAAGTCTGCTTCCGCAGCGAGTGTGGTTGTTCGTGGTGAACTCTGTGTACCGGCTCGCCCGTGGACAGCGACCAGTTCGCGCTGCCACTGCTTGCGCTGTTTGATGTCACCCAGCTGATCGGCTATCACGGCAAGTTGATGCAGCGCTTCTACGCGAATCGCATGAGGTTCACTGAAATTCCTGGCGTACAGATCAAACTGCACCATCGCCAGTTTCTTTTCCCCGGCTGCCAGGTACAGCTCTCCAGCCCGATAGCGCGACTGACGACGAACTTCCGCATCGGCATCCGCATCGGCCAGCCGGACAAACTCCGTTGCTGCCGCCAGGCCGTCACCTCCCCTTTCATGCAAGGCTGCGAGTCGAACGCCAGCATCCTTCAATAACGCGTGTTCGGGCTGCTGTTGCCTCAGCTGCGCAAGAAGTCTTGCCGCGCCTGCGCTATCACCCTGCTTCTCCATCAACGCCACGGCATCAAACGCACCCCGAAGCGTGATCTCCGCATTCGCATCAATACTGGCGAGACGAAGGTAGTGAGTGGACGCGGTGTCCAGGTCTCCATTCGCTTCCGCAAGTTCACCCTGCTTGTAGACAGCCGCCAGCATACGCTCGGTCGTTTTCTGTCGGGTGTCCGGATCCCGGGACAGCGCCAGCAAATCGCGGTAGGACTGTTCGGCACCTGCATAGTCTTCTGCCTCGAAACGCCCATGGCCAACAATGGACAGCGCCGTTTCGCGCAACCCTTGTTCCGCGGATGGCCATGAATCGAGCAGGTTCTGCGCGAGTTTCATTGCCTGTGCGTACTCGCCAAGCGAAAACAGGCTGTTGGCAGCGGACGCCTGGACTGACGCAGCCCGTGGATCATCGCGGAATTGCATGGCGTACTCGATCTGCGCGTCGATCTGCAGGCGCAGACCCAGCTCATCACCGTTGTTTTTTTGCTGGCCGTTCAATGCTCCAAGTCCGAGTATCGCCGCATAACCTGCGTCGGCCGCTTCTGCGGCATCAACATGCTCCCTGGAAACATGCTGATAGGCGGTCACGGCGCGCTGGTGCTCGCCAGCCTCGGTATACAACTCGCCCAGGAGAAAGGTGTAACGGGGCACGGACTCGTCGTCGGGGAACGTGCGCAGCGATTCTTCATACCATCGTGCTGCCGCGAGATAGTCATCGCGGGTTGCCCGACCTTTTTTCGCCTTCGCCTGCACGGCTGCGTGTGCATGGCTCGCCAGTACATTGAGGTAATCGCGTAGTACGTCGCCGTATTCTTCGGTTGCCGTCTCCGCGTGTTCGGTCCAGTACGGGCTGTCGATGCCAAAACGGGCTACAAACACTTCCTGCTGTTTGCGGACATCACTGGGAAAGCCACCGGTGTGCAGCACACGGATCAGCTCCTGTTGGGCCAGCGGTGCCCACGCATCCAGAGGATTCTGATCCACAAAGGTTGCCCAGGTCGCCACACCATCCAGGTATCGCTCACGTTCCACATAGTCTGCTGCCAGACCCGAATAAAGTTTGTGTTGCCACGCGGGTCTGCCGAGTGCATCCATGCGCGCAGCCAGTGTCTGGGCTCCGTCCAGATACTGTACAGCGAGCACGGAAACCCGGAGTGTATCGTCGAGCAACTCCGCTTCGGCACGGGTCAATTCCCGATCATCATCCAGCAATGTCGCCAGCAATGTCAGGAAGTTCCCAAGGCTCGCATCCAGTTCACTGCGTTTGAACTGGGACCAGCCCAGCATGTACAGCGCATTCTGGTGAAACGGTGTTTCCGCCCCTGCCGCGACAACCGTTGCATAGTCGTCTGACGCCTGGCCATAACGCTCGGCCGAGAAGTGCATTTCTGCACGCCGGAAGTGCGCCTCGACGGCATGGACACTGGTCGGAAACTCCTCCAGCAGCAGGTCGAGGTAGTGAAGGGAGGATTTTGTGTTGCCAGAGACGTCGTGGGCTCGCGACAACTGGTAGAGAATTTCATCGCGCTGGTCAGTGGCACCATTGGCAAGAAGCGCTTCGTAACGGGCCACTGCGGAAGCATAAGGATTCGAGGTGCCTTCGATGGCTGCATCCTCCCCCACTTCCATGGCGAGTTCGGCCATGCGTCGGTCGATGGCGTGATTGTCCTTCGGATCCGAGAGTCGACCTTCAACACGCGCGTACGCTTCCAGAACCTGGGTTCTGGTCGGAACGCTGGATTCCTTGGCGGCGACCGTCGGCGCTGGCAGCTGGGCAATCATGCGGCCAAGCGGGACACGGTCTTCCGTACGCGCATACTCGGCCTCTCCACCACCGGACATGCATCCGCTGGATAACGCACCAAGAGCCACAATCAACAGGGAACGTCGCATGGTGCCTACTCCGATTCCAAATCCGTCTGATGTTCATCGCTCAGGGCCAGCTGATCGCTGGCCTGAGCGATCGCAACACGCGTCAGGAACAGATACTGTTCGATGCGCTCCGATTCCTGCTTCATGCGCGACTGCAGATGTTCGGCCAGTGCCAGTTCACGTGTCTGCATGGCCTGTGTGACGCGTGAGCTGAGAGACTCGACCCTGGGAAGGTAGTGTTCGGAACGCAAACCGACACTGCCCACATACGCCTGTTCAGCCGTCTGCACACGATCGATGCTCTGGTCCACGTCGGCAAGGGCAGTGAACACTGCCTGTTTCTGCCGAGCCAGGCGCCACCGCTGATCCGGATATTCGTTGGCCAGTTCGTAGAAGACGATGCCCAGCAGACGCTGCGCACGTTCGCGGACTTGCACGCTTTGCGAATCCGTCATCGACTGTGCCTGAACGAGCATCGCCAGCAGTGATTCGATCTTCGTTCGCTGCTGCGCACTGGCCATGGTGAGCATCCAGCCCGAATCCTGCGTCGGCTGATTGGCATCCAGCCAGCCAAGCCGCTGATCGATCCCGGCAATTTGTGCTTCCAGCTCTGCCCGACGCGCCAGAATCTTTTCGTCAGCGAGTGCAGTCCTGAGTTCGCGGGTACGTTCCACCTGCTTGACCGATACCTGCGCAAAGGCTTCCAGGGTCTGGGGGACCGTGCCCAGCCATGCACTGATGTCTGCCAGAGATCGCCACTCCCGCAGCAGCGTGTTCACATCTTCGGCTGCCAGCCATTCAAGCCATTCCTCTCGACCGATATCGTGATCCCATTCTTCGACCAGTGCGGCAAGACCCTTTTCTTCCACGCCAGTGGTAGTCACGGCCTGGGCCAGCCGACGAACCCACGCGGAATCGCCTGCGCGTTCCTGCACACCCTGCAGCACGACAAGACGTTGCCCATATTCGCGTTCGGCGGATTGGTAGTGCGTGAGCACCCAGCGCGGCTCCGACATGCCTTCCAGTGCCATCGGAAAACCCAGATGAGCGATGGCATTGCTGGTATGCCACTTCTCGTCCTGCTTGAGGGTGAGCCAGATGCGAGCTGCCAGGTTGTAGTCCTTCTGCTCCATCGCCAGCGTGCCATAAGCCGCCAGGGCTGCATCCCGATACCGGCTGCCGGTGGGAAGATCCTCGAGAATGGCTTTGGCATCTTCCGATTCGGATTCCGACTTGGAGAGATGCGCCAGTGCAAGACGTCCACGCTGCTTGAGATCCCGGACCTGAGGATCCTTGCCAGGCATGGCTTCGAGCAATCGGAAGATGTCCACGGAGTCGGACAGCTGTTGGGCATCCCGCAGCGCAACGCCCAGGTTGAACAGCGCATAGCCACGAAACGGTTCGTCATCGTTCATGAGATCGATGGCTTCACCTGCCCTTGCAAAGTCGCCGTTCTGCAGGGCCAGGTCTGCACTCATGTAGCTGACTTCGGGGTGGGTATCCATGCCAAGGGCCTGCTGGGCATCGGCCACCTTGTCCAGCTCGACCGCGAGCTGACCCCAATCCTGCTGCCGGTGTCGGACACGCGCCAGATGGAAGCCGATGCGTATTCGATCAACATCCTTCAGTTGCGACTCTGGCAAGGCCGCAAACGCGAGACTTGCGTAGTTGTAGAGCCCGTCCTCAAACGCCACGCTTCCCTTGGCCAACGCAAATCGCAGTGGATCGTCACCAAGCCGGTTCTGCTGCTCGGCTACCAGGACATCCACCATGGCGGCGCCATAGTCTTCCTGATAATAGTCGTACAGCACCGATCTGTAGGTGAGTTCATCGATGCTCATGGGGTCACTTCCGCCCATGACGCAGGAAAAAATCAGTTCACATAACAATCGTTTCATGACTTTCCGTAATCACTTGACGACAGTGGCGCGAAACTCCGGTTGGTGTTCAGCTGTGCTGTCGGCAATGTCCAGTTCAATGAATGTGGGCTCAAACGCTTTTTCGAAGTCGACACTGGTGGCTCGACGATAATCGCGACCGTCCGGTCCCCGACCGACAAAAAATGCGGTGAGCTGGTTATTGCCCTGTTTGACGTTGCCGAGATAAACGCGATCCACACCGCCTCGATGCAGTGCGTCCGCCTGTCGTTCCGTGTACAGGTGATGGGAGACTTCCTTGCCATTGAGTTCTACAGTCACGGAGTCCAGCTGGAAGAACTGGCCAACATCCATGGCGACATAAACGGCCAGCTGCGACGACGCAGGAAACAGCAACTCTTCCTCAAGAATGACGAGGTCACGTTTCAGCATCGCCACATCCAGCTTGATGGATTCGAGCTCTCCCGCCACCGATGGCCCGGTGCCAGACCCGGTGTCGGCGCCTGTGTCTGCAAGAGCAGGTGAACTCAGTGGAACGGCTAGAAGGAGAGCCAGCACGATCTGACAAATCAGGTGAGTGGCAGTGGTCTGTTTGGCAGGTCTGTCTTCGATATCCATTTTCTTCCTTGGCTGCCTCGGCATCATTTCCAGGCGCTGGCAGAATCCCTCTGCGACGACTGGAAAGCTGTGCCCTTGATGTTCCGTTTGTAATCCTGATTTTTGATAAAGAATTTTGACAAATTTCGCCTCCGCTACTCGCGGATCAGCGCCTTCACCACTTCGACATATTTCTCTTCGTCACCTGGCTTGTAACCACGGTGGACAAAGCGGATCTTGCCGTCCCGATCGAGGATGACCGTACTGGGCATAGCCTTGAGATCGTAGAGCTTGCTGATCTTCTGCTGCGCATCCACGAGGATCGGAAATGTCACACCGGTTTTCTCCGCAATTGTGCGGGCCGGAGCTGCTTCACCCTCGACGTTGATGCCTAGCACGGTAAAGCCGGTATCCTTGTAACGCTGATGCAGACGATCAAGTACGGGCATCTCCTGTCGACACGGCCCGCACCAGCTGGCCCAGAAGTTGACCAGAACCACCTGACCACGAAGTTCCGTCAGTCGAAGGTTTGTTCCGTCAAGGTTCTCCAGTGTGAAATCCGGAGCAAAAGCTGCATCAACTGCGGCGTTGGCAGGCCACGGCGTGAGACACACCAGCACCGTCAGAATTCCCAGGAATCTTCGCACACGCCCTCCAAGCAACAACTCAGACCATCCGTCAGGGAAGCTCCGCGCTACCACCGCCATGTCTTCGTTGGTGGGAACCTTCGCAGACCGGTCGGTAAAACAGTGCGCCGTTGGGACATTCCTGGTGAAGACAACTGCAATGCATCCGCTTGCCTTTCACTCGTCTGAAATCCGTTCAAACCAGCATCCATTCCTGCTGGATATCCCAAACTGCCGGCGTTCACCGTCTGTGCGCATCCTGCGCTGGCGGTCTCCACTCCCTTGGTTACCGATTCCTGACTGTCGCCTTCCTGTCGTCAGTCACGAACGACTCCCACGTTACTTGCACACCAATTTCAAGAATGCGGTAACGGTCACATTTCAAGGATAGGCAAGATTCTGAATCCTGCTGCCGGAGGGAGAAGCAGGGTGGTGAACACGAACGGCATTTCCTGGCCGGGACGGCCGACGTTGTCACGGATCCCCCGTGCATCCGAGGCGAACAGACCCGCGCCTGCCAGCGATTGAATCACCAGAGTCGGGACAGTGATGGGAACCAGATGTGCCGCGCCTCGACAAATTCCGCGTGGAATTTTCGAGCCTGACAAAACTGTTTTCAGTCAGCGGACCGCGTCAGGGGCATCAGGCTTGCCGAGTAGAGCATCTGACCACCATCGGTGATGATGATCGCATCCACGCCCTCCATGGTATTGATCAGCTTGAGCCCCTTCTCGGGACCCAGCACAAAAATCGTGGTCGAGAGTGCATCGGTCAACGTGGCATTGGGTCCGATGACCGTCACGCTCAGGCTGCCGGTCGCACTGTTCCCAGTCTGCGGATCAAGGATATGGTGGTAACGGACTCCATCCTTCTCGAAAAATCGTTCGTAGTCGCCGGATGTTGAAATCGCCGTGTCGATCAGGGGCAACAACACGGCCACGGCATCCGGGTTGCGTGGATCGCGCACCCCAACCGTCCATGGCTCGCCTTGCCGGTCACCGATGATACGACTGTCGCCTCCTGCCGAAACGCTGGCCATGGTCACCCCAGCCGCCTGCAGCAGGTTCGCCACCTGGTCGACTGCATGACCTTTGGCGATACCACCAAGATCGACATGGACCTGCGGCCTGGTGTACTTCACCCGGGTACCATCTTCCGAAACGATCACGTGGTGGTAGTCGATCGCATCTACTGCCTTGCGTTCATCCAGGGTGGGAAGCCTGCCTGCGCGATAGTCGTAGTAGCGTCCTACCGACGCGAAGGTGATATCAAAGGCGCCTCCGGAGCGTTCCGATGCCTCTCGGGATCGATCGAGCAGGACTTTCATTTCCGGACTGATGGACACCCAACCGTTGGGCGCTTCCCTGTTCATACGCGACAGTTCGCTGTCTGCCTTGTAAGGACTGAACGCGAAGTCGATCCGCAACATCTCCTCCATGGCGCTGGCCAGCAACAAGGGGCCACGGGAGTCCGTGTCGTCGAGCCAGAACTCCACGTGTACACGTGTGCCCATGATGGGTTGGGTATCGCTGTGCCAGGCAGCCTCCGCTGTCGCGTACAGCAGAAGCAGACTGCCGACTGCTGATCGTGACAGCTTCACCAACCCCTGCCGAAGACGAAGGTTCAAGCCAGTTGCGCAGCCAGGCTGCCGATGGCAACTCCGCGACGCCCCTGCCGGACTTCATTGCGATCGTGTCCATTGGTGAGATAGCCGATGGAAATGCCTGTCGCCGGGTCAACCCAGGCCAGTTGCCCACCTGCGCCGTTGTGACCGAAGGCCTCGGCAGAACACGTCTTGCCAAAACCCCTGAACCCACGATCATTGTCACCTGCAATGATGATGCCCAGACCTCGGTTGGCGAGTTTTCCCGTGTAGGGATCACGCATTTCGCCAGTTCGAACCTGTCTGGCATTCCTGCGGGTGGACTCCGACCAGAGGGTCAGATCATCCAGACCACCATGCAGCAGGGACTGATAGAACAGTGCCAGATCCGTCGCCGTGGCAAATCCACCGCCACCGGGAACACCGACTGCCCGGTTCACGGGCTTGTTGAAATTGAGAATGGCTTCTTCAGTTACTTCGGTGACCGGCGGTGTTGGCAGACCCATCAACCTGTACTCTTCCGGCGTCATGCGCTGACCAACGTGGACACAATCCAGTGCGCGCGAATTGTCCCGCTCACCTTCGAGGCCGACGATCAGATCATCGAGTCCCAAGGGTTTCGTAACATGCCGACGGACAAAATCCACATAGGGCATTCCACTTCGGCGTTCGATGATTTCCGCGATGACCCACATCGTTGATGTCGGGTGGTACTCGTAACGGCTGCCTGCCGGCCACGACAGGCGCCACTGGGCATAACGTACGGCGCGACGTGCCGGATCGAGCCAGTCTTCCGGGCGAAACGGGGCAGCCGGAAAGCCTGCGGTGTGAGTGAACAGATGCGCAACCGTCACCTGATCCTTGCCGTTGGCGGCAAAGCCGGGAACGATGTCGGCAACCTTTTCGTTCTCCTGCAGTTTGCCTGACTGGAAAAGGAGCCAGGCTGCCGCCGACGTGATGCCCTTGGTCGCCGAGAACAGGCAGAACAGACTGTCATCATCACAGTCTCCAAAATGAGCCTGTACGCCCACCTTGCCATGTCGGGCTATGGCAATCTGCACCGCAGGCAGCAGACCCTCATCCACTTCACGACGGACCCGCAGCAGCAGCTTGTCGACGGCATCCTGGTCGAGCCCCAGTGAGCGGGGATCGCCGAGCCGGCTGGTGGGCAGGGTCATGGGTGTCTCCTTCGTTACCGTGGGTTTCAGACTCGTACGTTCCAACCACCTCATGATGGCCAAAGCGGTTGGGTGGTGCAACGCGGACCGCTACAATGAGTTCATCCAGAAACGCTGCGCGAACGGCTTGCTACACCGCGCGGTCAAGAGAATTCAACGTCTTTCGAAGGAAATTCATGGCAACCCATACCGGTTTTGCAGGCGTCGTAGGCAACACGCCGCTCATTCGCATGGAAACCCTCTCCAGGGAAACCGGCTGCGAGATTCTTGGCAAGGCAGAATTCATGAATCCCGGTGGCAGCGTGAAAGATCGGGCTGCGCTCTGGATCGTTCGTGAACATGAAAAGACCGGCGCGCTGCAAGCAGGTGGCACCGTTGTCGAGGGTACTGCCGGTAACACCGGGATCGGGCTGGTTCACGTGTGCAACGCCCGTGGGTACAGGACTGTCATCTACATGCCGGACAATCAGTCCCGGGAAAAGGTCGAAATCCTGCGAACGCTGGGCGCCGAGGTACGCGTCGTCAAGACCGTGCCGTACGCTGACGACATGAACTATCAGAAACTCGCTGGTCGCTACGCTGCCAGCATTCAAGGTGCTGTCTGGGCCAACCAGTTCGACAATACCGCCAACGCACTCGCCCACTACGAGTCAACCGGACCGGAGATCTGGCAGCAGACCAGCGGGCGTCTCGACGCATTCACCTGCGCGGTTGGCACGGGAGGCACCATCAATGGGATCTCCCGCTATCTCAAGGAACAGGACCCCGCCATCCGGATCGTACTCGCCGATCCGTTTGGCAGCGCCTTGTTCAACTGGGTTTCAACGGGAGTTGCATCGATGACTCCGGGGCCAAGCATCACAGAGGGCATCGGCAACTCGCGCGTCACGCAGAATCTGGCGGGTGCCCGCATCGACAGCGCCGTACAGGTACCGGACAGGGACATGGTACGCCTCGTCTATCGCATGCTGCGCGAGGATGGGTGGTTCTTCGGTTCCAGCACCGGAATCAACCTGTGCGCAGCAGTCCAGATCGCCCAAACGCTGGGCCCAGGCCACACCATTGTCACCATCCTCTGCGACGCCGGACACAAGTATCAGTCAACACTCTTCAATCCGGCGTTTCTTGAAGCCAGGAGTCTTGCCCAATACGCCATGCCATGAGACCCACTGGAATCCGCAGGCTTCGTCGGGCACAAATTACACGCTGAAATCGCGTTCAGCGGATTCAGTGCAATCACTCCCGGCGAGGAATCACCAGCGAATGCCAGGAGTCTGCACCGGCCGACTACCGTCCGTGGAACACGGGCGGCCGCTTTTCGACAAACGCCCTGGCCGCCTCCCGGTGATCTTCGGTCAGCCCGCTGTGCACATGGTGGGTGGCCTCGAGGTCCAGGCACTCGATCACATCGGCACCCATGGCAGCCCGACGGAAATTCTCTTTCATGTAGCGATAGGCCACCGCAGGCCCATCCGCCAATCGGCGCGCCAGGGTCATGGTTTCCCGCTCCAGTTCCGTCGCCGGAACAATCCTGTTGGCGATACCCAACCGCAGGCACTCTTCTGCTGACACGCGATCGGAAAGAAAATACAGCTCTTTTGCCTTGCCTTGCCCCACCAGCTGGGAGAGGAAATAGCTGCCACCGTAATCACCGGAAAAACCTACCCTGGCAAAGGCCGTGGTGATGAACGCGGTATCGGCCATGATGCGCAGATCGGCAGCCAGTGCCAGTCCAAGTCCCGCACCCGCTGCAGCACCAGGCAGACTTGCCAGCACCGGCTTCGGCATCAAGTGCATGCGGCCAGCGGTATTGCGCTGGTTGGGACGCTGCATGTGTATCCGCTCATCAAGCGTCGGGCCCTTGCTCACCAGAGGAACCGTACCCGCTGCGTCCCGGCTGTTTGCGTTCATGCCCTTCACGTCACCACCAGAACAGAACGCACCGCCGGCACCGGTGATCACAACACAGCGAATTTGCGGATTGCGTTCCGCATGGTCAAGCGCGCGTTCGAGCCCGATGGTCATGTCACCGGACATCGCGTTGCGCGCATGCGGACGATTCAGCGTGATGACGGCAATACCGTCCTCTTCGTACGCAAGACAATCCGTCACACCGATATCAATGTTCTGCTTCGCCACAGGCTGCTCCTGGTTAACGTTGACCGGGCACCGGAACCCGCGCAGGTGCCACCGGAACTCCAGCAACATCCACACGCAAACGATGCACCGCACCACCTTTTTCACGACCTGAACCTTCAGAGCCGGAGACGATATAAAGATCCTGAAGGTCGTCGCCACCAAAGCAGACGCTGGTACACATCGGTTCGGGAATCCGCAGGAAATCCGACTGTTGGCCATCGACCGAATACACAGCCACACCGTGTCCATCGCCGGCGAGTGCAATCCAGACCCGGCCATCCATCGAGACTGCAAGTCCGTCGGGAATACCGGTGTCCAAGGTAACGAACACCTGCTTGTCGCCCAGCGAGCCGTCGGCGAGCACCTCATAACAGTTCACCGTACGGCGTCGGGAATCGGAGTGATAGAGCCGGTGACCATCCGGTGAGAAGCCGAGTCCATTGGTGAGTTGAACGTCCTTGCCGACCATCTGCACGGTTCCATCCAGATCGATCATGTACAGATCGCCCGCCGCAGGCTTGCGGCCATCGGCGAACACCGGCGACGAACCAAGACTGCCGGCATAGATCCGACCCATGGAATCAGTGGTCAGATCATTGAATCCGACAATGCCTTTCGTTTCATCGCTGTCGAAGATCGTGATCGACGGGTCGCTGCTGAAGAGACGCTTGAAGGCAATGTTGCGGCCACTGACAATCAGGCCGCCCTCAACGTGCCACGCCATGCCACCGATACCACGACGGTGTTCAACAACCTGTCGAACCGAGCCATCCCGTACTGCAAACACGCCTCCGGACAGGACGTCCGAAAAGAGGAGCCCGTGCTCCGGATGCCAGACCGGTCCTTCAATCAGGCTGTAACCACTGGTCAGGGTTTCCAGTCCGTTCATGAGCACCTCCCCAGGTTGGCCTTGTCAACCCAACTTGTCACAGCCGGGCATGTTGCGCAACACTGCCGCGAAACCAGGCAGGAATCGTCATGATCATCACCGCTGACCGGCTCACGGCATTTGCAGCCTCCATCTTTGTCGCCGCTGGAGCGAGTGACGCAAACGCCACACTGGTTGCAACCCATCTGGTCGAAGCCAATCTCAAGGGACATGATTCACACGGTGTCGGCATGGTGCCCGCCTATGTGAACAACATCCTCACAGACCTGCTGAAACCCAACGCCATTGCACGGACCCTCCAGGATCGTGGTGCGGTGCTGGTCGTCGATGGGCAATTCGGTTTTGGTCAGGTGGTCGGCAGACAAGCAACGGCACTGGGCATCGAACGCGCAAAGCAGATGGGTGTTGCATGCATCGGCAGCCGCAACAACCATCACCTTGGACGAATCGGTTCCTATGGTGAACAGTGCGCTGCCGCAGGCCTGGTTTCCGTGCATTTTGTCAATGTGGTTGGCCACAACCCCGCCGTTTCTCCCTGGGGCGGGCGTGAGCCGCGGATGACGACCAATCCATTTTGCGTGGTGGTTCCACGGCCAGGCACCTGGCCGCTGGTTCTGGACCTTGCCACCAGCGCCGTGGCACTGGGGAAGGTACGCGTTGCCTGGCACAAGGGCATCGACGTACCGCCGGGTGCACTGGTCGATCACGAAGGAGTACCCACAACGTCACCCAGGGTGATGTTCGAACAGCCACTCGGTTCACTCGGGCCGTTCGGCCAGCACAAGGGTTACGGGCTGGCAGTCATGTGTGAGCTGCTGGGCGGCGGACTCGCCGGGGAGTGGACGGCTCAGCCAGAACACCCACGGGGCCATCACATCGTCAATCACATGTTCATGCTCATCGTTGATCCCGCGGCCTTTGGCGGACTGGAACGTTTTCAGCACGAAGTGAAGGAAATGGTCGACTATCTGCATTCCACCACACCTGCGCTGGGTTTTGACAAGGTTCGTGTGCCCGGCGAGCCTGAACAGGAGACCATGGCCGCACGACTGAAGAGCGGCATCGAAATTGATGAAAACTCCTGGAACGGCATTCTCAAGGCGGCGGCACGTGTGGGAGTGACCGGATCACCGGCCTGATTCAGTGCACCTGGATCGTATCCGGGAGTTGCGTATCGCTGACTTGTTGTGACCAAGCTGGCCCGCATCGGAAGACAAGAGGTAATCGCAGGATTGTCCATCTCCACGGGCAGATCCATCCTGTCGTCCGCAGATGCAGCGACCGATTCCCCGTCTCAATCATCACCAAAAACGGCGACCATCGGACACGGATCACAGACCTCGCCATCACACAGCCGACAGATCCACAGTGCATGAGCCTCATCTTCGACATTCGACGAAATGAGCTTCCAGGACAGTGTTTCCAGCGTGTCACGTTCAACCGGATCCAGTTTGGACAACAGTTCATCCAGCACCAGCACGCGACTTGCCAGCGCCTTGCGCACCATCTGCTTGCCACTACGGGTCAATTCAAGGCTGACAACCCTGGCATCAACTCCCGAGCCACGACTGACCAGACCCTGATCAACAAGTCCGCCAACCAATCGAACGACCGTTGAGTGTGAACGGCGCAGCGTGGTTGCGAGGAAATCGATGGACTCCCCCGGAGCATGCGCAATTGAAACCAGTGCCGACACGGTGATGCCATTCAGGCCGGTCTCCGATTCCACCGCGGTGGAGATCCTGTCGCCTGCGAACAGTGCCATGGCACCAAAAACGTTGCTCAATGCAGCGGACTCCAGTACCGATACCCTGTCAGCTTCTGCCATGCAATCCAGGTTCGGATCATTGTTCATGCTTCCCGGGGCGGGAAGCCGGCCAATTCCGATCGGAAGCCTGAACCATCACACTCCGGTCAGCGAGCCAGCCCGCTCGCGTTTCCATGTCGAAGTTGAGAAACAGTCGATCTCCGACCACGGTAAAAGCTTCCGGATCGCTGTTGGCAACATAGTTGTTGGCCATGGCATATGCACAATAACCACCATATGCAGGAACATATTTGCGCGGATCGGCCAGAAAAGCATCCTTGTTGCTGCGATTTGCAAATCGCCAGGTCGCGCCGCCCCACTGGGCAGTCAGTTCCTCCGAACCCCGCACTGCCCTGGCACTGACAAAGTACTCAACCGGATCAAACCCGTCCAGCGCGCCCTGTTGCGTGACAAAGATCGGACTGGTCGCAAAAAAACCGACCGAGTGCATGACGTAGGCAACGGCGATTGACAGTACCACGACAACACCGAGGATCCACCGGGCATAAACGGGCATGATCGAACTCCACACTTCTGCTTCCTATATGTATGCATACTACATACATTATTGTGGAGAGGCAATCATTGGCGTGTTGGGTCGATGTTTCTGCGGAAAAGGTCGAAGAGACGCTCCCAGTGACGCTCTGCCGATGCCTTGTCATAAACACCCGTTCGCATCGGAAACACAAAGCCATGATGTGTTCCCGGATACCATTCGATGCGGTATCGAACACCGCTCCGGGACAGCCAGTGATCCAGTCCATCAATCATTTCCCTTGGTGCCCACTCATCGGTTTGCGCACAACCAAAGTAGAGTTCGCCCTTGATCAGGTGTGCATCCCTGTGAGGAGAATCCGCAGCATCGGAAAACAGGCGTACCCCATGGAGTGACGCACTGGCGGCAATGCGATCCGTCAACGCCGCCGCAGCTGCAATGGCAAATGGTCCGCTCATGCAATAACCCACACAGCCTGCCGGTCCACCCCGCGCAGCCGGGTCGGTTGCCGCATGTTCAAGCAGTGCGCGGGCGTCCGCACAGACCATTGCATTGGTCAGAGAGTTCATGTGCGCAAACATCTCCGGGCGCCTGTCCGGTGCCATGACAAATTCACGCACCCGCCGATAATAAAGATTCGGCAGCATGACGTAGTATCCGACCGTCGCCAGACGACGTGCCATGTCATGCAGTTCCTCCCGCTTGCCAGGTGCATCCATCAGAAAGAGGATCACGGGAAAAGGACCGTTCTCCTCCGGATGGACGACAAAGGTATTGACCTTGCCATCCGGTGTCGCGATATCAAGCTCCTGTTCAATCATGAATGGGCCTTCCCTACCGCATGCCAAAATCGAAACCATCACCCCGCTGATAGGCTCGCAGGATCCGTGTTGCGGTGTTTTGTACATGCACTTCATCTGCCCCGTCATAGATGCGGGCAAAACGAGCGTGCCGGTACATGCGCTCCAGCGGAGTATCTTCCGTGACACCGAGAGCACCGTGAACCTGAATCGCCCGATCGACCACGTTGTGCAGCATCTGCGCACCAAACACCTTGATGAGTCCGATCTCGACACGCGCTTCATCACCCTGATCGATCTTCTGTGCCGCGTGCAGGGTCAACAGTCGGCTGGCCTGAATTTCTGCCGCGGAGTCGAAGATGAACTTCTGGATCTGTTGATGCTCACCCAGAGTCTTGCCAAAGGCGACGCGCGAATTCGCGCGATTGCACATGAGATCAAACGCACGCTGTGCCTGTCCGAGCCACCGCATGCAGTGGAAGATGCGACCAGGTCCGAGTCGCTGTTGAGCAATCTTGAAGCCCTGTCCCCGTGGACCCAGCAGATTGGCCTTGGGAACCCTGACGTTGTCATACACCACTTCGTAGTGACCATCCGCCTGGCCCATCACCTTCACATCGCGAAGAATGTTGTACCCGGGAGTGTTGGTCGGGACAACGATCATGGAAAACGCCTGATGATGCGGGGTGCCATCGGGCTCCGTGCGCGCCATGCAGGTGGTATAGGCAGCATTGGCTGCGCCTGAGGTAAACCACTTGCGGCCATTGATCACCCATTCATCGCCAATCAGTTCACCACGTGTCTGCAGCTGTGTCGGATCGGAACTTGCAACCCCCGGTTCGGTCATGCCGAAACTTGGGAACACATCGCCATCCACCAGTGGCTTCAGATATTTCTCGCGCCACTCCGGACTTGCATGCCGATGGAGCATGATGGAGTCCTGCAGGCTGTGTGTGCCCAGCGCGACCATGGCAATTTCTGATCGGCCCACCACTTCATTGATGAAGACGTAATCCATGAATGGCAAGCCACCGCCGCCAATCTCTTCCGGATGACCCAGGGCCCACATTCCCTGCGCCTTGGCCTTGTTCATGAGTCCGCGAAGCACATCGCCCCGTCGCGAGCTGACCTTGTCTTCGAGCAGTTCCTTCTCGACCGGATAGACCTCCTGCTCGATGAACTGGAGCACCTTGTTGCGCAACGGCTGGATGTGCTCTGGAATGGACAGATTGAGTATTGCCTGCGTCATGGTCCCTCCGGTTTTTTACAAGAACACTGACCGGGAGTGTACGCCGCGACGTGTGGACTGGGGATACTGCGTGGGCTATCGTGACCGCAAAGCCGACGATTGGACGAAAGTGCAGGGAAATAATCTAAAGCGAGCCGGCCTCAAGGTCACGCTGCCCAGGCTGAAAGTGCTGGAGGTGCTGGAGCGTGCCAATCCTCACCATCTCTCTGCAGAAGACGTCTACAAGAAGCTGATCGAGTCAGACGATTCTGTCGGTCTGGCCACCGTCTACCGAGTACTCACCCAGTTTGAAACTGCCGGAATCGTCGAACGCCACAACTTCGACGACGGTCACTCAGTCTATGAACTTGCTACCGACAATCATCATGACCACATGGTGGATGTTGATACCGGACAGGTCATGGAGTTCCTGAGCGAACGCATCGAAACGCTGCAGCGGGAGATCGCCACGGAACATGGTTTCGATCTGGTGGACCACGAACTGGTGCTGTACGTGAGAAAACCCAAACGCTGAGCCAGCACTGATTTCACGTTCGCTGCGTGCTGCGGATATCTCATGTGACCAAAGTTTGTGTTGCAAATGAGAATCAATTGCATTTAAATTCAAGCTCATAAATATCCTCAAGTCAGAAGAACCTGTGTCGGGCGATCCGGTTGTCACTGCATCCCTGTTGTTGAGCGACCTGGCGGTCGGCGATCACGCCATTGTGGTCGGTTTCGCCAGCCGCAGTGCCTACGTTGACAGCCTCCTGCGCCTGGGCCTGATTCCCGGTACCCGATTCGAGGTGCTTCGCAAGGCCCCCCTGGGTGACCCTCTCGAAATTCGCTTTCGCGGTTTTTCGCTGGCACTGCGTCCGGCGGAAGCCGGCGACCTGCTGGTGCAGAAACAATGAGGTGCCGTAGCCGCCTGCATGGGAGCAGGTATCTCCCTTTCCCGGAAGTGCACGGGCGATCGGAGGTGATGGCAAGCCATGCACGCTGACACCACCATTGCCCTGGTTGGCAATCCGAACAGCGGCAAGACAACGTTGTTCAACGCACTCACCGGAGCACGCCAACACGTCGGCAACTGGCCCGGTGTCACCGTCGAAAAAAAGTCGGGCCACTACAGGCATGGCAGCCATCAGGTGGAGGTCGTCGATCTGCCCGGCACCTACAGCCTCGCAGGCACCGCCGAATCGCTGGATGAACGCATCACCCAGGAGTTTCTCCAGTCCAGCCGATGTACAGCCATCCTCAACGTTCTGGATGCATCGAGTCTGGCGCGCGGCCTGTACCTCACGCTGCAGCTCATCGAAGCCCGACTCCCCGTAGTGGTCGCATTGAACATGATGGACGTTGCCGACCAGCATGGCATGCACATCGACGCGACTGCGCTTGGCAACGCATTGGGCTGCCCGGTGGTGTGCATCATCGCCAGTCGCAGCGAAGGGATCGGCGCCTTGCGCGATGCCGTTGAACACGTTGATGCACATCCGGCACGTCACCTGGCGCCATTCGTTTCGCCGGAGGCGCGTTTCGCTCACGTGGATCAGCTTGTTTCGAGCTGTGTCCAGCAATCAAGAATCGACAGTACGATGACCGAGCGCATCGATCGCATCGTGCTGAACCGCTACCTCGCCTTTCCGATCTTCCTGGCGGCGATGTACCTGATGTTCATGTTTTCCATCAACGTCGGCTCGGCTTTCATCGACTGGTTCGATGGGATGGGCACTGTCCTGTTTGTCGAATTACCGCGGCAGTTCATGCAGTACATCGGCGTTCCAGCATGGCTCACCGTGCTGCTCGCCGATGGTGTAGGGGGTGGTATCCAGCTGGTAGGTACCTTCATTCCCGTGATCGGCTGCCTGTTCCTCGCACTGTCGTTTCTGGAAGACTCCGGCTACATCGCCCGGGTTGCGTTCATCGTGGATCGGCTGATGAAACGGCTGGGTCTGCCAGGAAAATCCTTTGTGCCGCTGATCGTCGGGTTTGGTTGCAATGTCCCCGCCGTGATGGCGACTCGAGCGCTCGATCGGGAACCCGATCGAATTCTCACGACGATCATGGCGCCGTACATGTCCTGCGGGGCACGGCTGACGGTTTACGCCCTGTTTGCGACCGCTTTTTTCCCAACCGGTGGACAGAACGTCGTCTTTGCGCTGTATCTCATTGGTGTCGCCGTGGCAGTACTGTCCGCGCTGGTTGTCCGACGTTATCTCATCGCCCAGCCCCACGGTGTCTTCATTCTGGAGTTGCCGTCCTATCACATGCCAACCCTGAAAGGTCTGCTGTTGCAGACCTGGCAGCGTCTGAAGGGTTTTGTGATGCGCGCGGGAAAGGCCATCGTGATTGTCGTGATCCTGCTGAACACGGCAAATTCCGTGGGTACCGATGGCAGTTTCGGAAACGAGAATTCCGAACGCTCTGTCCTGAGCGCCATCGGCAAGGCCATCACGCCATTGTTCCATCCACTGGGAATCGAAGAACACAATTGGCCAGCAACCGTCGGGATCTTCACCGGCATATTCGCGAAGGAAGTCGTCGTCGGCACGCTGGATGCACTCTACGCGCCGGGAACCCGGGAAGGTGCGTACGATCTAGGAGCTGGAATCCAGGAAGCTTTTGCATCCGTGCCCCGCAACCTGGCCGCCATACGCGATCTGGTTCTTGACCCATTGGGACTGGATCTTGGCGACACCAGCGATATTGCGGCCCAGGCTGAAGCCCAGGCTGTCGAGATCGGGACGATTGGCGCGATGCAGGCGGGTTTCAATGGGCGGATCGGTGCGTTTGCCTATTTGTTGTTCATCCTGCTGTACATGCCTTGTGTGGCCACCATCGGCGTCATCTTCAAGGAGATTGGTGCATTCTGGGCCGCCTTCAGCACCTTGTGGTCGGTCACTGTTGCGTATGCGGTCAGCGTCATCGTCTATCAACTGGCGGGTGGCGCGGAGGACCTGCCATCCGCGCTGAAGACGATCATTCCCGTCACAGCGGGAGCACTGCTCGCGTTCTGGGGATTGATCCGATGGGGCCGCAGCCGACAGACACGCCTGATTCCCGTCGTCCAGATACACTGATCCGTAGCCCCTTTCTGCCGGGCGGACTCGTCGCGCCAGAAGATTGACACCGTGTTTGAGTACCAGATCACGGTGCGAGACGGATGCCCAGCCAGCATGGAGAGCAGGACCCACCTTCCGCGCTCATGACGGGCTGGCTCACTTCAATCCGACAGCTATCCTCAAGACATGGATGTTTTTGCAAAGACCGATGAACTCTGGCGCTATCGGCCCATGGTTTGGGTAGTCGTTGGCCTGTTCGTGGTTTTTCTGCTCTGGTCGAGCACTTCGCAGATTGATCAGCACGTCCGCGCGACGGGTCGGGTTGTTCCTTCCGGCAATGCACGAACCGTCCAGCATCTCGAAGGTGGCATCGTCGAAGAAATTCTGGTCCGGGAAGGGCAAGCCGTGAAGGCCGGTGAAACCCTTTTCCTGGTTGCCAACACCATGGCCAAAAGTCGCCTCCGGGAAACCCGACTCGAGCAGGAGTCGCTGACCGCCACTCGAGTTCGCCTGGAGGCCGAACTGGCCGAAGTGGATGAGATTGTTTTCCCACCGGAATTTCTGGCCGCGAATCCCGACCTGGTGAACGCAGAAATCGCACTCTTTCGCGCCAATCGTCGACAGTTCAATGAAGCCATCAAGGCCGTGCAGGAACGCCTGAATCAGAAGATCCTCTCGCTGGAAGCACTCACCGCTCGTGTCCAGAACCTGGAAAAGGAGCAGACCATCACTGCCCGCCAGGCACAGATCAAGCAGAAGCTTTTCAAGTCCGGTGCCACATCCGAAGCTCAATACCTGGACGCCATCGCCGTGCATCGCCGATTGATCACCTCGCTTGAGCAGGCACGCAACGAGATTCCCATCCTGCGAGCTGAACGGATCGAACTGGAGAGTACACTCGCGGAAACACGCCAGACGCAGCAGGGAAAACTCTCGGAAGCCCTGAACCAGGCACAACTCGGCCTGCAACAATTCAACGAACGGGTTTCTGCTTACAGGGATGAGGTGGCACGATCAGCCATCCCTTCACCAATCGATGGTGTTCTGAACAAGCTGTACATCAACACCGTCGGTGGTGTCATCCAGGCCGGTGCACCCATTGCCGAAATCACACCGGCTCACGAAGCGCTTGTCGTTGAAGGCCAGATCAGCACACTGGATCGGGGCAAGGTCTGGCCATCGTTGCCCGTGCTGACCAAGATCAGCGCTTACGACTATACGCTGTACGGCGGTATCGAAGGGGAGCTGACCTACATCAGCCCCGACAGCTTTGTCGACAAACAGAATGTCGAACACTTCAAGGTTCGCGTATCCCTCGCCTCTGACCACATTGGCGACGAGGAGGCACTTGCCATTCGTCCAGGCATGACGGCCGACGTGAGTATCCTCACCGGCAAGATTTCCGTGCTCCACGCACTGTTCAAACCCATCACCAGGATCGGTGAGCGGGCTCTGCGCGAATCCTGATCAGAATAAACTCAAGGGAATACAAACCATGCCAACCCCCTCATCAGCCACCAGACCGCTGTTTTACAACGCACCTGAAGCACTATCCCGGGTAGCTCATGCAGACCTCAAGGTTGTTGTCAGCGGCGACTTCTCATTTGCTCGCGATACCTCCGCCGTCCCCCTGGCCATCAGCGAATTTTCAGCAGCCAGCGGCCACTATCCCATCGTCTTCCTGAGCGTTGAAGGGGAGAGGAAGTCCGCCATGCCCGTTGCCCTGCTCAGCATCCGCCAGGACATGAACGACTTTGTCGATGATCAAGGCCACTGGCGCAAGGGAGCCT
The DNA here is from genome assembly GCA_041752315.1 of Pseudomonadales bacterium. Taxonomy (GTDB): domain Bacteria; phylum Pseudomonadota; class Gammaproteobacteria; order Pseudomonadales; family Azotimanducaceae; genus SYFY01. Next base: position 42,409 of record JBGSHJ010000047.1, read on the forward strand.
ACGTACCTGCCTATGTGCGTCGGTATCCGTTTGCGTTTGCAGCCGACAAGAGCAGTGGCAACCTGGTGTTGTGCGCTGACCTCGCCTCAGACCGTATCGGTGTTTCCGCTGGTGTGCCCTTGTTCGACAACGGTCAACCCACCGAGGCGACCACCAGAATGCTCAGCTTCTGCACAAGCTATCAGCAGGACTATGACGCTACTGGCAGGTTTGTCGCTGTGCTGGGTGAGATGAATCTGTTGCGTGAACAGCGACTGGTCTTGCGTGGCACCAGCACCACACGAACCCTGGCTGGACTACGACTGCTCGACCGGGTCGCCTTCCGCAAGCTGGATGATGCATCGTTTCTGCGATTGCGCAGACTGGGTTATCTGGGGCCGATCCACGCGCATCTGGCGTCACTGCATCGTCTGAGGGAGTTTTCGCTTTGAGTTCCGTACCGAGACCCGCTGCTTCTCATTCGTCGACCACGTGATCGATGCCAACGCCGGACGGCCTCGTGCAGGACAGTCCGGCCCACAGACTGACGGAACCGGCATGACAAACCAGGACAGGCCAATGACAGACCCTCTCGCCTTGTGCCTGCAGCAGATTCTGCGCTTCTATGATGTGCGACCGGACATCGACAGCCTGAAGGCCGTATTGCCAAGACCACTGCAGTCGCTGTCGACAAGCGACCTGCCGCTGCTCTGCGAGCGATTGAATCTGCACATGGAACAGGCACACACCACACGTCAGAACCTTCGCCATGCTGAACATCCGGTACTGGTAACGGCCTCCGACGGCAGTCACCCTTGTGTTTTCCTGCCAAGGCTTACCGGCAGCGAACGAATGTTCATCCCGGGTGTGGGGATTCGTGCCGCCCAGGAATCCGATTTCGACAACACGGTGGGCCGGCAATTCCAGATTCGTCCACGGGAAGAGCAGACTGCCTCGACTGCGCAGCACATGAAGCGCCGCAGACCAATCGACTGGTTCTGGCGGCCGCTGAACGAACACTGGACCAGCTTTGCAGAAGTTCTGCTCTGTTCTGTTTTCATCAACCTGTTCATCCTGCTGATCCCGTTGTTCACATTGAACGTCTACGACTCCGTGATTCCCAATTTCGCAACGGAAACACTCACTGTTCTGTCCGCAGGAGTATTGATCGCCCTGCTCTTCGACTTCCTGCTGAAAACCGGGCGCACCTACATTCTCGAAAGCGTAGCTTCCCGGGTTGGTGGCCAGTTCGATGGCGCGCTCATGGAACGACTGCTGCTGATCAATCCTGAACACATGCAGCTGTCGATCGGAGAACGCGCCAATCTGTTCAGGGAATTGCAGGGAATTCGCGAGTTTTATGCTTCACGCCTGATACCTACTGCCGTGGACCTGCCTTTTTTCATACTGTTCATGACCGTCATGTACCTGATTTCACCTGCCCTGGTCGCCGTACCAGTGGTTGGCGCGATCATCATTCTTGCGATCAATGCGTCGATTCAGATTCCGATCAACAGGGCAACTGCAAGCCATTTTTCTGCCCAGCAGAAGAAGTCGACCCTGTTGATGGAAATGCTGGCAGGCGCGGTAACCTTCAAACTCTTCAATGCCCTTGGTGGCCGTCTGTTCCGCTGGAACGCGGTAGCCGAAAATTCAGCACGTTCCGCCCGATTCAATCAGTTCATGCTCGGCCTGGTACAAAACGTTTCAATGTCTGCGGTCAGCGTGGTGCATGTGCTCGTGGTGGTCGTTGGGGTTTTCCAGATCCAGGCCGGCCTACTGACCATCGGGGGGTTGATCGCGTGCACGATTCTCTCCGGTCGTGCCATCGCACCAATCGTCAATCTCGGTGGCGTGGTGAGTCGTTGGCAGCAGTCCCGTGATGTGCTCATCGCCATTGATGGCCTGTTCAAGCTGCCGCATGAGGGTGAACGCGCAATCGCCCAATCTGCAGACGGATTTCTGGAGGGGGCCGTATCCCTGCGAAGCGTTTCGTACACATATCCAGGTCAGAGACGCCCCGCGCTGTCCGGCATACAGCTGGAGATAAAACCGGGCGAGCGGGTCGGACTCATTGGTCCGAGCGGTGCCGGCAAGTCGACGCTGGCAGGACTTCTCACCGGGATGATGCATGGTTACCACGGAGATATCGACGTGGGTGGCACCCACATCGACGACCTGGCACCGGCACGCCTGCGAACGGCTCTGGCCTTTGTGCCACAGTCACCGTTTTTTGTTGATGGCACCATCAGAGACAACGTCCTGCTCGGTGCCGAGGATTCCGCAGATGATCACGTCGCTGAAGCCATCGTTGTTTCTGGTCTTGATCTGGTACTCAAGCAGGCAGGTTACGGGCTGGACACACCCGTCGGCGAAAACGGCTCGCACCTGTCCGGTGGCCAGCGGCAGACGGTATCGATCGCGAGGGCTCTGGTCAGGAATCCAAGGGTGCTGGTGGTTGATGAACCCGCAACCGGTCTTGACTCGACGCTGGAAGCACGCCTGAAAACCCAGCTGGCCGACTGGCTCAAGGATCGTACGTTCATCATGGTGACCCACCGCAGCTCGATGCTCGACCTCGTTGATCGTCTTGTCATGCTGGATGGTGGGCGGGTCGTGGCGGACGGGCCCAAGAACGCCGTGCTGGCCAAACTCGGTGGCAATTCCGCGGCCACTACACCATCGGCAGGCAAGGCTCTGCCCGAAAGCCGGAACCCGATCCGTCACTGACCGGTGGGAACGAGTCCGTAGCCGACCTGCCAAAAGGTACTTCTGACCTCAGGCAGACTATTCTGGAATCAGCCGTTGGCTGAGCGACCACCCCTCTCAATGGGTGGTTCAACCAGACGTCCCGGGATCCTGGCCGTTGCTCTCGGAAAATTCGACAGACGGAAATAGCGGCCGAACTGCGCAGACGTGCGTGCAGTTGCCGATCAACCGGTTCACGAACATTCAAACGCGCTCGATCCATCAAACCTGTGGTACCGGATCCTGCAAATCCCGACGGGCAGTGGTTCGCGCTATCTCGCTTTTTGCAGTCCGTCGTACGAGGTGTGTCCTCCAGGCCGTCTTCGGGGCCGGAACAGGTCAATGCTGCTCACATCCCCTCCCTGGGGCTCTGTCCCGAAATCCCGGTTCAGCAATGTGGTGCTTAAATCGGCGACCAGCATTCGGACCAGCCTGTCCCTGGACTCAGCCGCCGAGAAGGTATGGTCTGCGCCGCTCAGGACGGTCACTGGCAGGGTGCCACGAGCGATCAAATGCTCCACCGAGTGGCCACCGAGGTTGTGGAGGATTGCCAGTGCCGGATCACCTTCGGCCACGTACACGCGCACCTGACAGCCCCTCTCGGAAGCCTTTTCGATGTCCTTCACGATCCGGCTCCTGGTCAGCCCCGCACGATCAAGCGTCGCAAGCGACCCACTTCTCAATCTTGTCACCAGTCGGGACACCGTGGTGGATACGGCCCGTACAAGATCCACCTCACCAGTCAGCAGCTTCCTGAACTTGTGTGCACTGGCAAGTTTTTCCGTAAAAGCCGACACCACCGCTTCGTACCGGCTGGAACTCATGCACTGGTCATCAACCATGCTTTCGTCCCAATAGTAGATCGAGGGATTGATCAGAACAGCCAGCGTTATGTGATGCGGACTTTCTCCGGACACATAACGGTTGAGTGCCTGGAAGCCGGTAAACGCACCGGAGCACAAACCCGCCACGGTGAAACTGGAAAAGCCATGTCGGGTGTGGAGTTCTTCAAGTACGGTCGACATGTCCTGCCAGCCTGTTCGGGGATAAGGCTGGTCAACTCCGGGTGGCATACCGGTCACGCTGTCACCGAGGTTGCGCAGGTCAAACCGAAGCGACGGGATGCCTGCATCGGCCAGTGCTCGCGCCAGGCAGACGTGCAGGTTGCATGGACCGACATGATGAGCGCCGCCAGTGTTCGGGATGACCACCACATGCCTGCTGCGTGTTTCGACACTCGGCGACACGTTCGTCGATGGCAGGCTGAGAATACCGAACAGGCCCTCGGTGCCCAGTTCGCAGAACACCTCGTTGCCCAGATTCGGCGCATCCGGCAATGCGGAAGCAGCCGTGAGTTTTCTTGTTGGCAGTTGGGCCAGGTTTTCATCGGCACAGAACCAGGTCACCACCTCGCGGATGGAGATTATCGGTACCAGCGAATTCATGGACTGACGCATCATCTGCGCATAACGGGGCTGGACGGTCGTCATCAGCTCGATACCGGTCGGCTGCAGCCAGTTCCGAACCGCGGCTGAGTTGGGTGAGTCGTCGCGATCAACGAGACAAACCCGGCTGGCTGATGGCACTGTGCGGTCAAGGCGGAGCCCGGCGATATCGTTCTGTGCGTCGGCATCCAGAATCAGGCCCCCGCAATCAAGCTTGCCGGTGTCCTTCCTGTACTGCAAGGCGGTGCCGATCATCTGACAATCGCGCAGGAAGGCAGCACCGGTCATGCACGGCGCCCAAAGCACAAGACTGTGTACCTGCTGAATCTGCGCGTATAGCGCAGCTACCGTTGCGCCCATGCGCAGGCCGACGACACTCGCGTTGGTACAACCTGTCCGTACCTTCAACCAGTCGACAACATCGGCGACATTTTGTAACCATGCACCCAGCAATCGCCCCTTTGGGTCACCTCGGCGTGAATTGCCCGTACCCTCGAGATCAAATCGGGCCACTGGAAACCCTGCCTCGCATAACTGCTCGCACAACAGCCGCACCGAGCTGTGCGAGTGGGTGTACTCATGGCCAACTGGCGGCACGACAACTACACACAGATCGCGCCAGGCGTCGCTCCGCAGATGCAGCGTCACGTGCAGGCAAGCACCTCCCGATCTCACCCAGCTGGCGTGTCCCGAACTCACTGCGATTCCATTTTGAACAGTGCCAGGGAGCTCTCACACGCCGTCTTCAGTGCTGTCTGTTCAATGACCACCAGCCCATCCTCAAGATCCGGTGCGCTGGATTGTCGGCCCAGAAGAGTCTTCAGAAACCGAAGGGTCGGTTCGTTCCTGGCGGTGCACCGGTATCGGAACTGGAAGGATGGATACCCGAGCACCTCGTCCAGGTGCGCCAGGAAAGCAAACTCCACCTGTCGCTGGAATACACGACAGGACATCACCAGCGTCTCCACGGTCCCGTCGCCGGCAATCAGGCAAGCCAGTATTTCACCGTGTGCGCCGTAGCGGTCCACAAGGCTTGCAGTAAAAAGCCGGCCGCCGGAGCCGATGCAGTCGCGGAGCGCTTCCACGTCAAGGCGCCGGCCGTTCAGATTGAACTGATTGGTCTTGCCAATGAGCTGGAGCGCGCGAGCGGAATTCTCCACGCCAGGTTCGCGTATGGTCAGATGCATCCCCAGTTGCCCGAGGAAGCCGGTGATGTCCGCTCCTTTCGCCTGCGTCGGCGCGATACCGGCGAGCGATACGCAATACAAGGACGTGCGTCGGCGATCTTCATCTGTGACATGTGGCCTGGAAAAGAGTGCTCCCAACTGGCTGGTCAGGATCGGCAGTTCATTCACGGAGGCCGGAAACTGCAGCGTGGTCACTGCCGGCAAGGCCGCCTGCACCTCCTGCAGCTCAACCGGGTTGTCATCAACGAACACAAAACTCGCAAGACCGAGGTTCAGGTGTCGCGCGAGTCTCTCGATCTGCGACGACTTGGACTGATAAGAAGCGAGCACCGCCACAAAGTCGTCGCGCCTGAGCACCATGTCAGGATGATCCAGCCCTGCATTGGCAAGCTGGGGGTCGTTGCGGCTGACAACAGCGAGGATCACTCCATTTTCCTTCAGCGTCTGCAGCACGTTCTGATAGATGAAATGTGGATAACCGCGACCTTCGGGCGAGCAGGCAATATTGGCACCGTCTTCGCCGATCACACCGTGCCACATGACGTTGTCGAGGTCGGTGACCAGTACCTTTCCAGGCGCAGGGTCGGCTGCCCTGCAGCTCACGATTTCCTGTGCTGCCGCATCGAGGAATCGCGGTGACAGCACACTGCCGGACGCACAGTAGTTGTCGAGACTGAACATTTCCGCAGGCAGAACAGTGCCCAAACGGGTTCCTGCCGCATGCAGACGCAACCTCAGGCACTTGTTGATGCGATGGTCGTGATGGAGCGGAGGAAGAGGGCAATCCAGGTACACCGAGGTACCGGGACAACTGGCGAGCATCGATTCGAAGGCACTGATCCGGTTCAGCATGTCCTCAAGGCTCGCCGCTGCAGCCCCGCGCCCCGTCCGCCAGTCGAGTTCAGGCAGAAAATCCCAAGGCAACAGCAGACGAACTTCTGTTGTATTGCAGGCTCCGGAACGAAGGTGTTGCTGCAGGGTGCCAAAGGGAAGCTGCACCATGCGCGCCGGGTTGCCGGCGCACACGCTGCGTGCAGCCACGAACACTTCCAGTGCCGAGAGATTTGCGCTGCATGCAAGCACAAAGGTCGGTGCAGCAGCAGCCGATTCGGCCAACGCGGCCGCTTCGAGAAATTTCATCGGGCCGTGGTCCGACACCAGTCACCGGGACGGTTATTGAGGTGCGAGCGCTTGATGGACATATCGACTGACCGACTGGAAATCAGTCAATTCAAGCAGTTCCTTGACGTCGTCAAAGTACAGGTCGAATTCGTTTTCAATCGCCGCGATCAGATTGACGTGAGCAGCCGAGTCCCACTGGGGCACAGACTCCACCGATATCGTTTCTGCCCGCATCTTCCTGGTTTCGGGAAACAACGCATGAAATAGCTGTGCCAGTTTGTGTTCCATCGCTCTCATCATCCTCCCGGTTGACTCAGACTCCGCCTTTCGAAACGAGCGGCTGCGACGGTCCGGCCTGTGCCACTGTCAGCCTCCCGCCGTCGATCTCCGTTTTGCATCGGCTCCGTTCTGCAAGGGATGCACATGAGATCACTGTACGACACATCCTGTTGTGGCGGTTGAGGCTCTGTAGTGGATTTGTCAGGTAGTTGCGAAACAGTGCACAAGCTGGTGAGAATACTGTTCGCAAAATTCTGGCGAATCATCCTGAACGGTGCATCTTCAACATCTGCAGAGTTTGTCTGGCGCCTTGTTTTCTGCCTGCTGCTGATGCCATTGTCTTCTCTGGCCGTGGCTGCCGCCCAACGACTTTTTGTCGTCGGTGACAGCTACTCGGACACAGGCAACTTTGCAGTGTTGATTCCTGAGGCCGTCGCTCCGGCAGATGCATCGAACCCCATTCCCGAAGTCCGCTCCAACGGACCTCTTTGGGTAAGCCAGTTGTTTCCAGGAGAGGTCATTCTGCCTGCGTGGACACTACCGAGCGGTGAACTGCCGCCTCCTGAAGTGCGGGTGATCAACTACGCAGTGGCTCGTGCCACCACCGGCTACGAACTGACGAGGCAGGTGGGCGGCTGGTTGCTGCCGACCTACGCGCCTTACGGAATGCAGTGGCAATTCGAAAACATGCATCGTCGATACCAATTCACGCCCGACGACACTCTGGTCATCTGGGGCGGTGTCAACGATCTGGCGTGGGCCGTTGACACCGCTGCCATGAGCGCTCCCCGTCGGCTGCTGGAGGAATTGCGGACGCCGCTGCCAACCGGTGGGGTGATCGCCACGGTCGACCAGGCAGCGGCCAACACGATGACGCTCGTTGAGCGCGCCGTTAAATTCGGCTTTGGTCGCATCGTGGTGGTGACCACCGGAGGAAATACTCTGACACCACTTCTGGGCGAACGTTTTGCAAGGGTTTACAACGAGGCGGCAGTGAGTCTCGAAACAGCGATCGGAAAAGGCGTCGAGCGGGCGGCGACAACCTGGCCGGACAATCACATCACCCGTCTGGACCTGACTTCAGGGCTGCATGCCCGAGCCGAGGCGGCCTCTTTGCGGATTGAACGACCCTGCGTGCAGGACGGCATCACCTGCGACTCGCCTGAACGCTTCCTGTTCTGGGATTGGACCCATCCGACGACCGTCGGCCACTGCCTGATTGCACAGATCTTGCAGGAGCATCTGGCTGAAGCAGCAATAGCGCCGGTACGCTGTTCGAGCGACGCAACGCTTGAGTGACCCACGCACGGCGTTGCACCGCAAACCAGCGAATGACGGAACACCCAACGCTATACACCACCATTGATCACCAGTTGCGTACCGTTGTCCCAATCAACCGTCCGCGTGTTTCCTACCGTATTGTCACCAATGATGGTTGCGCCACCCTGCGCCAGCGGGTTGATGTCAGACAACGCGATGGTCGCGATATCCACGCGGATCGCCAGACTCGTCCCACCACTGATCGAACCGATTTCGTCATTGCCGATGTCGAATGTGTCACCACCGGTGAGGTCTGTGCCACGGAAGTCCAGTTCTTCGACATCGCTGAAGATCGCAGCGAAACTTGCGCCATCCAGGTTGGCGTCGGTCAGATCATTGGCCAGGTCGTCGATCCTCATCGTATCGCTGCCACCCTGAGCATCCACCGTTCCAATGGACGCAAGTGCACTGGTATCAAACGTCAGCAGGTCGTTGTTGGCAGTCAGGACAAAGTTCTCGATGCTTGCAACCGTATCCAGTTCACCACCCGTGGTGAGGGTTCCTGACGTCCCGAGGATGGAACCTGCTGTGATCGCGCCTGCACCGCTGTAATCGAGCGTGTCGGTGTCGGCGCCACCATCATAGGTGTCGGCACCGGTGCCCCAGATGATCGTGTCATCGCCTGCCCCGGCATTGACGGTGTCATCACCCGCACCAGCACTGATCACGTCGGCACCACCAATGCCCTGGATCAGGTTGTTTCCCGTGCTGCCGGTCAGCACATCTGCATTGGCCGAACCGGTCAGGTTTTCAATGCTGATGAATGTATCGCTGCTGCCATCGCCATCATCGCTGGCGGTCTGTGTCGCAAGGCTGGCCGTCACGCCACCAACCGCGTTGGTGTAATCCGCAGTGTCGTTGTCTGCTCCACCATCCAGCGTGTCACTGCCACCCCGACCGGCAAGCACATCATCGCCGGCCCCGCCACTGAGTATGTTGACCAGACTGTCACCGGTGATGGCATCAACTCCACCGGTACCGATGACGTTCTCGATGTTGCGCACAACATCGTTGCTGTCCAGGTTGACTGTGACGGTGACGTCGTTTGCACCATTCAAGGTGACAATGATCGAGTTCGCGGTGGCCCCGGAGAAATCCACCGTATCGTTGTCGGCCCCACCATCAAAGGTGTCCGCACCATCGGATGCGATGATCGTGTCGTTGCCCGCGCCACCATCCACGGTGTCGTTGCCAGTGCCTGCACTGATCACGTTGGCACCGGCGCTGCCGGTCAGTGTGTCTGCCAATCCCGAGCCGGTCAGGTTCTCGATGCTCATGAACGTGTCGCTGCTGCCATCGCCATCATTGCTGGCGGTCTGTGTCGCAAGGCTGGCCGTCACACCGCCAACCGCGTTGGTGTAATCCGCAGTGTCGTTGTCTGCACCACCATCCAGCGTGTCATCACCACCACGCCCGGCGAGCACGTCGTTGCCTGCGGCGCCTGCAAAAACGTTGGCTGCACTGTCACCAGTGATGGTATCCACACCACCGGTACCAATGACATTCTCGATGTTGCGAACCGTATCGTTTGCATCACCGGTTGATGTCACCGTCGCCAGGGTTGACCCGTTCAAGGTCACACTGATCGAGGTCGTCGATGAACCGGTGTAGTCGAGGGTGTCGGTATCCGCACCCCCA